>NC_018868.3:0-600000 GCF_000305785.2 Simiduia agarivorans SA1 = DSM 21679 | reverse complement strand
AAAAACCGCGCGCATCTGAATAGACCTTGGGCCGTATCACTACGACCTCTGGTATAGCTAGTGATTCAAATTCCATGACGCAGATACCTACACCTGACCAAGCAGGCCGAGCAAATACTGCCCATACTGTGTTTTTCCAAAAAACTCGCCGCGTCGCTGCAACATCTCCGCTGAAATCCAACCAGAGTTCCAGGCAATTTCCTCCAGGCAGGCAATTTTTAGCCCCTGACGATGCTCTATTGTCTGAACATAGCTGCTAGCCTCGAGCAGACTGTCATGAGTTCCTGTATCGAGCCATGCGAAACCACGACCGAGTATTTCTACATTTAGTCGACAATTCTCCATATAGGCCAAGTTTACGCTGGTTATTTCAAGCTCTCCACGGTCTGAAGGCTGAACAGATTTCGCAATATCCACCACCTGATTATCATAAAAGTAGAGGCCGGTAACCGCGAGCTGGGACTTTGGCTGAACGGGTTTCTCCTCCAAAGAAAGCGCCCTGCCCTCCGCATCTATCTCTACAACGCCAAAGCGCTCCGGGTTCTTGACATAGTAGCCAAACACCGTCGCGCCTTCCTGGGCTGCAGTAGCCTTCTTTAACTGGCCGGTAAAATGTTGGCCATGGAAGATATTGTCGCCGAGAACCAGGCAAACTGAATCATTGCCGATAAATTGCTCTCCGATTAGGAATGCCTGCGCCAGCCCTTCTGGAGAGTCCTGAACGGCATAGCTAAAACTAAGACCAAACTCCTCGCCTGTGCCTAGAAGCCTCCGAAACGCAGGCAAGTCTTCAGGGGTAGATATGATCAAGATGTCCCTGATACCCGCCAACATAAGCACCGAGATTGGATAATAAATCATAGGCTTGTCGTAGATAGGCAACTGTTGCTTTGAAATGCCTAACGTGATGGGGTGCAACCGCGTACCGTTACCACCAGCTAACACTATGCCTTTGCGCATACTATTTGTGCTCCCGGTTCGCGCAATACCAAGCCACTGTTTTGCGTAAGCCCGTTGAGAAGGTTTCCTGTGGTCGCCATCCAAGCTCGCGCTCTATCTTACCAGCATCTATGGCATAGCGCGTATCATGACCAGGCCGATCGGTCACATAGGTAATTAAATCTTCATAGCGTGCAACACCACAAGGTTTGTCCGGCGCGAACTCTTCAAGTAGCCGACAGATCTCCTTTACGACGTCTATATTGGTCATCTCATTGTGGCCGCCCACATTGTAGCTTTCGCCGACAACGCCCTCAGTGGCAACTAAAACCAACGCCATGGCATGATCCTCTACGTACAACCAGTCACGTACTTGCTTGCCATCGCCATAGATGGGTAAAGGCTTACCCTCGAGAGCCCGCGAGATGACCAAAGGCATTAATTTCTCGGCAAACTGGTACGGTCCATAATTATTTGAGCAGTTGGTAACCAGTATTGGAAGATCAAACGTCCGCCCCCAGGCACGCACCAAGTGATCTGAACCCGCTTTGCTTGCCGAATAGGGGCTACTTGGCGCGTAGGGCGTCTCTTCAGTGAATAGCGTATTAGAGTCTGCAAGATCACCAAATACCTCATCGGTTGATACATGCAAGAATCGAAATCTGGCCTGTTTTGATAATGGCGCTACCTGGTAATAGCACCTGGCAGCCTCCAGCAATGTGTAAGTGCCTAGCACATTGGTATGTATAAACTTCGATGGATTGTTAATAGACCGATCTACATGACTCTCTGCGGCTAGGTGGAGTACGATATCCGGCTGGTGTTCGCTAAAAACTGCCGCCATCGCCTTGGCATTACAGATATCTTCCTGAACAAATGTGTACCGATCGGATTTGGAAACACCTGCAAGGGCATCCAAGTTGGCTGCATAAGTTAAACAGTCGACATTAACTACGGTATGCCCAAACTCATTAATCAGGTGTCGAATAACCGCCGACCCGATGAATCCGGCGCCACCAGTGACTAAAAATTTCATAACCATCCAAAAACCTGGATTTAGGGACTAAGGATTCGACGCATTGTACAGTTAGAGCGCCGAACCTTCCATTAGCGTACAATCAGATCAGACCAATCCGCCAAGGAAAGAGCTGGAAGAGCCAATCTAGTCATTACCAAACAGATCTCGCGTATACACTTTGTCTACTACATCCTTAAGCAGTTCACAAGCACGATTGGCTACGATCACATCAGACTGCCGCTTGAATTCCTCAAGATCAGTAACTACTCGTGAGTTGAAAAACTCCTCTTCATGAAGCTCCGGCTCGTAAACTACAACATTAACTCCTTTCGCTTTAATGCGCTTCATAATGCCTTGAATGGCAGACGCCCGAAAGTTATCAGATCCACTTTTCATAACCAGACGGAAGACCCCAACTGTTTTTGGCTTTCGCTTCAAGATCGCGTCGGCAATAAAATCCTTTCGCGTTCGGTTTGCGTCAACAATCGCCTGTATCATGTTATTTGGCACGTCCCGATAATTTGCCAAAAGCTGCTTGGTATCCTTTGGCAAACAATAACCACCATAACCAAAGCTCGGGTTGTTGTAGTGATTACCGATACGAGGATCCAGACCAACACCCTCAATAATTTGTCGGGAATCAAGATCGTGGCTCTCTGCATAGCTATCGAGCTCATTAAAATAAGCCACTCGCATTGCAAGATAGGTATTGGAGAACAGTTTAATTGCTTCGGCCTCAGTGCTGTCTGTGAAAAGCATAGGAACATCTTTTTTGTGAGCTCCTTGCTTTAACAGAGATGCAAATTGCTTCGCTCTTTCCGAGCGTTCACCCACAACAATTCTTGAAGGGTAAAGATTGTCGTAAAGAGCTTTTCCTTCTCGCAAAAATTCTGGAGAAAAAATAATATTATCGACGCAAAATCTATGATTGGCATCTTTCGTAAAACCAACTGGAACAGTTGACTTAATTACTATTGTAGTTGCTGGGCAAATACTCAAGACGTCCTGTATAACTGATTCCACACTGCTAGTATTGAAGTAATTTGTTTCTGGATCATAATCAGTAGGCGTAGCCACGACGACAAAATCCGCATCGGAGTAGGCTTCAAATTTATTCGTCGTAGACCTAAAGCTTAGATCTGACCTTTCCAAAAAAGATATAATTTCTCCATCATCAATTGGAGATCTCCTCTCCGATAGCATCTTAACCCTATCCTTACATACATCTAGCGCGAAAACATCGTTCTGCTGAGACATAAGCAATGCGTTAGACAGTCCTACGTAGCCAGTACCTGCTACGGCAATTTTCAATTTTTTCATAATTCTCGCGCTTCAAAAAAATATAAATATTAGAGAGCTCAATTCAATTGATCCATAATCTCAACAACCAATTTCTCAACAAATTCGCACCTTTCTCTAATCAGGTTTTCAGGACAGCTGAAAATTTCACACATGCTATGAATGGATTGCTGGTATGCTTCCAGAACACTTGCTGTTATGCAGAAACTCTTAATTTTTCGCTCAGCATCAGCCGGACTAAGACCGTAGACATTAATGACCGAATCACGATCGGGAACAATGTTCCAAACCAAATGTTCATCTGAAGCGTAATATACTGGGACAGCGCCGCACGAGAAGGCATCAAATATCTTCTCTGAAACGTAGTACTTGTGGTGAGTATTTTCCAAGCCAGATATCACAAAACATCTTCTGTCTAATCTCGCCAACTTATCTAGGTGCCAATCGGGCAAGCTCTGTCGCCGCTCAAGGTTTGCCCAACCTTTACCTTTAACCAAATTATTCCCTTCAGAAAATGCTGACATAATTTTTGTGCGATAATACATAAGCCCGACACTCTCTAACTGCCGGTTAGATATGTCATACCTAGAATCAGATCGCTTTTCAGCCATGAAAGCATACCTATATTCAGCATTACGCCATAGATTCTTTAGTTCGTTTGCCTTCAATTTGGCAAGAGCTCCAAATAGAATGCTAAATCTAGTAAAGTAGTGATCTTCTGTGGTTATAAAATATGGTAACTTTTTGAACTTAAACAAATTTGATGTAGAGTGATTAATTTTATTTACTCTAAAATTATATATGGTTGTAGTCTTATCGCTACCGCTGACACTGTTAACCAAATCCCAATAAGGCTCCTCTGAAATAACCAACAATTTTAGGTTTGGATTTACGTCCAACGCATTTTCGATTTCCCTCGGGTTTTTTATGATGTCTGAATCGCTACCCAACACAAAAAAATCAGCATTTGCACTACTATTCGAGTATGTAAAATACCTTGACAATAGCGCTCTATATGCCGGATAGCTAAATGGAGTCCGGCAAGAGTGCTCACCAAATAGATAACATCTAGGCTTATAAGTCATGCTTTGATAAGACCCTGGCTGACGCAGTCTTGTAGCAACAATCGTATATGCTGTGGCATTTCCGGAAAGATCTTCTGTAGAGCTTGCCTGACCGAATATATCTCCCTAAGCAACGAATCAAAGGGCAATTCAATCTGACAATAAGCTAAAATACATTCTGCCAAAAAAAATCTTTTTAGATCCTCAGGAATACGCCCTCTTTGTAGATTCACTTTGTTTGCTATAAAACGAAGGCGAGCAGTTCGGCGAGCAAATTCACCACTAACCCTCAAAGCAACACTCAAAATATCTGTAACAAGCACGTCAACGCCGTAAAGCATTGATATTTGCTTACGATAAAGGCTGCACTGAATGTCATTTGTGGCATTCGAAAGCGCTTCCGAGTAAAGGCTCCAAATCGCCCTATTTCCAGGAAGTACAACGTCTTGAGGTACCGATATTTCTTCGTTAAGACAACTATTTATTGACCTCCAAATCTTCAAGAGCTGGGCTCTACGCTCATAATCTGACGAGCAGTCTGGGGAAAGCGGAAATGGGTGCAACCCAAAGCCAATGGCATTACTTCGTAAATTTTCGCCCCCGAGGCACGGGTGGAAGACCTCACTAATCTCAAACTTTTTTAAGTGATCAACAATCAAATTGTCCATGCGGTCAACATCACACACAGTCATTGTGCAAAAATGCTTTTCAATAGTATTTTTCAATTCACGCATTTCATCCGAAACCAACTGCACCTCTTTTACCGTTCCGAGTTGAAAAACATTCCAAGGGACAAAGATGTAGCTGTAACAAAATGAAAATGGTAAGTAATCTCTACACTTTGCAAGTGAAAGAAGTTCCGTCTCAGTTGCATACTCTCTGCATGATAAAACCTCAAAAATCATACCAGACTACTTTTAGCTTTGAGTGCGGCCATAGCGGTCAGAAAATCGAACAATATCATCCTCGCCTAAATATGCACCAGACTGAACCTCAATTAGTTCTAGAGGAATTTTTCCGGGATTCTCAAGCGCGTGGACAGACCCCAAAGGAATGTATATCGATTGATTTTCGCTTAGTAGCTTTTCAAGATTATCAATTGTTACCTTTGCGGTTCCGGAAACCACTATCCAATGTTCAGAACGGTGATGATGCATTTGAATTGATAACTTTTCGCCTGGATTAACTGTAATTCTCTTAACCTGATAACGTCGACCTCGATCAATCGAGTCATACTTACCCCAGGGGCGATACACTTCGCGATGCACTCTATATTCATCACGACCTAAAGACTTTAACTTCTGAACTACGCTCTTAACATTCTGCACCTGATCTTTCGCTGCAACCAATACAGCATCTTTTGTTTGTACCACCACCGAATCATGAAGACCCAGAGTAACAACAAGACTATTCTCGGCATAAACAAAGTTACCGGTGCACTCAACATCTTGTACATCGCCATGGTGCACATTATAGTTGGCGTCCTTTTTACTTATCTCCCATAGTGAAGACCAGGCCCCAACATCGTTCCATCCAATATCCTGCGGTAGCACGACGGCAGCGTTTGTTTTTTCCATGACAGCGTAATCGACAGACTCTGCCGGGCAAGTCATAAATGCTTCTTTATTAACACGAACAAAATCCATATCCGGATCGACATCTGCCATCGCAAGCTCACAAGCATGAAAGATATCAGCCCTGTGCTTCTTCAACTCAGAAAGAAAGAGACTGGCCCTAAACATAAACATGCCACTGTTCCAGTAGAACTCTCCACTCTCCAGATACTTTAGCGCGGTAACTCTATCTGGTTTTTCAACGAATTCAGCGACATGAAACCCCGTTCTGACAGGTTCGCCACGCCGTATATATCCGTACCCAGTTTCGGGATTTGTAGGCACTATTCCAAAAGTGACAAGTTTATTTTCGCTAGCAAGTTCTACGGCTTTTTCAATTGCATTCTTAAATGCAACGGTATCAGTAATCACATGGTCAGCTGCCAAAACCAACATTAGGGGATCATTACCCTTTGCAAGCGCCGAAAACGCAGCCAGGGCAATAGCCGGTGCGGTATTCTTACCAGCCGGCTCAAGCAGAATATTGTGGTCTAACGAGCCGATCTGTCTTAGTTGCTCGGCTGCAATAAATCGATGCTCCTCGTTACAAATCACCAATGGAGGTAGCGAGTTGATCTTTTCCAATCGAGATACTGTGGCTTGAAGCATCGTCTGCTTGCGATCCAGATTTAGATACTGCTTGGGCATCAGATCACGGGATAAGGGCCAAAGCCGAGTGCCGGTACCACCAGCCAAAATTACGGGGAGAATCATATTAATCCTTACTAATAAAATAGGCTTTGGTGTGCGGGTGCACGCTTGCACTCTCAAGCAATTGATCTATTTCAAACCAGCGAAAAGCACTATGCTGATCTTCAGGCAGCTTATAGGGGATTTTTGTATCTACACGATAGGCCAAGGCAACATAATGCGTCGAAATATGATTCCGAAAAACGCTATCAGAATAAAAGTGTTCATAAGGACCCAAAAACCTCGAATCTGCCAAAGAAGAATCAACGCCCAGCTCTTGCCTTGCAAGCCTGCAGAATGCATTACTCATTGATTCATTTTTCTGAATTCTCCCCCCTGGAACAAACCAAAAACCTTTAGCCGGCGGGTTCTTTCGTTGTCCAAGTAGCACACGCCCCAACCCATCTTCAATTATAAAATCAATAGATACCAAGGGGGTGCTGTCCACTACTACAGAAAATGTATCTTTATCTAAAAACATTACATCTACTTTCTAAAACTTTCCTGATGATCAAGAAACCATTGGTAGGTATCTCTAAGGCCAGATTCTAGCGATATAGAGAAACGCCAGCCGAGCTTGTTCAATCGCTCAACCTGCATCAATTTACGCGGGGCGCCATCAGGCTTAGTCGTATCCCAACGTATTTCACCCTCAAAACCGACGACTTTCGCTACGGTTTCCGTTAGCTGCTTTATAGTGCAGTCAACGCCGGTTCCGACGTTAATATGACTTAACATAGGCTCTGTATTATTACAGTAGAGCTCTCGGTCTAGATCCATTACAAACACACTTGCGTCAGCCATATCATCTACATGAAGGAACTCACGCAATGGTGATCCTGTACCCCAAGCGAGTACTTCATCTGAATGATTTAATTTTGCTTCATGAAAACGAAGTAAAAGTGCCGGAATCACATGACTGTTATCCGGATGAAAATTGTCATTGGGACCATACAAGTTCGTTGGCATGACGCTACGATAGTCCCTTCCATACTGACGATTATAGCTTTCACAGAGTTTAATACCTGCAATCTTTGCTATTGCATAGGGTTCGTTTGTCGGTTCGAGTCTACCAGTCAGCAGCGCCGACTCCGCCATTGGCTGTTCGGCAAGCTTTGGGTATATGCAGCTTGACCCCAGAAAAAGAAGCCGCTGGACATCGTGCCTATGCGCGGCATTTATTATATTTGCCTCAATCATGATATTTTCGTAAATGAAGTCAGCAGGATATGTATTATTTGCTACAATACCTCCCACCTTTGCCGCAGCCAGATAGACCTCGTCAATACCTTCTTTGGAAAAGAACTCCAGAACAGCAGCTTGATTGGTTAAATCAAGTTCACTGCGAGATCTAGTAATCACAGTGCAATCAGTGCGCCTTCCAAGCTGGCGAGCGATGGCAGAACCAACCATACCATTATGCCCGGCAACATAAATCTTTTTCATATCAATCTCGTATGTAGAACCCCGACCTTGCCAGGCCGGGATATATGGTCAAAATCTATTCAACTGAAACTGGCACTTCAAAACCATGCTGTTTCAGTAGCGCATGACGTTTAGCTGCTTTCAAATCTTCTGCAACCATTTCAGCACACATTTGCTGTGTGGTTATTTCTGGTACCCAGCCCAGCCTTTCCTTGGCCTTTGCAGGGTCGCCAAGAAGAGTTTCTACCTCAGCCGGACGGAAATAGCGCGGATCAACTCTTACAACAACGTCACCTACCGCTAACGCTGGAGCATTATCACCCTCAATAGATGCTACAATTGCAACCTCTTCGACGCCCTCACCCTCGAACCGAAGGCTTACCCCCAATTCTTTGGCCGACCAAGAAATAAATTCACGAACAGAATACTGGACACCGGTAGCAATAACGAAATCTTCGGGCTGATCTTGCTGTAGCATCATCCACTGCATGCGAACGTAGTCTTTTGCATGACCCCAGTCGCGGAGTGCATCCATATTACCCATATACAAACATGCCTCTAAACCCTGGGCTATATTCGCAAGGCCACGAGTAATCTTTCTAGTAACAAATGTCTCGCCTCTACGTGGACTCTCATGATTGAACAGAATGCCATTGCACGCGTACATACCGTAAGCTTCTCTGTAGTTTACAGTAATCCAGTAGGCATACATTTTTGCTACTGCATAAGGTGAGCGAGGATAGAACGGGGTGGTCTCTTTCTGTGGCGTTTCTTGTACCAATCCGTAGAGTTCTGACGTAGACGCTTGATAGAAACGGGTTTTCTTTTCAAGGCCTAAAATACGAATTGCCTCTAGAATGCGAAGAGTACCCATGGCATCTACATCAGCAGTATACTCAGGTGCTTCAAAGCTGACCGCAACGTGGCTTTGTGCACCAAGATTGTATATTTCATCAGGCTGAATTTGCTGGATAATCCGTACCAAATTAGAGGTATCAGTCAAATCGCCATAGTGCAAGATAAAATGCTGATTATCGACATGAGGATCCTCATAGATGTGATCGACACGCTGCGTATTAAAGAGTGAAGCTCGACGCTTAATTCCATGCACTTCATATCCTTTGTCTAATAGAAATTCCGCTAGATATGATCCATCTTGACCAGTCACACCCGTAATTAATGCTTTTTTCAATTTTTTACCTTCCTATTCATGTCTAACAGACGCCTAAATAACGTTTGCAAACTTAAACGATTCGCTATTAAGCGGCCAAGTAATCATTGGGTAGTTTAATCTCATCATATTGATTGGATAGAACCAAAATGTCCCCGAGATAATTTTTTACAGGAGATTCTTCAACCCCCTTCAGTAGCACTACATCGGATCGATTTTCATCTGAACGAATTATGACACTTGCTGCACTTAGATTATCGAAGCATTGAACACTAAAACGTGTATAGTAACAAAACCTATCGTAAGCGTTCACTGATCTTGTGCATCCACCAAAATCCAGATGAAATGATGATGTGAGAGGGCCCATCAAGAATGACACTCCCTTGACGTTCAGGGTCTCTGAGAATGACACGCGAATTTCCTGGCCCACATCTATTGGCAAAAACGTTCCTTCAAATCCTGATCGCTCAAAATACTCTAAACTAGAATTCTCAGCCAAACTGGCCAAAGAAACTGCGCGAGCACAGTCCAGCATATCGGCACCAAAGTTGGAGATTGGCGAAACTGGCAGGCTTGAAGCATTCGTCGCGATAGAATCTAAAAAATATTCAGAAAGCACACTTGAATAATAATTGGCCCCCAATTCATTAGTATGGATACCATCTCTTAAGTATCCAGAGATAGCTCCACTACGGAAAGACTCAGTGCAAACGTCTACCCAGCCGATACCATATTGTTGCGATAAACATCTATGAAAATTCAGCACCCAATCGTTGTCGTAGGAAACATCCGACCTAGGAAGGTCGAGAATATGCGGCCGAACACCAAGCTTGATTGCTGCGCTACAAATAAAGAATAGTATTTTCTTATACTCGTTTTTATCGTAGAAACTTCTAAACGCAGCAGTTGAGAATTCGAGAATTAACTCATCGGGAGCATGCTTCTTGATCTCGTCTACTATGTAAAATAGTGCGTGGTGTGGCTGAATTCCGCCATTTCCAACCTTGACCAAATCAAAATCGGATAGCAACTTAATTAGCGGACCAACATAGCCGGGACTTTCTGCAGTTACACTGAAGCCATAAATAAGCACTTTTCTCTTTTTACTGGTCAACATATCGCTCAACGAAATTTCCTATTACAAAATCTACCATCTGCGGTCGAACATGTAGCTCGTCATCTCCCCACGCTAATGCTCTGGGTGAGTTCAAAACCATTTCAAAACTTGGAAAGTAATCTACGTTACCAAAATCATTAGTTAGCTTTTCCGCACAGACACGGAGGGATGATTTCGATATCGTGTTCGCCACAACGACATCACTAGAAGTCCAGGTGGTCGACATAGGAACGGGGCTGACAGTAACCACGAATTTCGGGTCTTTTTCAGACATTCTTGATATAAGATCCACAGTGCTCGAAAGTTTTTCGTACACTTCTATAATGTCCGGTGCGGCGAACGTAAATCTTGAGTCATCTGAACGGAGCAAGCTAGGTGGTGGGCTCGAGTTAAGATAGGTTTTAGTATGATTATCAAACCAAACTTCGTTTAGCCCTAACGTTATAAATATAACATCGGCCTTAACTACTTCTCCAACTAATGAGTCAACAGATTGTCGAACCTTTAGCAGTTCAGAGAATGGCAAGGGCCTTAGAACGCTTGCCAACTGAGGGTCGATCCATCCATCCTCAGATATCCTAATAAAGCCAGAATCTAGGACTTCTTTGTGTAGGAGTACGCGCTCAAACTCTTCGCAGATTGAAAATGTACTGTATTTGTTAAGCGCAGAACGGTTATTCACTTGATTACCCATAAAGCCAACCGACTCTAGTAGATAATTGGAATCAATTGAGAAATCTTGCCCTATTAGATCGACGCCGCACTCCAATAAAGATCTTTCTACGTTTCTTGCAAAGCAAGAACCTACAGTATAGACAGAACTATCACTCCCAATTTTAAAGCTAGGACTGGAATCAACAAAAAAATATTCGCCTGTTTTAAATCGATTCATTGCGACTAATGGATTGTTTTTTTCCTTTTCAACCACAGGGACCCATCTTTTTGCTCGATTCTTAAATGCCACCTGCAAGGCTTGCTTACTATTCATAATTATTCCTATTTAGAGTTCTGATATAGCACTTGAAAAGCGTTTTGCAAAATAATCTCTAGCGACATGTAGGTTTTCGACTTTAGAAAAGTAGTCCGAATACTTTTCTATTTGATTTTTGTAGCTTAGCGCTGATACTGAGTCCTCTACTTTCCGATTTATACGAGAGATATCCGTATCGACATCTACACCAGATGTAATTAGCATGGAGTCACGACTTATATCGACCAACGACAATTCAAATTGTTTTTCTGTCACAACAGGTACACCTAGAACTGCATAGGCGTCGAATAGCTTTTCAGTACAATAGAACGGTGCAGCAGTATTTTCTATGGCGCTAACGTACCTTACATTTCCCGTAAGTTTTTGCAGCTTATCTGCGTGCCAATCATGCAGCTTCTGCCTTGGCAAATCGGAGTGCCAACCTTTACCCTGAATAAAAAATCCACTACGGTTAAATAGCTTTTCGGACAATTTAGACCTATAAACACTTTGCGCAAAGCAATTTAATTCAGGAAATGACTTGTTATATTTATCATCCAATCTTTTTTCTGCAATCGACGCAAAAACCGATGTTGCGCGTGACCAGGACTCAATAATTTCACGCTCCTTTAATGCTGCGTTCCTTCTAAATGCCATACAATACTGAAGAAAATATTTATCCTCAGTAGTAATAAAATATGGGATATTAATATATTCAAAAGCGTCGCTAGTGAAGTGGTTTATGTTGTAATAATGAAACTCTTTTCCAGAAATAGTAATGTTCCATGTAGAACTACTGAAACCATCTGACCACAATGAATCCCAAAGTGGCTCCTCACTTAAAACAACAATTTTCGCATTTGGGTTATCATCTAAAACTTGAGAGATTTTGTCAGCGCAAGAATAGAAATCAGTTTTAAATCCTAGCACTAAATAGTCGACAGAAGAGGCATTCGAGACAACCTCATATCCATAGTTCGCAAAATGCGGCAGGTAACATTTATAGAAGAAGGGGGTCCTTACTGAATGCTTTCCGATCAAATAAACTTTTTTCACGACAATACCTCAGAGTTCTCATTGCTCTTTAAATAATTCGTCAAGGTTTCTAAGTCGTAAACTCCGTCGGGAAGCGAGAAGCCCATGCGCGTTAAAACACCCAAACCCTGTTCAATAGGCTGACTATGATTAAAGTAGTAAGAGACTAAGCTGATTAGCATAAAATGAAGATCTGCAGCGCTTCTACCGGTCACTTTAGATGCCAGAAGTGCGTAGGCAGAATCGCCCAATGGTGCAGGAATTTCCAGGACGAAAGAAATTATATCTGTAATAAATGAAGATCGACCATATTTGAACTTCAAGAGCCTCAAAGCATTTAGCTTGTCTTCATAGAGGTCCTTGCTATCAGACTTTGCAAGTGTTTCAGGCAACTGCTCAATGCTGGCCTTATCTTCACCTATAAAAAATGCCGCTGACTTCCAGAGTGATATGTCGCCTGGCACTTTGTAATCGTCTGCAAGTATAACAGGCACCACCCCCATTTCTACGCACTCCCAAAGCCTAATAGAGTTTGGCCCACTTCCTGAAGGACACAATGCATACTTAGTATCTAGCATGACCTGTAAATATTCCTCACTCCTATTTTTCTCCTGCTCAATCTCCTCTTTAGTTTGTTCTTCACCTTTAATCTGGGTTTTATAAACAACATTGTTATAGTGCCATGAATCACGACCTATAACTAATCCGCCTTTAGAATCCGACAGGCAATCGATAATAATATTTCTAGATTCCGTCAAGTACCATTTATTTGCCCTCGCACCGACAAAGGAAAATAGATACTTTTTTTCCTCCCAGGCAGGGGTTTCATACGCAACCTGAGTTGGATACAGCGGAAATGGCAATATGTCAACGCCTTCGTCTACGGCAGGAGATAGAGATGAAATAGTTGCGTGACTCCAAAATACAGTGGTTATACCTACATCTTTAAACAGGTATAGATGCTTTAGCATCCTAATATGTTGGCAAACAGAAATCACAACATCAAACTTTGCAAGTTCTTCCTTGAAAGAATAGAGCTCCTCTAAAAGCTCGTCTTTATCCTTAGCCCCTTTATCTATTCGATCGATCAAGGTAGCCCATGGAAACGCGAAGTAAACTACTCCATTGCGAGCAGGACAAAGTTCGCGAACTTTCTTAAATGCGTGGTACTCAGTAATGGCTGGGTACTGCCAGCTATGGTCGACACCAACGATTCTTATACCACTATTAGTCATTTTCAAACCCACAAAACATTTCGTCATACCGTATAATTCTGAATTTTATAAGCTCAACTTAAAATATGATCAACTCTTGTAATACCAATCATCAAACTTCGCCTCTACTCTTTTATAGCCATGAGTAGTTAACAATTTGAAAATATCATCTCTCCGCGGAGTAAAGTTGTGCTCGACGGTGATCAATTGAATGTTCCATTCTTCAAAAGGAAAACTAGAGAGTATTTCATACTCGCTCCCTTCTGTGTCGACACTCATATAATCTATGTTTTTTGGAGCATTATGCTCTACCAGCCAATCATTTAAACTAATGGTCTCAATCTCTACTAGACCATTGACTTTTTGGTAAGCAGACCTTTTATCCGAGTGCCCGTCCTGGCTAGCATACTTACTGAATCCGCCAAACTCATCCGCAAACACAAACTCGACCAACTCGCCGGTAGTTGCGCTTATGCAGGCGTCGGATACTTCACAGTTTCGGTTAGATTTTAACTTGCTGAAAAACTTTGGATTTGGTTCGGAGCAAAGTCCCGACCAAGAGAACTCCTTTTCGAGCAAGAATGTATTGCTTAGCAGTACACCGTCAGTTGCGCCAAACTCTACAAAATAGCCATTGCGCTTATAGTTTGTTCTCTCCAATACCCATAGGTCTTGCCCAAGTTGAGACGGCGACTTTTTCTGCAAATCACGAATGCACTCATCAGATCCTAAGCTATAGATCGAAGAACTTTCGTTAGAATCCGTGTTGTATAACTGTCCTTTCGTATAACTTAAACTAAGTTCATGATTCAGCAGAGATATCTCACTTTCAAGCACTAAGAGATGAGCTTGAAGGTCTTTAGATTTTTGATCACCTCTTTTTACCTCCTTCAACTTACCGGCTACTAATTCTGATGCTTGCGGTAGAAGCCCAAGTGCAGACAGCTCACTTACAGCCCTAGAATGGGAGACCAGCTCAGCATTACGTATACCAACGTCAACTGCCAATTTAAAGTAGTCTTTAGAAGAGTCTCGATCCTCCCTCAGTGCTGAAATTCGACCCAATGAGTTATACAATCCTGAGACCAGTATTCTAGCCACCATTGTTTTATTTGCGTTTAACGCTAGCCCCTGACGAAAGTAGCGCTGACCGTTATTACAGTCCAACAAATGAAAGTAAGCGGAACCTATCAATACACTAATCGCCGCACCGTCCTGACAGCCTAGCAAATCTAATGCGGACATTTTGACGAGCTCTTCCCATTTACCAAACAGCCAATAGGCTTTCGCTTGACTCAGGACGTTCTCTTCAGCATCCACAATGGAAGCCAATTCTTGGAAAAATTCACCTTCAGGCATGATTAAAAAACCTTTTCGCGAATTATTAAATCTTTGATAAAGTCAACTTGCCCTTCTAAACTTGCTATTTCAAGCTCAAGCTTGCTGTTCCGATAGTTTTTTTCCTCGACTTTAGCATTTACTTCCTCAAGTCTAGACTCGAGCAATTCGGAATTTGCTTGTGATTTACTTAACTTTTCGTTAAGTGATTTAATTTCAGACTTTAACCCTGAGTTCCATTTTGAATGCTCGCTCAACAGACTTACCTTGTTTTCAAGCTCCTTCGCCAGCTCTTTACACTTAGCCTGAAATTCTTCCGCAGCATCCCGCGCATTTTTAGCTTCGCTTTCTAGTCTTTCCATTTCGCTTCTGGTGACAGTTCTGGACTTCTCTAAATCTGATGTTGTCCTTTCTAGTTTTTTTTCATAATCTTTTTTTTCTTCTGAAAGATTAGAAATTGTCAACCTTAAGTAATCTATTTCCTTTTCATACTCATTGGATTTTAACTGAGCTTCCGTTAAGAAAGTACTGTATCGTTCCTCGGCATTCTGCAATCGAGTCCAAAGTGCGCTCGACTTAAACTTATAGAGAGGAAAATCTGGATCTTTGCTGATGCAACCGATAAGTTCGTAACCGTTCCTCATCATTAAGCCTTCTAGTTCTTCTCCGGTTTGCATCGTCTCGTAAACATTGCTGCGCGCACTAAGCACATAGATCTCGGAGAACCTAACTTTTGGTGCGTCGAACAAAGACTCCAATACTTCACAACTTCCAGAAATAAAATCTAAAACTAGCCTGTTATTTCCACTACCTATACCCTCAATCTCCAGCAAACGCCTAATCGGCAACGCAGAGACTTTTTTCGTTTGCACTAGCTTTAAACCTGGGTAGAGCTGTAATAACTTACTGGTCGCAGGTGATGTGCTGCTAAGTTGGCTCAAATTATATTCATACCAATCACACTCTCTGTCATCGAAACCAACTAATGCATGGAGAACCTTTACGCGCTCCTCGTTTCCGAATCGTTTGGTGAGCGTATTACAAAAAGCCTCATTCGAGTCAACAAGTAAAATTGACTCTGAAGCTTCGATGCATACATCGTCTCGTGTTACGGATCCAGAACCTATCCAAAGAACCAAATTAACTTTCCGGGTCATTGTTCCCTCCCAAACGAAATACACATTGTTACTGGTAGCTATCTTAGAGCATCAAATTTGCATTACAGGCTAAATATAACTCAACGGCAACAGAACTCTAGTTTGACTGCTCTTTTCTATAGTGTTAGATATCCCGCCTTATGATCTAGGCAATCGTAGCAACGAGGGCTGTCGACCCTCAGCCTGACCAAACTTTATAAAATGTATAAGTGGGTTCATACCTGAGTTCGCGACATCTGGATAATGACTCAAGTACCAATTACCATCGAACTTTAGACTGGGATATCGCCCTTCGGAAGCGCCATACTTAATATAGTGTTCGGCGGGGTTTATTCCTGCTTCGGCCACATCCTTGTAAGCTTCCAGGTACCACTGAACATCAAAGTACTCAGAGGTAAGTAGCAGAGCGCAATCACTAAGAATATTTTCATAACCATCTCCTCTTAGCGCCTTTTTCACCATGCGAATTGGCGCAAAGCCTTTCCATACAAAGGAGCTTTTAACTGAATCCATCTCTTTGCTTTGCATAGAAAGCTGAAAAGCCGTAGCAGCCAACTTTGACTTTAGCTGCTTAATTTCATGTCGTAGATTTTTTGAATCATTAGCTTCTTTAAGCAAATGGAGCCTATCTCTTTGTTGTTCCAAAGAATTAAACCTGATGAAGTAAGACTCTAGCTCCTCCTGCACTAATTGTAGCTGTTCCAATAGGATAGCTTTTTCTGACTCAACCTTAGTTAGCTGTCGCTTGTACGAGTAACTTTCTTTTAGTTTTGCATCCAACTTACAGATCTCGTTTTCTTTATTTTCAAGCCTCTTGACCCAACGCTCATCGACCAGCTTAAAAGCTTCATGATTCCTCCTCCAAGTTTCAGCCTGTCTCTTACTCTGAAAAAAATGGCGTTCGGCTTCTTTTTGCAAACAGGAAATCTGCTCCTCGAGCAGGATAACCTTCTGAGACTTCAATCTTAGATTGTCAAATAAAGCAGAAATGTTAAAGCTATAACCCATATCATCCCTAACAGGAATACTGCAAGCATAAACCATGGATGACATGTCACTTATGTACTGGCACTGCGAAACGTACTGGCTTGCCAGCAACAGCTCGTAAGAATTGCCTTTCTTTAAAAACTCTGCTCCACTAATTTTCAAACCTTGGTTAACCAAAATACTTCTGGTTTTTTCTAAATCTTCATATGGAGAATGTATATCAACAAGTTTAATCCTGTGGCGTTGCAAACGTTGAATATCCAGCAATTGCTTGATCTCTTTGGACCACAACCTTGATGCTTTCTCTATATCTGAACCGGATTTCAATGTGTTCACAATAAAATATTCGGCAGTTTGATAAAAAACAAACACCTCATCAAAAACATTCAGCTCATCTAGACGCGAATCTAAACTGAATACATCTATTGGATCTTCAACTAGCATGTCAGTTTTGGGCGGAAATTCAACAACGTCAATACTATCGATAGTATTTATGTTGATGGCACAAACCCAATCTTTCCAAGCTGGCACACTAGCAACGCTTATAATTAGTTTCATTGTCCTTCCCCACCCCGGAAACAGGTTTCGACTACTTGGTGATATCGCTAACTAATGGAAAAATGGATTACACGGGACCAACCGTATTTAGACGGGCCATAAAATTCTTATATGCATCAGCGACAACAGAAACATCACCAGATTCCTTTAGACATCCACCTTCAAGCCACATCGCGCGGCTACAAATGCGAGATACTTGTGCCGCATTGTGACTCACAAATATCACTGTTTGCGAACCCTGAACCCTATCCAAAAGTGCGGCCTCAGCCTTTTGATTGAACGACGCATCGCCAACACTAAGAGTTTCATCTATTAGAAGTAAATCCACTTTCAATGTGAGTGCTGTTGAAAACCCAAGCCTCGAACGCATGCCAGCAGAGTAAGTTTTAACAGGGCGTTCAAAGAACGCGCCTAACTCCGAGAAGTTTTTAATATCATCAAGAAGGCTTCTGGCGTAATCCTTGCTCGCGCCTTGAAGCATACAACTTAGCATTGCATTATTACGGCCGGATAACTGCGGATTAAACCCTAACCCTAAGGTCAATAGTGCTGAAGTTAAAGGCTGGGCCATTAGAACATTACCGCTAGTTGGCTTAATTATCCCAGCCAAGAGGCGAAGAACTGAACTCTTTCCGCATCCGTTTCTACCCATAATGCCAAATGTTTCGCCCGCATATACCTCGAAGCTTAAATCTTTGATAGCATGATGGTAAAACCTATTAAATAGACCGAACGAAGAATATTTTAGCCCGATATTTTTCGCCATGATTAACGGTTGCGGATAACATTCACTCATGAATTCAGTACCTTTTCTGCCAAATAGTGCTGCGTCACATGAAATACAAAATGTAAAAAAGCAATCATAGCCACAAAAGTACCAGCCAAAATTCCTAAATGCATCACATTGGGAGCTACACCTAGAAGTAGTATCTGTCTGTAAGAATCTAAGATGAAGGCTAGTGGCTGATATGAGAATACGAACACCTGAATTTCAGGGTTGGCAATTTCGCGAACATCAAAAAAGACGCCAGATGTAAACATTAGAAACATGGTCACCATACCTACAACCATCTTTACATCAGGCACTACTGCGCAAGCCCATGCAAATGGGAGAGAAATAACCACGACAAATAGAAGATTGACTGCCACCACCACAGGCAACCACCACCATGCTGAGCTAAAATTTGTCACTCCTACAACAAACAAAAATGCAATCAGTACAAAAAAAACAACCAGCTGTTTGTAAAAGCTTTCCAAAAATGCAATATACGGAAACAACAACATAGAAAGACTTGTTTGACTTATCAGTCCTTTATTACTGGCTACACTCCCAGATGCTTGACTAAGACCTTTACTCACCCACATATAGGGCACATAGCCAACAATTAGAAAATAGAAGAACCCCGGCTTTCCGCGGAGAAGAAATAATTCGAAAACCAAATAGAACATGCCAACGAATAACAGTGGCTCTAGTATCCACCACATGTAATTTAGGTAGGTGCGTGAGGCATTCGCCCGTAACGACATTTTTGCCTGAGTATCTACTAAGGACAAAAACCGCTTCAGTCTTACGAACATTGATAGGCTTTTGTTTTTCATGGAATTAGTCATGGTTTGATTTAGATCACTAGCGATAACACTGGCAGATTATCAAATTCGCTTAACAGTAAAACGCTGGATCACAAGCCGTCCCGGCCTATTGTTGGGATCAAAGCGAATCCACTTACCAAGATCATTATCGTCCAATAAGTAGTACAACGTATTATCACCTTTCATAATCTGCTTACGAATAGATGCAGCCTCTGAAAAGCGTGCTCCCTCTGCCCCACCGTCTTTGGAATAGAACAGCTGTGCCATCCCATCAAATTCGGACCAGACTTCTACTTTAACGACATACTTGCCACCAGATTCGATTGGCAAGACAGGGAAGACCAACATGGGATCCCTGTCCGTTGCTTCAATTTCCAGAGTACCGTCATCGGAAATCCCCATTTTTGCCTGATCATTTGTTGTAAGCTCTGAAAAGTTATCGTCGAACATAACGCGATAGCTGCCTTCAAATTGCTCTTCAATCGTCATTGGTTTGCTATCGCAGCCGGCGAGAGTTACAAATGATGCAATTACCACCAAGGACCTTAACGCGTAAGCTATGTTCATATATTTCTCGCTCATAATTTCAAAGTTTCGTAACTTGTTAACTGCTATTTCGAAAAAGCGTGGCCGCAACCAGATTGGTTTAAAAGACCATGCCATATACCTTTGAGGCCCCACCGAAAGCGCTGTACGCCATCTCCACGCCTCGCTGCATTGACCAAAAGCTTGGGAAGCATTAGCGCTAGATTGCGTAGCTTCCAATACAAAGGCACATAAGACCTGCGACACAACAACAGTACGTTACGAAATTGGTAGTAAAGCCTGAAGGGTGCGCTCACCCGGTAGCGAAAACCAAGCAGTTGCTTATCAGCTTCTCCTTGATGGTGAAGCATAACGACACCAGGGCTTTGAAACAAAGCATAGCTCTTGGCCCGGGCCCGCCAGCACCATTCATGGTCTACAGCGTCGATAAACAACGATTCATCCATAATGCCAACGTCATCGAGGGCAGCGGTATTAATCAACATGCCTGAGGCGATGAGCTGGGAGACAAACCCTTCATTTGCATTTCTAGGTTTGGCTATCAGGGCCTGATCTCTACGTCCATTACGGGCGCTTATAACTACGGGTCCGACCGCAGCAATCTTTCTGCCCTGCTCTGTCAGTTGGCGCATATCATCAGCCAGCAGGGCGATCATGTCCGATTCAATCTGGCTATCCTGATCAAATAGCGCACAGTATTGCGCCCCTTCTTTCAAGGCCATTTTTAACCCGACGTTGTGAGCAGAGGCAATGCCGGTATTTTTCCCTGGGAAGATGTACTCAACACAATCAAGCTCAAAATCGTGCGCGTGACTTTCCGGTGAATTGTCTATTACCACAACCTTGGATACCTGATCGAGTAATGTCCTTAAAAGTCTCAAGGCCAGAGTCAATTCCGGGTTGTAGAGCACCACCACGGCGTAAACCATGATTATCTCCCCCCACCCTTTTGCCGGTCAAAGGAGTAGGCAGACCTCAGTAGCCATGCGGGCATAAGTCGGACAGCAAATACAGCTAGCGCATAAAGCAGGTTAAACGTGCTGTATTGCGTCAACTCCCTCATCACATAGAGCCGGGCCTGAAGCTCTGCGAAGTTACGCTGTAATCCCCTTCGGCGGTAGAAGTCCTTATTGACGGTAAACTTAAGCAGAGCCTCAGGTAGGTTGGCAAACCGGAAGCCTGCCTTTGCCAGCTCAGCCCAGAATCTCAGGTCTTCAACATAGGAAAAGGCTGTTGGGTAGCGGAAACCACGTCTGAATATCCGGCCGCGAAATGCGACTGTAGGGTGGTAAAGATGGGATCGTCTCGCTAATGCACCCACAATTTCATCGCCGGCCGTTGGAGGGATGCGGACAATCTGCTTACCATTGCCGTCCAATTCAATCATGCCAGTGCCCAGTACATCGACATTGGGCGATTCCTTGAAAAAAGCCAGCTGCCGGCTAAATCGCTCCGGCAGCGCTTCATCATCAGCGTCCATACGAAAGTAAAAGTCAGGCGAAAACTGCTCGGCCCAGTCAATCGCCAGATTCAGACTGTGGGCCAGGCCCCGATTTTCATGCTGCTGAATCAGGATTACGCTGGCTTCCGATTGATCGCATGCTTTCAATACCGCATTGATCTCATCCGAAACGGAACCGTCAATAACTATAATAAACAGGCAGGCCGAAGAGGACTGCCGCAGAATACTGACAATCGCGCGGTTTACTTGAATAGGCGTATCACCCGCATAAACTGCCATGATACAAACGGCACGTACTTGATCAGGCAGAGCTTTCTGGCTCAGCAGGCTGGCCCCCGACTTACTAGACATCGGAGCGCTAGGGGTTATGTGTGATATGGCGTGTGAAATCTGCATCTAGCGCAGCCTCACTAGCGAATTGAAGTTGATCGCTTCGGGCTCACCAAGGCCGAAACCCTCGTTCATCAGAGTCAATGCTGGATGATAAGCCGGGTCTGCTTGGATAATGCATTGCCATTGCGTTTTAAGAAAGTCTACTTCGCCTTGGAACCTGCGCTGTTTTTCCGCGGTATCTTCCGCACCCCGGCTGATGGATTCGTGGTGGTACAGCACGGCTTCCGCACAATAAACGTTTCTCAGGCCTGCCTGGGTGAGTCGCAGGCATAGGTCAACATCATTGAACGCCACCGCAAGGTTTTGCTCGTTGAAACCACCTATCGCCTCAAATTTGTTGCGCTCAATGAGCATACAGGCTGCCGTGACCGCAGAGTAGTTATTGGTCGCAGCTAATCTCTGTAGGTAACCCTGATGATCCCGGGGATAGTACTTGTGCGCATGTCCGGCGCCGCCACCATAGCCCATCACAACACCAGCATGTTGAACCCGGTTGTCAGGGTACAGAAGTTTAGCACCGACACCACCTATGTCAGACCGCAGAGCATGACCTACCATAAAGGTCAGCCAATCGGGTGAAATTACTTCTATGTCATTATTCAGAAATGCGAGCACACTGCCTTTCACGTGACTAACTGCAAAATTATTGATAGCAGAATAGTTGAATGGTTTGTTGTAATGCAGAAGCTTCAAAGTGCCGCGCTCTGCCAGGGCAGAGAAATACTCAGCACACGCTGGATCGTCGGTATTATTGCTTACCAATATGATTTCATAGTTGGGGTAAGTGGTTTTAGTAACAATGGAATCAATGCAGGTTTGCACCAAATCTTTTGCATTGCGCGTAGGAATTACAATGCTGACTAACGGTTCAGGCGAAACATTCCAATGAACGATCAAGCGATTGCCCTGCTCTGCCAGCTCCGCTTTACCCGCACTTACCAATGCACGATCCACGCCTTCATTAAACCGATCCAATCCAAAGCTAACAGTTTCAGGTTGCGCTACAAGTACTAATGGCAGGTGGCGGATTACTTTATATCGATCTTGCAGATAAGTGCGAATGAGCAGTAACGCGATTGCTTCCGGGCCTTCGGTCACATCAAGCAGGTGGCTTTGCAATTCAGTGGCGGGCAACCACAGGCCGGTACGTACGTATGCAGTGCTGAGCTGCAAATCTGGGTTCCAGGCGGGATAGTATTTTGGGGTTAATTCGCCAGCCTCACCTGTTGAGTCTGTGTCCACATAAAAGATGCAAGACAAATCGTCCTTGGCCAAACGCGCCAGCATTTCGACGGAGTCTGATTTCAGTTGATCTCCAGCATTGATGAAAAAGCCGCCGCAATCATCACCAACGACATTTGATAGTGTGGCTGCCAGCGCCTTGGCGTCGCCACATACCAGCGAGAATGCGTTTGTTTCACTTATTTCAGGCGTAACCTTTTGTTCTTGGTCTCCTTGGCGCCAGACAACTACAGCATCAGGTTGACGTGACTGTTCACCGATCGACGCAAGAGTACTTCGAGTAAAATCTTGATCTTCGGGTCGATCAATAATCACCACAGCAATCTTAGCGGACGCCTGCTTGTCTCCCAATCGTGCGAACATTTCACTTCGACGCTGAAGCTGGCGAGCATAAAGACCCGCTGTTTCTGCCTGAGTTGGCACACCAGGAAAAACGCCCAGTACTCCCATACATCGGAGGTATAGCGCCCGGGTTCGGGCGCTCGCGCGCAGCACATCCTTCATGCCTTCTGGCACCTTGGAAAGCACTGCTCCAACAAACAACGCGACCCGGGACATTACAGACGTTAACCTTTATTGGCCTTTGGCAATGTTTTTAGCACCCCAATGTGGGAAGTGCTTGCGAACTAACGCGTTAAGCTCGATTTCAAATTGGCTATAAGCCGGATTATCAGCTCGGCTTTCACGCTCTGCAGCGGATACCACCATACCGGCACCAATGGTGACGTTGGTCAGCCGATCAATCACAATAAATGAACCCGTTGCACGGTTTTGCTCGTAGGGATCTACCACCACGCGCTGACTGAGCTCTATGTTTACCAAGGCTATATCATTGAGTGCCAATGCATCAGAAGCTTGGGTTTGCTGTGTGTTTACGTCTATACGGTGCTCAATAGCATTGACATGGCCAGAGACTGTTTTACCTGCAAATTTAAACAGGTATTCCTTACTGGTTTCGAGTGTGCTCTCACTCATCCACACTAGATGAGCATTAATGGCATTTACGTCACTTACCGGATCTGCAGCTTTTACAATCATGTCGCCACGGCTGATGTCGATTTCATCATCAAGGGTAAGGGCGACGGATTGATCCACAAAAGCCTCATCAATTTCACCGCCTGCCGTAATAATGGCCTTCACGGTACTTGTTTTACCGCTAGGTAAGACTTTGACTTCGTCACCCTTGGCGATAACACCACTGGCAACAGTTCCACAGAATCCACGGAAATTCAGGTTCGGGCGATTAACATATTGCACAGGAAAGCGAAAATCGGAAAGGTTGCGATCCTCCGCTATGGGTGCGCTTTCCAGTATTTCCATTAGCGTTTGACCGATATACCAATCGCAACGAGTGCTACGGTCAACCACATTATCCCCATCCAACGCAGATATGGGTACATAGTTGACGTCACTCATGCCAAGTTTTTCCGCAAGCTGGGCGTAATCAGCTTTGATAGATTCGAACTTGGCTTGATCGAAATCGAGCAGGTCCATTTTATTAATGGCACATACAATGTGCTTGATACCAAGCAGTGAAGCGATATAGCTGTGGCGACGGGTCTGTGTTTGCACACCATAACGGGCGTCGATCAGAATGATGGCCAGGTCGCACGTTGAGGCCCCGGTGACCATATTGCGCGTGTACTGCTCGTGGCCGGGCGTATCTGCAATAATGAACTTGCGCTTTTCGGTGGAGAAGTAACGGTAGGCTACATCGATGGTAATACCCTGCTCTCTTTCAGCCTGCAGGCCGTCCACCAACAACGCCAGGTCAATTTTGTTACCGGTTGTTCCGTGCTTAGTTGAATCTTTTTCTATCGCTGCCAGTTGATCCTCAAAGATCATTTTTGAATCGTGCAGCAAGCGTCCGATTAATGTGGACTTACCATCATCAACCGAACCACAGGTTAAGAAGCGCAGAAGCTCTTTATCTTCATGCTGCTTAAGGTAAGCGTCGATATCTTCGGCAATTAAACTGGACTGATGTGACATAATTTCCTCGCATTGCGTGGGGTTTTTCTATCCCCTAAAACGCAACCTGCCCGACTATGTTCGGGCAGGTATTGCTGTGACTTTTAAAGTTGATTTAGAAGTAGCCTTCCTGCTTTTTCTTTTCCATCGATCCGGCGCTGTCGTTATCGATGACCCTGCCCTGTCGCTCGGAAGTTTTGGTGAGCAACATTTCCTGGATAATTTCGGGCAGTGTGGTTGCTTGTGACTCTACTGCTCCGGTCAGCGGATAGCATCCCAGCGTACGGAAGCGGACCATTTTTTCTTCCACCTTGTCTTCTGGTCCGATGGGCATACGGTCGTCGTCCACCATGATCAGCACACCATCTTTTTCGACTACTGGTCGCTTATCGGCGAAATAGAGTGGGACGATGGGAATGCCTTCCAAGTGGATGTATTGCCAGATATCCAGCTCGGTCCAGTTGGAGAGCGGGAATACACGGATGCTTTCGCCTTTATCTACTCGGCCATTGTAAATATTCCACAGTTCTGGACGCTGGTTTTTAGGGTCCCAACGATGGTTTTTGTCGCGGAATGAGTATACTCGCTCTTTAGCGCGGGATTTTTCTTCATCCCTGCGTGCGCCTCCGAATGCCGCGTCGAAGCCGTATTTGTTCAGCGCTTGCTTGAGCGCCTGGGTTTTCATAATGTCGGTGTGCTTGGCACTGCCGTGGGTGAACGGCCCTACCCCGGCTTTAACACCTTCTTCATTGATATGGACAATCAAATCCCAGCCAAGTTCCTTTACCCGCTGGTCGCGGAATTCAATCATTTCCTTGAACTTCCAGGTAGTATCCACGTGCATGAGCGGGAATGGTGGTTTACCCGGGTAAAACGCCTTCATGGTGAGGTGCATCATAACGGCGGAATCTTTGCCTACGGAATAGAGCATTACCGGGTTATCAAACTCTGCGGCTACTTCGCGGATGATATGAATACTTTCTGCCTCCAACTGCTGGAGGTGGGTCATTTTGTAGTTGGTGGTCATGGTCTTGGGAGGTTCGCTATCCTTGGCTGGCAGGCATTGTACACTCGTGCCAACTTATGTCAAAAATGTGACGGAATTATATGGGAAATCAGTAGGTTAGTCTCTAGGGTAGGAGAATATTTGGGAATAAGGGTATGCGTGAACTGGAAAGGTGGTTAACCGTTGAACCAGGTTATGCAGGCCAAGAAGCGGGCCCCAACAAATTGACCGGACAAATGTCTGAGCACATGTATAATCTAGACCCGATGTTGTTTTACGCGCCACACTCTTTGAGGATCTCATTGAGGGCTTGTTGCGGGTCTTCTGCCTGTGTAATGGGGCGCCCGATTACCATGTAATCCACTCCGGCTTTCAATGCCTGACTTGGCGTCATGATGCGGCGCTGATCATCGGCTGTGGCGGATGCGGGGCGGATACCCGGGGTGACAAGTTGGAATTCCGGACCCTGAGCGCCTTTCAGCATCTCTGCCTCCTGGGCGGAGCACACCACGCCATCAAGCCCGCAATCTTTCGCCAGCGTTGCCAGGCGCAACACTTGTCCATTGATTGAACAATCCAGCCCAATATCGTTCAACTCCCCCTCTTCCGTTGAGGTCAACACGGTGACGGCGATTAACAAGGGCGCGTTGGCGCCGTAGGGTTTTAGTGCCTCGTGCGCGGCTTGCATCATTCGTTTGCCGCCCGAGGCGTGCACATTGACCATCCAAACGCCCAGCTCAGCGGCGGCAGTTACGGCTTTGGCGACGGTGTTGGGGATGTCGTGGAATTTGAGATCAAGGAACACCTGAAAACCTTTTTTGACCAGGGTTCTTACCAGTGCCGGACCCTCGGCGGTGAAGAGCTCTTTGCCAACTTTGACCCGGCATTTGGTGGGGTCGAGCTTGTCTGCCATGGCGAGGGCGGACTCTGCATTGGGGTAGTCCAGTGCGACGATAACGGGGGAGTTTGGGACGGACATTTAGTGAACCGGGTGATTTTTTTACGAGGCCGTATTGTAGGGGATTTTGGGGGGTGGTTTAAGGGGGTTGCACAGGACTTCTCGGACAGGAATCAGATGGCCGCCCATCGCGCCAACGGAGGGCGCCTATTTGCTTGGGGGTATTCGCGGCTGGGAAGCCGCTCCCACAGAGAAGGGGCTCGAGGCTCCTACATGGAAGTCGCGCTAACAATGGAAGAGGCTATACGCCCTCCAGGCCTTTGATTGGCGCAAGGCCGCCCCAGCGCTTGCAGCTAGGACAAAGCCAGTGCAGCTGTTTTGCAGTGAAACCGCAATGCCCACACCGGTACTGGGGCATTGCATCCAGCCGCGCTGCGACTTTATCGAGCGTTTCATTGAGCTCTGCCACGTCTGACGAGCGAGACTGCAGCAAGGTCAGGTAGCGGTGCAACAATCTCAGGTTCGGCCGATCGCGCAACGCCAGCAGCAAAATATTCAGTGATTCCTCCAGGTCACGAGACGCTTCGAGCTCGGACTCTTTCAGCAGGCACGCGGCCAGCGCTGATTCCCGCCAGCCTTGGCGCAGTAATTCAATAGCACTCGCGCGATGCTTGGGGTCCTGTGCCAGCTCAGACAGCAAAGGGATAGCCGGGAATACGTAATCGAATCCACTGAGCACCGCCTGATTAATAGCACCCACCGCTGCTGCACGATTGCCCGCCTGCATTTCAATATCAGCCAAAAGCAAACAGGCCCGGGCAAGTCCTTTTTGCTGTAGCCTGGCCTGCTTTAGTAACCGCCGGGCTTCAAGCATATCGCCCGCCTTAAGTGCAACTGTTGCTTGCTCGCAGCAAAAGTGGGCACGTATGAGCTGCCACTCCTCCGACAGCTTCGTAAACCAGCCCTTGCCCAACCGGTCGACAATATCAATTGCCTTAGGCCATTCTTTTTCGTCCTGATAAATCTCCACCAGGAGATTCGCTACATCGTCGCGCGAGACGTCATCGGCGTCGAACAGCTCCAACAACAGCCGTTCGGCACGGTCCAGCAACCCCGCCTGATAGAAATCCCGGGCAAGCTCAAGCTGGGCGTTAAGTCGCTGCGCCTTGGAAAGACTCGGGCGGGATATCAGGTTCTGATGCACTTTGATGGCACGGCTGACTTCACCTTTGCGCCGGAACAAGGTGCCCACGGCCAGGTGTGTATCGAGGGTGGCTGGCGTCACATCGAGCCGGTGAATAAATTGATCGAGCCCCGCGTCTGACTCATCGCGCAGTATCAAGCCCAGACTTTTCAGCAGCGCCTGCTCGTCTGAACGCTGCTCCTCCAGCTCTTCGGGTTCTGCGCGGCGCTGATAAATACCCATGACATAGCCAATAATTAAGGCTATCAGCACCATGAGAAATATGCTGCCAGTGGTCATTCAGGCTTTAGTCCGCTTTGCCCTGGTTATAACTGAGCTTTTTGGTGAGTGAGCGGTTTTTCAACCGCAATTGATACACGCTGATTTGTGCGACTGCCAATCCGGCAAACACACCAAAAGACAGCGCCCCCAATACGATAATGCCCAAACTGAGCTCGACAGAGGTAACGCCGAGAAGATTCAATTCCACCTGAGTGCGATTCACCCAGCCGAACCAGGCGCCGAGAATGCCGAACAGCAATAGTAGAAACAGTACGATGATACGTTTTATGGCGCTCATGGTGCCCCTTAGGGGTATTCATGCAGGCTTTGGTTAACGCGATCGCGCATTTCCTTACCTGGCTTGAAATGCGGGACGTATTTACCTGCCAATTCTACCGAATCGCCGGTCTTTGGATTGCGGCCAATACGAGGTTCGCGATAGTGCAATGAAAAGCTACCAAACCCCCGGATTTCAATCCGGTCGCCCGCAGCCAGCACTTCTGACATATAGTCCAAAAGCAGCTTAACCGTAAGCTCAACATCCTTGGCAGACAACTGATCCTGCCGCTGAGCAATACGCTCAATAAGCTCGGATTTGGTCATTTTCTGGCCCCCAGGCGGTGGATTTACGCTCTCGAACGGCGAAAAATCGCCAAAATTCAATCACATAGCGTTATTTTTACACCAGCATTGGAGAATCTGCAACCAAAATTAAGGGTAAGTTGCTGTTTTTTATAGGGTTTAGGGTTTGATTTTGACTGTAGGAGCGGCTACCCAGCCGCGAATGGGTTGGTGCCGGATTCATTCGTGGCTAGGAAGCCGCTCCCACAGCTGAGCATTCCAGCTATGAAGCGGATGGCCGCCCCGCCGCTCCAACAAAAAAGGGCCGCATAAGCGGCCCTTTTCTACAGACATTGTAATCTTGCGATTACTTGTCCTGGCTCTGCATCTGGGCCTTGATCAGGTCACCCAGGGTTGCAGGAGCAGCAGACTCAGAAGACTTGTTGCTGTGCTCTTTGATCGCTGCTTTCTCGTCGTCTACATCTTTAGACTTGATAGACAGGTTGATCACGCGGTTCTTGCGATCCACGTTGATGATCTTGGCTTCAACAGACTCGCCTTCTTTCAGTACGTTGCGCGCATCTTCTACCTTATCGCGGCTGATTTCAGACGCTTTCAGAGTAGCTTCTACGTCGTCGGCAAGAGTGATTACAGCACCCTTGGCATCAACTTCTTTCACAGTACCGGTAACGATGGTGCCCTTGTCGTTGGTGGCAACATAGTCACTGAAGGGGTCCTGATCCAGCTGCTTGATACCCAGGCTGATGCGCTCGCGCTCGGGATCGATGGCCAGGATAACGGTTTCCAGCTCGTCGCCTTTCTTGTACTTGCGAACGGCTTCTTCGCCATTCTCGTTCCAGGAAATGTCGGACAGGTGAACCAGACCGTCGATGCCGCCATCCAGGCCGATGAAGATACCGAAGTCGGTGATGGACTTGATCTTACCGGAGATCTTGTCGTTCTTGGCGTACTGGCGACCAAACGCATCCCAGGGGTTTTCCTGACACTGCTTGATACCCAGAGAAATACGACGACGCTCTTCGTCGATGTCCAGAACCATCACTTCCACTTCGTCGCCCACGTTTACAACTTTGGACGGATGGATGTTCTTGTTGGTCCAATCCATTTCGGATACGTGCACCAGACCTTCTACACCCTCTTCCAGCTCGGCGAAACAGCCGTAGTCGGTCAGGTTGGTCACCACGGCTTTAACCTTGGCACCTTCGGGGTAACGGTTGGTGATAGCGGCCCATGGATCTTCGCCCAGCTGCTTCAGACCCAGAGATACGCGGTTGCGCTCGCGATCGAACTTCAGCACTTTAACGTCGATTTCATCGCCAACTGCAACGATTTCGCTTGGGTGCTTGATGCGCTTCCAGGCCATATCGGTAATGTGCAGCAGGCCGTCTACGCCGCCCAGGTCTACGAAAGCACCGTAGTCGGTCAGGTTCTTAACGATACCCTTAACGGCCATACCTTCCTGCAGGCTTGCCAGCAGTTCTTCACGCTCAGCCGAGTTGGCCTGCTCCAGAACGGCACGACGGGATACAACTACGTTGTTGCGCTTCTGGTCCAGCTTGATCACTTTGAATTCAAGCTCTTTGCCTTCCAGGTGCGCGGTTTCGCGTACGGGGCGCACGTCTACCAGAGAACCTGGCAGGAACGCACGGATGCTGGCCACGTCAACGGTGAAACCACCCTTAACCTTGCCATTGATAACACCGGTAACCACTTCGTCAGCATTATGCGCAGCTTCCAGTACTTTCCAGGCTTCGGCACGCTTGGCCTTCTCGCGGGAAAGACGGGTCTCACCGAAACCGTCTTCAACGGTTTCCAGAGCAACCTGAACCTCGTCACCAATAGACAGGGTCAGCTCGCCGTTTTCATTCTTGAACTGCTCGGCGGGAATCACGCCTTCGGATTTCAGACCGGCGTGAACAGTCACCCAGTCTTTGTCGATATCGATTACCACACCGGTCACGATGGTGCCGGGGATCATATCAACGGATTTCAAACTTTCTTCAAAGAGTTCTGCAAAGCTTTCGCTCATGAGGCTACCTAATAATGAGGACACAGGAATCCGGGGTTGTTATGGATTCGCTGCTTACCGTATCGCCAGTGACACGGGCCAGTTAAAAATAAAGCGCCAACTGCTCATTTCTGGCAAAGCAGCGGGACGCCGTAGGCTGGAAAACACGTTCGGCGAGGCGAAGGTTGGGTCAGCGTTTGTCGACTAACGCCAGCACCGCATCCTGCACTTCATCAATACCCATTTGCGAACTGTCGATTATCACCGCGTCCGCTGCAGGCTTGAGGGGTGAGACCTGTCGGTTCATGTCCCGCTCATCGCGTGCCTGGATGTCTTCCAGCAGGCGGCGGAGGTTAACAGATTCCCCCTTTGCTTTCAACTGGTTATAGCGCCTATTGGCCCTTTCCTCGGCACTGGCCGTGAGGTAGACCTTGACGGTTGCTTGCGGGAAGACTTCGGTGCCCATATCGCGACCATCGGCGACTACCCCAGGGGCTTGAGCGAAAGCGCGTTGACGGTCCAACAACGCTGCCCGAACGGCGGGTACAGCGGCCACTTGTGATGCCATGAGCCCGACCTCTTCCTGACGGATCGCCAAACTGACATCTTCACCGGCGAGCCAGGCACACACGCCGGTATCGGTAGGTTCAAAGCGGATATCCAGAGCCCGTGCAGCGTGGGCCAGAGCGACGTGGTCGTCTGCATTGATGTTATTACGCAGGGCAACTAAAGCGACCAGACGATATAAGGCGCCGCTATCGAGCAACTGTAGCCCGAGTGATTTAGCGACACGCTGGGCGATAGTGCCTTTACCGGAACCGGAGGGACCATCGATAGTGATGATGAGGGGGGTGTTTTCCATGTACTGCGCCGGATGTTGATAAAACTGAGGGCGGATTATACGGGGAAAACAGGGGTATGGGGACTCGGGTTGGGTGCCAGGCCATTCGCGGCTGGGAAGCCGCTCCTACACCTAACTGTTGGAGCGGCTTCCTAGCCGCGAATGCATTATAAAAAAAGACCGCTCGCTAAGATTAAAGGAGGCTGCCGACTCATCATGAACTGGCAATGGCTCCCTGCCCGCCTCCGAAACCTTAACAAACGGTAAAAATACCCAGGGCTATGGGTAGTACGGAAACGGTTTACTGCAGCCGGATAAGCGCGCGGTTTTTTTCAACCGTGGCAGCGCCTATACCCTTAACTTCAGCAAGCTGATCGATGGAGACAAACTTACCCACCTTTTCCCGGTAATCTACAATGGCTTGCGCTTTAGATGTGCCAATCCCCTTAAGGGAGGCCGACAACTCCTCCGCGCTGGCGGTGTTGATATTTACAGTAGAGGTCTGTGCCACAACAAGGGGTTTTTCGTCAGCAGAGACATATGCGGTGGGGACAACAGCGGATGTGAGCGCGGCGAGAAAAAAATGCCGGCAGCAATGCAGTAGTACGCTTCATACCAAATTCCTTTTCAGTAGTTAAGAATCCATTCTTTAAGTCGCCGTATTACTTACCGGCGATTACAGAGTAGGTAAACGGCGAGCGAATGTCTTGTGGGTGAATACGTCAAAGCGTGTAGGTGAATTTCCTACTTCATTTGTACCAAGTAAAGGGGTGCGAAAATTTGTCAATGATTCAGAGGATGGGTGGCACGAGAGTGCATTAAAACTATGGCTTTTTTGAGCCTTTTCGCGGCAGGGAAGCCGACCCGCGTTCCCACAATACTTTGCTTCTACTGTGGGAGCGCGGGGCGGCCTTCCGATCCCAGCCGCGAATCTCAGATATTAAGACTATTTATATGCTCACGCGTTGCCGCAGACAAACCGTTACTTGCCAATGCCATATCGATAGTGGCCTTTACGTAGCCTTCCTTACTGCCGCAATCATAGCGGCGACCGTTGTAGCGATACGAATAAACACCTTCATCTTTCAACATGGCGGCTATGCCGTCGGTGAGCTGAATTTCTCCGCCCTTACCTTTAGGCTGGGATTTGATGTACCCGAACACGCTGGATGACAGAACATAACGACCGGATACTGCCAAGGTAGAAGGCGCGTCCTCAACGGCAGGCTTCTCGATCATGCCCACTATGCGCGCAGTTTGCTCCGCACTTCCAGCTACATCCAGAATACCGTACTTATAGGTTTCTTCGCGTGGCACATCCTGCGTAGCCATCACCGACCCGCCCGTCTGATGATATACATCAACCATTTGAGCAAGAATCGGTTTGCCTTCTCCTACCATTAAATCGTCCGCAAGCAGCACGGCAAAATATTCATCATTGATCAACCTCTCGGCACAACATATAGCATGCCCTAACCCCAAGGCTTTTGGCTGACGAATATAAACACACTCCATATCATCCGGCTTTACAGAGCGAACCGTATCGAGAAGTTCTAGCTTGTTGGCGATTTCGAGTTCCGATTCTAGCTGATAGGCGCTATCAAAATGGTCTTCAATCGACCGCTTGTGATAGCCGGTAATAAATATCATTTCACGAATGCCGGCGGCATAAGCCTCTTCAACCGCATATTGGATCAAAGGCTTATCCACAATAGGCAGCATTTCCTTCGGAATCGCCTTGGTTGCGGGTAAAAAGCGGGTGCCCATGCCAGCGACGGGAAATACGGCTTTGGTGACGGGTTTATTGTTCATAATTTATTCCTTTGTTCAGGAAGTTCGCGGCTGGGAAGCCGCTCCCACAAGGCAGCTTTACACCATAATCAGGAAAAAACTGTGGGATCGGCGGCGCGGCCATCCGCTTCCCAGCTGCGAATAGCAAGGTTGAAATATATATGCCAACTACTGCCTTACTAACGAGAGAATCTCTTGCGTAACCTTATCCATCAGCGCCTTATCTCCACGCGTTTCCACATTAAGCCGCACTACTGGCTCAGTATTGGACATACGCAGATTAAAACGCCATTCATCAAACGTCATACTGACACCATCAGTTTTATCAATGGCAACTGCATCATTCTGGTAGGCGGCTGCAACGCGATCAATCGCCGCTTTGGCATCCACAACTTTGCTATTGATTTCACCCGGCGATGGGAATTTCGCGATGCGCTCGGCCAGCATGGACTCCAGAGGCTGGTCCTTCACCGAAATCAATTCGGCCACCAGCAACCAGGGGATCATGCCGCTGTCACAGTAGAAAAAATCGCGAAAATAATGATGCGCACTCATTTCACCGCCGTACACTGCATCCTCCGCCCGCATGATTTCTTTGATGAACGCATGGCCGGTTTTGGATTGGATTGCCTTGCCGCCGGAGGATTCACATATCTCAACGGTATTCCAGGTCAGACGCGGGTCATGAATAACCTTGGCACCCGGTGTTTTGGCAAGGAAAGCTTCTGCGAGCAAACCGACAATATAATAACCTTCGGTAAACTGCCCACTGGCATCAAACAAAAAGCAGCGGTCAAAATCGCCATCCCACGCAATACCCATGTCCGCCTTATGCGCCAATACCGCATCAATGGTGTCTTGACGATTGTCATGCTCAAGCGGATTGGGAATGCCATTGGGGAAAGTGCCGTCCGGCTCGTGGTGCACTTTGATAAAAGTAAACGGGAGGTGTTTTTCCAGCGCATCTATAACATGACCCGCGGCGCCATTACCGGCGTTAACCACCAACTTAAGCGGCTTTAGCTTGCTGACATCCACATAAGACAACAGGTGCTGTACATAATCCTCCAGCACAGACACCTGCTCATAGCTTCCACGGGTAGGAGCTTTTTCGCCGAACGCATTGTGTTCCGCTAATTGTTTAATATCCAGCAAACCGGAATCGTTACTGATGGGGCGCGAATCCTTACGCACCATTTTCATGCCGTTGTAATCGATGGGATTATGGCTTGCCGTTACTACAATGCCACCATCGACACCCAAGTGACTCGTGGCAAAATAAATTTCTTCGGTGCCACACAGGCCGATGTCCAGTACGTTCACGCCACTGTCACGCAGGCCTTCAGCTAACGCCAGTTTCAGTGACTCGCTGGTAAGGCGGACATCGCCGCCCACAACCACCTGCGCGGGTTTCAGAAATTCCGCATAGGCACGACCAATGCGATAAGCAATATCGTCATTAAGCTCTTCGCCCAATTTGCCACGGATATCGTAGGCCTTAAAGCAGGTTAACGCTGCAGTCATTATTTACTCCATCAATTTACATCATCGCCAGCCCTGGCTTTCGCGACTATTGGGCCTGCGTTGTTAGTTTTATACCCACATTCTGTGCCAACTCGGCAAAATTAGGGAATGACGTGCCCACATTGGCACAATTCAGAATGGTAATCGGGCCGGATGAGCGCAGTGAGGCAACGGCAAACGCCATGGCAATGCGATGGTCTCCATAGCTTTCCACGGTGCCCTGCCCCAGCTGCCCACCTTCGATTACAATACCGTCTGGCGTAGGCTCAGCCTTGATACCAAGCGTAATTAAGCCGTCTGCCATGCATTGGATGCGATCGCTCTCCTTGACCCGCAGCTCTTCGGCTCCAGTCAGTACTGTGGTGCCTTCGGCACAGGCGGCGGCCACAAACAGCACCGGACATTCATCAATAGCCAGGGGTACCTGGTCTTCCGGAATCTGAATGCCCTTCAATGGTGCATGCTGCACCCTAATGTCTGCGACCGGCTCGCCACCTACTTCCCGCTCGTTGCTGATGGTAATGTCAGCACCCATCAGACGCAAAATGTTGATAATGCCTATGCGGGTTGGGTTGATGCCTACATGGGTGAGCGTGAGATCACTGCCCGGGGCGATAGATGCAGCCACCATAAAGAATGCAGCGCTGGAAATATCAGCCGGCACGTCAATTTGCGTTGCAAAAAGCGAACTTCCGCCTTTCAGGCTCGCTTTTGGGCCTTCACTGCTCACCTTGTAACCAAAGCCGCGCAACATTCGCTCGGTATGATCGCGTGTGGGTGCAGGCTCTGTTACAGAGGTTTCACCGTCCGCATACAGACCTGCCAACAATACGCAGGATTTAACCTGTGCACTGGCCATCGGCAGGGTGTAATCCATTGCTCTAAGCGATTGGCCACCGGTGATTTTCACAGGGGGAAAACCCTTTTCACCTTCGGCTTCAATCCTGGCACCCATGGACAGCAGGGGTTTCACAACGCGGTTCATAGGCCGCTTGGACAATGACTCATCGCCGGTTAACACTGTATCGAAGGGTTGGCCGGCCAGAATTCCGGCGAGCAGGCGCATCGAGGTACCCGAGTTGCCTAGATAGAGTGGCCCAGCCGGTTTTTGCAGACCGTGGAGTCCGACACCGTGGATTTTTACCCGGCCGTTATTGGGGCCTTCGATAACGACACCCATATCGCGGAAGGCCTGCAGGGTGGCCAGTGCATCTTCACCCTCGAGGAAACCTTCGACTTCGGTCACACCCTCGGCCAACGAGCCGAGCATGATGGAGCGATGGGAAATGGATTTATCGCCCGGAACACGAATCTGGCCGTTGACCTGACCACCGGGTTGCATGACATATGTGACTTCTTTACTTTGCATTTTGGGAACAAACGCCTGTTTATTTATTAACCGTGTAAAGTGATCTCTCGCCTCTTTGGCGCGTGTGAACACGCCGAGCATATATTCGCTATCGTCTGTCGCGATAGCTTTACGCAAACGACCAAGGTTTGCGCTGAACAAATCAATGGCGTCCAACACACTGGCCTGATTGGCCTGCATAATGTCATGCCACATAACCGGATCGCTGGACGCGATACGGGTAAAATCCCGGAATCCACCCGCCGCATACCGGAAAATATCTTCGTTATCGGAATCGTGAGCCAGCGTATCTACCAACGAATAGGCGATGGCATGAGGTAAATGACTGGTGGCGGCCAGCACGTCGTCATGCAGGTCTACCGGCATATTCAGTACTTCCGCCTCAACAGCCTGCCACAAAGCTGTGACTTTCTGATGCGCTCCGATGCTGGTCTCTTCCACCGGCGTAAGAATGACGCGATGATTGACATACAAATCCGGGTTACAGGCGCTGACGCCGCTTTTTTCCGAACCCGCGATGGGGTGGCCTGCCACCAGCTCGGGGGGCACAACCCCCCATACCCGGCGTGCAGCATCAAGCACACTGCCTTTGACCGAGGCGCCGTCCGTAATAATGATGCCGGCTGGTAAGCAGGCTTTGCATTCGTCTAACACCGATTCGACGGCCAACGTGGGCACAGAAATAAACACCACATCGCCCGGCACCAACTCACCTGACAATTCAGACAAGGACAGCGCACCAGCGTCAATGATACCCATCGACTGTGCTTCCTGCAGCGTCTCAGTCCGGCGCGCAACGCCTAACACACGCCCGACCCTACCGCGCTGTTTTAATCCGGCAGCCAGGCTGGACCCGATTAACCCCAGGCCAACCACAACCAGTGTGTTGACGACGTTCACACTCTGCCCTCAGGCGCAGGCAATACGCCCTGCGCAATTAAAAAAGCCAGTAGTTGATCTACACAGCCTTGTACATCATGCTCTGCAGTATTCAATACAAGATCGGGTGAATCGGGAATTTCATAGGGAGAATCTACGCCAGTAAACTGCCGGATTTCTCCCGCCCTGACTTTTTTATACAAGCCCTTCGGATCCCTGGTCTCACAGACCGCCAGCGGTGCGTTGACGTGCACTTCAAAAAACTGGCCTTCCGGAAACAGGCTTTTTGCCAGTCGGCGCTCGGCATTAAACGGCGAGATAAAGGCACTGATCACAATAAGACCAGCATCCACCATTAACCGGGACACCTCGGCAATCCGGCGGATGTTCTCAACCCTGTCGGCATCGGAAAAACCCAGATCCTTGTTCAAACCCATGCGCACATTGTCGCCATCCAAAAGATAGCTGTGCCTATCAGCCTTGAGCAGCTCCAGTTCCAGCGCATTGGCAATGGTGGATTTGCCTGAGCCACTGAGGCCCGTGAGCCAGATCAGACAAGGGCGCTGGCCTTTTTGACGGGCATGCTGCTCCTGGTCGACACTGTGGCTGTGCCAGGTCAGAAAATCCCCAGCCATTTACAGCACGCCTTTAGGATAAGAACCCAATACCTTCAGATCGGCTACGCGTTCTGCGACTTCTGCGAGAGCTGTCTGCACCGGCACATCGTCGGTATGTCCTTTGAAATCAATAAAGAACACGTAGTTCCAGGCACCGGTACGGGACGGGCGCGTTTCCACGCGCGTAAGATCCACTTTGTGTTTCTGGAAAGGCGCCAACAAATCGTGCAAGGCACCGGGAGAGTTCTTCACCGAGACGACGATAGACGTTTTGTCCGTGCCACTGGCAGGTACGCGCTCGGTACCAATGATAAGAAACCGGGTGGAATTATCCGGCTCATCTTCAATTTTTTCATGCAGCATATTGAGGCCATACAGCTCTGCTGCCATGCGACCGGCAATGGCCGCCGCATTCCACTCACCCTTGATCCGCTTGGCGGCTTCAGCATTGGAATTAACCGCTACGCGCTCGGCTTTAGGGTAATGTGCATCGAGCCATTTTCGGCATTGGGCCAGCGATTGCGAGTGGGAATAAATGCGCGTAATCGCATCCTTGTGGGTGACATCGGAAATCATCAGATGATGATGAATACGAAGCTCAACTTCACCACAAATTTTCAGATTGGAGCCGATGAAATTGTCCAGGGTGTGGGTGACAACACCTTCACTGGAGTTTTCAACGGGAACGACGCCGTAGTTTACGGCACCCGCCTCCACTTCTCGGAACACCTCATCGATGGCCGACATCGGGCGGGTAACCGCACTATGGCCAAAGTGCTTGATTGCCGCTTGTTGAGTGAACGTGCCCTCCGGGCCGAGGAACGCCACTTTGATGGGCTCTTCCAGGGCCAAGCAGGCAGACATTATCTCCCGGAAAAGCCGCGCCATTTCCTCATCGTTAAGCGGACCTTTATTGCGCTCCATGGCACGCCGCAACACTTGCGCCTCGCGCTCTGGCCGGTAAAACGTCACCTGCGGCTCGCCAGCGGCTTTTTTGACCTCAGCAACTTCCTGGGCACAGCGGGCGCGCTCGCTGATCAACTCGCCGATTTGTTCATCGATAGTGTCTATCCGGTCGCGCAGCGCGATCAGATTCTGTTTCGTTTCCGATTGTGGATCGTGACTCATACAAATGTTCTTTATTTTAACGGGCTTACTCTTCGCCGCCTTCTTCCGGTTCGTCTTCTTCAGACTCCGCAATGCGCTCGACTCCTACCAATTGTTCGCCGTCTTTGACTTTAATCAGGCGAACACCCTGGGTGTTCCGGCTCAGTACCGACACCTCATCAACCCGCGTGCGCACCAGCGTGCCCAAATCGGAAATGAGCATAATTTCTTCACCGTCCATGACCTGAACAGCGCCGACCAGCGCGCCATTGCGCTCAGAACTTGCCATTGCGATCACGCCTTGCGAACCACGCCCCTTGGTCGGGAACTCATCTACCTGAGTACGCTTACCGTAGCCATTTTCACTGACAGTCAACACGTAGCCATTCTCTTGCGGCACAACCATACCCACTACGGTTGCACCTTCGGGCATACGGATGCCGCGCACACCGCGGGAAACGCGGCCCATCGAACGTACATCGTCTTCGGCAAAACGAGCGGCTTTGCCAGTAGAAGCAAACAGGATAATGGTTTGCTTACCATCGGTAATGGCCGTCTCTACCAACTGATCCCCTTCATCGAGCTCAATCGCTTTCAGACCGACACTGCGGGGACGGGAGAATTGGGTTAACGCCGTTTTCTTGACTGTGCCGTTAGCCGTGGCCATGAAGATAAAATGATCGTCGTCGTATTCATCAACAGGCAGAATCGATGTCACCCGCTCACCTTCAGCCAGTGGCAGCAAGTTAACCACTGGACGACCACGTGACTGGCGACCCGCCAATGGAATTTCATAGACTTTTAACCAGTACACCTTACCGGCATTGGTAAACAGCAATATGGTGGTGTGGGTATTGGCAATCAACAAATGCTCAACGAAATCTTCGTCTTTTACGGCAGTGGCAGACTTGCCCTGCCCGCCCCGGCGCTGCGCCTGGTAGTCGGTCAGCGGCTGACTTTTTGCGTAGCCACCGTGGGAGATGGTTACCACACGATCTTCTTCTGTGATCAGATCCTCAATGGTCAGGTCGCGACGTGACGTGACGATTTCCGACCGGCGCTCATCACCAAAATCCACCAGTACCTGTTCTAATTCGCCGCGAATCACTTCCATCAAGCGGACGGAAGACCCGAGAATTTCCAGGTATTCAGCGATCTGGTTGAGTTTTTCCTGATACTCCGCCAACAGCTTGTCGTGCTCCATGCCGGTGAGGCGGTGCAGGCGCAATTCCAGAATGGCCTGAGCCTGCTCGGGCGACAGATAATAACGACCGTCGCGCATGCCGAACTGTTCCGGTAAACCGTCCGGGCGACAAGCATCGCTGCCCGCTCGCTCGAGGAACTGACTGATGGTGCCAGACTCCCAGCCACGGGCGAGCAAGGCATCTTTTGCATCCGCCGGTGTCGCAGAAGCCTTGATCAGCTCGATCACAGGATCAATGTTGGCGATGGCCACCGCCAGGCCTTCCAGAATATGGCCGCGCTCGCGCGCTTTACGCAGCAGATAGACCGTACGCCGGGTCACCACTTCGCGCCGGTGGCGAACAAAATACTCGAGCATCTCTTTCAGGTTCAGGATGCGCGGCTGACCGTCAACCAAGGCGACGATATTGATACCGAAAACGTTTTCCAGCTGGGTCTGAGCGTAGAGGTTATTGAGAATAACGTCGCCCACCTCACCCCGCTTCAGTTCAATCACCACGCGCAAACCGTCTTTGTCGGACTCGTCGCGCAGCTCACTGATGCCTTCGATTTTCTTTTCTTTTACCAGTTCCGCGATCTTTTCAATCAGGCGGGCTTTGTTCACCTGATAGGGAATTTCTGAAATGACAATGCGCTCGCGGCTGGTTTTTGCATCCACTTCCACTTCCGCGCGGGCGCGGATATAAATACGACCACGTCCGGTTTTATAGGCTTCGATAATACCCGCACGGCCGTTAATGATGGCCGCCGTGGGGAAATCCGGCCCCGGAATGTACTCCATCAGCTCGTCGATGGTGATATCGGCATTGTCAATCAACGCCAGACAGCCCTTGACCACCTCGGTCAGGTTGTGGGGCGGGATATTGGTCGCCATACCCACCGCAATACCGGAAGAGCCATTGACCAACAGATTCGGAATGCGTGTGGGCAGTACCGCGGGTATTTGCTCGGTACCGTCGTAGTTAGGGACGTAATCAACCGTCTCTTTATCGAGATCAGCCAGTAAATCGTGGGCAATTTTGGCCATGCGGATTTCGGTGTATCGCATGGCGGCTGCGGAATCGCCGTCAATGGAACCGAAGTTACCCTGGCCGTCTACCAGCATGTAACGCAGACTGAATGGTTGAGCCATCCGCACAATCGTATCGTACACAGCAGAGTCGCCGTGAGGATGGTATTTACCGATCACGTCACCGACAACACGGGCCGACTTCTTGTAAGGTTTGTTCCAATCGTTATTGAGCTCGCTCATAGCGAACAGCACGCGCCGGTGCACAGGTTTAAGGCCATCGCGCACATCGGGCAGTGCACGGCCAACGATGACGCTCATGGCATAGTCGAGGTATGACTGCTTGAGTTCGTCTTCGATATTGACTGGTGATATTTCTTTCGCTATTTCACCCATGGAGGCTCTTTATCCTTTGCTTGTTGGTCTTAGCCCTGCAACCCCGCGCAGCTCAAAAAGTAGGCTGCAAAGGTGGTTTTTCGAGCACCTCTGCGCTGGCAGAGTCAGGCGCGGCTTTACAGCCCGCACAATCGCCGGATACTACCATAAATTCAATTACATAGGCACTGCCCCTGATGCTGAGCGAACATCCTAGGTATACTGCCCGACCGGAGCCCGAGCGGCACACGAACTGGTCAAAAAGCAACCAGAATAGAGGGTGAGAAATTCCATGAATTCAGGCAAACAAACCGTCGATCTGGTGATCAATGCGAAGTGGATAGCACCGGCGGCACCAGAGGGTCGCGTACTCAGTGACTGCGCTCTGGTGATCTCTGACGGAAAAATCGTGGACATAACCAGCCAAACGCAGGCGACCCGACAATACCTGGCAGAGACTGAGCACCACCTGGATCATCACCTGGTCACCCCTGGCTTTATTAACGCGCACGGTCATGCGGCCATGACGCTATTGCGGGGCTACGCCGACGACCTGTCGCTACAGACCTGGCTGGAACAGCATATCTGGCCGGCAGAGGGCCGCCATGTGGGCTTCGACTTCGTTTACGACGGCACCCTGCTCGCCACAGCCGAGATGATACGCTCGGGCACGAGCTGTTTCTCCGATATGTACTTCTACCCGGACGCGGCCGCCAAGGCTGTGCGCGAGGCGGGCTTGCGCGCCCAGATCACCTTCCCGATCATAGACTTCCCTACCCCTTGGGCAGCGACCGAAGACGAGTATTTCAGCAAGGGCCTGAAACTTCATGATGACTACCGCAACTACGACCGTATCGCCATCGCCTTCGGGCCGCACGCACCTTACACCGTAAATGACCAGGCACTCAGCCGGGTTGCGACGCTGGCATCCGAACTGGATGCAGGTATTCAGATTCACGCGCACGAAACCGCCACCGAGATTGCCAACGCAGGCGACATCCGCCCATTGGAGCGACTGGCGCAGCTGGGCGTGCTGGGCCCCAGGACCCAATTGGTGCACATGACCCAATTAACCGATCGGGATATTGAACTGGTTCAGCAATGGCAATGCCATGTGGTGCATTGCCCCGAGAGCAACATGAAACTCGCCTCCGGCATCTGCCCGGTGACAAAATTGATTGAGAATGGCGTCAATGTCGCACTGGGGACCGACGGCTGCGCCAGCAACAACGATCTGAATATGGCCGGAGAGATGAAATCGGCGGCGTTTTTGGCGAAAATCGCCTCCGGAAACCCTGCCAGTCTTTCGGCCCACGAATGCCTGAGCATGGCCACCATTAATGGCGCAAAGGCACTGGGTATCGACAACGAGACAGGCAGTATTGAAAAAGGCAAGCGCGCAGACATCGCCGCTTTCCCGCTGACCGGCATCGGCAACCTGCCCTGCTATGATCCCGTCGCCCAGTTGGTGTACAACGACAATGCCCATTCGGCCTCACACCTGTGGGTTGACGGCAACGCGCTACTCATCGATCACGCCCTCACAACGCTGGACGTCGATCAGCTGGCGCAGCGGGCGCAACAATGGCAGAAGAAGATAGTAACAGGACGACAACCATGAAAACCCACACCTCAACCAATGTTGACCCGGCCGAGGTGGCAAAATTCGAGGCCCTGGCCAATCGCTGGTGGGATCCCTCGAGTGAATTCAAACCGCTGCACGATATCAATCCGTTGCGGGCCAATTACATCGACAAACACGCTAACGTTGCCGGCAAAAAAATACTGGACGTGGGCTGTGGTGGCGGCCTGTTAACCGAAGCCATGGCCCAACGGGGCGCGTCGGTGACCGGCATTGATATGGGTGAAACCCCGCTGAAAGTGGCCAGGCTGCACGCGCTGGAATCTAACCTCGATATCGATTACCACCAGACCACAGCGGAGGCCTACGCCAGCGAAAACGCCAACCGTTTCGATGTAGTAACATGCCTGGAAATGCTGGAACATGTCCCCGACCCCGCTTCTGTCATTCGCGCTTGTGCGGCGATGGTAAAGCCTGGTGGTCACCTGTTTTTCTCCACCATTAACCGCAATCCGAAGGCCTACGCCTTCGCAATCATTGGTGCAGAGTACGTCCTGAAGCTGCTGCCGAAAGGCACCCATGAATACGCCAAATTTATCAGGCCCTCTGAGCTCGCAGGCTGGTTACGCAGCGCTGGACTTCAGATCGGCCATATGACAGGCATGACCTATAATCCTTTTACGCGCCAGTACAAGCTCGATGACCAAGATGTGTCCGTGAATTATCTGGTACAAGCACGGAAACCCCATGACTGAAATAGCAGTACTGTTTGATCTCGACGGCACGCTGGTCGATACCGCTCCGGACTTTATTGCCGTTGCCGACGAATTACGCCAGACCTTATCCTTGCCCGCCGTTGACCCGGTTAACATGCGCGATCGGATCAATGGTGGCGCGGCCGCCATGGCGGCGCTGACCTTTGACGTGACCGAGGCGACCGAGACCCAGAAGCAAGCGTTTCTCGAGGGCTACACCCGACGCATTGGTGAGCGGGCAGCGGTCTACGCAGGACTGTCAGACCTGATCAACGACCTGACCGCCCATGGAATCGCCTGGGGCGTTGTCACCAATAAGCCCAAGCGCTTTACCGACAACCTGCTCGCTCGCTTATCCCTGACACCGAATGTGTTGGTGTGCGGCGATGAGGTAAAAAGCCCAAAACCACACCCCGAGTCTTTACAGCTGGCGGCGGCGCTGCTCGGTGCCGATGAGCAAAACTGTATTTATTGCGGTGATCATGAAAGGGATATCCAGGCCGCATTGCGCGCCGGCATGGTTGCCTATGCGGCTGGCTACGGCTATCTTGAAATTGACACCCGACCCAGCGAATGGCAAGCCAAAGCCGTGGCCCATACCAGCAATGAGTTAGCCGTGCTTATCCGCAGCAGCATTAATGCCATACACCCCAATTTGTTGAAATACGCCTCATGAAATTATCCGAATACGCACCTGCAAAAGACCTGCTCAAAGACAAAATTATTATTGTAACTGGTGCAGGTTCCGGCATCGGCAAACAGGCAGCACTCACGTTTGCACGTCACGGCGCAACCGTGGTTTTGATGGGAAGAACCATCGCTAAGCTTGAGCAGGTGTACGACGCCATAGACGCTGAAAATTTGCCTCAGGCCGCTATCTACCCAATTAATTTTGAAGGCGCGGTGGAAAAAGACTACATCGACATGGCCGACAAAATTGACGACGCATTCGGAAGAATTGACGGCATTTTGTTTAATGCAGCTGAACTGGGTGAACGAACGCCATTAGAAAATTATGCCGCCGACACCTGGCAGAAAATACTGCAGGTGAATGCCACAGCCCCCTTTCTGATGGTCAAGTCGCTATTACCACTATTGCGCGCAGCGCCCAGCGCAAGCGTAGTGTTCACAGGCTCCAGCGTGGGCTACCGGGGACGCGCGTATTGGGGCGCTTACGCAGCGAGTAAGGCCGCGCAAGAAAACCTGATGCAAACACTGGCCGATGAGGAAGATGGAACCAGCCAGGTCAGGGCTAACAGCATTAACCCCGCCGCTACACGCACCGCGATGCGAGCTGCGGCCTACCCGGCGGAAAATCCGGAAGACGTAAAGCCCGCCGATGCGTTAATGCCTGCCTACCTATGGCTGTTGGGGCCAGATTCGGCTGTGCACTCAGGCAAGCAATTTGATTGGGATAGCGAAATTTAAAATCGGTTCAGCGTGAGCTGCCAAATGGCCACGGGTGTTCAAAAGGATCCGTCTGACCGTCGGTATAGGGGTCTTGTTCTGCAGCCGGTGCAGACGGTGTGACCGGCTCTGTTACTGGACTGGCCTGCTGTTGCGCTACGTTCACGATTTGAGTAGCTACCATGGCAGGCACAGGCTGCACCGTTTCTATGCGGCTGACTTTACCCGCTTCCAAATAGATGTGCTTCTGGAAATAGGCCTGGTCCACAGAACGCCGGTTATAAAATAAAAACACGTTTAACCGGTCGGTAGTCTGAGCCACCAAGGGATAAACAAAAATTTGGGTCTGCTGCTTCTTTTCGATGGTTGCGGGTGGGCCGAGATGGCGCAAAAGCCATTGCTCATCAGTCACACCAGGTATGATACTGGCCCAGACAGCCGGGTTAACAGAAACTTCCTGATAGCGGGTCTCAGTGGTCTTCTGGCGATCGACAAAACTGCAGCCGGCCAGCACACAGATAACAAACGCAACTCCGGTTGCACGCAACATCAGACCATAGCCTGTCGCGGTTCACGCAACATGGCAATCAACGATGCTTCAGCCAGCGAAATACCGGAAGCATTGGCGACCTGTTCAACGCTTAATCCCTGACCCAGCATGAGACGTGCCTGACGGTAGCGCTTCTCCTGTTTATCAGAAAGCGAAACCACGTTATCAGCCGTTTTGGGTGCCGTCTGTCGTAGAGGTTTATCGGTTTTTGGTTTTATCGCCTTTTCAATGGTCAACAGTTTTTTGCCCATGCCCACCAAGCCATGGCTGTTCGCCATCAGATCGTGCTGCAAACTGGCGAGCAATGCCTGGGTTTTCTGCTCCTGCAAGCGGGTCTGACGCAGGCTCATCAAAGCAAATGCGGTGGCCATCCAGCTGACCATCACCGCCCCTACCAGTATCCAATTGAGATCCGAGAGACCCGCAAGAATAGACGCCATCATGTCAGATGCTCTCCAGCTCTGCCCATTCACCATCAGACAGCAGCTTGTTCAGTTCAATGAGAATCAACAGCTCATTGTTTTTATGGCAAACGCCCTGGATGAATTTGGCACTTTCATCGTTACCCACATTGGGTGCGGTTTCTATTTCTGATTGCCGGAGGTAAACCACTTCCGCCACACTATCTACCAGAATACCCACCACGTGACTGTCGGCTTCAATGATGACAATCCGGGTATTGTCGTTTATTTCACCGGACTCAAGACCAAAACGGTGACGGGTATCAATGACCGTTACCACATTGCCGCGCAGATTGATGATCCCCAGCACATAGGAAGGCGCACCCGGCACCGGCGCTATTTCCGAATAGCGCAGGACTTCCTGCACCTGCATGACATTGATGCCATAGGTTTCGCCCGCCAGCTTGAACGTCACCCACTGGAGAATGGGGTCATCACTGGACTTGGTTTTGGTAGAACTGGTAGCCATGCGGACATTCCTCAGCTAAAGCGTCAAAAAACTAACGACTGTTTCTTAAATATAGTTTAAAGCAGCATCTGTGCCAGTCAGTTCAACAGCTTTATAGACGCGGTTTGCGGCTGTTCTTGTCGGACGCATTCAACAATTCAGCCATATTGGGAATATCAATGAGTGCGCACATGTATTCCTTCACTGTGCCGGCCAACCATGGCCTTTGCGTGCGCCCCGATCGCCATTTCACATCCTCCGGCGACAAGGTTTTGGGCTGTTCCACCGAGTCAACCGCCAGCCCCCAAGGCACCCCGTGAATAGAGATGACGTATTTAGCCGTGTCCAGAAAGGCTTTGTTATATCTTTCGGGCATAACAAATAGCGCAGTATTAACCGTTTTGATTTTTCCCATGGGGGTTGGCTGAATGCCCATAAACCAGTCGGCCTGACCGAACAGTGGCGTCAACTGTTCATCTATAGGCTGTATCTGGCCCAGGGCAATCAAAGGCACCGCCAATGTCAACCCATAAACCTTGAACAAGAGCACATCGAATCGTTCCTGGGCCCATTGTGGTCGGCCGTTTTCACACCACTGTAAAACCGCTTGCTCATGCGGTTCAACGAGCAACTGGGTGTCCTCGTCGGGGGTCTCAATGACTTTATCGACAGGTTCCTGAGCAGCTGGCGGGTTTACGGTGGTGAGTGGCGCGGCCTTGACTTCAGAGGCCAATGCGGTTCTGGCAAATTGTGCTGAATTCAATAATCGGTTCAGTTTTTCCCGATCAACCGCGTCAGATTCCGCCAGATCTGGTTCTCGTGTTTCGCGTACTACGGGTTTAGCCTGGGTAACTGGCTTTGTGTCGGAATCCGTCTCTACCGACCCGGCTTGTGGGCTCTCCCGACTGTTCCGATCCGGGCCGGTTTCCAGAGGTACGTCCTCAGCGTCGTAGAGCAGCTCTGCCAGATAATCGCACACGCTGTCTTGCGGGTTATTCAGGCTCATGACACCTGCTCCAGTGGCGCAGATCCGGCAAACCATTTCAGAAACTGACGGTAATCGGTGACGCCGTGGCCTACGGGATTCATGCGATGGGGAAACCGCCCCATTTTGGATGCGTCGCGAAACCGGGTATCTACCGGTATTTTGCCCGGAAACACCTGGTCGCCGTATTGGTTTCTCAATTGCCGTAAGCTGCTGACGCTCGCCTGCGTTCTGCGGTCAAACATGGTTGGCAGAATCACGGGTTGCAATCGGCTTTTTCTGGAGCGCGCCATCATTTCAAGCGTGTGCAGCATTCGTTCAAGCCCTTTTAATGCCAGGTATTCAGTCTGCACAGGAATCACCAGCTTTTCACAGGCGGCAATCGCATTTACGAGCAATACACCCAGTAATGGTGGAGAATCAATAATTGCAACGTCAATATTTGAAGATATCATTGCCAACGCTTTGCCGATCACCAGCCCCATACCGTCGCGCCCAATCGCCTGGCGTTCCAGAGTGGCAAGCGCCATTGAGGCAGGAATAACACGAACACTGTCCAAGTCGGTAGGCTTGCAAGTAGATAAAACCAGATTAGGATTAAGGGATTCCCGCTGTTCAAACAGGGTGTAGCTACTGAGTGACTGCTGATCCGGATTGTGCCCGAAATAGGCCGACAGAGAACCGTGAGGATCCATATCAACAAGCAAAACGCGACGGCCCTGCTCCGCCAGCAAACCGGCCAGGGTAATTGCGGTGGTGGTTTTACCCACGCCACCTTTCTGATTGGCAACGGTCCAAATTTCCACGTTATTGCTGCTGATCAGCCTCTGGATCTTGTGCTTCCCGAATACGTTCAGGATCACTGGTAAACAATAGCCCACCACTTTTCAGCTTGATCGCCCGCAAGCCATTGCTGGTGGCGGGCGGTTCTTCCGGCCCGGTTTGTTGAGACTCGGAAACCTCCGGTTGGCGATCCTCTTCAGGTTGGGCCGGCCGTGGCTCGATGTTTGCGTCTGCGAGGTTTCGTACAGGCCGATTAATTGGCGCGCGTGCAACCATGATCGCCACTCTGCGATTCTGGCTTCGCCCGGCTTCTGTGCTGTTATCGGCAATAGGCTGAAATTCTCCATAGCCCACAGCGGCTAAACGGCGCGAATCCACCCCGGACTCTGCCAATAATTTGACAGCAGCACTGGCTCTCGCGGCGCTCAGCTCCCAGTTTGAGGGATAACGGTCGGTCACAATGGGATCGTTGTCTGTGTGCCCTTCAACCTGTACCGGATTATCGGCCTGGCCAAGCACCCTGGCCAGTTCGGTAAAAATAACACGGGCATCTTCATTGGGCTCAGCACTGGCAGAACCAAACAGCAACTGGCTTTTCAATTCGATTTCAAGCCAATCTTCGTTGGCGGTTACACTCACCCATTCTCTGTTAATCAGGTCTCCGAAGGTTTCCCGGAGTTGTTCTGCCATATGCGGCAGATCAACCTGGCGATCAAAAGCGCCATTGCCCGGCTGTTCGCCGGTTTCGGGAGTTTGGGTATCAATGGCGGAGGCTTCTGGCGAACGGCTTGGTTCCCCCACCTGTATGGGGTTAAGGGTCTGATTCTGAAACTTAAAACTGCTCATTAAGGTGTCAGACAGTACCCGGTATTTTTCTTCCGACACCTGCGACACCGAATACATGACGACAAAAAAGGCAAACAGCAGCGTTATAAAATCGGCATAAGACACCAGCCAGCGTTCGTGGTTGATGGCCATGTGAGCACTGGCATGTTTGCGGCGAGCCACGGTCAGGCCTGCTGGGTGTAGCCGTTAAGCTTCATTTCAATAGCTTTGGGGTTTTCGCCCTCGGCAATGGCCACGATACCTTCGAGCATCAATTCGCGGTAACGACTTTGTTCCAAAACACACTGTGACAGCTTATTGGCAACCGGAATCAAAAGCAGGTTGGCCAGGGCGACCCCGTAAATGGTGGCGACAAAAGCCACCGCAATACCCGGCCCAAGCTGGGAAGGATCGGCCAGGTTTTGCATGACTGAAATCAACCCCATAACCGCCCCCAGAATCCCGATGGTTGGCGCGTAGCCCCCCATGCTTTCGAAGAACCGAACTGCATCAATATCCCGCGACTCGAGGATATCCAGGTCGTTTTCGAGCACTCGCCGGATGTCTTCCGGTTCGCTACCATCGACCAACAGCTGCAGCCCTTTGCGTGCAAACGGATTGCGCTCGGATTCAGATAACGCTTCCAGACCCAATAACCCTTCCTTGCGCGCTGCGGCTGCCCAGCGTACCACCTGCTTGACGCCGGTATGATACGGGGTTGCCGGGGCCTTCAGAATCCAGGGCAGCATAGACAACGATCGGCGTAAACGGTTGCGCGGTGTTTGTAACAATGCCGCACCAACGGTGCCGCCAATGACAATAATGGCGGCGGGACCATTGAGCAAACTGGTCCAGGAGCCGCCTTCCAACCAGTTCCCGCCTATCAGCGCTGCAAAGCCGATAATGACACCCAGAATGGTCAACAAGTCCATAGGTTAAAGCTCCGTACTCAGAAGCCGACTGAGCTCTGCTAACTTGCATACCCGATCCGACAACCCTTCGCGCACTACCGCCTGCGGCATGCCGTAGATAACGCAACTGTCTTCGTCCTGGGTCCAAATGTGCCCGCGTTGCTGCTTAACCAGCCGGGCACCATCGCGACCGTCACTGCCCATGCCGGTCATTATCACACCTAACAGGCCGGCGCCCTGAGCCTTGGCTGCGCTGGCCAGCGTGATATCGACACAGGGTTTATAATTCACCCGGTCATCACCATCGATAACGCTGATGGTCTGCTTGTTCACCGGGTGCAAGATGGTTTGCTTACCACCGGGTGCCAACAACACCGTACCGGGTACCAAAAGGTCATTATCCGTGGCCTCTTTTACTTTAACCCGGGACTGTTTATCCAACCGCTCGGCAAACGCTCGGGTAAAATTCTCCGGCATGTGCAACACCAGAATGACCGGTAGCGGAAAATTGGCGGGCAGATTGCGCACAACTTCAGTGACTGCCAGCGGACCGCCGGTTGAAGCACCAATCACCACTAATCGAATCTGGCCTTTGATATTGGCCACTTTTGGGACGTCCACCGGCTTCACCATCGGTGTCTGTGTTGCAGCCGTTTTTCGCGCTATCTGAGCCAGTTTCTGGTGCAATTTTGCTTTGAGTGCCGCTGAGTTACTGGACACCTCGGAGAAATTTTTCGGCAGAAAATCCACGGCACCGGCGTCAAGCGCATCGAGCGTCGTGCGCGCACCCTCGTAGGTCAAGGAGGAAAACATAAGAATCGGTGTTGGATTTTCTGCCATGATCTGGCGAACGGCGGTTACGCCATCCATCATCGGCATTTCGTAATCCATGGTAATTACGTCGGGCTTCAGTGCTCTAGCCTTCTCCACGCCCTCCCTGCCGTTGGACGCCTTGCCAACTACCTTAAAGCGAGCATCCGCATTAATGATTTCCGTTAACCGCTGCTGAAAAAAACGTTAGAGTCATCAACGATGAGAACCTTGATGACCATTAATACCCCCGTATCCTATTACGCTACTGCTTTTCTCGCGTGAGATGCAGGCATTACCGGCGACCGGCATACCGCTTGAGCATGCTTGGCACATCGAGAATTAACGCAATTGTGCCGTCCCCGGTAATGGTGGCACCAGCCATACCCGGCGTGCCCTGCAACATTTTGCCCAGAGGCTTGATAACCACCTCTTCCTGGCCGATTAATTGATCAACCACGAACCCCATGCGTTGAGTGCCTACATTGACGATTACTACATGGGCCTCTTTCGGCTGGGCTTCTTTGGTTGCGCCTTTGACCAGCCAGCGTTTCAGGTGGAACACCGGAACAGCTTTATCCCGTACTGTGACACACTCCTGACCGTCGACCACATTGATGCGGGTGAGGTCCATGTGGAATATCTCGTTGACGCTCACCAGTGGCAGCGCAAATGTTTGCTTGCCCAGCATAATCATCAGTGTGGGCATAATGGCGAGTGTAAGCGGTACCTTAATAATAATGCGGGTGCCTTCACCGAGTTTTGAACGTATCTCAATGGAGCCATTCAACTGGGTAATTTTGGTTTTCACCACGTCCATACCGACGCCGCGGCCGGACACATCAGAGATCTCGGTTTTAGTGGAGAAGCCCGGCGCAAAGATCAAAGAAAACGCTTCTACGTCACTCAGGCGCTGTGCTGCGTCCTCGTCCAATACGCCCTTCTCTACCGCTTTTTCCTTTAATTTCTCGGGATCCATACCGCCGCCGTCATCTGTGATAGACAACAGAATATGATCGCCTTCCTGTTCGGCGGCCAGTATGACTTTACCAACCCGGGACTTTCCGCTTTTCTCGCGCACGTCGGGCAGCTCGATACCGTGGTCAACCGAATTACGCACCAGGTGAACCAGGGGATCGGCCAGTGCTTCCACCAGGTTTTTGTCCAGATCGGTTTCTTCGCCCTGAAGCTCGAGATTGATTTCTTTTTTAAGATTGCGCGCCAGATCCCGTACTACCCTGGGAAAGCGACCAAACACTTTCTTGATTGGCTGCATCCGGGTTTTCATTACCGATGTCTGCAAGTCTGCAGTAACCACATCCAGATTGCTCACGGCCTTACTGAGCGATTCGTCGTTGGTATTAGCGCCTAACCGCACCAGTCGGTTTCGTACCAGCACCAATTCGCCCACCATATTCATGATATCGTCGAGCCGCTGTGTATCGACCCGAACCGTGGTTTCCGCAGCGGGTGGTGGATTGTTATCCCGTGCCGGGGCCTTCGCTGGTACCGAAGGCGCGGGTGTTGCTGCCGCAGTGGGTTTAGGAGTGGGCTTGGCCGCCGGTTTTGGCGCCGCTGCAGGCGTCGGTTTTGGCGTGGGACCCGGTTTTGGTGCAGCGCTGGCCGCGGGCGCCGCTACCGCGCCACCTTTGGCCCCTGGGCCTTTGCCGCTGCCGTGCAACTCGTCGAGCAGCGCTTCAAATTCATCTTCGGTGATAGTGTCTCCGCCCCCGGCTGCAGCAGCGGGTGCTTTGGGTGGAGGCGGTGCCGTTTTGCCCGGCCCCTTGCCTTTACCATGAAGCTGATCGAGCAAAGCTTCGAACTCATCCTCGGAGATATCGTCGCTTTGACTGGCTGGTGCCGGGCTGGCACTGGGCGCTGTAGCACCCGGGCCTTTGCCCTTGCCGTGCAACTGATCCAGGATAGATTCAAACTCTTCTTCAGTGATATCGTCAGTGGCAGCCGACGCTGGCGCCGGATCTTTCGCCGCAGGAGATGATGGCGGATCAATAGCGTCCAGCAATTCGTTAAATTCGGCATCGGTAATATCATCACCGGGTGCTGGAGCCTCTGCCTGCACCGCTTCGACATCTGAGTCACTCTGATCCGGCTCTGCCGGCTCGGAATCTGCGCCGTCACTCGATTCGTTAAGGTCTTCGAGATTGACCAAACGCTCGAGCTGGTGAATCAATTCCGGATTTGCCGGCGTGGGCGCTTCTCTGGCCTGAACTTCCTCAAACTGGTGGTTAACCGCATCCAGAGCCTGCAACACCACGTCCATCAGCTCCGGAGTTACCGACCGTTTGCCTGTGCGCAAGATGTCGAATAAATTTTCTGTTACGTGGCAACAGTCGACCATGGCGCCCAACTGCAAAAAACCGGCACCACCCTTAACGGTATGAAATCCCCGGAAAATCGCATTCAACAGGTCGCGGTCGTCGGGCTGACGCTCCAGCTCAACCAGCTGTTCAGACAATTTTTCCAATATCTCGCCGGCTTCCACCAGGAAGTCTTGCAAAATATCTTCGTCATCGCCAAAACCCATTCAGCGCTCCTCGTTGACCAACGTTATATAGCTGGTCTGATAATTTCAGAATCCTAAGCTGGACAGCAGATCGTCCACATCATCCTGCCCGGACACCACATCTTCGCGCTTGTCGGCGTGAATCTGCGGCCCCTCAGCTTCGCTGCCAGATTTCCCGCTGGCCTCCTGTTTATCGGCCGGAAAGTCGATTCCTGTAATTTCTTCAACTTGCCCTGCGATGCGCACCAAACCAACCAGCTGGCTTTCCACATCCGAAACCAGATCAATCACCTTTTTCAGCACTTGGCCGGTGAGATCCTGATACCCTTGCTCCAGAATAATGTCCTGCAAATTGCCATTCAGAATGCCGGCGCTGGCCTCGATCTGCCCGAGAAACTGGTCAATTCGCTGATACAAATCGCGGAAGTCATCTGCACTCAGCTCCCGGCGTTTTAAAGCGCGCCAGCTTTCGCCCAGCGTCGCTGCTTCCTGACCCAATTCCACCGCGATGGGTGCACAGGCCTCCACTTTATCCATGGTTTTATTGGCAGCGTCCTGCGTCAGGCGCAGAACATAGTTGAGACGATCGCTAGCGTCAGAGATCGCATCGGAATCCGTTACACCAGAATCGACATTGAAGTTTTTAATCGCATCGTGCAGTCCACGCGTCAGTTTGCCCACGTTATGGAACAAATGACGGTCGCGACTTTCGATGATTTGTTCGATCAGGCGGGACGCCTCATCGAATTGATCGCCCTGAAGCTTTTCAATCAGGAGCTTGGCGCAGTCCCGCAGCTCCGCAACGAATTCGTCATTGCCTTTTTGGTATTGCTCTTTTGCCATGAAATCGATGCCATTAGGGAAAAGTCGCCGGCGTCAGCCGGTTGCGTGAAGAATCAGCCTACGCGCTCAAAAATCTTGTCGATCTTTTCCTTCAGTACCTGGGCGGTAAACGGCTTGACTACATAGCCACTGACCCCGGCCTGCGCAGCCTCAATAATCTGATCCCTTTTGGCTTCTGCAGTCACCATTAACACCGGCAAAGACGCCAGCTTTTCGTCTGCCCTGACCTGCTTAAGCAGCTCGATTCCGGTCATCCCGGGCATATTCCAGTCAGTCACCAAAAAATCGAAGTCGCCAGACTTGAGCATCGGCAGCGCCGTAGCCCCGTCATCGGCCTCTTGGGTGTTGCTAAAGCCCAGATCGCGCAACAGATTCTTGATAATCCGCCGCATGGTGGAAAAATCATCAACGATCAGGATTTTCATGTTCTTGTCCAAAGCAACCTCCGTCGTACCCTGCTGGACGCTCTTTTCATCAGTCTAGTAGCTGAAATCACGGCTACCAGTTTTGTTTATCATTTCGTTATAAGAACGGCGAAATAGTAGCCAAACAGGCTAAAGTCCACCCTTCCAGCCTGTCAGCTTTGCCCGGAGGCGACCGGCAGCCTGGGAATGAATCTGGGAAACCCGGGATTCGCTCACACCCAGTACCTGGCCAATCTCTTTGAGATTGAGCTCTTCGTCATAATAAAGACTGAGTACCAGTTGTTCGCGTTCCGGTAGTTGGGTTATCGCCTGCGCCAGCGATTGCTTTAGCGCCTGTCGCTCAAAGGCGTCTGACGGCGCTTCAAGGCCCATGCTGCCTGCGCCTTCCGCAATGCCAGCCTCATCATCACCGGCAGATTCCTCATAACTGAATAGCCTGCTGTGCGCCGTATCGGTCAACATGGCACGGTAGTCATCCAGCGACAGCGCCATCGCATCGGCGATTTCCTTTTCCGCTGCATCGCGCCCTAGACTGGCTTCCAATTGCCGCGTGACCTCGGCAATTTTGCGCGCATTGCGGTGCACCGAACGGGGAACCCAGTCGCCCTTACGGGTTTCATCCATGATGGCACCCCGGATACGGATTCCGGCATAGGTCTCAAAACTGGCCCCTTTGGATGCGTCAAATTTCTGTGCTGCTTCCAGCAAGCCAATCATGCCGGCCTGAATCAGGTCATCCACCAGTACGCTGGCCGGCATTCTCAGCATCAGATGGTAGGCAATACGCTTTACCAACGGTGCGTAGTCCTCTACCCGGATCTGTGACTCAGCTGGCGTCGGGTCCTGCTGGTACATGGCCAATCCCTCAAGCGCTGCCATTAAACATCTGCCGTTGAGGTCGCCAACAGGCGTTCCACAAAGAACTCGAGTTGACCGCTGGCCGCTTTGGGCAAAGGCCAGCTCAGGACCCGCTCTGCCAAGCAACGGATGGCGGTAGCGGCTTTACTGGAAGGCGCGTATTCGATCAGCGCACGCTGGTGCTGCACAGCTTTGCGGAGGTTTTCGTCAAACGGGACTGCGCCTTCAAAATGCAATGTCACGTTCAGGAATTTATCGCACACCAACTGCAGCCGGTTGACCAGTTGTTTGCCTTCATTAGCAGACCGGGTCATATTGGCCACAACCCGGAATCGCTGCATGCCCGCATCTTTATTGAGCAACTTGATGAGGGCGTAGGCATCGGTCACCGAAGACGGCTCATCGCACACCACCACCAGCGCTTCATTGGCGGCCCTGACAAAGCTGATCACGGTATCGCTGATCCCAGCCGCAGTGTCGATAACGAGGACATCGAGTTGGTCAGACAGATCGCTGAAGGCGCGAATCAATGCTCCGTGTTGCTGTGGGCTGAGTGAGGCCATCTTCTGCACGCCTGAGGAAGCCGGCACAATACGGATACCGCCAGGGCCCGTAATCAGTACATCCCGCAGGCTGCAGCCACCACTCAGCACATCAGACAGGGTTTTGTCGGCCCTGATCCCCAACAATACGTCGATGTTGGCCAGCCCGAGGTCGGCATCCAAGAGCATGACGCGCTTGCCGGATTGGGCCAACGCTATCGACAGATTGACGGATATATTGCTCTTGCCTACACCGCCCTTTCCGCCGGTTACCGCGATGACCTGAACAGGCTGATGCCCCATAATGACTCCCACTACTGGTTACTGCTTTGATTATAGATGCTCAGCCCGAAGCTGCTGCCCCTGTGCTTTATGTGTGGCGGTAGCTTCGGCCAGCTTTTGCACGGCACAGGCGACCAGTTTGTGTCCTTTGGCCACATCCAGATCCTGCGGGATCTCCTGTCCCGCGGTGGTATAGAGCACTGGTGTCCTTTTGTTCATGACCAGTCCCAGGGTTTCCCCCAGGGAAATGGCCTCATCCAATTTGGTTAAAACCAACCCTTGGCGCCCTTCTTTCGGTAAATAGGCATGAAAACACGCTTTTTGCGCCTGAATCTGGCTATTTGCCGCCATGACCAGCAGGGTGTTCATGCCCTTGACCGCGGCCAAGGCGGCTTGTTGACGTGTCAATCGTTCATCACCGGGCCTCAATCCCGCGGTATCAATGAGAATCAGGGACTTACCGGACAGACTCTTCACCAATTGGGCCAGCGTTTGTCCGGCCGAGGGAACGGAAACCGGTATTCCGAGAATCTGACCAAGTGCATTCAATTGCTCATGCGCGGCAAGTCGGTATTGATCGATGCTGATCAGGCCAATGGACTCGACACCGTGCACCATTGCATAACGTACTGCCATTTTGGCCAATGTAGTCGTTTTGCCGACGCCAGTGGGCCCCACAAAGGCATATACCCCACCCTGTGCAACCCAGTCCTTTGCGTTGACCGGTAACCGTTGTGCCAGCAACGCGAGTGCCTCTGCCCACATCTGTTCTGAACCGGACTCGGTATTAACACCCGCCACCAGTCGCTCGCACAGAAACGCTGGTAGCCCCAGGTGACCGAGTTTGGTTTTCAGGGATTGGGTTGCCGGGGTGGCGGTATCGGCTGAGAGGCGCTCTGCCAACAGCTGCCGCATCTGGGCCAGCTCATTTTTAAGCTGATCCATCTGTTCCGTCGCCGCGTCGGCATCGTAGCGTTTGCGTACGTAGGGCTCATCGACCGCAACCGGTGTAACCGACGCCGCTGCCTGCTCGGGCTCACGACCGGGATGACTCAATTGCGATGCCCACAGATCACCGGGCTGCCCAAGCGATTGTGTGGTCTGATCTGCGCTGAAACGTTCACTGACGGGCTGGCCGAATACATTCAGCTTAGGTGCGGTGGCCTTGGCCTCCAGCTTGCGCCGGGCACGTTCGATTTCTGCCGCCCGTTGCAGCCCTGCAGGCTGATCTTCAGATGGCGTTTCCCGGATCAGTTTGTCGAGCGTATCCTGAAATTGCCAGGCATTGTCGCTGGCAAGCGGTGCTGCTGCCTCCTCAGGTTGCTGGGGCTGAGTCGCAAACGCCCGCTGGTCTTCCGGGACCTGGCCGCCAGTTTCTTGTGTGGCAAGCAGCTCGACGCCGTCGGGATGACGCTTGGTCGACAAAATAATGGCGCTTTCGCCCAGTTGTTCACGGGCAATTTCCAATGCGCGCCGCATGTTGGCTGCCACAATACGCTTGGTCGCCATATTCGATTCTCCCGCCTAACTTAGTCTGCGCCCACGGACGCAACAATCGTAATCTGCTTGTTGTTGGGTATCTCGTTGTAGCCCAGCACGTTGAGGTCCGGTGCAAAGGTCCTGAGAAAACGCGACAACTCATACCGGAGTTGCGTTGCCACCAACAGGATTGCGCTGTTGCCAGCGGCTTCCTGTTTTTGTGCGGCCTGCGTCACTGATTCTCTCAGCTTCTGCGCAAGCCCCGGCTCCAACGCACCCAATGCATCGCCAGATTTCTGACTCTGCTGATAGGTCTTCAGCAATAACTGTTCCAACGCCGGATCAAGCGTGATGACCGGGATGTCCACCGCATTGCCTACCAAGCCCTGAATGATCTGGCGCGACAATGATTGCCTGACCGCTGTGAGTAAAGTCACCGGCCCGGGAGAGCCTTCGCTATTGGCAGCAATAGCTTCGGCAATACTGCGCATATCCTTGATACTGACGCGCTCGGCCAGCAGCATTTGCAGAATTTTCAGTAGCATTTTGAGGGTAACGCTATCGGGTATCAGGTGCTCCGCCAGTTTGGGATGGGTTTTGGCGAGCAGATCCACCAGCTTCTGCACATCCTCCAAACCAAGCAGTTCGCTGACGTGCTGGCTGAGTAACTGATTGATGTGTGTGGCCACCACGGTTGAGGCATCTACCACGGTGTAGCCCAGCGTTTGCGCATGATCCCGCTCACTGGTTTTAATCCAGATGGCGGGCAGACCAAAAGCCGGATCTTTGGTTTTGATCCCATCCACATCGCCAAATACCTGGCCGGGATTAATAGCCAGATCGCGATCCGGGTGCACCTCTTCCTCGGCCACCGTAACCCCCATCAATGTCACACGATATTGGTTGGGTAGCAGATCCAGATTGTCGCGGATGTGTACCGTGGGGATTAAGAAGCCGACTTCCTGCGACATTTTTTTGCGTACGCCCCTTATCCGGCCAAGCAGTTCGCCGCCCTGGGATTTGTCCACCATCGGGATCAGACGATAACCCACTTCCAGCCCGATAACGTCCACCGGTTTTACGTCCTCCCAGCTCACCTCTACCGGTGCCGGCTGGTGTTCGAGCGCCGGCGTCTGGTCGGTCTTGGCGGAAACTGGCGCTTTTTTAGCATCAGCCGATTTGGTACCAGGAGGCACATCGGCCACCAGTTCGCCTTGACTCCGACGACGGTGAATCATCCAGGCAAGCCCGCCGGCGATGAGCCCAAGCCCCAAAAAAGCCAGATGCGGCATACCGGGAATTGACCCCATCACAAACAGGACGCAGGCCGAAACCGCCAATGCCTTGGGCGAGTCAAACATTTGGCGCATCACCTGACGCGACATGTCTTCGGAAGAATTAACCCGCGTCACCAGAATTGCGGCGGCGGTAGACAGCAGCAGAGACGGAATCTGGGCAACCAGTCCGTCGCCGATAGTCAGCAAAATATATTTTTGTAAGGCGTCCTGAAATTCGAGCTGATGTTGGGCCATACCCACAGCCAGTCCGCCCACCACGTTGATGATCAAAATCAGGATGCCGGCGATAGCATCGCCGCGCACAAACTTGCTGGCACCATCCATGGCGCCATAGAAATCGGCTTCAGAGGCCACATCGGCACGTCGGATTTTGGCTTCTTCCTGATCGATCAGACCGGCATTCAGGTCGGCGTCAATCGCCATCTGTTTGCCGGGCATGGCATCCAGAGTGAAACGCGCACTGACCTCGGAAATCCGGCCGGCACCTTTGGTGACCACAACAAAGTTAATGATCATCAGAATCAGGAATACCACCAAGCCTACCGCGTAGTTACCGCCAATAACCACTTCACCGAACGCTTCGATTACCTTACCGGCAGCATCGCCACCTTCGTGGCCATACAACAACACCACGCGGGTAGACGCCACATTAAGTGCCAGCCGGAGCAAGGTTGCCACCAACAGAATGGTGGGAAATACCGCAAAGTCCAAAGGCCGGAGCGCATATACGCCCACGAGCAGGACCACGATACTCAGCGCAATGTTGAACGAAAAGAAGACATCCAGCAGGAACGGCGGTACTGGCAGAGTCATCATGCCCAACAGCATCAGCAGCAGGATTGGAATACCAATACTGCCGTGTTTCAGCTGGGTCACACCGGCTGCAAGGGACTGCCGGTTAACACCGGAAAAGATACTTAAACCGGGAAGGGCCATAACGCTTTTTTGACACTCGCTTTAGTTTCAGGACGAGAGTCGCAAAAAGCGTGCCGACAAATCAGAAACGGCGGTAGATGCGCCTGAGTGCAGCTGCCCCTGTACAGCTATGCTTGAATGTACGGGGCAGCTATTGCGTTCAATAATCAGTCACGCTTGCTCAACGCGACCAGAAAATCCCCGTGCAGCCGGCTGATATAAAACCGATCTTCGGTTTCGGCAACGCCTGTAGTGGTATAGATAGCGCCGCTTGGATCCTGCATCTGGGTGACAACAGTGCCATCGCCAGACACTTTAACTACTGCACCGTAATGCTGCGCTTTCGGCCGCAAAAACGCGGGTAAACGTTGCACAACCTGACGGACAAACGGTTTATCGGCGAGCTTGTCGAGCAGTGCGCTGCGCGGTGATACCAAACCAAGCCATAAATCACCATCGGGAGCCAAAGAAAGGTTGTCCGGAAAACCCGGCAGATTATCGATCACCGTGCGCTGGGCTTGCACCACCCCATCCAGAAGATCGAATGCCAGCACTCGGTAGTTTCCGGTTTCGTTGACGAAGACTGTGACCAAGCCTTCAGAGTTGCCGGCTTTTGCGGCCACCCCATTGGCAAAGTTAAATCCATGGGCCACCTCGAGAACAACACCGGTACGCAAATCCATGGAAAACAACCGACCATGGCCTCCGTGCTCCATGATATCCAGCAGGCTTGCAGGATAGGTTCCACCATTGGCTTGCGCGTGGAATTTGGCACTGGAGTCTGTAAAGAACACCCAGCCATCGTCGAGATAGGCCACATCGTTAACGTAGCCCAGGGGCTCGCCATCGACCTCGTTAACCAGAACTTCCAAACCGCGATTACCGGAATAACTCAACAGGCCGCGATAGGCGTCGGCAATCAGAATGTCGCCGGTCTCGGTCTCAGTAATGCCCAGCGGGCGCCCTCCCGTCTCGACCAGCAATTCAAATTGGGATTTCCCCACCGGCATCCTGAGCAGCGCACCTTCATGGGTACTGACGATCACATCACCTTGCCGGCTGACCAACACCGCTTCCGGTCCCGAGTAGCCTTCCGGTAACGCTATAGCCTCACCGCCCTGCAACAGGGTGTTTGGAGCAAAGACGCCATTGAAACCCTCGTCCAACGGTGGCTGCCAGGATTTGGGGTCCACCGCCGTGGGCCAGAACAAGAGATACAGAATGGGTACCAGCAAAAGAATGATGTATTTCCGCATAGGATGAATCACCGTCCCAAAAAGCGCTAATCGTAACGTAAATCTGCGGGAATTTGGATGTCTGTGGGTAGGTAAGGTTTTTTGCCCCGGCCGGTGCGATAATTGCGCAATTGAAACACGTAAGCCAGCACCTGTGCGACCGCCATATACAAACCCGCGGGGATGGTTTCATCTACATCAGTGGTATGAAATACAGACCGCGCCAACGCAGGAGACGCGACCAATTCCACACCGTGCGCGTTAGCAATTTCACGGATTTTCAGGGCTATTTCATCTGCCCCCTTAGCAACTAACACCGGAGTGGCCATCTGGCTCGGGTCGTATTTCAGTGCAACGGAATAATGCGTCGGGTTGGTGATGACCACATCAGCATCGGGTACCGCCGCCATCATCCGACGATTCGCCATTTCCCGCTGCAATTGTTTGATCTTACTTTTTACTTCGGGCTTGCCTTCGGACTCCTTGTATTCATCTTTAATGTCCTGCATGGACATCCGCAGCTTCCTGGCGTGCTCCCACAGCTGAAACGGCACATCAACCGCGGCGATCAGTGCAGTACTTGCAGACAGTATCAATGCGGAAATAATTGCCAGCCAGACCGCGTGGCTGATTGCCGTCTCTACCGATTCATTGGCCAGACCTAGCAACTCCGGTCTCAACATTCGCAGTAATCCCACCGCCAACAGTAAAATTACACCCACTTTGGCCACGGCCTTCAAAAGTTCTACCAGTGATTTTACCGAGAACATCCGTTTCAAACCGGCCAGCAGACTCATCCGGCTCAACTTGGGTTCCATTGCTTTACTGCTCACCAACCAGCCGCCCAACAATATGGGGCCGACGAAGGCCGCAACGGCCAGGGTAAAAAAAAGTGGCAGTAGCGCGAGCAGACTATCGGCCAGGCTACTGGTGAGAATCGCGAGCATTTGGGAGGGATCAAACGCACTGGCCCGATCGAGGCGCATAGAAGACTCAAACACGCCACCCAGCTGAGAACCCATAAAGGGGCCGCTGGCCAAGAGCGCCACCGAACCGGCCAGCAACATGACGGTGGTTGTCAGTTCCTTCGACCGGGGAATCTGGCCTTCCTCACGGGCTTTTTCAAGTCGCCTGGGGGTTGCCTCTTCCGTCTTTTCCTGACTGCTGTCATTTTCCTCGGCCATACATCACCCCAGATTAAGCAGCGTTCGTAATTGATTGAAGCCTTCCTGGATAAAGCGATTGTAGTTACCCAGAAATGTCGTAAAACCGAAGTAAACAATAAACATACCCATGATCAGCGTAATCGGGAAGCCGACCGCAAATATGTTCATCTGCGGCGCCGATCGGGCCATAACACCAAACGCTATATTGACGATCATCAACGATGCCAGCACAGGCAGCGCAATGAGCAGTGCCGCCGAAAACAGCCAGCTACCGGCAGACACCAGCAACCAGAAATTTTTAGCCGACATGACAGAGCTACCCAAGGGCATGGCCACAAAACTCTCGGCCAGAAGCCTGATTAACAATAGATGACCGTCGCCTGCGATAAAAAGCAAGGTAATAAGCATGAGGTAGTACTGTGAAATCACCGTAATCGAGACGCCATTGCTCGGGTCGTTCATGGATGCAAAGCCCAGCCCCATTTTCATGGCAATGTATTGACCCGCAAGTACTGCCACCTGGAAAGCCAATTGCATGGCAAAGGCCGCGGTCACACCAATTACCACCTCATGTAACACCATCACCCACAATTGCAGGCTCAATGCATCCGGCAAGGAGGGAAGCTGTATATGGGGCTTGAGTAGCAGTGCAATCAATAGCGCGAGAAACAGCCGCGCCCGGGCGTTAAAGAGCTTCGAACCGAATACTGGCGCTGCAAGAAAAAACGCGCCAACGCGCGTCAGAATAAGTAACGTTTCCGTCACCCATTGTAAGACTTCGGCCTCAAGAAAATTCATGCGCCAACCAGCAAGGGAATCTGCGCAAAGATCTGTAAAAACAGACCACTGAACTTTTCGATCAGCCAGGCACCAGTAATCATTATGGTAATCAGCGTGACCAAAAGACGGGGCAAAAAGCTCAGTGTTTGCTCGTTGATTTGTGTCGCGGCCTGAAACATGCTCACCAAAAGACCCACGGCAAGACTGGGTCCGACGATCACAGCAATGACCAATACAGCCAGATAAAAAGCATTGGCAAACAGGTCCATGACCACTTCTGGCGTCATGCTACACCCCGAAACTCGCGGCCAGAGAGCCGATGATCATCGCCCACCCATCCACCAATACAAATAGCATCAACTTGAAGGGTAACGAAATAATGAGCGGTGACAACATCATCATACCCATTGCCATTAGCACGCTGGCAACCACCAGATCTATGACCAGAAATGGAATAAAAATCATAAACCCGATCTGAAATGCCGTCTTCAATTCACTGGTAATAAATGCCGGCATTAAGACCGCCAGGGGCACATCGTCCACTGAGTCGAGCGACGGGTAACGTCCTATATCCAGAAAAAGCTTGAGATCGGATTCGCGCGTTTGAGAAATCATGAAGGAACGCATGGGCACCAAGGCACTGTCGAGCGCCGTTTTTGAGTCCATTTGCTCATTCATATAGGGCTCAACCGCATCGGTATACACCTGATTGAATACCGGACTCATAATGAACAACGTCAAAAACAACGCCAGACCAACCATAATCTGGTTGCTTGGGGACTGCTGAAGGCCCAGTGCCTGACGGAGAATGGCGAATACGATAATAATCCGGGTAAAACTGGTCATCATCATAAGGATCGCGGGCAAAAACGTCAGCCCGGTCATCAATGCCAGTATCTGAATGGTCACCGAGTATTCCTGTGATCCATCCGGATTGGTGGTAAGGGATAATGCCGGAATACCTGTGCCGGACTCCTGACCAAACCCTAAAATGGGCGCAAAGGAGAGCAACAAAAAGGCTATGGCAGGTCCTGAACGGTTGACGAAATTAGCCATCAATTTCCCAGCACCTTCGCGAGCTGAAGTGCAAAACCGGGGTCTGCGCTGATGTTTTCGGGCGCGTTCACATCCACCGTTTTGAGCAGACTAATCGACCCGGCGGTGACGCCGAGAAGCAATAGTTCACCATTAACCCTCACAAGGACAAGGTTTTCTTTCTGTCCTAATGACAAGCGCTCAACCACATTCATCATGCCCCGGTTCAAAAAGCCCTGTTTTTTACGGGCCAGCCACGCAAGCGCAAAAATCAAACCGACAATCAACGCCAGCGCCCCCACCACCTGGATCAATTGCAACGCCATAGCCGTTGAATCGGCGGCCTGGGGTTGGACACCTTGAACAGTCTGACTGGCAGTGAGCAAGGGCGTAACTGGATCTTTCTCGGGCATAGCTGGCCTCTTACTTCAGACGCTTAATGCGCTCGGAAGGACTCACCACATCGGTCATCCGGATACCAAACTTCTCGTTCACCACCACTACTTCACCATGGGCAATGAGCGTACCGTTCACCAGTACGTCAAGGGGCTCACCGGCTAACCGATCCAGCTCGATCACCGAACCCTGGTTCAGCTGCAACAGGTTCCTGATACTGATACTGGTAGAACCCACCTCCATGGAAATGTTGACCGGGATGTCGAGAATCACATCCAGATCCTGTGAAGCAGCTGCCGCCAACGGCTTTTCATCGAACTCATCGAGCGGCATTGGCGCGGCGACCTCTGGCTCGTCTTCATCCTCTTCTACGCCTTGTTCCGCCATCGCGGCGGCCCATTCATCGGCCATCGCCTCCTGATCGGGTTCTTCCTCTGGCAGGTCGTCAATATCGTCGCTCATGTCATACCACCTGATGCATTACACAATTAGTCATCAAACCCGATATCACTGAGATACCCAGGCTGTGTCCGGTCAATAAATTCGTTGATTTTGAAGGCAAGATTTCCGCGGGACTGGCCAAATTTGGCACGGAACAAGGGCACACCGTTAGCCGTGATTACGTGTTGCTCCGGTATTTCGATCGGAATAATGTCCCCGGCTTTGAGTTCTACAATATCCCGCAGGGTGATTTTCTTACGGGCCAGATCACATTCCAACCGGACCTTTGCGCTCATCACATCCTCGCGCAGCGATTTGACCCAACGTTCGTCCTGATCGTCAGAGTCACTTTGCAGGCCGGCATCGAGTACTTCACGGATTGGCTCAATCATTGAATAGGGAAGCGTGATATGGAACTCGCCGCCGCCGCCATCAAGCTCTACGTGAAAGGTGCTCACTACAACCACCTCACTTGGGCTGACAATATTGGCCATGGAAGGATTAACTTCTGAATTGATGTAGTCGAAGTCAATCGACATCACCGCTTTCCAAGCTTCCCTCAGGTCCACAAACGCCTGTTGCAAGACTATCTGAACGACGCGGAGTTCAGTGGGTGTGAATTCACGTCCCTCAATCTTTGCATGCCGGCCATCGCCACCAAAAAAATTATCTACCAGCTTGAACACCAGCTTGGCATCGAGGATGAGCAAAGCCGTTCCGCGCAATGGCCTGAATTTCACCATATTCAGACTGGTGGGCACGTAAAGGGTATGAACGTATTCACCAAATTTCTGAATCTGGATGCCGCCCACTGACACGTCGGCAGTACGGCGCAGCAAATTGAACATGGAAATGCGCATGTAACGGGCAAAGCGTTCATTGATCATTTCGAGCGTGGGCATACGCCCACGAACAATTCGATCCTGGCTGGTCAGGTCATAGGATTTGACCGAACCGGGATCGTCATCCGACTCGGTGTCGATGTCACCGTCATCTACACCATGAAGGAGCGCATCAATCTCGTCTTGTGACAGTAAGTCCTGCACCCTGCCCCCTATTGCATAACAAAATTGGTAAACAGCACCTGCTCTACGCCCGGCTTACCAATTTCCGTTTCAAGAATCGATTGGATCTCTGCCAACGCCTGTTGACGCAGTAACTCGCGCCCTTCCGGTGTTTGCAACTCTTCATAAATCTGCCCACTGATGATCATCACCAAGGCGTTGCGGATCATCGGCATATGGAGTTCAACCGCTGCGACTGCATCGGGTTCGCGCAACTTGAGGGTAATATCTGCCTGAAGAAACCGCTGCCGGCCTTTGACATTGAAGTTCGCGAGAATGGGTGGCTTGAGTGGGAAATAGACTGCGGGCAGTTTGACTTCGGGGGCTGCCTCTTCGGTTTCGCCATCGGCGCTGGGCGCACTCTCACCGCCCATCATTTTCAGGGCAAACAAGGTGCCGCCAACGCTGATGCCCACCAGCAACAGGCCAATCACTACAAGCAGGATCAGCTTCTTTTTACCACCGGAGGATTCTTCTACAGGCGTTTCTTCTTCAGCCATCACACATTCCGCTAAAACAGGTTTCAATTCCCCTGTTTTACGGGCAGCAATTGCCGTGCCATTGCCGAAAGACGCCCGTAAATCAAGGCCTTACGGGCTAGTATAGATGGCGATTCAGTCGCTTGCGTCAAAGGTTTGGCACCTTGGCAACAACAGGCAACGGGTGTCGCCGTTGTAAGATTTGCGTTACGCCCTGTGCCTACCGCCTGCTACACAAAATGGTCGACCAGATTGGGGGACACATAACTCACGGTGTTGTGTTGATCGTCTGCCGCGAGCTCGCCCTGCGCAGTCTCGCCATCAACGTCACCGGCATAGCTGCGCTGGCCCCGCTGATCTGCCTGCTGTTGGTCCGACACATCTACATCGACCAGATTCAGGCCCTGCGATTCCAGGATTTCGCGCAAACGGATCGCCTGACTGTCGAGTGCTTCACGTACAGGTGCGTGTTGACTGGTAAAACTGACGCTCACCTGATCATTAACCACACTGACCTTTACCTGCAGCGGCCCGAGCTCAGGTGGATCAAGTTGAATTTCGGCAAACCGGAGTTTCTGAGAAACCATCCACACGACTTTTTCGCCAACGCCCTGCCCCCAATTGGGCTGGTGGAAAGGCACCGTCAGTGAGGACCTTGCAGTTGCAGCGCCGGCCTGCGCGGTGTTAACGGCAACCGACCCCGGAAGACCCGATGCCCCTTCAACCGACGGTGTTTTTAAGAGCGGGCCGGCAGCTCCCGATTCCCGCCCCTGCCCCAGCGCCGAAAAGCGCTCTTGCAGCAACCGTTCGCCGCTGACGAGCCCCTGCAATAACGCTGTTGGGTTCATTTGCGAATGTTGGCCAGACAGATCTCCGGTTTTAAGCATGGGTGCTGGTACGGTGGTTTTCGAGACTTCCCGTTGAACCAGCAATTCATCGACCGAAGTCTTCACGTCTGCGTCACCGTCGGCTGAGATGTTGCTGGCCAGCAGCTGGGTCTGCAAATTGCCGGTCTGGTTCTGCTGCGCCGCGAACCCCGTGGTGCCCACTTTGTCGGTTTGCGGTATCAGACTGAGGGTGCCGTCTGCGAGCGGTGTAATGCGCTGCATACCGGCTGTCGGGCCAATAGGCTGCGCCAAGGATGCGGCGGCGGCTGCGAGCACGCCCGCCTGCGGATTCAGGGGTTGACCGGATTGCATTGGAAGTAAAGTATCTGTGCCACCCGCCATCGGCGTTTCGACGGGCACAAGTAAAATGCCCGCCTCTACGCCTTCAGCAGAACCGACGTCCTCAGCTACTGCCGGCTCTGTGCTGGCAGTATCGGACACCGGTACTGGCCTGTCATCAGATAGACTGGTCTCTTGTTCGCGCGCATCCACCGCTGTTGCAGATTCATGCTCTGAGTCGGCGCGGGCGCTGGTGTCCACCCGGTCCTGCTGCACTGCGGCATTGCGTTGGACGTCATCTTGCTTGGGTCGTACTTCCTGTTGTGCGTGCTTCTGGTCAGGCGCTGTGGCTGCGGATCTGTTCAACCTGTCGGTTTCCGTGCGCAAGGACGACCTGAAACCGTCGTCAGGCGCAGACCCGCGCTCCGGCTTGGACCCCATGGTCAGAAACAGTGATATTCCCGCAGTAACCGAAGTCAGGTCCTGTTGCATAGTCGCCTCGTATAGCTGGCACCCCGGCGGCAAAAGGTTGCCGCACGATGGCAATAAATGAATCCCGGTGCGTGAAAAGCAAGCCTTCGGGGCTGCTTTTTCCGTTCTATACAAGTAATTGCAAAAGGAAGGCCAACTCGGGCGAGTTAAAACGACTGCAGCTTAACGATGCTGATTAAGAAGTGGAACAAGCGCGTCGTATTCGGTGCGGATTTCCGCAATCAATTCTGTCGCGGCCGTCAGGTCTTTGCCCTGCCCCATGTTTTCGGCTTTGAGGCAAAGACCGGCAAGGTCCTGCGCCGCCAGATTTCCCGCACTGCCTTTAAAACTGTGGGCGGCTCGGCGGAACGCCTCAGGGTCTTGCCCGGCAAGTGCTGCTTCCAGCTCTTCTATCCGACCGACCGAGTCTTCGAAAAAGGTATCCAGTAGCGCCACAAATTCATCTTCCATGACGTCCTTCAACATATTGATCGTATCTTGATCGAGCCTTGCCATATAACCAAACCTGCCAGATTATTTTTGTACCGGATCATCGGAGTGCCATTGAAACTCCAATTCAACTTCGTTTCCACAACCGATGTATTCAACCCTATCGGCAAGTTCAGACAGCAATGCAATGCCGCGCCCGCAGTAGCCATCGCCTGATTTTTGCGGCTTGACGGCACGGTAATCGAAGCCTTTACCACTGTCTTTTACCCGAATAATCAGCGCACCGCCATCGGATGTCAACTTGTGGCTGATGCCAAAGGTCACACTGCCCTGGGTGGTTTCCAGACGCTCAGCGCGTAATTGATAATACTGAACAAATCCGTCCGGGCTGTCTTTCATCGCAGAATCCAACTCCAAAACACCGTGCTCCAGCGCATTCGAATAGAGTTCAGCCAGGATGGTGTAGAGATTGCCTCCGTATTTCCTGAGGCCCGGTACACTTTGCAAGATATCCAGCAGCATGGGTAACGGATCGAAAAACTTGAAGCTGGCCGCCTTTATTTCGAACGAAAGCTTCCACTCACTCAACCCTTTACGCACGGAGTTACTCTGTAACTGCTGCAGTAGCTCCACATTGTCTGGCGTTGTCATGCACAGTTCAACTAACGACAGATCATCATCCTTTTCACCCTCACCGACAAACGCCTGCACAGCCTTGAGGATGCTGTCAAAAATTTCACTGCCATCCTTCGCTTGTTCGAATACGGCTTGTAAACGCTCCTCGCCGAACATTTCGCCGGTGGCATTGCGGGCCTCGTGGATGCCATCTGACCACATAAAAAACCGATCGCCCTCGGCAAGCTCTATAAACTGGCTCTGTTCGCGGAAGGACTTGCCGGCCACAACGCCCAGCGGCAAATTGGTTGACGCGATGCGCTCTATTCTTTTCTCGCTATTTCTGTACAGATAACAATCGGGTAAACCGCCATTCCATACACGAATATATTTGCGCTCAAAATTCATTTCCACCATTGCAGCGCAACAAAACAGGCCTACAGGCAAGGTACTTTTCAGCTTCTGATTGATTTCCTGCAGGATATCACCCTGAGAGAAGCCCTTTGGGGTCATACCGTAAAATGTTGCCGCCAAGGGCATTGCCCCAATGGCTGCTGGCAAGCCGTGGCCGGTAAAATCCCCCAATAAAATAAACATACTGCCGCTGGGTCGCATAGCGGCCACCAGTACGTCGCCGTTAAAAACGGCCAGGGGTGACATAAAAGTCCGCACGTTGCTCGCGTGCAAACAGCCCGAATGGGCGATATTGTCAAACACCTGTTTGGCAACTGCTTGCTCTTGCAGCATGTGCTGGTTATTCAGTTGAATCTGGTTGCGTTGATCGCGCAATATCGAGTGCATATCCCGCATGCGGCTGAATGCGCCGATTTTTGCCTGCAAAATCACCCGATTGTACGGTTTGGATAAAAAATCATCGCCACCCGCTTCGAGGCATCGAACCAGAGACTGCGTATCGTTCAACGAGGTCAGAAAGATAATGGGCACTAACTCGTCGCCGGCAATTTCCTTAATCTGCCGGGCAGCCTCAAACCCGTCCATTTCCGGCATAAGTGCGTCCAGCAATACCAGGTCGGGTCGATCGCGAGTGAACTTTTCTACCGCCTGAAGGCCGTTTTCGGCGCTGATTACCCGGTGACCGTCCTTTTTGACGATGGTCTCCAGGATCAACCGATCCGTTTTGGTGTCATCAGCAACCAGAATGGTCAGGGGGTGTGCGCTGGTCATCGCGCTGACTCGTTACTTGATGGTGAACAACTGTTCAAAGTTGCTGATGGTCAGGATTTTTTTTACGTCGGCGCTGCAGTTAGCAATGACGATTTCGGCGCCATCACCACCGGCATGGTCGCGTAACAGCAGCAGCATGCCCAGGGCTGAGCTGTCGAGGTAATTAGTATCCTTCATATCCACACAGTAAGACATGGGTTTGGTATCAGCCCCCTCATAGGCCGCCCTGAATTCCTGATGCGCAGAAAAATCGAATCGCCCTTCGACGGCGATGGTTAGCACGCCTGTATCAGCTGAATAAGCGGTGCGGATTCCCATACTGTTTCCTTAAGACCTTATAAATGAGACCCATCCTGGCTGAAACCCTATCACGCAGTCGCTTGCTGGCCTAGCCTATGTTTTTCGGCGGATGGACACACACCTTCAAAACGGCACCGAAATGGCGAGCCAACCTGTAAACCTGAGTACGCAAGGGATTTATCAACACTAATGACAGTTTAGTATAAGAATTCAATCAGGTTGCGTGTATTTACGCGAGGCCAGGTCATCACACAGCCGATCCCACAATTTATCCAACTGGCGCATTGCTTCCAGGGCCTGTCTTTCGCCGTATTCCTCCAGTAACTCACGCTTACGGTGCAGAAGTCGCCATTGCTGTTGATAGTGCCCGAGCTTGACTGCCAGCTGTTCTGCAATCCGCTCCTGCGCCTGGATGACATCGGACAAATGGGCCACGAATTGGGCCCGGTTTGCCAACGATTGGGGCGTATGCCCTTGATTGGCCGGCGTCATGTAGCTTTGCCGGTACTGCTGTAACTGACTGACCTGCTGCTCCGCCGACGCCAGCTTGGTCTGCCAGTCGCGCAGCAGGGCGGCCGCCTGATCTTCCCTTCGCTTGGCCAACCGGATCACCTGCGCTATCCGGGCGCTACTGTTCATGCCTTAGCGCCGTTACGGGGCGGATCTGACTTCACCAGCAATTCACCCAGCCCCAGTTGCGCAGCGGCCATATCGACGGCTTCAGACATGCGTTGACTGACGTAACGCTTGAGCGCCGGTTGCTTTTGAATGGCTTCATCCAGTGCCGGGTCGGCGCCAGCCTGATAGGCTCCCATGCTGATCAAGTCCCGGTTCTGGCGGTAGTTTGCCATCAGGCCCTTGAATGTCTGTGCCATCGCTAGCTGGGACTCCGAAACAACCGACGGCATGACCCGGCTCACAGAGGCTTCCACATCGATGGCCGGGTAGACACCCTCGTCGGCCAGGCGCCGATTGAGCACCACGTGTCCATCGAGAATAGCCCTGGATGCATCGGCAATCGGGTCCTGCAGGTCGTCGCCTTCGGTAAGCACCGTGTAAAACGCGGTAATCGAGCCGCCGCCCGCGCGCCCGTTGCCCGCTCTTTCCACCAATTGCGGTAATTTTGCGAACACCGATGGCGGATAACCACGGGTTGCCGGCGGCTCGCCAATGGACAGCGCAATTTCGCGCTGCGCCTGGGCATAGCGGGTCAGCGAGTCCATCAGCAGTAACACATCTTTACCCTGATCCCGGAAGTACTCGGCGATTCCCGTGGCCAGGTGTGATGCGTTCAGCCGCAACAGGGGCACGTCGTCGGCCGGTGACGCCACAACCACCGCGCGCCGCAGGCCGGCTTCACCCAGAATATGATCGACAAACTCCTTTACTTCCCGTCCCCGTTCACCCACCAGCCCAACCACCACCACATCAGCTTTGGTAAATCGGGTCATCATGCCGAGCAGGACGCTTTTTCCCACACCGGAACCGGCAAATAAACCAATGCGCTGGCCCTTGCCCACCGTCAGTAGTCCGTTAATGGCGCGGATACCCACGTCCAGCGGTTCAGAGATGGGGTGCCTGTCCAGCGGATTGATCACCCTGCCGTCCGGCTCTGCAAAGGCTATTTGGGTCAAAGGCCCCCGGTTATCCAAAGGCTTGCCATTGGCGTCGATGACACGCCCCAACAAGCCCGGGCCGACCGGGATACCCTGCGCATGTGCCAGTGGTTTTACGGGCAGCCCTACTTTCAGCCCCTGTGCAGGCCCCATAGGCATCAGAAAAACCCGCGATTCGTTAAAACCCACCACTTGCGCACGTACCGGACCTGACAGGGTAAGTAATTCGCAGGGCTGCCCGATACCCACGTCGATGCCCTCGGCCTCCAGAGTCATACCCACCACGCGCGTCAACCGGCCCTGTACCGTCAGAGGCGCGCGCGGTGGCAAAGGCGGTATCAGGGATGCGGTCCAGCCCGTCAGGTCACTCCACATGCTGATTATCCTGATCTGGCTGGACGCCACCTTCATCAGTGCCGGGCTCGTCGTCCGAACCGATGGCGAGCGCCGATAGAATATCGTCCAGCTGTGTCTCTACTCTGGCATCGATCTGGCTGGCACCGCGCAGCGCACGACAGCCGCCGGGCGTCAAAGAATCGTCTGCTATAAGCTCTACTGTCTCAAGCTGTTGGCTGATCATCGCCTCACCTTTCAGGTAAGCCAGATCATCGGGGTGCAAATATAGACGAGTTGGGTGTTTGACTGCGGGCAATGTATCCAGGCACGACTTGACCATATTTTCGATATGCTCACCAGGTGTCGCCAGTTCTGCCCTGACCAGGTGCCGGGTGACACGGGAAATCAATTGCACCAGCTGTTGTTGCAGCTCGTTTTTTTGATCTTCCCTGGGCTTTCCGAGCGAGGCTGCGATCTCGGCCAATTGCGTTATTTGTGCATCTAGCTGGGAACGGTATTCTTCCAATGCCTGCAACCGGCCCGCTTCCTTCCCTTCTGCAAGACCCTGTTCATATCCCAATGCCCTGCCTTCCTGCAAGCCTTGAGCCTCTGCTTCCGCACGAATGGTTTCAACCTCTTCCGCATTGAGTGGGACCGGAATGTCGACATCCTCAATCACTTCTTTGGCGGCGGCCCGGGCTTTTTTCTCGGCCTCCCTGGCCTCTTTCTCAGCGCTGGCCACACGGTTAGCGCGCGTCGAAAAATCTGGCAGGTGCCATTGCTGAACCCGATCTGCCTCTTCGGCTTTGATCAATACTTTGCTATCAGCCATGGGGACGCGAACCCGTTAAACCATTTGCTCGCCACCGCCGCCCAGCATGATTTCGCCGGCATCGGCCATGCGACGGGCAATGGTAAGAATTTCTTTCTGGGCACCTTCCACTTCAGACAATCGCACAGGTCCTTTGGCTTCCAGGTCGTCCCGCAGCAGCTCGGCGGCGCGCTTGGACATATTCTTGAAGATTTTTTCCTGCAGTCCTTCGTCGGCACCTTTGAGCGCCACAATCAATATTTCCGAACTCACCTCGCGCAGCAACGCCTGGATGCCCCGGTCGTCCACATCCTTGAGATTGTCAAACACAAACATGAGATCCTGGATCTGGGTACCAAGATCTTCATCCACTTCTTTAATGGATTCCATCAACTCGGCTTCAATACTGCTCTCGAGATTATTCATGATCTCTGCAGCAACTTTCACACCACCCATCGCTTTGGTTTGTGAGCCGGCATTACCCGAGAATTGTTTTTCGAGAATATCATTGAGTTCCTGCAGGGCGCTGGGCTGCACTGTATCTAACGACGCAACCCGCATCATAATATCCAGACGAACCTTGTCGGGGAAATAGCTCATGATTTCGGCAGCCTGATCACTGTCGAGGTAAGCCATGACAATCGCCTGAATTTGTGGGTGTTCATTGCGAATAATATCGGCCACCGAACGGGATTCCATCCATTTAAGCGTATCCAAACCAGTGGTATTGCCGCCCAGGAGAATGCGATCAATCAAGCCATTGGCTTTATCCTCGCCCAGCGCGCTGACCAGCATATTGCGGATATAGCCATCAGACCCCATGCCCAGGCCGGTCAGGGTTCTGACTTCGTCCAGAAAATTGGAAATGACCCCTTCCACTTCAAACTGCTGCACATTGTTCAGCTGGGACATCGCAGTACCCACTTTCTGAACTTCTTTGGGGCCCATATGTTTAAGCACCTGCGCCGCATCGTTCTCGCCCATGGACATGAGGAGGATTGCCGCCTGCTGAACTTTTGACATTTTCAGTTCAGGTTTTTGTTCACCCTGTGCGCCGGCCGCTTTTGGATCACTCATTCTTCATTTACCCAACGTTTAATGACTTGCGCTACGCGCCCGGGATCTTCTGCCACTAAGCCTTTGATCATATTGATCTGTTGTTCATACGATTCTTCGGGGCTGGGCAGCGCCAAACCATCACCACCGGTTAACGTCACTGTCTCATCCGATAAATTTTCGAAACCACTGAGGCCTGCGTCTTCCAAGGCGGCCATCTCACGGGCATTCTCCAGTTCTTTTGCCTTTTGGCCGGCGATTGCGAGATTTTTCAGAACCGGACGCAGTAAACCGGTAATCAGGATAACGACGATTAACAGCCCCACCAGCTGTTTCGCCAATTTCTGGAACCAGGCCTGTTCCCAGATTTCCTGAGTTTCAGGAATAAACTCTTCCACACCGTGGAATCGCGAATTAATCACATTGACGCTGTCACCGCGGGCCGCCGAGAAACCCACCGCATCCCTCACGAGAATCGCGAATCGTTCGAGCTCGGCCTCTGACCACAACTGATGCTGACTGCCACCTTCTGTAGGTACCAGTTTATCATCAACCACGACGGCAACCGTCAGACGTTTTATGGTACCTGTCTGGTGCCGTGTATAACTTAAGGTTCTATCAAGTTCGTAGTTACGGGTGGCTTGTTTACTGTTGCGCTTGGGTTGTTGAGCGCCACCTTCATTTTGTGGTCCGGCATCTTCCGGCGCTGCGCCATCGTTGGGGGGTTGATTGGTGAGCGCGCCCGGAATCCCGGCCACCATGCCTTGCCCAACGGTGGCCTCATCCATGGTTTGTTCGCTGCGCAGTGCGGGCAAATCCGGGTTGTAAACCTCGTCCGCCTGTTCAACCTGAGTGAAGTCCACTTCGGCTGCGACTTCCGCCCTGAATTTTCCTGCACCCAGTATCGGCTCGAGTATGCTGTTAATCCTGGCCACCAGGTCGCCTTCGAGCTTACGGGTATAATTGCGTTGTTTATCTGCCATCACCAGCTCTTCAGATTCTTCGCCGGTACTGAGCAAATTGCCGCGCTGATCCACTATCGTGACGTCTTCCAGTCGCAGCTCGGGAATACTTGCAGCCACGAGATTGGCCATCGCTTTCACATGTTCGGGCTTCAATTGCCGGCCGGGATAGAGTTCCACAAACACAGACGCAGTGGGTTTTCGCGCATCGCGGATAAATACCGACTGCTTGGGCAGTGCCAGGTGAACACGGGCGCTGCGCACAGCGTTAATGCTGGTAATGGTACGCGCCAGTTCACCCTCAAGACCGCGGTGATAACGCGCGCCTTCCATGAATTGACTGGTTCCCAGTGGCTGCTCCTGATCGAGCAATTCAAATCCCACGGATTTATCGCCGGGTATACCTGCCTCGGCGAGTTTCAGGCGCGCGTCATGTATCCGGTCTGCCTCTACCAATAGCGCACCGGTGCTGCCATCGACTTTAAACGCGATATCCGCCTGTTCAAGAATCTGTGCCACTTCTGATGAATCCAGTCGATCCAGGCTGCCATACAGGGGGCGATAGTCTTCGCCCTGTGTCCAGAGCACCACCGCAAATCCGATGGCAACGGAGGCGGCCAGTCCGACCATGAGGCCGGCCTGACGAATCAGATTGAGATTGTTAAAACCTTCTACCAGATCGTTCGTGGGCTTATCCCGACCGGTGCTCAGCTCATCAATATCGGTTGCTGCAGAAGCCATTTAGTCAGATCTCAGATGGGCATGTTCATGACGTCACGGTAGGCCTCAACAAGTTTGTTGCGAACCTGAACCATGGCTTGAAAGGAAACAGAGGCTTTTTGGGAGGCAATCATCACGTCGGTGATGTCGATGTTTTCGCGGCCCGTTTCATAGGCCTTTGCCAATTGATTGGCTTGCTGTTGGGTTGCATTGACCTTATCAATCGCCTGACTGAACAAGTGCGAAAAGTTGTCTGTTGACTCGGGCGCATTGATTACCTGGCCCGGTTTCAGCGCATGACTGACCTGATCCAATTCTCGGGCGCGGGTGGGCATGGTTTGCTGCTTCATAGCACGCATTTCAACCAACAAACGATTTATATCAACGCGATCCACCATAGGTACTCCGACAGTTTTTTGACTCTCAAATGGCACACCTCTAGGGTTTGCACAAATCAGGCCAAAAATTGCCGCCGGAGAATATTTGCCGCTTGAGCGCGGGACCGCGACATTGAATCAGGGGCCCCTTAAACGCAAAAAGCACCCGAAGGTGCTTTTTGTCGTGACATCAACTGCAATCAGATTTTGTAATCCATTTCCAGCTCGCGTAACTCCCGCTTGAGGCGCATTTCTTCAAGCCGGTCTTCCAGTCGTCTGCGAGGATCGGTCATGCCGGCCACCGCCTTGGTTTCAACTTCGGTGTCACCTGAGTCCATGACATAGATATCGTCGTCGGACTCGAAATTCGCTAATTCAATACCAGACATAACCTACCTCATTCATAGAAATAAAATCTGGTTATTAAACAGACCGTTTCTTTAGGAAAAGCGGCCACATTGGTTATAAGAAGCGGGCCAACTGACTATTCCCCAACCAAGGGCACTGACCTGAGCCTCTGGCGCGGAAAATAAACCCTGCGAGGCGCCCAGGTCAACAACTTTTTGACGCAACGTTTAACCTCGCAGGCTTCAGGGCCCGGTACGCCATGCAGCATCCACATCCAGACCATCTTCCTTCAGCCTGGCCACCTTATAGCGCAGCGTGCGGGCACTGATACCAAGCATTGCTGCGGTGTCCTTCCGGCTGCCGCGGGCCTTGTGCAGGGTGTCTACAATCACTTCAAACTCCCTACGCTTCAGATCGTCACCCAATAATCCATCGGTCACGGCCAAGGGCGCTGGTTCCGGCTCTTTGACCGGGGCTTTAACCCGACCCAGGCCAAATTCCAGCCCCAGATCGGCCTCGTCGATACGTTGCCCCGCTTGAAGAATCAGCGCCCGCTGCATCACATTGTCCAACTCGCGCACGTTACCCGGCCAGGCATAGGCTTGCAGCGCCCGGGCTGCAGCGGCCGTCAAACTCACCTGACGCCTACCCTGCCTGCTGGCGTGCCGGGCCAGCAATCGCTCGGCCAACGGCACAATATCTTCAACCCGCTCGCGCAAGGGTTTCCATTGCATGGGCAATACACTGAGCCGGTAGTAAAGATCCTCCCGGAAGTGGCCGGCACTGACTTCTTCAGCCATGGCCCGGTTTGAAGTGGCAATGACACGGACATCCAGCTTTATGGTTTTCCGGCCCCCCAGACGTTCGACCTCGCGCTCCTGCAGTACTCTCAACAGCTTGGCTTGTAAACCGAGCGCCATTTCAGAGATTTCATCCAGCAGCAGGGTACCGCCATTGGCCTGCTCAAACTTGCCCGGGCTGGCCGCATGGGCACCCGTATAGGCGCCCTTCTCGTGACCAAACAACACCGCCTCCAGCATGTTTTCAGGTATGGCAGCACAATTGATCGCCACAAAAGGCCCGTCCGCCCGCGGTGATCGGGTGTGGATGTAGCGCGCCAACACTTCTTTACCGGTGCCCGATTCGCCGAGTATCAACACTGTGGAATCTGACTGGGCCACCCGGTCCGCCAATTGTAGCAACGTCCGGGACTGGGGCGATTCCGCTACCGGTAGCTCGTCGTTATTGCTGTTGCGGCCCTGATGCCGGGTAACCAGTTCCACCAGCGCCTCCGGCTCAAAAGGCTTAACCAGATAGTCAACGGCGCCCTCGCGCATAGCCTGCACTGAGTCAGCAATACTGCCGTAGGCAGTCACCAGCAACACCGGTATTTGCGGATGTTGCTGGCGTACATGCCTGAGCAGGTCATGGCCGGACATAGCGCCCATGTTGATGTCGGACACAATCATGCTCACCGACTGACCGGAACCCAGCGTATGGGCTGCGGTTTCAGCACTGTCTACGGCAAGGTTGTCTATGCCGGCAATGCTCAGGGTATCGGCAATGGCTTCACGCAGGCTGGGATCATCCTCAACGATCAGCACGGGACTTTGGGCCTTATGATCAGAGCTAGGCAACACTGATGCCAGATTATTCATTGTTCTCTCCTGAAGCTGTAGCGACAGCGCATGGGGCGCTGTCCTCAATCTGAATGACAGGTAAAAGCAAGCAGGCTCTTGTACCCCGCTCTGCCATAGACCGGATAACAAAATTACCGCCGTGTGCTTTGGCCACTTGTTGCACCACCGCCAGTCCGATGCCGGTGCCCTGCGGTTTGGTGGTAACGAAGATATCGCACAAGGTCTCTGCAATTTCCTGCGGGATTCCTGGCCCCTGATCGATAACCGAAATGGCCAGGGAGCGATTCAGGAACACTTCCAGACGGATTTGTATGGGCTGCTTTTGCGGATCGGCTTGCAAGGCGTTTTCCACCAGGTTGCTCACCGCACCGACCAGTGCGTGGGTATTGATTCTGACTATTTTATCGTGCGCTTCGATATGCCAACGGCACTCTACATTCTGGTCTTTAATGGTGGCGTCGGTGGCTTCGCGCAATGCGCGGTAAAGTTGAGCCACACTGATGCAATCGGACAACACCAGGTCACCGCGGACAAAAAACAACATGTCCCTGACTTGCCGTTCCATATCAAGCAGCCTGCCACGGGTCTTTTCCGCCGAATACAATACCGCTTCAGGTTGATCGGCCCGTTTGACAATATGGCTGTTATATAACAAGGCGGCAGATAAGGGCGTGCGAATCTGGTGGGCCAGCGCAGACACCATTTTGCCAAGGGACGATAGACGCTCGTTGCGGCTCACCTCCGCCTGAAGTTTGCGGGTCTGGGTCTGGTCGGTTAACAGAATCAGTTGGCCCTCGGCCTCCAAAGAGCGGGTCGCGATCGAAAACAAGCGACCATCCAGGGTTGAAACTTCATGACCGTCATCCGCTTTGGGTGAAAAATTCCGCTCAATCACCTGCCGCCATGGACACCCCAACAAGGGACCGTTCAAAAGCTCCCTGCTGGCTGGATTGGCCTGGGAAACCTTACCCTGCGCATCGATCACCACTACCCCGCCGGGCAAAAGATTCAGCAGGGTTTCCATGCGGTTAGCCAGAATTTCCTTCTGCGCCAGTTCCTTTAGCCGTTGTTCCGAGACGGTTGTCAGTTCATTGTTTAGCTGGTTTACCCGGTCCTGAAGTGCATTGTAAGACTCTGCTAATTGTGCCGACATGGCATTAAATTGCTCGAAAGCCGAGCGCAGCCCTTCCGGGGGAATAGGTTGGCTCATGGTTTCTGCCATTGGGTTCATGAATCCTCACCGGTTAATGCGTCAAAATTTCCGCACTGTTTGCAACGTTAACCGGTTATTGCAAGGCCAATGCCAATACGGCAAAAAACTGCCGCCAAGGCCCAATTCAGACACACACAGGTTGGCTTTCCTGGCTGGGATAAGATTCTGATCTGGCAGACTGCTGATAAACCCTGCCTGTCGCGTCAGCATTTTGAACACTGCCGGGAGGTCATTGGAAGAGTCATAAAAAAAGCCGCCTGAAGGCGGCTTTAAAGGGCTAGCGGTGAACGATTAACGGTTCAAACCGTATTTACGCATTTTTTCAACCAGGGTTGTGCGACGGATTGCCAGCCGGTCTGCTGCGCGGGCCACCACGCCATTGGAATCGTCGAGTGCCTGCTGTATCAGACTGCACTCCAGATTCGTTAAATACTCTTTTAGATCGATACCGGCCTCTGGCAGCAAGGGGTTATCGCTGAGACTGACAAGGCCTGCAGGCGCCTCGGGCATTTCAATCGTTTCATCCTCTACCACATCCACATGGCGATACTTGGGCGGCAGGTCCTGAACGCCGACCACTTGCGTTGGATACATGATTGACATCCGCTCCACCAGATTGGCCAGCTCCCGCACATTACCCGCCCAGTTATGTCGGCTGAGCGATACTATGGCCTGGGAGTTAAAGCGCACCGTGCCCCGGCGTTCAACTTCCAACCGGCTGACCAGCTCGCTGATCAGGGCCGGTATATCTTCCGCCCGCTCCCGCAGTGCAGGTACTTCTATGGGGAACACATTCAACCGGTAATAGAGGTCTTCCCGGAAATTCCCCTGTTCAATCATGTCTTCAAGATTGCGATGCGTCGCCGCAATGATGCGCACATTGGTGGGCTGGCTTTTATTGCCACCAACCCGTTCAAAGCATTTTTCCTGCAGTACCCGCAGAATTTTCACCTGCATGTTAAGCGGCATGTCGCCGATTTCATCCAGAAAAAGAGTACCGCCTTCCGCCATTTCAAATCGCCCCGCGCGGGCAGTAATCGCCCCGGTAAAGGCACCCTTCTCGTGGCCGAACAGCTCACTTTCCAGTAGTTCCGCCGGAATAGCGCCGCAATTGACAGGCACAAAGGGCATGTCGCGACGGTCGGAATGGTAATGCAGGTTACGTGCAACCACTTCCTTGCCCGTGCCCGATTCGCCCGTGATCAGCACGGTTACATCCCGGTCTGCCACGCGGGTCATCATTTCGCGCATCTTTTCCATAGCGGGTGTGGACCCCACAAGACTACGGAACAAATGGGGCGCTCGGCGAAGCCCTGCGCGGGCATTCCGGCTCAGCATGGAGCGGAACCGTTGGGCCCTGTGCAGGATATCGAGCAACTGGTTATAGGTGGGATGCTCGGGCAAGGTGCCGATGATTTTGTGTTTGAGATAGGGGTTGGTATCTTCAGGCAGGTCCGCCTCCTGGGCGACCAGAACCACCGGAAGACCCTGGTCCCACTGGTGCACACGCTCTAAGCGGGATAGCAAATTGGGGGTTTGTGCGTTTTCACCCAGGAACACCGCACTGAAGCCGTGCGCCACCTTCTCCACATCAGCTTCCTGCTCCCAATGGCTGGTCTCCACACTCAGGGCTGATTCGCCCATAAAGTCCAATATGACCTTCAGATCCCGTCGGCGGTCTGGGTTGTCATCAATAACCAGAATTTTAATGGGGTCAAGCAACATGAGGATTTCCTGATAACGCTAGGGATTACTGCAATCCGTTTATTACACCGGGCGCGAAGATTCTCAATAAACCTGACCACTACCCGCCATTTTTTTGCCAGAGTCAAAACTTCTGACACTTTGAACAAAGTAATAGTCAAAACATCGTCAGGGGTCAAACTATTGGCACCCATAACGTTGGAACATTTATTTATAGATAATCGGGGAGTTACCGACTTTGGTGCATAAGGAATAAAAACGCCAAAACAGCTGGTTTAAACGCATATATAAATAGGCTTTCAAGCCGTCAGTGAACAGACTTTGGTGGAGTCAGGCGGAATCCGGGGTCATTTGCTGCCAGCCGTCTGCCAGTACCTCTAAGAGCCCCTGCACTTCTTTGCAGGTTTCACCATCAAAGGAAGCCTGAACAGTCAACAAGCGTTGGATCATATAGACGTAGAGGCTTTCAAGGCGATATGGAAGATCGCTCTCCACCTCAAAAGACAGGCTTTCCAATAAGCCATTTAATATATCGACACATTTGGCGATGGCGTTGATGCGGGCTTGTCTTTGGCCCTGAGACTCACAAGCAATAGCCCGATTCAATTCGCCAATGGCGCCCGCATAGAGTAATCCGATCAGGCGATGGGGACTCGCGCCGGTTATCTGAGCCTCCAGGCCGAGTTGGCGATAGAGTTCAGCTGACTTGGGTTTTAACATCGGACCTCCAATGCAAACCCGTAAATGCAGCCCTGTTCACGACAGGATTCATGCGCGGACCGGGCGGGACTACAGTCCGGAATTGCGGCGGGTATGCAGTTCGCTGCTGAGCACAATATCTTTGTAGAGACACACTATAGCATTCAGCTCGGCCAACAAGGAGGTTGAATCACGTTGTTCGTCTTCACTGGCGGCGTCGAGCGCATCCATTAACTCCAGGTCAAACGCCTTTATCTGATCCCAGTCCTGGGTGCTTAACGCCTGAGCAAGGGAACGACGCATCCGTGCCAGACGCATCTGTGAATGAGGAATAACTGCCATGCCGAACTCCAGTGCAAAGGTTGATCACACAGGTTATCGGCACGATTCAGATAACTTTAGTTAGCCGAGGGCGCAATCCCGTCCCAGCCGGATTTTACCTGGCTCAGCAAGGCTGATGCTTCAACCAACTTATCCTCATCGGGCGCCGTCTGTAATTGCGCCGCCACATAATCATAGAGGGCATCAAGGTTGGTTGCGATTTCACCGCCTTGCTCAAAATTAAGGCTCGCCCTCAAACCATTCAGGATACCAATGGTTTTCAGAACCAACAGATCAAAGTTTTCCTGGTCGCTGTTTTCCAGACTCCGCTTGGCCTGATGGATCCGCTCCAATGCCCCTTCAAGCAATAATGAGATGACCTGATGCGGTGAAATATCGTCACCGGCCTTCGCCATGGACACCGCCGCTTGGGTTTGTTGAACGCCCATAAAAAAATCCTCTGCGTCAAATTACCGGCATGTACCGGACTACAGAGGATTAATGCGAAGATAATGCCAAAAATCAGTGGGTGGGGGAAATTTCTTTCCAGGTGGCAGATAGCTGGGTCAACAAACCAGCCGCCTCATCGAGCTTTTCGAGGCTGGATTCACGATGGGCGGAAAGCAACAATCGTTGTATGTAGTCATACAAGGCATCAAGGTTATCGGCAATGTCTTTTCCCTGATCGGGGTCAAGTGCATCGCGTAGTCCCATGACAATATTTACTGCGTGAGAAATTTTTGCTCCGCGTATATCGATACGCCCCTGCGTTTGCGCACCCTTCGCCTGCGCAATGCGTTCAAGCGCACCGTCGTAAAGGAGTTCGATCAAGCGATGAGCATCAGCGGATTCAACCGATGTTTCGTTTTTGACTTTGGTGTATGCATTGATATTACTGCGGCCAATCATGTTGCTCACCTCTGTATCCCGGATAAAACTGCCATTAGCGGCTCTATCCATTGTATCGGCCGGCAACCGGTCAACTTTAGTCTGGCAATCGTCTTAACGCCGTTGCGCGGTAAACGGCATGTTTTCAAAGGCGCCTTCCAGGTAGTCGCGGGTATTATTGAGCTGATCGACGATGGCCTCCATGGCGGTGAACTGCGCCTGAAGGCGGGCTTGATAGGCCTCCATTCGACGATCCAGCGCATCCTGTGCATCATCAAGCTCACTCAGTTCTTTGTTGATGCCGTCTTCCCGGGTCCTGACGGGCCCTTGGCTACCAAGAAAATCCGCAACCAACATATCGAGGGTGTCGCCGATGCCGCGGCTGAAACTTACCGTCCCACTGGTAGCGCCAGGTAATATGCGCAGCTTGAGACCGTAAGCGTTGCTGCCAAATGCTGGCAACAGCACATCTGCTAAACCAAACGCCTCCTCACCATTGACTGTCCCCGCCACATTTTTGCCGTTGGTGCCGGTACCGGCCGACAGCCCCAGTTCAGCCACATCCGCGCCCACGGACGTTAACGAGACTAATGATGTAGCGCCATAAGCGTCACTGGTAATCACCAGGTGATCGGTATCAAAGCTCACCTTGACCTTATTGGCACTCAACGCTGGGTCACTGTTTATGGCCTGCTGCAAGGCCGCAGCCAGATCAGTGCCGTTGGCGTAGCTCTGCCCCGCAGGCAGGTTGATGGTACCACTCGCTTTACCATTCACCTCCAAAACCAATCCATAGTCTTTCCCGGTGGTGTCAACCGGGAAGCTGCCAATAGTAGCGCCAGTAAAATAGCCCTTTTCCGGCGCCTGGGTAATCACCACGTCATAATCACCCGCGATGGTATCGTTACCAAACCCGGTGACCTTGATCTTGTCTGCACTGGATTGGGTTACAGGCGCGAAGAGACCTTTGATTGCAGGAAAATTATCAGCGTAAGCCTTTTTAAATACAGTTTCGTCAATGGCCATGCTGCCGTCCAACTCGGTGCGTATACCAATATTGGTCAATGCATTCAGCACCCCATTGTTACCGGCCACGGGTTGTGTGATTGTATTCTTGATTTTGGTCAGCATGGATTTTGCCAATGCATCTCGTGCCAGGCTGCCATAGTCTCCCGATTCTTCGTTAAACCCAGTTAGATTCTTTGTCGCCGTCAGGAACTCGTTGTATACATCAACAAAACCACGGATAGCCTCCTCACTGGTGGCCTTATCATCAAGAATGTTGATATTCACCACCTGACCCGGCGCGTCTTTCGCTATGGTGAAAGTAAAGCCTTCTATCAGATCGGAAATCTCGTTAGTTGTGCGAGTAACGGCCAAGCCGTTCATTAACAAGTTGGCATCTCGGCCCTGCTGTTGTTGTGTCAGCTGTAAAGCCGTTTCATTGAAGGTAAAACGTGAAAGCCCGTTCGCATCATTGTTAGTGGGCGTAGTTTCATCTTCCGCCACACTGATACTCAGTTGATTATTCAAACCGGATTCCGCCTTCATCAACAGCCGGAAGCCGGATCCATCATTTACGATCGACGCCTGAACACCCATGTTGGCACCATTAATCGCGTCTCTAAGCCCTTCCAGGCTGTTGTTACTGTCATCAATGGTGATTTGCACGGAAGACTTGTTGGTATTCTGGGTAAATACCGATGGTGGCACGCCGGTATCCCAAGCACCAAAATCAAAGGTCAATACGCCTTTCCCCACTTCATCCGTCACGGCGGCAAATACGCCGGAAGATAAACTTTGAGCGCTGGCAATATTGGTAACCTCAATGCTGTAGGTACCGCTGGCGGCGCCCGCCTCTATCGCAGTGGGTATGACCACTTCACTGTCGGGGAAGGAAACGGATTTTGCGGTAAATGTTTCAGGGTTTTTCAGTGCGGCAAGCGAACTTTGCAGTGTTGATAATGCACTTTTGAACAGCCCGTAATCTGACAGACGGGTTTCGTAATTCTCACGCTTGGTATCAATCTGGCCCTGGCGTACGGATTTCTCAACAGACACCAACTGTTCAACCAGACTTTTGGTATCCACGCCCGACCCAGCACCCAGAAGATACGGAATATTCGAATCGATCATGGCAGTACCTCATAGTATTCGGTGGGCAGCCTTGGCTGCTTTACAGGTGCGACAAAGGGTGCCGAAGCACCCTGTCGTCCCTGAAGGTCATTTCCTCAGCCCTGGGCGTTAACCAAATGAAAGGGCTCTTGTTCCGCTTTCATTTTTCGTGCCAGATCAAGGAATACCTCTTCGGGTATTTGGCGAATCAGTTCACCTGTATCACGATCTACGACTTTGATCACCGTTTGATCGAGATCTTCATCTACCGCGAAGTGCAGGTCCCGCTGAACAGACTGAATATAGTCGTTCATATCGGCTACCGCTTCCCTCAAATCCACTTCAGGTTGCGGCTTTACCTCGGCTTGCGGTTTTTCGGGTTGTTCCACCGGCAATTGCTTGCCGGTTTCCCTGCTTGGTGCGCCAGCAGCCCCTTTTGATGAAGCAGACCCGGTAGCTATCGTCATAGCCACTTGTGTTGCTCTAACTTCATTCATGGGTTCACCTCTCAGCTAGTGGGCGGGGGGCTACCCCGCCCGCGCTTTGTTATGCTGCCCTGTTCCATTACTGGAGCAGTGACAGTACCTGCTGGGGTGCTGCGTTGGCCTGCGCCAGGATGGCGGTGGAGGCCTGCTGCAGTACCTGCGCACGACTCAGATTAGCGGTTTCAGCTGCAAAGTCCGCATCCTGAATACGTGACCGTGCGGCCGCGGTATTTTCGGAGGCGTTTTGCAGGTTGGCGACCGCAAAATCGAGCCGGTTGTTAATCGCACCCAGATCGGCTCGAGTGGCGTTTACTGCGTCGATGGCATTGTCCAGGCCCTGAATCGCTTGCTGAGCACCTGCTTCGGTTGAAATATCGATATTTGCAACCGAAATACCATCTTTTGCATTACCGTAAGTACCTACCTTAAGGCCCGAGTTCGCAATATTCGCAGTGGTGCCACGCTCAATCACGATTTCCTTATCCGAAACCAAGGTGAACTCGCCATTAAACGTCTGGGCACCGTTAATGAATCCGGCATGATCAGCATTAGTAAAGTTGGTTTCGATATTCCTGCCATCTTCTGCAATCAACCTGATACCACCACCGGTCAACGAACCGTTCTCACCAGTATCAATTGCCGTAACTCCAGTTTGGCCAGAGATTGCATTGATTGCCGCTACAAATGCTTGCCGGCTTCCGGACGTATCGTTTGCGACCGTTGTAAATCCGGTGATTGAAACACCATTTACAGTACCGCTGACGGCATCTGAAGCGGCATCCTGAGCCACATTGTTAACCGCGACGTTTTCCCGAACTACTGCAGTAACACCTGTCTGATCCGCAACCTTATTAATAGCTGCTGCTTTCGCAATTGCACTGGATGCATTAGAGCCGGACGACGCTGTATCATCTGAAGCTACCGAAGCTCCGATAATAACGCCGTTGATCTTCACATCACCCGCTGCCATGGCAGTGTTATTGTTGAGATCACTTGATACTTGGGCCTGCACGCCGCTAAAAGTACCTATCGAAAATCCAGCATCTTCTGTATTTCCTGTAGCACCTTGATCAATGGTTATATCACCACCATTGACAGAGCGAAGGGCCACTGTACCCGTAGTCACAGTGTTGGTAGTGGTTGCACCTGTAGACAATCCGAACGCTGCCATAGAACCAGCCGCAAAGGTTGCTGAAACAGAGATATTGCGACCATCAGCGGCGTAAAGCGTAACACCACCATTATCGTCGCCGGTGTCGATTGCCACAACGCCAGTCAAATCCGATTTTTGGTTAATTGCAGCAACCGCTATCGCGCGCCCTTCAGCAGCGGTTGTTGATGTTGTGGAGGTAAGCGTCCCGATGGAAACACCGTTGATTGTCAGCGCACCAGATACCGCAGTACCAGTAGAGGCGGCGGCACCTTGCAATGTTGTACCTTCAACTTCAGCGACCACACCAGTCAAAGAAGACTTCTCGTTTATAGCAGCTGCGATGGAAATCGCGCTGGAGGTCTTATTGACACTCGATGCCGTGTCGGCACTGGCTTTCGCAGCATCAATGGCTACGCCATTTAATACAAGATCTCCGGTGCCCAAACCATTCAAGTTTGCGGTTAAGTCGGTTTGCGAGAATGAACTCAATCCAGCTTTAGCACTTACGCCGAGCTTTTGATTGTTTACTTCGGCGATATTGACGTCAACAGTTTGAAAGGCTTGTGAGCCAATCTGTAAAGCAACATTACCCAGCGATCCATCAAGCAGCGCCTGGCCATTGAAAGAAGTGGTATCCGCAATACGCTGAACTTCCGTCTTCAGCTGCTGTACTTCCGCGTTAAGGGTCGAACGGTCGGCATCGGAATAAATGCCGTTAGCAGACTGGATCGACAACTCGCGCATACGCTGCAGAATGTTGGTAATTTCGTTCAAACCACCTTCTGCAGTCTGAATCATAGACACGCCGTCGTTGGCATTACGTACGGCCTGGTTAAGACCGCGTACCTGCGAGGTGAGTCGGTTGGAAATTGCCAGACCGGCGGCGTCGTCGGCGGCTTTGTTAATACGAAGACCGGAGGCCAAACGCTCTTGCGCGCGGGCCAGATCTGCACCGGACTTCACCAATTGCCGCTGTGCATTCAGCGATTGAACGTTGGTGTTAATGACTAAGGGCATGTTTGCCTCCTATCACAGTTCCACATGATGTTGGGACCGGTTAGATACCAGCCTGTCGTAAAGGCCCGATCACATCGAAGCACTTCTGACAGGGTTATCGACCCTGTAGCGGAAACCTTTAGCCACCCAGCGGCAATGATTTGCCGCTTTAGATTCTATATTTAACTTGTTGATTTTATTGCACAATCGCCATTATACGGGGCTGCCAACCACACTTTTCTCTTATATCAGTTTTTTATATGCAGAGGATTCTTGCTACTTACTGTTGATGTAACAAAAAACCCCGGATAGTCCGGGGTTTGTAGACGGAGGCAGTTAACGGATTACTGATTCAGCAGTTGCAGCACCTGTTGGGTTGACGCGTTGGCCTGCGCCAGCATCGCCTGCGACGCCTGTTGCAGCACCTGAGCCCGGCTGAGATTCGCTGTTTCAGCGGCAAAATCCGCATCCATAATCCGACTACGCGCAGCGGCGGTATTTTCCACCACGTTCATCAGGTTGGACGTGGTAAAGTCCAGCCGGTTGTTGATCGCACCCAGATCTGCCCTGACCGCATTAATGGTTTCCAGCGCATTGTCCACGGCTTGAATCGCTTCCTGCGCGCCTTTGAGCGTGGCTATACTCACATCCTTCAGTAACTGCCCGCTTTCTGTCGCCCCAAACGTGCCTGCACGGAAGCCAACGCCTTCCAATCCGGCAACGCCGTTGGCACCTGCTGTGATTTCAATTTGCGCACCGGACCCCAGGGTCACCGCACCGAAGGTCGTTTGCCCGAAGGCTGTACTGGCGGCAGTACCCGCGGCGTTACCCAGTCCGAAGTTCTGCGCGGCACCGGTACCACCTGCAGCACCCAGGGTAATATTACGGCCGTCTTCAGCAAACATTTCAACGCCACTGCCCGTATCGCGAGCAACCACGCCGGTCTGGCCAGAGACTTTATTGATAGCATCTACCAGCGCAACCCGGTCAGCACTGATTTCGCCCACAGACGTTACGGTGCCGATGGAAATACCATTGACTGTAAACGTCAGGGTATTACCCAAGGTTTCCGCGGTTGTCGAGGATTGACCTTTAATGGTCGTGCCCGTCACATCGGCGGTCACACCCGTGGCTTCCGCCACCCGGTTAATGGCGGCGGCAATGGCGATGGCGCTACCGGTTTTACCGACCGTGCTGGCGGTATCATCCAATGCTTTTGCGCCACCAATCTGGATGCCATTAATCACCAGATCACCGGCTTGCAGTTGGGTGGTTGCATCGTCTGCGCCTTCATGAGACGCACTGGTGGCCTGGGCCAGAACGCCGGAAAAAGTACCGGCGACAAATCCGGATTGCGGTGTCAGGCTGGTGTCGCCACCGATAACCACCTCAGCGCCATTCACGCTTTGCAAGGTCACGGAACCAATCTGCAGCGCTTCGTTCGTAGACGTAGCGGCTAGTCGCAAGCCAGTGATAGCTGGCGTTAAACCAGCGGCACTGGCGGTCAGAGAAATATTCCGGCCATCTTCTGCGACCAATTTCACACCGGTGGCATCCTCACCGGTATCGATCGCGGTTACACCGGTTTGCGCTGCTACCGCGTTAATCGCGGCGACAACCGCCGAACGCGTGGTTGCGCCATCTGCAGTGGTTGTGATCGACGCCGTGGTTACCCCGTTTATGGTGAAGGTTCCGCTGGTGCCAGCCGCTGGTGTCATGCTGGCGCCGGCCATCACCGTTGAATTAACCGTGGCCTTTACACCACTGAGATCAGACACTTTATTGATTGCAGCGGCCAGTGCAATGGCACTGGCATCGGCGTTCGAAGTGGACGCAGAATCGTCTGCAGAGCTGGTGCCGCCGATCGCGATGCCATTGACGGTGAGGTCACCCACCGTTAAGCCTTGGGCGCCTGCGGTGGGGTTATCATAGAAGCGGCTGGTATTGCTGAGCCCCGCATCCTGGGCAGCGCCCAAAGTATCGGTCGACAATTCGCCAACATTCAGGTCAATAAATTCACCTGCCTGCGCACCAACCTGCAATGTCACCTGGCCGAGGCTGCCGTTCAGAAGCTTTTGCCCGTTGAACGACGTCGTTTCAGAGATCCGATCCAGTTCCGCCTTCAGCTGTTGCACTTCCGCATCCAGCGTTTTGCGGTTACTGTCATCGTAAATCCCGTTCGACGATTGAATCGCCAGTTCTCGGATACGCTGCAGGATGTTGGTGGTTTCATCCAACGCACCTTCTGCAGTTTGTATCAGTGACACACCATCGTTGGCATTTCGTATGGCCTGGTTCAGGCCCCGAACCTGTGATGTCATCCGGTTAGAAATGGACAAGCCTGCCGCATCATCCGCAGCCGTGTTAATGCGTTTGCCCGAAGACAAGCGCTCCATGGCTTGGCTCATATCATTGCCGGACTTCACCAATTGGCGTTGTGCATTCAATGACTGCACATTGGTATTGATGACTAATGGCATCTTGCTTCTCCTGTTAACTCACAGACTATGTCGTTTCGGGATAATCCCCGAGGAAACTTAATCTGGGTTGAGCAACAGCCATGCCAACTTTCTATTCATATTGTAAGCTGTTGATTTTTAAACACTTACAAGGAATTACTCACTCATCATTTCACGGTTTATCCAGGAAACGCCCGAATCGTCCTCCGGTGTCAGAATTATGGCGGCAATTCGTTGCCGCAAAAGCGGCAACAGGCTAGCCTGTTACGTAAGGAGAGTGTCGATGAAAACCACACGCAATTTGCAATTACTGAATCAGGTCAATGAAGCCTCGGCTCAGTTGATTGGTGCGATCAATGACGGCGATTGGGTGCTGGCTCAGCAGTTGTCTACGCAAAGACAAGCCACCGCGCTACAGATCGTATTGACAGATGAAGAAGCAACAACGGCGCTGGCGGATGCGTGGGAACGTTACCGCCGACTGGAGCATGAGTTGGAAGCAGCTCTGAAAAAATACCGGCAGGCGGCCAGTGCGAAACAAAACGTCTCGACCAGTGCTAAAGCCCGGAAAAACTTAAAACACTATCAATCGCCTAAAGGCGATCAAACAGACTGAGTTGGCTGATTCGTACAAACGTGGATTGCGCCGCTTGCAGAACCAATTCTTGCTTGGATAACCGACTGGCGGCCTCGGCATAATCGAGGTCTTGCAGTTCCGACAAGACCTCTTTTCCCACCAATTCGGTATCCAAATGCAGATCCTTGGTACTGGCGATGGTATTGAAACGTGCCCCGAGACGGCTGGTGACTTCCAATAAGTTGGTTTGTGCATTGGTAAGGTTACCCAGCGTCAGATCCACTACCGATTTAAGCACCGCTTTGGATTGCGCATCTGAGCCCACGGTCTTCATTGCATCCGACAAGCGTGCCAGTGTAAGCAAGAGGTCCTGATTGTCTGCACTGTCAACAAACACCTGATCTCCGCCAATCGCCCGCTGGCCATTAACCGAAGATGTTCCCAGGCTGGTATTCAGCCCCATGACAGCATCAATATTCCCTGTGCCCCCCAAAACCGTAAAATTCACGCCAGCAGACATGCTGAATCCGGCCGCAGTCACCGTTACACCCAGATTTGCCAGCCGTGCCGCGTTGCCATTACCGGCATTATTGAGAATCGCGGCGATATCAGCCGTACTGGTCACGTTCGCATCCAGTACCAGAGTCTCCCGCCGACCATTCACTTCAACAATCAGGCTCTCGTTCGCCGGCGGCGTAAAATCAAACGGCAATGCGACCGGGGCGTCGGCCCCAAAAGGTCGCGTGGCAGGCACCGGCGGTGTTCCCGATGCTGGTTGACCGGTGATGGTGAAGCTCGCGCCCGCCACCTGAATCGATGCACCACTGATGAACGGCTGATTAGAGAGCAGTACCTTGCCCGTATCCCGCTCCGTAATGGTAAAATTTTTCGCCGCAGGCGTTACCGCCGATTCATGATTGAACGTGACGACCATATTGCCGGGGTAGAACTGATCAAACACATCCTGATCGTAAACCTGCCCGACACTTACGGTAATGGGTGGTACGCTTTTATTGGCGGCACTTACGTGTGTCCGCAATGTGGCTTCAACCGCAGCAATATCCATAAACAGGGCCTTACCGCTGTCGCTCACAGGCACTTTGACGCTCTCACTGATTTTCACCAGTTTCTGTCCTTCGTCACCCGAATAGGTAAATTGACCAGGTCCCAGCCGTTCGAACGGTTGTGTGCCACCTTTATAGCCGGCAAAGATGTAGTCGCCGTTGGCATTGCGGGTATTGACCTGATTAAGCAGCTCCTCCAGGCGCGCATCGACTTCCGCCGCCAGCGCTTTGTAATCCGAAGGCGTCAGCGTCGCTGTATTACCGGCCTGCACCGTCAGCTCCTGGACCCGCTGAATGAGTTCGAGCACACCGTTCAGCGTTGTTTCCTCAAGCTGAAGGTCGTTTTCGGCAGAATTGATATTTTTGGTAAATTGCCCGATACGCGCGATGGTGTCGTTTAACTGCATAATTTTTGTCGATGCGACCGGATCATCCGATGGCCGTAATACGCGCAGGCCGGTGGATAGCTGCTCTTGCGTTTTTACCATGGCCGAATTGGCATCGCTGATGCCCCGGTTGGCAACATTGAAAATCTCCGAGGTAGAAACACGCATTTTTTTTAGCCTCAATAGGTTAGAAACTGTTCAGCAAACGGTCGAACAGTTGGCGCGCAACTGAGATAGCCTGCGCGTTGGCATTGTAGAGCTGCTCATAGCGAATCAGATTAGCGGCCTCTTCTTCCAGATTCACACCCGCGATGGAATCCCTCAGGGACTGGCTTTGAATCAATATTTTTTCTGCTGCATCCCGATTAATCTGTGACGCTGCCGTCCGGGTACCCACTTCCTCCACCACACGGCCGTAGGCATTGGCATAGGTGTTGCCCCCATCGATGGTTTTCTCCAGTTCCAGATCGACCAGATCGAGCGCATTGCGATTATCGGCCGTGGCATTCTGATTAAAGTCGAGCGTAAATGTGTCACCCGTTTGCGGGCTGCCATCAATACTGGCCTGAATACCCCAGTAGTTACTTTGTTGGAAATCCACAGCCTGGCTATTGCCAAACAACTGACTGACGGTGGGCAAGGTTTCCAGCCGGTAACCGTCAGCCAAGGTCACATCGACCCGGCCACCAATGACCACACCGGTCTGTACCGCGGGACCATTAGCAGTGATGCGAACCTGAGGATTAGTGCCATCGCCCACATCCATGTATTCGCCCGGCTGAGCGGTAAGCCGGACATCCAGATCATCGCCCAGACTGGAAATTATCCTTAAGCCGGCTCTGCCCGTCGCCTGGTCTACAGTGACCTGCGCGTAAGTGCCACTCTGATCGAGGGTGGTATTGTCGTTAACCTGTTTGGCGACAAAGGTTAAAAAACCAACGAGGTCTGACGCCGGATCCGGGATGGCCGGATCCAGTTCCAGCTGGCCGGTGACCGGGTTTGTGGTGTAAGGCAACAGACTTTCACCGTTCAGCGTTATTTGTAACGGCTCAGCCAGGCTCAGGTTGAAGTTATCCAATAATGCGCTGGTATGGGCATTCGCCGTCACGCCCGGGATATTCGACAGGCTACTGGCGAGTAAACGGGCGCTGCCATTCTGGCTGGTGGTAATCTGCTGCGTTACCGGCTGCCCGGTTGTCGGGCTGGTGTGAATCACCCGCAATATTTCAGCCGGGTAACGGTTACCCACAACACCCTGGCCACTGACACCACTTGATCCGCCCACCGTGGTAAAACTGGCGCCCTCAACATTAAACCCTAACAGGTTGTTCGCCTGCCCCGCCGGCGCTGGATCCAATCCCCCATCGGGATCGGCATCATAGTTTTGCAGCGTAATATCACCGTAACCCATGGACCGGAGCCGGAATGCCAGCTCCCCGTTCTCGTCTATATACGCCTCAGCTGCGGTGGACGCGAGGTCATCGTTAATATCCGCCAAAAGCGTAGCGTTATCGACGATCCCCGGGCTGTTAATCAATACCGTAAATGTGCCGTCAGATGCGCCATTGAGTGTATTGGACACCACTACATCAAATGCAAACTGATTTGCCGAACCGGAGAAATCTGTCACCGCATAGTTAGGCAGCGCCGCACCCGTGGGTTTAAGTGCCGCTTGTAATAATGGGGTGCTACCGGCCGGCAACCCGATTGCGCGACCATTTGTACTGGCCTGGGTCGCGCCGGGATCGGTACCAAACAGTGAATTGGATAACCCGGGGACATAACGCTGATTGCGCAAGGGCGGATCCAACTGAACCGGGTTACCCGGATCAGAATTGTCCAGAATGTCGTAGCTTGTGGGCGATGTGAATTTGACGATTAACGGCGGCGAAAACTTGCCCTGATTGGCAAACAAAGGCAACAAATCGCCGTTTGCATCCCTTGTCGCCAGGACTTCGCCCGCGGAAATCTCACCCGAGCCCTTATTGCTCAGACTCATGTCTGTTAGCAGAGGAGAACCGAAAGCGATATCTTCCGTGCGGGAGATTTCGTTATTGAAGGTTCTCGCGCCTTGGCGAGAGGGTTGTATCAGGAACTTGTCACCAGAACGAAAACTGCCCCCCTCGAAACTGAGGGTCAAGCCGTCAAACTCCACAGAATAAGGAAAGGTGCTACCCATGATTCCCTGTTCGGACACCACACCATCGGAAAGACGGGTAACCGTATACACACCGTTTGAGGTGATAGACAGCTCGTAATCTGAGGCGGTCATCTGTCTCACATCGGTGATTTGCAGGGACAAGCGCCGGTCGTCCGGCAGTGCATTATTGGCACTGCCTTTGATCCGGGTACTGAGATAATCCGGGTGGTTTGCATCGGCAAAAAACTGTTTACCATACAGGCTGTTTAAGTCTACGCCCTGGGAATGCACTTCGTTGAAACTCTCCCCCAATACGATTGCCAAACGGCCCAGTTCGTTAATGGTCGGATCCAGCACCTGCGAACGAAAGGTCAACAAACCGCCTAGCTGACCACCGGAAATCAGATCGGTGATCCGTTGGGCACCTTTTTCTCCGTCAAAAATAATGTCGGACTTGGAAGCATCAAACAGGCCATCTTCCAGCCGTAACTGGCGGGACTGGTTGCCAACCACCAACGGTTGCCCATTCCCCACCAACACATTGATTTGGCTGCCGTCCTGCTGAAACGTGCTGACTGAAACGAACTCTGCCAACTGACGCAAGGCTTCATCACGTTGGTCAAGCAGATCATTAGGTTGTGCGCCCTGCCCCTGTCCCACTGCGAGCGCGATCTTGTCGTTAAGATCTGCAATCACGGTGGTCAGTGAATTGATCTGTGAAATCGCAGTATTCAATTGCTGACTGACCCCGATATTGATGGCGTCTAGCCGGTCGTACAGCGTATTGAAACGCGTAGCGAGATTTTCCGCCTCGCTGACAATCAGCTGACGGCTGGGAATGGACGTGGGGTCATTCGCACCATTCTGCACAGACGCAAAAAAGCTCTGCATCGCCGTAGCCACACCGGTAGCCGGATCTGACAACAGCGAGTCTATTTGCCGGATGCTGTCATTAAATGTTTCCAGCTCATTGAACAGCGTGGTGTCGGTGCGCAGCTGATCGATGGCGAACTGACTGGCAACCCGCTCAATGGTTTGCAGATTAACACCGTTGCCTGCATAACTGCCCCCGAGAAAGGTCGCGCCATTGGTACCGGCCAGCGCCCGCTGCCGCGAATAGCCCGCGGTATCAGCATTGGTAATGTTATGGCTGGTGGTTTTAAGCGCTGCCTGACTGAAGCGTAGGCCACTGATGCTGATGCCAAGTAAATCTGCCATAAGTTAATCGCCACTGAAGCTAAATGTGTGGCAAGCGTCAATCTGACAAACGCCACGTTTCATCTTCATTTAAAGCAAATTGCGGGCCACTGCTTGCTTGAATTCCGGATCGGTAGCAATGCGGGCGATCTTTTCTGCATAGTGGGGATCTGTTGCGTAGCCGGCTTGCTGCAGCGCCTGCCCGTAATGGGCCGCCGATCCGGTATTGACTGCATGCTGGTATCGCGGTTTGGACAAGAACTGGACCAGATCTTCAAAAGCCGCGGTAAGATCCGGATAATCACGAAATTGGGCCTGTTCCTGATAAGCCTCTTCGCCCCGGAATTCTTTGACCCTACGCGATACCACATCGCCTTGCCAGTCACCACCGGCTTTTATATTGAACAGGTTGTTGGAGCTTTCACCCTTTTCGTTATGAATGACGGCCCTGCCCCAACCGGTTTCCAACGCCGCCTGAGCGAGAATCCCCTCAACGGCAACACCCAGTTTTTCTGCAGCCTGCCTGGCTTGTTCAAAAATCCGGTCGATGAAACCGTCCTTGTCTGCCGGCTTCGTAGTTTCAGTGTCGATGGTGGCAGCTGTTGCCGGGGCAATGGTCTTCGGCGAAGATTCGGCTGCAGAAATTCCTGTGGACGACTTGCCGGCCTGCGGCAACATCTTGCCGTAACTACGATCCAACTCTCTGTACAACACTTCCGCCAGCCCCATGCCCCGACCTTTAGTCAACTGCAGAGACATTTGCTGGTCCAGCAAGTCACGGTGGAACTTCATTTCGCTGGACTGGGTGAAGTTACCTTCGGCAAATACGTCTTCGGTAGCGCGCATGGTTTTCAGCATTTGTTGAACAAACATCGCCTCAAACTGGCGGGCCACCTCGCGCAGCGCTTGCTTGTCGCCTTTTCTGCCCGCTTTTTTGACCGCATCGAGGCTATTGAGATCGGTGAAATTATCGCGAAATGAAATATCCGGACCCATGGCGCCCCCTAGATCACGATCAGTTCTGCGCGCAGTGCACCGGACTGTTTAAGCGCTTCAAGTATTGCCATCAAATCACCGGGCGCAGCGCCGACCTGATTGACGGCTCTGACGATGTCATCGAGGCTGGTTCCGGCGTCAAATTTGAACATGGGGTTTATGTCTTCCTCCACATTGACGTTACTTTGCGGGACCACCACGGTCTGCCCGCCCCCCAGGGCATTGGGCTGACTGACTTGTATGGCTTCCGACACCGTAACCGTCAGGCTGCCATGGGTCACAGCCACCGGCGAAACGCGCACATGCTGCCCGACCACGATGGTGCCGGTACGGGAGTTGATCACGACCCTTGCCGGCTCTTCCCCAGGCACGACGTCAATATTTTCCAACAGCGACAGGTAATTGACGCGTTGGGCGGCATCCAGCGGTGCTTTTACTGAAACCGATACGGCATCAATCGGCGAAGCCACATCCGGACCCAGTTTATTATTGATACTCTCGGCTAACCGTTTGGCTGTGGTGAAGTCGGCCCGGTGCAAATTGAATACAATGGCCTTGCCATTGTCGAATGCAGTAGGGACTTCTTTTTCTACCAGGGCACCGCCCGGGATCCGGCCGACACTTGGCACATTGACGGTGACTTTGGACCCATCTATCCCTTCGGAACCAAACCCGCCGACAACCAGATTACCTTGCGCGATGGCGTAAATTTTCCCGTCGATCCCTTTCAATGGCGTCATGATCAGCGAGCCACCGCGCAGGCTTTTGGCGTTACCAATGGAGGACACAGTGACATCCAGTGTTTGCCCTGGCTTTGAAAACGCGGGCATATCCGCATGCACCGTCACTGCGGCGATATTTTTAAGCTGCAGCTTGATGCCCGGGGGCAAGGCGATGCCAAATTGATTCAACATATTCTGGAAGGATTGCACCGTAAACGGTGTCTGATTGGTTTGATCACCTGTACCGTTCAAACCAACCACCAGGCCATAGCCCACGAGCTGATTACTCCTCACGCCCTCAACTGATGCTATGTCTTTCACCCGCTCAGCGTAACTTGACTGCATCCCTAGCAGCAGTAATAAGGCAAGTAGTAGTCTCATAGCGGCCACACCCCGGAGTTAAAGAATTTCTGCAGCCAGCCCATTTCACCGGAGTCAGCCAGAGCACCGGTGCCGGCATAACTCAGGCGGGCATTGGCCAGACGCGTGGATTCGACGCTGTTGTCCAGCCCGATATCCTCTCGCCGGACGATGCCACTGACCCGGATAAACTCTTCACCTTTATTGAGCGTGATCCATTTTTCGCCGCGTATCACCAGATTGCCATTGGGTAATACGTCGGTGACGGTAGCGGTGATATTGCCTTGCAGGCTATTGCTCTGGTCGGCGTCGGATTCACCGGAAAAATCCCGGTCGTGCTGCGTTTCGGTATCTAACGTAAAGCCACCGGCCATGGGTGTTCGACCCAGTATGGTGCCCGAAAAACTGTTGTCCGACTCCTTCTTAACCGACACGCCGGAGCTTTTACTGCCGACGGTTCGTTCCGACAGCACAATGGTGATGATATCGCCCACACGCGTGGCCTTGCGGTCATCAAAAAAGCTGAGACTGTAATCACCGCGGTACAGAGACCCGCTTTCCGGTACCGGTGCGGGTGGTGTATGGGTCATCACCGGTGCATAAAACGGATCATTTTGTTTTGGCGGCGCCTGAACGGTACAGGCGGCGCTTGTCGCCAACAGCGTCAGCACCAACACGGTGTTAAGGAATCGATTAACCATAGCGCTCACCTACAGACTCTGGGTAATGAACTGCAACATCTGATCCGCAGTGGACACGACTTTTGAGTTCATTTCATAGGCACGTTGGGTGGTGATCATATTGACCATTTCTTCCACGATATCGACGTTGGAATTTTCCAAAGTACCCTGTAACACTTCACCCAAACCGTTTTCGCCCGGCGTGCCCGGCTGTGGATTACCGCTGGCGGCTGTCTCGAGGAACAGATTGCCACCGATGGCCTCAAGGCCTGCGGGGTTAATAAAGTCCACCAACTGAATATCGCCCACCTGCTGAGGGTTGGGGTCACCCGGTACAAACACGTTCACTACGCCATCAGTGCCGATGGTGATACGATTGGCATCATCGGGAATAGTGATGGCAGGTTCCAGCAGCAGGCCATTGGCATTCACCAGCTGGCCATCTGCATTGAGGTGTAACTGGCCATTCCTGGAATATGAGATAGTGCCATCCGGTCTCAGAATCTGAAGGAATCCGCGGCCATTAATAGCCACATCCAGGGATTGGTCAGTCACTTGCAGGCTGCCGGTGGTAAATTGTTTCTGAGTGCCCACCACCCGCACGCCGGTGCCCAATTGCAAGCCCGAGGGCAGCTGGGTGTCTTGCGTGGTTTGCGCGCCTGGCTGACGCTGGATCTGATACAGCAGATCCTCAAAGACCGCCCGATCACGCTTATAACCCACCGTGGAGGCATTGGACAGGTTGTTGGAAATCGTGGTGAGCTGCTTATCATGGGCGCTGAGGCCGGTCTTGCTCACGTATAGTGCTGAATGCATGGTTTTCTCCCTACCGACTACCGGTATCTTTAGCCAATTTGCAACATGCGTGCACTGGCTTCCGAGTTCCCCTGTACGGTACTCATCATTTTTACTTGCAATTCGTATTGACGGGACAAGCTCAATACCTGAGTAAATTCATTGACTGCATTGACGTTACTCGTCTCCAGAAACCCGGACGTGACGGTGATGTTGGCGTCCTCGGGAGGCACATTGCCATCGCGGGTCACAAAATAACCCTGTGGATTTTTTTCCAGGTTAGCTAAATCCGGGTTTACCAATCGTAAACGGTCGAGTTGGGCAGGCGTTTGCGGCCCCTCACCGGCATTGATGACGGATATACTGCCATCCAATCCGATTTCGACTTTTTCCTGTGGCGGAATGGTAATCGGGCCGCCGTTGCCCAGCACAGCCAACCCTTCGCCATTGCGCAGTACGCCTTCGGCATCAATCTGAAATTCACCCGCCCTTGTGTAGACTTCTTCGCCGGTTGGCAATTGCACAGCAAAGAAACCGGCGCCATTGATGGCAACATCCAATTCTCTGCCAGTTTCGTGCATCGCGCCGGCAGAAAAATCAGATGCCGGATTTTCCGTCAGCGCATACGCTCGGGTAGGATGTGTTTCACCATAAAACACCGGCATGGCCCGGGCCTGGGCAAAGTCAGCCTTAAACCCGGTGCTGTTTATGTTTGCCAGATTATTGGAATGGGCAGTCTGCGCGCGCATATTGTGCTTCGCGCCAGTCATTGCCAGATATAGAGCCTTGTCCATCATGCCTCCCAGAGCCAAAAAACAGTCGGCCTAAACGTCTGTTATTAGTACTGCAAGGACAATGCCAAGGTTAAAGCGGGGAAAGAACAGCCCCGCGCACAGGCGGGGCATAAATCAATTAACGGATATTGATGATGGTTTGAGTGACGGTGTCGGCAGTCTCGATGGTTTTCGCGCTGGCCTGGAAGTTGCGCTGCGCGATAATCAGATTCACCAGCTGTTGCGAAAGATCCACATTGGAGTCTTCCAGTGCGCCCGCATTAATCGCGCCCAAGGCAGCCGTGCCAGGCGTGCCTATTTGGGGAATGCCCGATTCAAAGTTCTCCGCCCACATGGTGTCTCCAACCGGCTGAAGGCCCTGCACATTGGCGAAATCGGCAATCCCCAGCTGACCCAGTACCTGCGCCTCACCATTGGTGAAACGAGCAAAGATCACACCGCCATCATCAATGTTAATACCGGACAACCGGCCAGTGGCGTAGCCGTTCTGATCGACGTTATTCACGGCAAAGTCACTGCCAAACTGGGTGGTTCCCACCATATCGATCTCGAAGTTACTGCTGGTTGGCGGCTCAACCACCGGCAAGGCTCCGCCCTGCAATACATTCAAGGGCGGTAAAGCGCCGTTAGGATTGCCATTACGGTCCAACGGCACCCAGTTCGACACCAGAATATCGTCGCTCAAGAGCGGGTCCAGACTGCCGTTTGAGTTGAAATGCAGATTGAATGAGGCCTGGGTCGGCAAAAGATTGCCGGGCGGCGGCAATGTGGTATCCGGATCGCCCACATCTTCGCCGTCGATCTGTACGTACATCAGCCAGTGGTTGGGTGACGTCAATGGATCCGTCGTATCATACGGCTGGCGCACGAAGTACTGGGTCATGACATGACTGTTGCCCAGCGAGTCATACACGGTAACCGATGTCGCGTGGTTGTAAGTCCCCTGATCAGTTGGATCAAACTGGTTAATCACAAAAGGCTGAAATGTCCCAGCGGTAAAGGGGCTGTACAGGCCGATGGCCGGCGGATTGGGATTGGTCAGTGTATAACCCTGGTCCAAAACGATATCGATTTCGCCGCCTACCATGATCGCATTGAGCGCCGCATCGCTGTTGCCGGCCCCCACCCCGTTGTTGGAGGGATCCGCCTCGAGTGTTTGCGATGGCACCGCCGGGTTACCCTGCACTTCCAGCGTGTCACCGTCATTGGGTGACGAGATGGTAAACCGCAAATCGTCACCGATACTCGAGGTAATCTGCAGGTTCCCAGTTACAGGATCCAACTGGGCAGTGATGCCGGGCAGCGTTGAAGAAGACAGATTATTAATTTCGGCTTCAAGCGCTGTCAGGTCGTTACCAGTCAACTGAACGTTATTCAGCGAAATAATCATGTTGCCGGCGCTGTTGTTGTAGCCCGCGGCAATAATGGAGGCTGTTGACGTAGCCGTGGCGGTGACACCGGCGAGCGCATTCATTTCCGATGCTATTTCCGACGCGGTGGAACCGGCCGGGCTGGTATAGGTGATTGTCTGGGTCGGACCGACCACATCGATGGACTGTTGCGGATAGCCATTGGTGACTGCCGGGGTACCGGAATTGTCCTGGATAGTACCCGCACCAATAGCCCCTGCCAGTCCGATGGTACCGGCATTGCCGCTGGCATTCGTCAGCGTCACCTGGGCGGGCTCACCGCTTTGCAGCGCCTGAAATTCAAGGTGGTAATTGCCACCCCCGTCATCCACCGCAACAGCGATGACGTCGATTGCAGTTTGCGGTAGCGTGGGCGAAAAGATCTGGCCGTTAATAACGCCTTCCAGCGTACGCAAATCATTGAAGTTATTAACATTGGCCGGAACGCCATTGGCTGTGTTCAACGTGATACTGACGGTGCCGTTATTCCCCGAAGACGCACCGGCAATCTGGACATCAAAAGTAATGGTGTTGGTATTGAAATCAAAACCGGCACCCGGCAGTGCAAAGCTGGTTGAATTAGCCGTGGACGTAGTGTCGTTTTGTAAGCCCACCTGCGTCACGGCAATGGCATTGCCATCGGTTATCAGGGTGGAGCCAGAGCGTTGTAATACCGGCGCGTTGGCATTCAGGTTAAGCGCCGATTCCACCAGAGTAGTCTGACGCGGCGGCTGATTGCCGGTCTGGATCTGCAGATCACCGATAACCCCCCCTACCACTCCGTTAATGTCCGCTGCAAACCCCTGCAGTCGGGCGTCAACGTTATTGACAATATATCCGTCTTTATCAAGCGAGAAGGTGCCTGCCCGCGAATAGAAGGCATCGCCGTTCTGATTCAGAATGAAGAAACCCGCACCGCTGATCGCGAGGTCAAGCTCGTTCTCAGTAAAACTGATATTGCCCTGGGAAAATTGCTGGGACACATCCTGCAATCGGACTCCGCCACCAATGGTATTAACACCGGCGCCCAGAATCGTGGTGGCATAGACATCGCCAAACTCCGCACGGGAACTTTTAAACCCTACCGTACTTGCGTTGGCAATGTTATTGCCGGTAATTTTCAGGTCGGAATTGGCAGCACGGATGCCGCTGAGTGCTGTATTGAATGGCATAATCTATTCCCGCCTCAGTTAAATTGCTTCACATCGCTCATGGCGACCGGGCCAATGCCCGCTAAATTCAAAGTCAGTTTTCCATCAGCCCCCAAGGTAACGCTATTGACGTTGGCACTCAGGGCTGTTTCGATCCGCGTGGGCTCTCCATCGATACTGGCGGTGACCTCAAATCGGTATTTACCCGGTGCACGGCCGTTCTCTTCGCCTGATTGCCAGTCCAGCAACTCGCCATTGACCTCCATGAATTTGCCATCCCAGCGAAACACCACATCACCGCGCGTCTGCAGTCCCAATGGCACAGACTCAAGCAATGAGCCATTTTCGCCATAAATATCCACCTGCAAATCGGTGGTGGTGGCGGGCAACGTCACGCTGCCACTGATGACATCGTTCATCGCCAGGTAGGACTCATCGCCCGGCACGGTCACTTTGCGGCCGACCAACGATGAGGCTTGCAATGCCTGGTTCGACATCATCGACGCGGAAAAACCAGAGAAGTTCTTATTCAGCTTCTCAATTTCCTCGAGCTCACTGAACTGGGCCAACTCAGCGATAAATGCAGTATCATCCTGCGGATTGAGTGGGTCCTGGTTCTGCATTTTGACCATCAGCAGGTTCAGGAATTCTGCCCGCCCCAATTCGTTAGTCTTCGGTTCTTCCGCGTATTTTGACGTGGAAGTCAGATGGTCGAGTACGTTGCCGGTGGTTGATATGCCAGTCATAGCGACACCTATTCTTTACTGTCCGATGGTGAGAACACGCTGCATCATTTGCTTGGCAGAGTTCATCACTTCCACGTTGGCCTGAAAACTGCGCGACGCAGAGATCATATTGGCCATTTCTTCGACCACATTGACATTGGGGTAGTAGACATAGCCGTCATCGTCGGCCAGCGGGTGTTCGGGTTCATAGCGCGGTTGCAGTGGCGCATCGCTTTCCACAATACCCAATACCTGCACACCACCGGTGTTTTCCCGCGCGCTGGAGACCGGCATCATGCCGCCTCTCGCCTGATTCAGCGCAGCGGTGAATACCGGATGGCGCGCCCGGTAAACTTCGTCGTAGCTGCTACTGGCCGACTGGGCATTGGCCATATTACTGGCGGTTGTATTCAGTCGCAGGCTCTGCGCATTCAGACCGGAGCCGGCAATGCCAAAAATTGCGTCAAGAGACATGATTACTCTCCTTTAATTGCCGATGTCAGGCCTTTGAACTTGCTGTTGAGGAAGGTGAAGCTGGCCTGAAAAGCCAGTGCGTTTTTCATATAAGCCGCGTGTTCAACCTGCTCTTCTACCGTATTGCCGTCGACCGACGGTTGATTTGGCGTGCGGTACAGCAGGTCATCGAGCGCTACAATGGTGCTGCCTTCCAGGTGTTTGTCTGAGGTGGTTTTGAGGTCAAAGCGTTGCCGCTGACTTCCCTCCAAACGCTGCTGCAATGCGGCCGCGAAGTCGATATCGCGCGCCTTGTAGTGCGGCGTATCCGCATTGGCCAGATTGTTTGCAAGCACTTCGGCGCGACGGGCACGCAAGCCCAAGGTGTGCTCGAAATACCCGGTAGCATTACTGAAACTGATAGCCATTGCTTGAGTCCACCACGTGTTAACACTTTTCACTGGTTCTGTTTTGCAATAGCTATGCCAGATTAATAAAGTTGTACGGTGTGCGGCCCGGCTGGGCGTTTACAGCGACAGCAACGCTGAGTCGGATAGCGTGTTTTCGCACGAAAAACACAGGGGAAAGCGTAATTCACTGGCGAAAATTCAGTATTTTGCTGCTTTTGTAAAGCCAAAAAAAAAGCTCAGGCGAGCGTCTACCGCAAAGTAAATGGACCCTCGCGGAGCGCAAAGTGCGGAAAAAGGAACCGGTGGCGGCAAGCAAAGCGGCAACTATTGGCCGCTCTGCTATTTTGCGCGGTACATGATACCGGGATTGCAATGCACCATGTCATAGAGATCTGAAGCACCTGCCAACCCTTCGGAGGCACCCAAAAACAGTACCCCGCCAGGTTCTAACGAACGGTGTATGCGCGTGAGTATGTCGTGCTTCAGGTCGTGATTGAAATAAATCAGCACGTTACGGCAGAAAACCACATGAAAACGCCCCAATCCGCCATAGCTCTCCTGAAGATTGAGCGCCCGGTATTGGATCCTGCGGGCTATCGAAGGCTTGGCGCGCCAGCGATTGTCGTCGATTGCATCGAAGTATTGCTGCAACCGCTGACTGGATAAACCGCGCAATACCGAAGCCCGGTCATACTCAGCTCGCCGGGCCACCTCCAGCATGGAGGGGGAAAGATCTGTCCCCAACACTTCAACGCCCGCGCGCAATGCACCAGGCGAGCCTTGCAGGAACTCATCTACCGCCATACTGATGGACAGCGGTTCCTGACCTGAACTGCACGCGGCAGACCAGATCTTGACCGACGTTGCGCTGTTACAGAGCTCAGGCAAAATCTGGTCTTTTAGTACATCAAAAGGGTAAGTATCACGAAACCAGAAGGTTTCATTGGTGGTCATGGCATCGATAACAGCATCGCGCATGGGCGAGTAACGCTGGCGTTCCAGTTCGGCTACCAGCGCGCCCAGATCGGCCACCCCAAAGTGTGACAGTAAGGGCAACACCCGCGTGGTCACCAGGTACTGTTTGTTTTCGGCAAGAAAAATGCCACAGGCAGCATGGAGGAAATCACGGAATTTTTTGAAATGCTCTGGATCTAAACTGCTTTGTGCACTCACGTGCTACCCCTTAGCAACAGTCAATCAATCCACACGAGGAGCCTTATGGCTCCTCATCCAGGATACTTTCACCACACATTTCTTTGACCCGGTCATTCACCCTACGGGCAAGGTCATCGGGATGAAATTTAGCCAGAAAGTCATTGGCACCCACCTTTTTCACCATCGCCTCGTTAAAGACACCACTGAGGGAGGTGTGCAGAATGATGTGCAAATCCTTCAGCGCCGGGTTGGCACGGACTTCCGCAGTAAAGGTATAACCGTCCATTTCAGGCATCTCGATATCTGAAATAACCAACAGCAGTTCCTCAGAAACCTTTTTGCCTTCTTTGGCCAGACCCTCCAGAAATTCCAGCGCTTCCCTGCCATCCTTGCACAGCGTCGTTTTCAGCCCCATGGACTCGATCACACGCTGAATTTGCTTGCGCGCAATGGTGGAATCATCGGCAATTAACACGTGCTTCTGCACTACGCGTTCAGCAATGCCGTCCTCGATAACCCCGGCAGATATTTCTTCGTTGATTGGCGACACCTCCGCCAGAATTTTTTCAACGTCGATAATCTCAACCAGCTGGCCTTCGACCTCGGTAACCGCAGTGAGGTAGTTTTCATGCCCAGAACCTTTGGGTGGCGGATGAATACTTTCCCAGTTCATATTGACAATCCGCTCGACCTTATTGACCAGAAAGCCCTGGGTTGAACGGTTGTATTCGGTAATGATGACGAAGCATTCCTGAAGATTCCGCAAGGGCCCATGACCCGTGGCCAGGTTCATATCCATTATGGAAATGGTGCCACCGCGGATGTGCGCCACACCACGAACGACGGGGTTGCGCTTAGGAATTTCGTTCAGAGGTGGGCATTGCAGCACCTCTTTGACTTTGAACACGTTAATACCATACAGCTGCTTGCCTGCGAGCCGGAACAGCAACAGCTCCAGGCGATTCTGGCCTACCAGCTGTGTACGTTGGTTAACACTGTCTAAAACACCTGCCATTCTGGCCCCCAAAACTAGCCGGATATTACCGCTGCCATTAAACATAGCCCATGTTCAATGCTTTCGCCGCCCGGCATGTATGTTGCATCAACCCTTAACAAAGCCGGTACTGTCAAAGCTCTGACAAGGATAGCTACCAGAAAGCTTGTCGGCGAACCCGGCATTTACTTTAGTTACACAATAGCGAGAGGCGCCCCTATGACCTGTTTGCGTACATTGACTTTCGGTGTACTGGCAGTGCTATCACAGGTGTGTGTGGCTACGGAACAGTGGCAAGCATTAGAGCCGGTATCCCGGACCGCGCAGGACTACCTGACGGCGTACTATCAGGGGCTCTATCCTGCATACAATCTGAGCATCAGGGTCAATCAACCAGACGACCGGCTGAAACTGCGTCGTTGCGACAAAGAATTGACACCATCGCACTCCTCGCTCTCGCCAGCCGGGGGGCAAAGCACCGTCAGAGTCAGCTGCAATGGCGCGCACCCCTGGAACTTGTATGTCTCCGCCGACGTCACTATCCGGGCCCCTGTGGTTCATGCATCGACCAGTCTGCCCAAGGGCGAGCAACTGACGGACGCCGACCTGGTGCTGATTGAAGTGCCACTGGATCAGGCGCCAAGGGGCTTTTTACTGCTTAAAGAAGAGGCCATCGGCATGGAGACGCGGCGCTCATTACGCCCGCAACAGGCACTCCGCGCGCGGGATCTGATTGAACCAATGCTTATCCAGCGGGGTGACAGAGTGGTAGTCGCCGCCAATATCGGTGGGTTAACCGTGATTGCACCGGGTACCGCCTTGAGCAATGGCCGACTAGGCCAGCAGATTCCCATAGAGAACCTGCGTTCGGAGCGAAAGATACGGGCAAAGGTGGTGGCTGAGGGACGTGTTGAAGTACCAATGTAAGGGGCATGGTAAGGGTTCGGGGTAAGGAATTCCTGCGGAGGGTAAAAAAAGCCTAAAGCTTCTGCGAAACCCGCCGACAACCCAATGTACAGTAGTGATTCCGGTGTACAACGACTAAATTGATAGTATTGTTTCCGGGTATGACAAACCGCACGCCAGCGGGTCATATGACCCAAACACAGTGCGCACTCACGATAAAGCAGGCCACATTATGATGATTGATCCCAAAGCCGGACTTGGTAATCTGGCAACTCAGCAGAGCCAACGGGGCAATAACCGCGTGGCTGAGAACCGGGCAAACCAGGCCGATGCGCCAGCAAACCCGGTCGATAGCGTTAATCTGAGCAAAGAGGCGCTCAGCCTCAAAAAGCTGGAAGACAATATCGCAAAGGCACCTGTGGTAGATCAGGACAAGGTCGCCAGCCTGAAAGCGGCGATTGCCGACGGCAGCTATAAAATCGATCCGGAGCGCCTGGCAGAGCGCATTTTAGGCGCAGAGGGGATCTGACCGCTGTAATCCCCTCTTCCACGGCCGGTATTTGAACGCCCCTCCACATCCCCCTCTTTGATGGCACTCATATTGCTTTCTTTGTTCTGACAGAATCACATGCAGGATAGAGAAATGGCCACACCCCTGAGTTTTCAAATCATGTCCCTGATTCAGGCCGAGCTGAAGGACGCCGGGCAGCTGTTGGGGTTGCTCCAGCAGGAAGCCGGCATGCTGGCGCAGCGCAAACTGGATCAACTGGGCCAGATTATCGAACAGAAGAGCCAATTACTGGTGGCGCTGGAACAAGCGGGAGGCAAACGCAAGGCCCTGCTTGACGCCAATCAGCTGCCACCCAATGATGTGGGATGGCGTAACCTCATGGCTAAAGGTCGGGATCAGGCCCTCATGCAGAACTGGGCCAAATTGGAAAAGCTCATTAAGCAATGTAAAGCGGCAAACGAAACTAACGGTAAACTACTGAACCGCAGCCAGCGCAGCCTGAGCCAGCTGACGCAGTTACTTAAGGGGCAAAAACCCGCCGAGAACCTGTACACCGCCAAAGGTACATACAAGGCCCAGCGCGCGGCCCTTACCTACACTCAGGCCTGATAAAACCTGATGGATGAACAATTAGCCGAAAGCCAGCATCTGAGTAATCCCGAAGACATTCTCCGGGTACTGCAGGCCTTGTTACTGAACCGCAGCCTGCTCACCGTGGCGCAACCGGGTACCCAGGCACTGGCTTCAAGCATGGTTGTCGCCATAGACGACCAGACTGGTTACTGGCTCATTGATGCGTTATCGGACGAAACACTGCAACATCAGCTTAGGTCGGGGCAAACGATTCTGATTCGCGCGGCCTATGGCGGCATCCAGGTATCCTGTGAAGCAAAGGTTCAGGACCAGGTAGAGTGGGACTATTTACCTGCCGTTAAACTCACGCTGCCGCAAAAAATGCTGCACCGGCAACGGCGCGCCGCATTCCGGGCAGATATTGCCGCCGCCGACAGACCCCACATACAGCTGGAATCCAATCAACGCCCGGAACCGCTACACGGGCAGGTATTTGACATCTCGGCAGACGGCGTGGGCGTGCTGTTTGACAAATTTATCCGGCCACCCATCGAACCCGGCGAACTGTTCAGTTGCGCCCAGTTGCACCCCGCACTGCCCCAACAGCACTGGCAGCTGATGGCCAAGCACCCGCAATATGACAAGATGAATGACAAATACCGGTGCGGCTTCAGCCTTGTCGATATGAACGCGGCCGATGCCAAGCGGATCAGCCAATGGGTACTGGCCGAGCAGCGCAAGCAACGAATGAGCCGTCGACGCTAAGGGGCAGACGGCACAGTGGCCTGGCGGCCCACCGGATTACAGTGTTTGATGACCACCTTCCCCTCTAACAGATTGCCCTTGGAATACTCATAGAAATAGCAGGTATTGGTGGCCGGGTCGTAATTTTCCACCCACAGATTGTCGTCCTTCCAGGTAGTCGCGATGTGCTGCTGCCCCTTGGGGACGCTGATAGTCATTACGCCACCAAAGCGCTTGACGAAGACCTGTTCAAAATGGAAAAAGTAGGCGCACCAGCCCGCGACCATCACGACAGAAGCGGAAATAAAGCCCCATTTCCAAGCCCCGCGTTTACCAAATTGATACAGCGCGCCGGCGGCGAGCGCGAAAAACAACACCCAATAGGTATAGGTAATCATCTGCTAAATCCCGAGCGAAAATTCACGTGTTTGGAGTCTACCCTGCCGCTATCAGTGCTGCCGGACATTTCGGTTAATCGCTGCTTAACGACGGTAAATGTCGCCAAGGCTAATACCGCAGACAAAAAAAGCGGGCCTGAACCCGCTTTTCATTACCTGAACACCATCAATAGTAGGCATTCGATTTGTCCGTGTGATCGGTCATGTCCTTGACGCCTTTTAATTCGGGGATCTTACCTATCAGCGTCTTCTCAACGCCCTCTTTAAGCGTGATATCCACTGCCGAACAGCCCTGACAACCACCGCCGAATTTCAGCACGGCATAGCCTGCATCATCGATCTTAACCAGGCTGACTACACCGCCGTGAGAAGCCAACCCCGGATTCACCTCGTTATACAGCACATAGTTGACCTTGTCTTCGATCGGGCTGTCGTCACTGATTTTTGGCATTTTGGAGTTGGGCGCCCTGATTGTCAGCTGACCGCCCATCTTGTCTGGCGAGTAATCCACTTTGGCCTCATCCAGGTAAGGCAGGCTGCGCTCCTCAAAATAGGCATTAAACCCCTCATACTGCACTTCCACGTCCGCATCCCGGTCATCGCCCGGGCGAGAATACGCGATGCAGGTCTCCGCCTGGGGCGTGCCGGGATTGGACACGAACATGCGAATGGCGATACCGGGCGTATTCTGCTTCTCTAATAACTCGCGCAGGTACTGCTGGGCGGACTCGGTAATATTGACGTTTACCATGGGTTGCAACTGCCTTTGGATAATTCCTGATCAAACTGGTCGGGTATTCTAATGGAACGCGCGCGCAAGCTAAATAGATGAACACAAATCTTCTGACAGCGTAACGGCCGGATATAAATGGGCAAAAACGGCCCCCAAATCTCACAATTCTGTTAGAATGGCCAACCTACATCAAAATATTTTGATATAGATTGAATCAAACAACCGTCAACTACCGGACCCGCAGCTCCATGGCAGATCGCAGCACCCTCCTCTACCAAGCCCTCAAACAACGCATCCTGATTCTGGATGGCGGCATGGGGACGCTGATTCAATCCCATAAATTGGGCGAGTCAGATTACCGGGGGACCCGGTTTGCCGATTTTGCCTATGACTTGGCAGGCAACAACGACCTGCTATCCATTACCCGCCCGGACGTTATCGGCGGTATTCATGCGGCCTACCTGGAAGCGGGCGCCGATATCATTGAAACCAACACCTTTAACGCCACCCAGGTGTCTCAGGCGGACTATCACCTCGAATCTGTGGTGTGGGAGATCAACCAGGCGTCCGCCGCACTGGCCCGCAAAGTCGCCGATGAATACTCCGCCAAAACACCGGATAAACCCCGGTTCGTGGCCGGTGTACTGGGTCCGACCTCCCGCACCTGCTCGATTTCGCCCGATGTCAACGACCCGGGTGCGCGCAATATTACCTTTGATGTATTGGTAGACAACTACCTGGAAGCCATTGACGGTCTGGTTAAGGGCGGCGCGGATATTCTTCTGATCGAAACCATTTTCGATACACTCAACGCCAAAGCCGCGGTGTTTGCCGTTCATACCTATTTCGAACGCGAAGGTATCGAACTGCCCATCATGATCTCCGGCACCATTACCGATGCCTCGGGCCGCACCCTGTCCGGCCAGACCACAGAAGCCTTTTACAATTCACTGGCGCACGCCAAACCTATTTCCATCGGTCTGAATTGTGCACTGGGCGCCAAAGAACTGCGCGCCTATGTCAAGGAACTGTCGCGGGTGGCGGCCTGCAATGTGTCGGCTCACCCCAATGCCGGTCTTCCCAATGAATTCGGCGAATACGATGAAACACCAGAGGAAATGGTGGCGGTGGTGGAAGAGTTTGCCGCCAGCGGGTTCCTGAACATTATCGGTGGCTGCTGCGGCACCACACCCGCTCACATCCGCGCCATAGCCGACGCCATGGCCAAATACCCGCCACGCCCGCTACCGGCGCTTGAACCCGCCTGCCGGCTGGCCGGTTTGGAGCCCTTCAACATCCAACGCGACTCCCTGTTTGTGAATGTGGGTGAACGCTGCAACGTCACCGGGTCGGCTAAATTCAAGCGCCTGATTCTCGAAGAAAAATACAACGAAGCACTTGAAGTTGCGCTTGAGCAGGTGGAAAACGGTGCGCAGATTATCGACATCAACATGGACGAAGCCATGCTTGATGCAGAAGCAGCCATCGTCCGTTTCCTGAACCTGATTGCCAGCGAACCGGATATCGCCCGCGTGCCTATCATGGTGGACTCGTCCAAGTGGGACGTGATTGAGGCCGGGCTCAAGTGCGTGCAAGGTAAACCTCTGGTGAACTCCATTTCGCTCAAAGAAGGCGAAGCTGATTTCATTGAAAAGGCCCGACTGTGCCGCCTCTATGGTGCTGCCATCATTGTAATGGCCTTTGACGAAGACGGTCAGGCCGACACTGCCGCCCGCAAGATTGAAATATGCCAGCGCTCCTATGACGTGCTGGTGAATAAAGTCGGTTTTCCACCCGAGGACATTATTTTTGACCCGAATATATTTGCGGTCGCCACGGGTATTGAAGAACACAACAATTACGCGGTTGACTTTATTGAGGCCACCCGCTGGATCCGGGCCAATTTACCGCATGCGGGCGTCTCCGGTGGTGTATCCAACGTGTCCTTTTCATTCAGGGGCAACAACCCCGTGCGCGAAGCCATTCACTCGGTATTCCTCTACCACGCCATTCAGGCCGGGATGAATATGGGCATCGTCAATGCGGGCCAGTTGGCCGTGTACGACGACCTGCCAGCAGAGCTTAAACAAAAGGTTGAGGATGTCATCCTGAACCGGCATGAAGGCAGCACTGATGCCCTGTTGGCCATTGCCGACAACTACCGCGGCGACGGCAGCAGTGGCCCCAAAAAAGAAGATCTGGCCTGGCGCGAATGGCCGGTGGAAAAACGCCTTGAACACTCGCTGGTCAAGGGTATTACCAGCTTTATTGAAGAAGACACGGAAGCCGCCCGCCAAAACGCCAACAAACCCATCGAGGTCATTGAAGGCCCTCTGATGGATGGCATGAACGTCGTAGGCGACCTGTTTGGTGCCGGTAAAATGTTCCTGCCACAGGTGGTCAAATCTGCCCGGGTCATGAAACAGGCTGTAGCCTACCTGCAGCCTTTTATCGAGGCTGAAAAGAGTGAAGGCGCCAAGCCCAACGGCAAAATCCTGATGGCGACGGTGAAAGGCGATGTGCACGATATCGGCAAGAATATCGTGGGCGTGGTCTTGCAATGCAATAACTTTGAGGTCATCGACCTGGGGGTCATGGTCCCCTGTGAAAAAATCCTGCAGGTGGCTCAGGATGAACAATGCGACATCATCGGCCTGTCCGGCCTGATCACTCCATCGCTGGATGAAATGGTCACCGTCGCGCGCGAGATGGAGCGTCAGCAAATCAGCCTGCCATTGCTCATTGGGGGTGCCACTACCTCCAAGGCCCACACCGCGGTTAAGATTGAACCCCAATTCAAGTGTGACCAGGTCATCTATGTGGCCGATGCCTCGCGTGCAGTGGGGGTGGCCACCAAGTTGATGTCTCCCACCCTTAAACCGGAACTGGTAAACCAGACCCGTGCCGAATACGACACGGTGCGTGAACGCACCGCCGGGCGAAAAGCCCGGGGCACCACCCTCGCCTATCCCGATGCTGTAAAAGCCGGCTTCAAAACCGACTGGGACAATTACACGCCGCCGGTGCCTGCATTTACCGGCACCCGTATATTCGATGATTACCCGCTGGCACAACTGGTGGACACCATCGACTGGACACCCTTTTTCATCAGCTGGGATCTGGCTGGCAAATACCCCCGCATATTGGAAGATGACGTCGTGGGCGAAGCGGCCCGTAACTTGTTCGCTGACGCACAAGCCATGCTGAAGAAGATCATTGACGAAAAACTGCTGAAAGCCCGGGCTGTGATCGGATTCTGGCCGGCCAATCGGGCCGGCGCCGATGATATCGCGCTGTTTGAGGACGAAAGCCGCACCCGTCCGATCGCCACCCAGCACCACATCCGGCAGCAAAATAAAAAACCCGGCGATCTCCACCCCAACCTGTCCCTGGCCGATTATGTGGCACCCGCTGGCTACCGGGATTACGTCGGCGGTTTCGTGGTAACCGCCGGCATTGGCGCGGAAGAATTGGCCAAACAATATGAGGCAGCCCACGACGACTATAGCGCGATTATGGTCAAGGCACTGGCAGACCGCTTGGCCGAATCTTTTGCCGAACACATGCACCAGCGGGTGCGGAAGGAGTTCTGGGGTTACGCTAAAGATGAAACGCTGGACAACGAAGCCCTGATCAAGGAAGCCTATCAGGGAATTCGCCCTGCTCCGGGTTATCCAGCCTGCCCGGATCACACGGAAAAGGCCACGTTATTCCAGGTACTGGATGCCACCCATGCCACCGGTGTGACCCTGACCGAGCATTTCGCCATGTTCCCGGCGGCTGCAGTTTCCGGCTGGTATTTTTCGCACCCGGACTCCCGCTATTTCAACACCAGTAAAATCAGCAAAGATCAGGTGGAAAGCCTGGCCACACGCAAAAATCTGACTCTTGCCGAAATGGAACGCTGGTTGTCGCCGGTACTGGATTACGATCCAAGCTAAGGACTGCAGGGGCTGGCGTAACCACCAGCCCTTCCCTTCCAAATCTGAGCAAACCGCATTTATCCACGGCCCAAAGATCTGTTAGCCTTTCAGGCTTTAGAGGAGCAACACCAGATGGATGCCAATAACGCCAAAACCCAGGATAAAGACACTCCGCCCGGCTTTTTTGCCATTGCACTCAGTACCCTGGCCGCCGCAGTGGGCGTACAGTCCGGACGTAACCAGGCAAGGGATTTCAGTCAGGGAAAAGTGGGCCACTACATCGCCGCCGGAATCATCTTCACAGTGGCTTTCGTAGTAGGGCTTGTTTTAGTTGTCCAAAAGGTGCTTGAAACCAGTGGGCTGTAGAGGCAGTCGTTACAGATAATATAATTGCTTACGCCATAGTGAAAAAAGCAACTGTAGTCAATTCACCCGCTGCCACAGATTAGTGGCATCGACGCCGCCTGCTCGCAGCATCTTTACCAGACTACCACGCAGACTGCGGTACTCCGTACTCGGCAACTCAGACAGAAACTGGGTCTGGTGAGCCTGTGCCAATTGATTAAGCTGTGTCATCAGCGCCATCGCGTCCTTAGTTAAGGCAATTTTAACCACCCGCCTGTCAAGACCATCATGCTCCCTTGTGGTCAACCCGCGCTTTTCCAGTCGATCCAGCATCCGGGTTACCGTTGATCGGTCTGCACCAATCGCATCGGCTGCTTGCGCTGGCGTCTTGGCGACGCCGTGCAGCATTACATTGAGCAGTGCCCATTGGTGCCAGCTAATATCATGCTCTTTCAGGTCTCGGTTGAATTGCTCCTGCATTTGTTGCGCCAGCCTTCCGATCCAAAACGCGAAGCTGTTGTGCAGGTGGAAATCCTTGTCAGGCATATTGATGTCCATGAAACGGGCCAAGGCTACATCATGCCGTATGCAGTCCCTCTGGGGAATGCCCCGGTACACATATGTAGAACCCAATAACACAAAAGCCAGGGCCCAAGCCCTGGCTTCCAGAGGAGATGTAGTTTAACCACACTCCTGACCGCATCCTGCGATGGGCTTCAGGGTGTTACTACTGACCGCTAACCCAAAACACGCATGTCGCCACAAAAATAGCGATCAATGCGATTGCAGCAACCGCATCGGCCATGCTGTCACCTTGTTCTTGCATTTGGATTTCATCGTGCATGGTACTACTCCTCTGTTATTTTTTTTGGGGAGGGGGTTCGCGTTAGTGCGAGACTGATTTTAACCACATTAATAAGCAAGGAATCAAGCGCCTACAACACACTTATTCCAAAAACATATTACGATAGCGCTAACAATTAGTATCAAGCACCCTAAATGCTTGGTAATCTCGCGCCCGCGTAACTCTGATACCTTCGCGCAACCCCTTTAAATACAGGGGGTTAGCTCGATCAACAGACGCTTTTAAGGTAATCTGCGCAGCCATTTTCGGGCTATTTGCAAGAATGGTGCAAATAACCCTGCGCTATAACCCAGTCCGCCCTTTGGCGGAGATATAAGGTAGTGATACACCATGTACGTTTACGACGCCCATGATCACCAGATAGTCCGCGAACGGGTGGCACAATTTCGCCGTCAAACCGAGCGCTACCTGGCCGGCGACCTGAAGCCCGAAGAATTCTTGCCGCTGCGGTTACAGAACGGACTCTACGTCCAGCGCGTGGCGCCGATGCTGCGGATTGCAGTCCCCTACGGCCTGCTGAACAGTAAACAGCTGCGCAAACTGGCACACATTACCCGCGTATACGATAAAGGTTACGCCCATTTCACCACTCGCCAGAACGTACAATTGAACTGGCCACAACTCGAGCAGGTGCCCGATATTCTGGCAGAGCTGGCGGACGTTGAAATGCACGCAATCCAGACGTCGGGCAACTGCATCCGCAACGTGACATCTGATCAGTATGCCGGCGTTGCCGAAGACGAAGTCACCGACCCCAGACCCTACTGTGAGATCATCCGTCAATGGTCCACCTTTCACCCTGAATTCGCCTTCCTGCCGCGCAAGTTCAAGATTGCGGTCAGCGGGTCTGAGCAGGATCGGGCGGCCATCCTGGTCCACGACATCGGCCTTCAACTGGTGCGCAACAACCAAGGTGAAACCGGCTTCAAAGTCTTTGTGGGGGGCGGCCTTGGACGGACCCCGGTCATCGGCAGCCTGATTCGTGAATTCCTGCCGGAGCGCCACATTCTGTCTTATCTGGACGCCATATTAAGGATCTACAACCTTTATGGTCGCCGTGACAACAAATACAAAGCCCGGATTAAAATCCTGGTAAAGGCCATGGGGCCGCAAGTATTTGCCGAAAAGGTTGAGGCCGAATGGCTGCACCTTAAGGACAACGCCAGCACCTTACCGGCAAACGAAATTGAACGCGCGAAAGGCTTCTTTACCCTGCCCGCCTATGAGGCGATTGATGACCTGGCCGCCAGCGACGCACTGGCAAAAGCGGCACAGGACAACCTGGCGCTGTCACGCTGGCTCGCGCGCAATGTCAAAGGCCATCGTCAGCCAGGCTATGCAGCCGTTGTGCTCTCGCTTAAGCCAACCGGGGTAGCCCCGGGCGACGTCACAGACAAACAGCTGGAGGCCGTTGCAGAGCTCGCGGACAAATACAGTTTCGGCGAAATCCGCGCCACCCATGAGCAGAACCTGGTTCTGGCCGATGTGCGAAAAGCGGACCTCCCTTCGCTTTGGGCAGAGGCCAAAGCGCACGGTTTTGCCACGCCCAATATCGGTACGTTGACCGACATGATTTGTTGCCCGGGAGGCGATTTCTGCTCTCTTGCGAATGCCAAATCGATTCCGGTCGCAGAAGCATTACAACGCAAGTTTGACGACATGGATTACCTTTACGATCTGGGTGATCTCACGCTCAACATTTCCGGCTGTATGAACGCCTGTGGACACCACCACGTTGGTCACATCGGGGTACTGGGTGTGGATAAAAAAGGCGAAGAGTTTTATCAGGTCCAGCTGGGCGGGTCTGCCGCCAATGACGCCAGCCTGGGCACGGTGTTGGGCCCCTCGTTCGGGCGCGATGACATGCCAGCTGTTATCCAGAAGATTCTGGACGTGTATGTTGAGAACCGGACCCCGGAAGAACAGTTTATTGATACCTACCGCCGCATAGGCGTAACCCCTTTTAAGGAGCGCGTTTATGCCAAAGCTGGTTAAAGACAATGCACTCGCTGACTGTGGGCGTGCTTTCCTTGCCAAGGACGCCACGCTGGACTCGATTACCCGCAGCAATGATGTCGTGCCCCTCTCACTGTGGCTCGAACACCTCGACCAGTGCAAAGCGCGCGGCATTGACGCCGTGTGGGTGGACAGTGATGAATTGACGGAGCCTCTGGCTCCTTCCCTTGAAGAGCTGTCATTGGTGGCCATCCACTTCCCCACATTTATGGATGGCCGGGGCTTTTCAACCGGGCGGATTCTGCGCGAGCGGCTGGGATTCACGGGCGAAATCCGTGCATTCGGCAATGTCATCCAGGATCAGATGCACTACCTGTTGCGGTGCGGATTCAATGCCTTTGCGCTGCGCGAGGGCACAGACCTTGAATCTGCCCTCATTTCGTTGCAGGACTTTACCGAGCACTATCAGGCGGCGGTCGTTCAGGATAAACCCCTGTTCCTGCGGCGTAGCGCTTGATGCCGAGATCACAGCCCGCCTAGGCGGGCTTTTTTGTGCCTTCTCACCCGACCCTCACCCGCTCGGCACAAATCTTGTTTACACTTAAGACTGCACTGAATCAAGGAACACCATGGAACCCACGCTCTTTCAGTCTTTTTTCCTGATTTTTACAGGCGCTGCCATCGTCGCGTCACTGGCACTGTATACCCGCCAGCCCCTGTTGGTGGCCTATATCTTACTGGGAATGCTACTGGGGCCCTTTGGTTTTGCCTTCATCACCAACGTAGAAGTCATCAGCGAGATTTCCCGCGTAGGTATTATTTTTCTGTTGTTCCTGTTGGGGCTCGACATGCAGCCCAAAGCACTGTTTGCAGTGCTCAAACAGGCTACCCATATCGGTCTGATCAGCTCGGCGATTTTCGCTGGTGCAGGCTATGCCGTGGGTTGGCTGTTTGGTTTCAGCCATTTGGAAAACCTGATTATCGGCATGGCCATGATGTTTTCCTCTACCATCATCGGCATCAAACTGTTACCAACCACCGTGCTTCACCACAAACACACCGGCGATCTCATGGTTGGTCTGCTGCTGTTACAAGACTTTCTTGCCATCATCTGCCTGATGGTCCTGCTGAGCGGTGACCTCGGGCGCGTAGACCTGCCCACGCTGGGTAAAACCTTCGCGGCGCTGCCATTGGTGGCACTGGCCGCGTGGGCCTTTGTCAAATGGATATTGTTGAGGCTGATACAAACTTTTGACCGTTTTCACGAGTACATTTTTCTGGTCGCCATCGGTTGGTGCATGGGACTGGCAGAGCTGTGCGAATACCTGGGCTTGTCCGCTGAAATCGGCGCCTTTATCGCGGGTATTACGCTGGCAACCAGCCCGATTTCACAATACATCGCCATCAGCCTGAAACCGCTCAGGGATTTCTTCCTGATCATATTCTTCTTTGCAATCGGTGCGCGCTTTGACCTATCGCTATTACCCGAAGTGGCGTTCGCGGCGCTGGTTATGGCAGCAATCGTACTCGCGCTGAAGCCCGTCACCTATCGCCTGCTCTTGCGTCATCACAGCGAGCAAAACCGTTTAAGCTGGGACATAGGGTTCAGGCTAGGCCAGATCAGTGAATTCAGCCTGCTGATCGCGTTTGTGGCACTCAATGCCGGCCTGATCGGCGCGCGGGCGTCAACGCTGATTGAAGCCACAGCGATAATTACCTTTCTCGTCTCAAGCTATATTGTGATATTTAACTACCCGAATCCCATTGCGGTGTCAGACAAATTGCGGCGGGATTGAACCAAAGCGGGCCGCCGGATCGAAAACACAGCAATCGTCACCGTCAAAAAAAAGGCTTTCCGAGGAAAGCCTTTTTTTATATCAGGAGTAAAACCGTTGCGTCGCCCGACTCCAGGTTTTGACCAGCAGCCTGTCCACGGCGGCCTCTGCGGCAACCCCCAGTTTTTGCGGCAGGGTTTTGGGCAGCTCGTAACGCATTTCAAACACCTGAGCGGTCGCATATTTACTGGTGATGTATTCATCGCTGGTTTTAAGCTCATCCACGAGCTTGTTATCGATCGCCTGCTGACCAAACCACACCTCACCGGTCGCCACTTCGGCAATATCGACCTGGCTCCGATGCTCGGCCACAAAAGCTTTGAACAAGCCGTGTACATCCTCGATTTCTTCGGTGAACTTCTGGCGGCCTTTACGGGTATTTTCACCGAACATGGTCAGAGTACGCTTGTACTCTCCAGCGGTAATTAACTCGTAGTCGATATCGTGCTTTTTCAACAACCGGTGAAAATTAGGCATTTGCGCCAAAACGCCAATGGAACCGATGATGGCGAAAGGCGCTGCCAAAATCCGGTCCGCCACACAAGCCATCATATAACCGCCGCTGGCAGCCACTTTGTCCACGCAGACGGTTAATGTGAGTCCTGCATCGCGGATCCGCTTTAATTGACTGGCCGCAAAACCGTAGCTGTGTACCATGCCGCCGCCACTTTCCAGCCGTATGACAACCTCATCCCCGGGTTCTGCCACCGACAGCAGTGCAGTAATTTCCTCCCGCATGGCATCGGTGGCCGATGCGCGGATATCACCGTCAAAATCCAGCACGAAAACGCGCGATTTTTCATCACCAGATTTCGATTCTGGCGACTGACCGCCGTCTTCTGAACTGCTTGCAGCCGATTTGCGAGCCGCCTTTTTAGCTTTGGCCTCGGCTTTTTCCTGTTTCTTTCGCTGCTTTATAAACGCTTTATATTCTTCTTCATCCAGCAATGCCGATTCCATCATATCCTTGATGTCATCGTAGTGATCATTAAGCCGACGAACCTCAACCTGCCCTTCAGGCTGCCGCTTGTTCTTCATGCCGGCGGCGACGGCAAATCCGATCACCAGCACAACAGCAACGACCAGCGTTAAGGTTTTAGCGAGAAAAAGGCCGTAGTCAGTTAAAAATTCCAATGGTTTACCTTCAAACAGTTTAATTTCAATTACTGGACGTCAGATTATTGCCAGCGTTTGAGCGCCGCTTTCGCAGGCTCATTCATCGGCTTGGCTATCAAGCCGGAGGAAGTCAAAGAAACGGAATAAAGTGCACCGTCCTCCATCGGCATGTAGGTTGCACTCCCGTATTGGGCACTGATCGGTAACCAGTTGCTCACGGATTGCATTAATGGCCACAGGTCCATACCGAGGGTTTCGTGCTCAGTTAACGCATAGACTGACCGATTCGCCTGACGCTCTTTTTCCAACGAAAAATACCGCCCCCCCAAACGATCTAATCGATAAGCGGGTTGCGCGCCCATACTGGCGAAAAAACTGCTCCAACGCAGAATACGGGCATCCATTTGCCACTGATCACCCAGAATATCGTAACGTTGTTCAGTGCCATCGGTTTCCACCAGCACAGCGCGGTAGGATTGTTCACCCAAACGCTCGAAACTGATTGTGGCCACAGGCCTATCGGTATAAGCATGCTTATAGCCGAGGATATCGAGCGCGATAAGAATCGCTATGACACCAACGCCAACCAGCAACAAGCCCCCGCACCCGCGCAAGAAACCTCGCCACCAACTGCCGTCCAACAACAAACGAGAGGAATAAACCAGCGACGCCGCTCCGGCTAAAACCACTAACAGCGCAATAATGTAATAAAACATAGCGAGTCCTTTGCTAACACAAACACAAGCTAATCTGCTTCTGATTCAAATTATTCATATTGTTGCCCGCCCTGCCGGCGAGCAACATAGGCCCGAATCAACTGTCCCGACAGGGTTTCTGGCGGAGGAATGAGTTCGGGCAGTTCGTTAAAATGAAACCACTCGGCACGGGTGATTTCCTGATCCTGAAGACTAATCTCACCGCTTTTATATTCGGCCAGAAATCCCACCATTAATTGGCCGGGAAATGGCCAGGGTTGGCTGTCGATGTACTCAGCGCCCTGAACCTGCAAGCCGACCTCTTCCTCGACTTCCCGGACAACCGCTTGTTCAAGGGTTTCCCCGGGCTCCACAAACCCCGCCAACGCAGTAAACATCTGCACCGTTGAGCGCTCATGAACTGCCAATAAGCATTGATCACCCCGGGTTACCAGCATGATGACACAGGGTGAAACCTTAGGATAGTAACGGTGATTACACGGCTGGCAATAGCGGCAACGGTCGTCTGTACGCAGAACGGTTTCCTTACCACAACGCCCGCAGTAGCGGTGATCAATCTCCCAGGCATACAGCTGGCAGGCGGCACCCAGCATCTGGAACGTTGAAGCGCTCGTGCTGGAAAGAAAACTACGCAGGCCAATTAACCGGCTCGATTGGCCTTTTTCAAAAAGGCAGTCTTGCGGCCGACCGGAATAACACTGAACAAAAACATCCTGGCCATCCAGCTGGCCGACCTTGTGCGTGCCAAACACCGTGAGACCGGACAAAGGTTCCGGTTTATCGGCAAACAAATATTCGCCTTCGCGCACCAAGATGTGCCCCTGCCAAACACCGAGCCAACGGCTGGACGTCGCAACCTGTGGGTGTTCCATTCCTGGTACAAACATATTCAGTGTACCGGGTAACCCAGCGCCTCCAGGCTCTCTTCGGCAAACTGGAGCACGCCATCATCGGTCGTTTTATCCGCTTTAGCGGCATCCAGATAGTACTCGAGGCCGATAATGGCATCGGCAAAGGTTTCCAGCATCTGCTGTAACATTTCAGGGTGCTCGTTGGTTTGTAGCGAGTCCGACACGAATTGCTGACAGGCTGCGGTAACTGCAGACGCGCGCTTGAGGCCAATCACACCCATGCCGCCACGGATGGTGGCCAATGTGGTCGACACATTTTTAATATGTCCGCGATCAAACCCTGACTCGGAAAAGGAACTCAGCGCGCGCTTTATCAGTGCCAGGCCTGCCTCGGCCTCCTGGAAAACCAACAGTTCTGCTTCCGCTAACTGGTTAGTGGCAATGATTTCATTGCGCGAACCGGCATTGATACGTGCGAGCTGATCATCTGACAGATTCAGGTTTCCGATACCAGATACCGTACTCTCTACGTACAACAGCGCATCAGCAAGCGACAACAATTCCTGTCCTTCTGGGTTCTTTTTCGCTTCTAACCAACCATTGATCCGGTTGATTTCTTCACGCAGCGTGGAGGATGCGGCTACCAAACCCACAACAGACAGGATGTCGGCAATTTTACCCAGATTAGACGCCAACTCGGCACCCTCCTCCGGGCTCCAGCCACCGGCCTGGGAGGCGCGCTCCATGACATCTTTGACGCTGTTAAGCTCGTCCTTCAACACTGCAGCCATGGAGCTGATAGTATTTGCACTGGGGCCACGCAGCGCTTCCCGCTCCCGCCGTAGCTCAGCGTCGTTGTACCCAAGGGAGGACACATTGCATTGTTGAAGTACTTTCATCACTTCGGCGTTTTCACTACCGGATACGGCAATAAGGTATAAAAGCTCCATCAGCAGCGCTTCATCGGGTACCCTGTCCAAACCTTTATTGCCGGCTTTCTGCAGCTGCCTGAATTCTTTATCGAGCGCACTCAACAGCAACTTACGGGACCGGCTGACATCCATGGCCTTTTCCGCAATCGTACCGATCGCCATCGCACCCAGATGCCACATTTTGGAAAGCGGGCGGCCCGCGCAAATGATATCCATGCGCTCCAATGCACGCTGCATCATGCCCAGCGAAGGCTTAACCTGCCGCCCCTGTAAAACCGCCAACAAGCCCACTTGGTACATATGCCGCAGGCGACGGGCCAACGCGGACACATCCTCGGACAGCACCGACGCGGACCCCGCATTGGTTTGCTTGAGGTTTAAAGTAGCACTGAAAAAGTGACTTTCAGGCAGCTGGGGCGCTTTTCTGGCCTGACGGAGTTCATTGATCGCAGGGATCAACAATACCGGCATGTTGCGCTTGGTCTGGAGAACATACTCCAGGTACCTCGGAAGCAGGAAGAAACTCGAGGTCAGTGCGGAAATCAGGTCGTCCGATTCCTGATTGACCCCCGTGGTGATCTCCTGCGCCAAGGCAAGAATCTCCTGAGCCAGTAAATCGGCGCCCTTCAGTTGAACAACCGCCAGCGTGCCGCTGATCTGTTTGATGCCATCGATACAGCCCTGCAGCAACTCGCCGTTCTCCCGGTCGCCCACAAACTGCTCTAATTTACTGGCAGCGCCCTCAATGGTTGCCAGAAGTTCATCTCGCACCAGCTTCAGAGACGTCAGATTTATCGTATTGGATGCTGTATTGGTCACAAATTCACCTACTCTGCATGCTTGAGCCTTGGACGTACGCCGGGCGTCATCGCCGGGGCCAGATTCAACTATAGTATGGCTCTGAATTAACTTGACTATAATCAAGCAAATGCTTTCATTTCGCCAGCGATCTTGTTGAAAATATTGAATTTTTTAACAAAATGAGTAGGCTCTCGTCGGTGCCAGCGAAGCACCAGACCCGATAGTCAAGATCATCAGGGCGAATAAAGGCCATACGAAGCCTGAAAAGAGCCAACCGGCTCGATCAATACCCATCAGGAGAGAACTGCCAGCCCCCCTGGCACACGAGGATTCAACATGTCGCAAACGGTACCCCAAGCCCTGCTCAAGAACTTCTTGGGCCAAGCCCCCCAATGGTACAAGCTCACCATTATCGGCTTCCTTTTAATCAATCCCCTTGTCTATTCCCTGCACCCCTTTACGGCGGGGTGGCTGTTAATCGGCGAGTTCATCTTCACCCTGGCTATGGCACTTAAGTGCTACCCCTTGCAACCGGGTGGCCTGCTGGCAATTGAAGCCGCAATACTGGGCATGGCTGGCCCCAAGGTAATCTACGCCGAGGTAGTGGCCAACTTCCCGGTTATCCTGCTACTGATGTTCATGGTAGCTGGCATCTATTTCATGAAGAATCTGCTGCTGTTTCTGTTCACCAAGATACTCATAGGCGTGCGCTCGAAGATGATCCTGTCGCTGCTGTTTTCTTTGGTCGCCGCGATTCTCTCAGCCTTCCTGGACGCACTTACAGTCACCGCCGTATTGATCAGCGTGGCCGTCGGGTTTTACGCGGTCTACCACAAGGTTGCTTCGGGCAACACTGCCTCCAAACACGACCACGGCGATGACAGCAGTGTCGTCGAATATCACCGTACCGACCTCGATCAATTCCGCGCGTTTCTGCGCTCGCTGATCATGCACGGCGCGGTCGGCACGGCGCTCGGAGGTGTATGCACGCTAGTAGGCGAACCCCAGAATCTGTTGATTGCGGAAAAAGCCGGCTGGGATTTTGTGACATTTTTCCTGAAGATGGCCCACGTCACCATGCCAACTCTCGCAGCCGGCCTGGCGTGCTGCCTTGTACTCGAAAAAACCGGCTGGTTCGGCTACGGCGCCACACTGCCTGAAAATGTACGCACCGTATTAAAATCCTACTCAGATGAAATGGATGCAAAGCGTACTCCGGCAGAAAAAGCCCAACTATGGGTGCAAGGTATCGGCGCCATTATCCTGATGCTGTCACTGGCCTTCCACGTGGCGGAAGTCGGCCTGGTAGGCCTGATGATTATCGTATTCCTTACAGCCTTCAACGGCATCATTGAAGAACACCAGATCGGTCATGCGTTTGAAGAAGCATTGCCCTTCACAGCGCTGTTGGTGGTCTTTTTTGCCATCGTGGCAGTGATTCACGAGCTCCACCTGTTCACGCCCATCACCCAGTGGGTACTAAGCCTGGAGCCAGACGATCAATTACCTATGCTGTTCATCGCCAACGGCGTGCTTTCAATGATCAGCGACAACGTCTTTGTTGCCACTGTCTACATTAATGAAGTTAAGGATGCGTTGCTTGCCGGCACCATCGACAGACCGCATTTCGAGAACCTTGCCATCGCGATCAATGCCGGCACTAACCTGCCCAGCGTGGCCACGCCCAATGGACAGGCAGCCTTCTTGTTCCTGCTAACCTCTGCATTGGCCCCCTTAATTCGCCTGTCTTACGGAAAAATGGTGGTAATGGCACTTCCTTACACCATTGTATTGGGCGGTGTAGGCCTTTACACGGTGGCGCTCGGCTGATCGAGATCAATGCATAAACACCCGGATGGATTAGGCTAAGGCATTTAGACTTGGAGACATGTCGTGAAATACGATGACTTTACCGAAATCCATCCGCAATTCCCTGTAGGTCGCTATCAGGTCGACAGTTTTCAACTACAAAGCCTGCTGACTCACGCTCAGTGCAAAGGCGTATGCGTACGTGTATTGCATCTTGGCACCATGACCCTCGACCGCAATGACATGATCCATAGACTGTCCAGCCACGCCCATCCCCGGCTGGATAAAATCCGTATCACGTGCATGGACGGTGAAGTCATTATTGATGAACCGCACAGCCATTGACTGACAACAACGCCCCCTACCGCGAGCAGCATAAACAACGGTTGAACTTCATGCCGTGGCTGTATTTCACCCTGAAAGACAAGCATAAGCTTTGGGCTACCGAATGGCAGAATGCGCTCCAGCAAAGACTGGCAGCTCTAGAAACCGTGACGTTTGGTGAGCATTGCTTTGTCGCAGAAAACGCCAACCTGTTTGCGGAACCGGGACGAACGATACAACTGGGCGACAGTAGTTTCATTGCGGCAAACTGTTTTCTTCACGGTCCGATTCAAATCGGGCGATCGGTTTCCATCAATCAGGACTGCAAACTTGAGGGCAGCAGAGGCGGCATCGTTATAGGCGATTACACGCGCATTGCCGCTGGCTGCGCTCTTTACGCGTTCAACCATGGCACGAGCGCTCTGGACTTGATTTCGACACAACCCATCACATCCAAGGGCATTACTATCGGCAAAGACGTCTGGATAGGTGCGCATTGCGGTATTACTGACGGCGTGCAGATCGGGGATCACGCCATTATCGGGATGAACTCTACCGTAACCCGCAATGTGGCACCATGGTCAATCATGGCGGGCTCACCCGCCAGAAAAATCGGAGACAGACGAGATTCTAAATAATTTCATTTTCACCCGCTGTTATCAGGTGCGCTTCAACGTATCCGAGGACGTTTCCTCGGGTGATTCCTCGGGCGATTGATAGCGGCGCTCAATTTCCTCACGCGCTTCATCCACTTCCTGATCTAGCTTTTGTAACAATCCTTTCCAGGCATCGAGCAAAGCGCCATTGGCCTTACGAACAACCTCCCCCATGCTTTCGCTGCGCAGCTGTTCAGCCTCTGCCTCTACCACCAGCAATCGCTGCTCAAGCCGGTTTACATCTTGTGTAAGTTGCTGCACCTGTTGACTCAACAATCGCTCGCGTTTGTGCCCTTCATACAACTGCCAACCGCATACCATGACCACCAGCATCATCAGCAACAACAATAACCGGTTGTTCATACGTCAGCCCTCCTGAGACTCTTTCATAAACTTTATCAACCGGGCTTTCAAAGCGCTGGGGATATCCTTTACCAGTAACGTATCAGTTCCGGAGTCGTACACGATGGTCTGGCCCAGGCACTCGGAAGAAAAGCTCAGGCTGAGATTATCCGAGCGACCGGAGATACGCACGAACTGTCGCACCTGCTTGCGATCAGCAAAAAAATGAGCAGGCGCATCCGGCGCAGCAGAGTGAACAAATTGCTCAAAGGCCGCAGGTGACTCCTCATCCAGCTCTTCAGACAGGTTCGCAATGTCCACGGCATTCCCGACCTTGTCCTGTTCAATACAGTATTCTGCGGCGCGCTTGCGACAAGCCACCGCACGCTCCTGCTCAAGGTTTGCACTGTACCGCTCAACCAGCTGCAAAAACGCGCTGGTCTGGGCAGCGTTATCTACCGGGTCAACAAAACCACAGGCCATTTCAAACGCATCCGCCAGCGCTTTGTCTCCACGCGCTTTCAGCTGAGCCAGATAGGGCTCGGTAGATTGCGCCAGAAAAGCGGGCACATCCACTTTAATGCCGGCTCTCAGACCCCGAACATCCACCAGTTTGCTTTCAGCGATAGTCATGGAGGAATCTATCCACAGCCCACCTTCGTGCTGCACCAGATAGATGTACACGTGATCCATGTCTGCCAGAGTTTCATGAATGAGCAGAACATAGCCGTCGTATTGGGCATCCGACTGGGCGAGGGCCAACTGCAATTGCTCAGCATAGCGTTTAGCAAGCGATTCAAACCCTTGCCGCCCTTCCAGGTAATCGCGCAATAACGCCGGAAAAGGACAGGCACCAGTGTCACTGGAAAAGAACCCGAATTGCTTACCTGCCTTACCGATAAACGCCAGCTTCAACTCCTGGCCCAGCGCCTGAACCAAGCCGGTGACCGGGTGTGCTTCAGGCCGGGCCTGAAAACTGGTGTTGTCGCCATCGGTTTTGAATCGTAAAAGCGATACCGCATTAATGGTCATTCAAACATCATCTCGTAAAATCGTTCACACCAAAGGCTTCAGCCGCTATAGTCCTGAAACCTTCAGTTGCATTCAAGGTCGCCTATTATGCCGCATTTCAAAAGCTTCGTACGCCTCATTTCCATGGGCACCCTTTGCACCACACTGCCCGCCATGGCTGAGTCCTCTCCTGTCTCCGACCTGGGCTGGACAGACAAGCAGTATATGGCGGCGCAAGTCGCCAATATTGAGGAACTGGTGCGGGATGAGTTTGGTGGCCAACTCCGGCAATCCAAGACCGATCTGGACTATCTGCAACGCATTATCAATCGGGGACTGATCGATAAAACGGATACCCGACGGCAGCAAGCATTGGGTATGGTTTTAGGCAATGTGCTGGCGCAGGAAACTGGCATGCAATGGTTTGTCTATGAAGATGGCGACGGCAGAAGTCGAGCCTTGTGCGTGCCCCAAACCGAGCACTGCCTGTTTCCGGTGACAATGCTGTCCCGACGCATGGCCGTAGGCCTCTATCCTGACGTCAACAAGATTTATAACGAAGCGTTAGAGATGGTGGCGCCAGTATTACCTCAAAACCCTTACGACGCCTGACAAGACAAACGCTAGTCGCAGCGTGCGCCCGTGTAGTGACCAAGGTCTTTTGACAGTCGCTCCCGGGCAATCGCCCGATAGGATCGGAACGATGCAGCCATGACACCGCTTTGTGAAGCCGCTCGCTGCTGCTTTTGACGTTCATCTTCCACGTAATAAGCCAGGCGATGACGCTTGGCTTTATCCGCCCCGTACAACACTGGCACCCAATCCTCAAGACAGCGCTGGGTACGTTCTACACTGAGCTCAAGGAACGGGAAAAAAGCGTTGTACAGGCCAACCAGATTCTTTTCACCCGGGGCATGCAGCCCGGAAGGGTTAAAAAACGTCAGGATAAAACGCGCTGGGAACAACACCAGATTGTGGAGAAACCGGACCAGTTCCACCAGGAAATTAACGGGTATATAAACCAGTAGTATCAGGCACTGCATGATAAAGCGGCCCACATTACCGGACCACACCAGACGCTCAAAACTGGGAGACCAGAACAGTCGTTTGAGGTTAAACAGGTTAGCCACCAACTGGCGACGCTGGTGTCTGCGCGCGATTTGGAAGCACTGAGACTCTGCTTCAGACAGCAAGCCCAACTGCTTGTTGTGGGGAATGAGTAAGGTCATTTCCTTATGCCTGCAACTGTAAAGCCCAATTTAAGGAACCAGCGTCATCATTATAACGAGGATTCCGGTACCGGATAGCCCCCGCCAGCGCCAGGACTACAACTAATTCCAGATATCCCGTCAAATTCAGACTATCACACTATGTGCCGGGACATATTAAGCACCATAGTACCAGCGTCCTTTAACACTCCGCAAGCGCCCGGCAGTGCGCCTCAGTGGTGGCTATCGACACCTTGCAGGAGCAACTGTCCTGGCAACCACTCATCCAGTGCCGTGATACCCTGACAGAAGTCATCTGGAAGCACTATTGCGCGCTGCCGTTTCAACCAGGTATCCATCTCCATACGTTGCTGTATGTCATCCGGCCCTTTAGCCGATGGCCAAAGGTGCAAAAGGACCGCAACGGCAGGGATCCAAAAACTGACCAAACCAGGCGCCCCAGCCATCTTTTTTTCCGGAGCAATCACAAATCCGTGTAAATACAACCAGTTAGCTACATCAATATGGCGTCGATCAGGGTATTGCCGCCCATCGAATGCCGGGCCGCTGTGCAGAGCCTGCGCTAGCGCGACCAGCTCGCCATCCTCCTTGAGCCGCTCCGGCCAGGTCACAAAAGGCACATTGGCGCCCTCCGTTCGTTGCTGCTCCCCACCCTGCAATCGCCCGAAATCTGTCAGCAGCCATCCTTTCAGTCCCCGTGTTTGCCAACCCAGGTACGCCAGTAACAGATTGACAAGTCTGGCAGGCAGCTCGAAATGCCTGCCAAGCTGGGTCGCAGAAAGCGGCGCCTCCGGCAAACCCGCCCAGATAGGATGATTGGCCACCGCTTCGGGCCAGGCCACATAATCACCGTATTTGGGGTGCTGCTGGTAAATGCCGCCCTCAAACCGCCCTTTCTCAGTTAAATGCCAGCGCCCATCCACTTTGACCATCCAATGTGCGCGGGCCAGCAATGCAAACACCTCTTTGGGCTCCTTTTGCAATGCTTTTGCCAGTGCAGTGGTCGATAAAAACGGGCCTGGGTGACTCATACAGGGCAACTCGCCGGGATATTTGCCGGACACAATACGCACTCACAAACAATGGGTCAAAGCTATCGCTATTGCCGAGCATTTTTTGTACAATGCGCGCCCTTTTTTCGTTGGAGGCCCGCAATACTGGATGGGCTACCGACATCACCGAGAATGTACATGTCCCTACCCACCAGTTTTGCCGAGCTCGCGCTCACCCCTGCCATTCTGAAAGCCGTTGCCGAACTCGGCTATGAACAACCCTCACCTATTCAGGCACAAGCCATCCCCCTTCTGCTGGAAGGCCACGATATCCTGGGTGTAGCCCAGACCGGCACCGGAAAAACCGCCGCCTTTGCCCTGCCCTTGCTGACCCGCGTCAACCCGGCCATCCAGGCCCCCCAGGTGCTGGTGCTCGCGCCCACACGCGAACTGGCGATTCAGGTGGCCGAGGCGTTCCAACGCTATGCCTGCCACATGCCCGGATTCCATGTTCTGCCGCTTTACGGCGGTCAGGATATGCGTGCCCAACTGCGCCAATTGCAGCGTGGCGCACAAGTCATCGTGGGCACCCCTGGCCGGGTGATGGACCACTTGCGCCGTGAAAGCCTGGTACTGAATCAGCTGCAGGCCATCGTACTCGATGAAGCAGATGAAATGTTGCGCATGGGGTTTATTGACGACGTCGAGTGGATTCTCGAGCACACGCCAAAACAGCGGCAGACTGCGCTGTTTTCAGCCACCATGCCGCCGCCCATCAAAAAAGTCGCTGACAGCTACCTGAATGCGCCCAAAGAAGTAAAGATTTCTCCGGAAAGCTCCACCGGCAGCAACATTGAGCAGCGTTACCAGATGGTCAGCGGGCACCACAAACTGGATGCATTGACCCGCATTCTGGAGGTGGAAGACTTTGATGCGATGATCATTTTCGTGCGCACCAAGACCGCCACCGTGGAACTGGCCGAAAAACTCGAAGCCCGTGGTTTTTCTGCGGCCGCGATTAACGGCGACATGGCCCAGAATCTGCGAGAACGCACCATCGACCGACTCAAGCGCGGCAGCCTGGATATCCTGGTCGCCACCGACGTGGCCGCACGCGGTATCGACGTCGAACGCGTCAGCCACGTGATGAACTACGACATTCCTTACGATAGTGAAGCCTACGTGCACCGCATTGGCCGCACCGGCCGCGCCGGCCGGAGCGGTAAGGCGATTTTGTTTGTCGCACCGAGAGAAAAGCGACTGCTGTTTGCGATCGAGCGCGCCACTCAGCAGAAAATTGAAATGATGGAGTTGCCCACGGGCGATACCGTCACCCGGCACCGCATCGATCATTTCAAAAAGCAATTAGCCGACACACTGGCCGAAAAACGCGAAGAGCTGGAATTTTTCTACGACCTGCTGGCCGAGTTCAGTGTCAGTCAGGATGTGTCAGCAGAAGAAATCGCGTCCGCGCTGGCCTATCTTTGCCAGAAAGACCGCCCGCTCCAGGTTGAACTGCCGGATATTCCCAAGTTTCAGGAACGTGGCAACAAAGGTGACCGCGACAATCGCCGCCCGCGCGACGAGCGCAGCGAGCGTAGCGAACGCGGTGATCGCCCGCGCGGCCGTCGACCAGAACCCGATGTCCCGATGGAACGCTTCAAATTGCAGGTGGGCAAAGAGCATGGCGTTCGCCCCGGCGACATCGTCGGTGCCATCGCCAACGAAGCCAATATCGACAGCAAATACATCGGCAACATTAAACTGTTTGACGGGTTTTCAACGGTAGAGCTGCCAGCGGGTATGCCGCCGGAAACGCTGAACCACATGCGCAATAAAGTCTTTATACGCGGCCAGGCAATTCGCATGGCGCCGGACGAAGGGCCCGCGTATCATGATGAGCGACCTGCACGTGGCAAACGCCCACCACGGGATCGTGACGCCGGCGGCTACAAAGATAAGCCGCAGGGAAAACGCCGCGGTAACGACGATGCACCTCGTCCGCGCAAGCGCAAACCGAAAGGCGAATAGGCCCCTATAAATAAGCCCGCAACGCGGGCTTATTTTTTATACAAACTGGGCTCGCCGTCCGGCCGGGTTTTGAAGCGATTATGCATCCACAAGTACTGGTCGGGATGCTCCCGCACCGCCCGCTCAATCATCTGATTCATCATTGCAGTATCCGCCACTGCATCACCTGTGGGGTAGTTCTGCAGCTGCGTCAGTCGCAATACATAGCCTTTTTGCCCCTCACGAAATGCCTCGGCGAAAACCACCGAAGCCCCCGTCGCCACCGCAAAATCGTGCACGCTTGTGACCGTTGCCGTGTTAACGCCGAAAAAAGGTACAAATACACTGCGCTTGCGGCCCAGATCCTGATCAGCCGCCAACAGACCTGCCTGCCCTGCGCGTAAATGTGAAAGAAACTCCGGCACTTGCTTGCGCGGCACCAAAGTGACCCCGTATTGTTTGCGGCTGCACGTAGCCATGTATTCCCACAAGGGGTTGTTATTCACTCTGAACAACACATGGAACGGGCGCAGCGTCGCCATATAAGCGAACACCATCTCAACACAGGTGTTGTGATGCCCGAAAAACAATACCGGCTTACCTGCGAGATCCTCCAACAGACCGCCATTTTCCACGCGGATAAATTTTCCAGGAGAGCCGAACCTGGGCCACCACACCAGTCCCGACTCAAACAGCGTCAGCCCGGCGCCGGCAAAACTGTCGCGCGCGATTCTGAAACGTTCTGCTTCGGATTTTTCGGGAAAGCACAGCTCCAGATTTCGCAACGCGATGCGCCGCCGGCTCTTTATCAGATAAAACAGCGCGACACCGATGCCACGCCCGACGGCCCGAATAGCCGGGTATGGCAGCCGGGTAACAGACCAAAGCAGGAAAAACCAAAGCCACAGTAACCAGAATTGCGGCAACATGTAGCGCCAACGAAACACCTGGTTGGCGAGGTGTTGCTCACTGGTATTGGATTGAATACCACTCGCCACAATCAGGCCTCATCAAACAACTGAATGTGATAACCAGATTCCACGGCGTCGCGCAGGGCTTTATCAGCGGCCAGCACACGCTTGTCCGCCGCCACATTAGCGGGCAGTTTTTTCCGGTTTTCTATGACAGCCTCGGCAAAACCCGCGCGCATCAAATAGATTTTGGCAAGATTTTCCGCACCGAAAAGGTCCAGAAAATTAATGTAAACGATAAAAGGGACTTGTTGACCCGCAACAATCCCTTCACGGGGCTTAACGGCTTTCGCAGAAATCGAAAATACGTACATACACTAACCTAGGTTGCAAGAATGACGCGTAAGGCGTCCAGTTTGAGCGATGCGCTGGCCAAGTATTCTTTGAGTAACGACTTGTCCTCAGACAAACGCTCGATTTCTACCGGTCGGATCGCGGGATTCACCACTGATAAAGCCTGCAATCGCTCAATTTCTGCGCCCAGCTTTTCCTCCACCGCGCTGACCGCCTGCGACATCAGACCTGTGCGCGCGCCTTCTACCACCTGCTCAGCGCGCTTGATGAGCAACGCGATGGGATCGCGCGCCTGCTTGGCAATTTGCTGGGCTGTATTGCGCGGAATTTTCTGCAACAGTGGCTGCAATTTGTCCTGGGGTAAAACGGCGGACAAATCCCGCCCCTGGGAATCTACCAGCACCCGCAGAGGCGTGACCGGCAAATACCGGAATAGCTGCAAAGCGCTCGGTGCCGCAACGCTGACAAGAAATACCGCTTCAAGCAGCAGAGTACCCGGCTTGATCGGACCAAGCTTCACCGTAGCGACTGCAGTATTACCGAAACCGCTGCTGCGGATCATATCCATGACGCCGGTTACCATGGGATGCTCCCAGGTCAGGAACTCCACATCCTCCCGCGACAGGGCCATTTCACGCTGATAGGTTACCGTGACACCATCGGCTGGCAGCTCGGGAAAATGCGCACATTGTAAATGATCGCTGGGCACCAATACCTGGCTGACCGAGCTGTGCGCTTCCTGATCGACGCCGTAGGCATCAAACACCCGGCTCATGTAATCTTCCAGCTCAATCCGGTTTTCCTGCTCAATAAGCGATTCGATCACCTGATCGGCCTTTTCAGTCCGGCAAGAATTCATCTCCAGCAAACGGTTGCGGCCCTGCTCCATTTTTTCACGCAGCTCACCAGCCCGCACACGCGTCTGTTCCAGTAATGTTTGCCAGTCGCCGCTGCTATCGGACTGCAATGCCGAACGCAATGCATCACCTAATTCGGCATAAACACCCGCGCCGATATGACACACCTGCTCAAATGCATTTAAGCCCTGATGGTACCATTCCAGCAACCGCGCGGTTTCGCTTGCGGGCACAAAGGGTACCCAGATATTCACATCCCGGCGCTGGCCAATCCGGTCCAGGCGACCAATGCGCTGCTCCAGCAGGTCGGGATTGTCCGGCAGATCAAACATGATGAGATGGCTGGCAAACTGAAAGTTGCGACCTTCACTGCCGATTTCCGAACAAATCAGCGCCTGCGCCCCCGCCTCCTGATCGGCAAAATACGCCGCCGCGCGGTCGCGCGCCACCAGGCTCAGGCCTTCGTGAAAGGCGCTCACCGCAAAGCCCTCTTCAAACCGCAGGTGTGCTTCTAGGTCTAGTGCGGTGTTGGCACTGTGGCAGATCACCAACACTTTCTCTGACGGGTGTTGTTTTAACCAGCCAGCCAGCCAATGGACTTTGGCACATTGGCGAGCCCAATCGGATTGGTCCGTATCGGCCACATCACCTGTGAGTTCAACGGCATGCAATATTCTCGAAGGGAAACCTTCTACTGCGTGGCGGGTATTGCGGAATAACACCCGGCCAGTGCCATGCTGATCCAGCACGCGGTCAATTATTTTTTGCGTTACTTCCGACTTTTCTTCAGGCGATTCGGCGGTCGACCAGGCCTGCAGCAGTTCGGGCGACACCCATTGCACCAGCTGCTCCGGTTCTGGTGCTTCACCTGCTTGCACCGACTGCAACAGGTCGCCCACCTTTTGATAATCCGACTCCTGCTGAACAAATGCCGCTAAGTCGTGGTAACGATCGGGATCCAGTAAACGCAAGCGGGCAAAATGGCTTTCGACACCCAGTTGCTCTGGCGTAGCCGTGAGCAACAGCAGTCCGAGCGCTTGCTGAGCCAGTGCAGCAACCACCCGATAGGCATCGCTTTCATTGCCGGCATCGCAGGTCAGGTGGTGCGCTTCGTCAACCAACAACAAATCCCAGTCACAGGCCAGTGCCTGCGCCAGGTGCGCTGGGTGATCCGTCATCAGTGATAGCGGGCAAATAAACAGCTGAGCCGATTCAAACGGGTTTTCCTGTGTCGGCGCTTCATCAACGTCCAGTTCATCTGGCTCAGCGCGCAAACGCTCTTCAGTCAGCAGCGTGAAACGCAGGTTGAAGCGACGCAACATTTCTACCAGCCACTGATGCACCAGTGAATCCGGCACCAGAATCAATACCCGGCTGGCGCGGCCGTTGACCAGCTGCTGATGCACAATCAGACCCGCTTCAATGGTCTTGCCCAAGCCCACTTCGTCGGCCAACAACACGCGCGGTGCATAGCGGTTGCCCACTTCATGGGCAATGTAGAGTTGGTGTGCCAACATCTGCACGCGCGCGCCCAACAAGCCATAAGTGGGAGATGATTGCTGCTTGCGCACCTGCTCGAGCGTTTCAAGCCGAAGATCAAAGCGCTTTTGGGAATCTACCTGGCCCGAGAACAACCGGTCTGCCGGCGTGGAAAACTGGACAAACGAATCCAGCTCGATTTCTTCCAGTAAACGCTCCCGACCCTGGTTGTCCAGACCGTGATAAATCAATATGCCGTCAAGGTCCTCCACCCGGGTGACCTGCAACTTGAGCCCGTCGGCCGAGCGGATGGTGTCGCCTTTCTGATAGCGAACGCGGGTGATGGGGGCATTATTGATTGAGTAAGTGCGGCGCTCACCGGCGGCGGGAAAGCTCAGGGTCACCAACCGGTCGGCCACATCCAGCACCAACCCCAGGCCCAATTCAGCCTCTGTATCGCTGATCCAGCGTTGACCCATCTCGAATTCTTGCAAGGACACCCAAAAACCTCTGCTGTACTGGCGAAAAAGGGTCGGCATTATACCTGCCGGCCGGCAGCTTAGGCGAAAAAAAACCGGCCGGAGCCGGTTTTATCGCCAAAGGCTGAATCAGATCTTGGATTCCAACTCAGGCACCGCGTCAAACAGATCGGCTACCAGGCCATAGTCGGCCACCTGGAAGATCGGTGCTTCCTCGTCCTTGTTGATGGCAACAATGACTTTGGAATCCTTCATACCAGCAAGATGCTGAATCGCTCCGGAAATGCCCACCGCAATGTAGAGATCAGGCGCAACGATCTTGCCGGTCTGACCGACCTGCATATCGTTGGGAACAAAGCCCGCATCAACCGCGGCACGTGAGGCACCTACAGCCGCGCCGAGCTTATCGGCCACTTTATACAACATCTCGAAATTGTCGCCGTTTTGCATGCCACGACCACCGGAGATGACGATTTTGGCACTGGTGAGTTCGGGACGATCACTCTTGGCCAGCTCCTCGCCAACAAAAGCAGAGATGCCGGCATCGTGGGCGGAGGCCACCTGCTCTACTGCCGCGGAACCACCTTCAGCGGCTACCGCGTCGAACGCCGTGGTGCGCACGGTAATGACTTTGATCGCATCGCTGCTCTGCACGGTGGCAATGACGTTACCTGCGTAGATCGGGCGCTGAAACGTATCGGCCGATTCAACCGCAATAATATCGGAGATCGCCTGCACATCCAGCAGTGCTGCTGCGCGCGGCAAAACGTTTTTACCCGTGGTCGTCGCAGGTGCCAGAATGTGACTGTAGTTTTTACCCAGCTCCGCAATCAGCAGACCCAGGTTTTCCGCCAGCGCATGGCCGTAGGCAGCGTTGTCGGCAACCAGCACTTTGGCGACACCGGCGACTTTCGCCGCGGCTTCGCCCACGGCGGCACAGCCGCTGCCTGCTACCAACAGATCAATATCGCCACCGATAGCCTGAGCAGCCGCCACGGTGTTCAGGGTTGCGGCCTTGAGGCTGGCGTTGTCGTGTTCAGCAATAACCAGAATTGTCATTTAAATCACCTTCGCCTCAGTTTTCAGTTTCTCCACCAGCTGAGCCACGTCAGCCACCTTGATGCCAGCCTGGCGTTCGGCCGGCGGCGCAACTTTCAGCAGCTTTACCCGCGCAGCCGTATCCACACCCAGGTCAGCCGGAGACATGGTGTCCAGCGGCTTTTTCTTGGCCTTCATGATATTGGGCAGCGACGCGTAACGGGGTTCGTTCAGGCGCAGGTCGGTGGTCACAATCGCCGGCAGGTTCAGTGCAACGGTCTGCAGACCACCGTCAATTTCGCGAGTGACGTTGACCTTGCCGTCAGCAACGCTGACTTCGGATGCAAAGGTACCTTGTGGCATAGAGGTCAGCGCACCCAGCATCTGACCGGTCTGGTTGTTGTCACCGTCGATGGACTGCTTGCCCATAATGACGAGATCGGGCGTTTCTTTCTCCACCAGCGCTTTCAATGTCTTGGCAATGGCGAGCGGTTCCAGTTCTGCATCGGTTTCTACCAAAATGCCGCGGTCGGCGCCCAGTGCCAGCGCGGTGCGGATTTGCTCCTGCGCCTGTTTCGGGCCGATGGATACCGCAACGATTTCCGTGGCTACACCCTTTTCTTTCAGGCGAACCGCTTCTTCTACAGCGATCTCACAGAAGGGGTTGATGGACATTTTCACGTTGGCAGTGTCGGCACCGGTGCCGTCTGCCTTGGCGCGAACCTTGACGTTGTAGTCAACAACGCGCTTCACAGCTACTAAAATTTTCATGGATTTCCATTCGCTCTGCTGATGAGAACACGAGCAAGGTGCCTACCCTGCTCACCAACTCGGTGCCTGCCCGGATTCGAACAAGCGTTTGAGGATGGCGCTTATACTGACCCCTATCGCGCGTAAAATCAAGCCGAACGCACGTTTGAGGCGACCGCCTACAGCCTAGACCAACCCTACCGAATTCTCCATAAGCCACGGATTTCAAGGCCTGCAGACAAACACACGAATTAAAACACTTGTTTTAATCATTGGTATTATTGATACTATGGCTCTATACTGCCAAGCAGATTTCACCTAACAACCAGCCAATCGCGGCGCCGATACAGGCGCGCGAACGCCAGACACGAGGAGACGCACGTGGAAAGAGAATACATGGAATACGATGTGGTGATCGTAGGCGCAGGTCCCGCCGGCCTCGCAGCTGCCTGTCGACTGCGTCAGCTCAACGAAGACATCACCGTCTGTGTGGTGGAGAAAGGTTCGGAAGTGGGTGCCCATATTCTTTCCGGCGCGGTATTTGAGCCCAAGGCCCTGAACGAACTGTTTCCCGACTGGAAAGAAAAAGGCGCGCCACTGCATACCGCCGTAAAGCGAGACGATATTTACCTGCTCAAAAACGACCAGGCCGCCAGCAAAATCCCCGGCCTGTTTGTGCCCAAAACCATGCACAATGAAGGCAACTATATCATCAGCCTGGGCAACCTGTGCCGCTGGCTGGCCGAGCAGGCCGAAGCCATGGGCGTGGAAATTTTCCCCGGTTTTGCCGCCGCCGAAGTGCTCTACCATGAGGACGGCAGTGTCAAAGGTATTGCCACCGGCGATATGGGTGTATCTGCCAATGGGGAACAAAAAGACAGCTATATGCCCGGCATGGAACTGCATGCCAAATACACCCTGTTTACCGAGGGCTGCCGCGGTCAGCTGGGTAAACAACTGATTGAAAAGTTCAGCCTGGACCAGGGCAAAGAGCCCCAGCATTACGGCATTGGCATCAAGGAGCTGTGGACCATTCCGGCCGAACAGCACGAACAGGGTCTGGTGGTTCACACCGCCGGCTGGCCACTGAGCGAAACCGGCAGTGCCGGTGGCAGCTTCCTCTACCACATTGAAGATAACCAGGTGGTGGTGGGACTGATTACCGACCTGTCCTATTCCAATCCGCACGTGAGCCCGTTTGACGAATTCCAGCGCTACAAACACCACCCCAAAATTGCCCAATACCTGCAGGGTGGCGAACGGGTATCTTATGGTGCACGCGCGATTGCCAAAGGTGGCATCCAGTCGCAACCCAAAATGTCCTTCCCGGGCGGTTTGCTGCTGGGCGACAACGCCGGCACACTCAATTTTGCCAAGATCAAGGGCTCACACACCGCAATGAAATCCGGCATGATCGGTGCAGAAGTGGTTGCGCAGGCTCTGGCCGCTGGGCAGTCTGGTACAGACCTGGATTACGCCAGCGCCTACCAGGCCAGCTGGGCCTATAAAGAACTGTGGGTACAGCGCAATTTCGGCCCGGCCCAACACAAGTGGGGCAATATTCTGGGCTCGGCCTATGCGTTTATCGATATCAACATTTTCAACGGCAATCTGCCCTGGACGCTGTCTGACCCGGTCCCCGATCACGCGCAATTGAAACCCGCGGCCGAATGCAAAAAGCCGGTGTACCCCAAACCCGATGGCAAACTCAGTTTTGATAAACTGTCCTCGGTGTTTTTATCCAACACCAACCACGAAGAGGATCAGCCCTGCCACCTGCGCCTGAAGGATTCGGATACGCCAATCAAGATCAATCTGGCGCAATATGACGAACCGGCCCAGCGTTACTGCCCAGCGGGTGTTTATGAAATTGTGGAAAACAACGGGGAAAGCCGCTTGCAGATTAACGCTCAGAACTGCGTGCACTGCAAAACCTGCGACATCAAGGACCCTACCCAGAATATTACCTGGGTAGCGCCGGAAGGCACCGGTGGCCCGAATTATCCGAACATGTAAAAAACAAGGGGCCAACGGCCCCTTTTTTTGCGTTAACTTTTCCTGCGCTAGGTTATAACGGCCAGAATTCACCCGCGCTCCACACGCCCCAGCCCATTTCCGGGTGCTCGTCTGCCAAATCAGCCAGCTCGTAAAACACATTGCGATGTATCAGCGCATCCAGTTCGTAACGCACACGGACTTTGGGCAGCGGCTCACCTTTGGCATTGTGCTCCACCACCAGCGGGTGCGATTTATCCAGCACTAACTTGTCGCCGGTCGCGGTTTCAAAGCTGACCGATTGCTCCTGTCCCTGCCCTTGCCGCCGCATGGCGATTACCAGTAACGGCGCTTCGTCCACCTGAATACGCCATTTTTCCACCGGCGTCACAAGAAAATATTCACCCTGTTCGTACCACAAAATAGACGCGAATAACCTGACCAAAGGACGCCGCCGGATTTCATCACCCTGATGAAACCAACGCCCTTCGCGGTCAATACGGATGTCGATGTCGCCACTGATCGGTGGCGACCACTTGTGCACCGGCGGCGCCTTCTTATAAGCCTCGACCTGTTGCTCGAGGGACTCAGGTGATTGCGTCATTTCAGCGGGGAAGCTCCCGTTGTTGGTAGGCATGATTCATGGCAAAAGTCTGAAACCCCCGATCAAACAGTTCAAATTTATCGTCATCCAAAGACGGCAACCAGCTTTCCTTGGCCAGCACCCGCACTGTATCTACCATTCTGCCTGACAAGGCATCGTAGACCCTGAGCTGGACACCCAGCCTGTCCCGACCAAACGCCTGGTCCGGCGTATCCGCACGCCATTCCTGCCAGGAATAGGCGCCATCGCCGTGGTAAAGCAGTGACGGCACAATCACGATCGACGCGCCCTGCGTACGCGCCACTCTGAGCGCGCCCGCCAGCGAAACCGGTTCGGCGGCGAGTGACACAACGGCAAATTCCTGCCGCAAGGCGGCAGCGAGACTTTTCGTCAGACGCAAATCAGCGGCGGGCTCTGGGCTGGCCTCGGGCGGCACCACCAGCCAATGACTGGTGCGTGGCACGACCCAATCGCGGCCGCCATAAATCTGCGCGCCGTCCAGCATTTGCAGATCGGTGAGCACCGAGCGGGTGGTGTCCACCGTGTGATGAAAGGTACAGCCCCACAGGGGGAAGCACAGTAACAATAACCAACGCATAACGGCTTTCCTTCAGCATGTGAAAAGCGATACGCAAAGACTGTGCCGGCTCAGAGTTTACGGGTGCTATCCAGATTGCCGATATGAACCCCGATATCCTTGATAAAGTTCATAACCCCTTCCATATCCTCCACCAGCGGCTGGAACGAACGGGAGTGGTACAACTCGACAGCACCTTGAGTCAGTGCCCAGTAGGCCGCGTAATAGTAGTAAGGCGGCACACGCTTCAGGCGACCTTCCTCGATACGTTTTTCAAACATCTCGTTTAACGTATCTTTGGTGGAATTGCGGATTGCATGCAACTCGTCAATGGCGTCCGGCGCCAGATTCAGCGAAATGATTTTTTCTTCCAAGCGTTGGAACAACCGGTCGCGTTGCGGATCGGCAATACGGGATTCAAAATAAATCCTCGCTGTCGCCGCAAAATCGCCCGATTGAGCAAGCTTAAAGCTTTCTTTCAGACGGTCGGCTAGCGCCTGCTCATAATCGAACAGCAGGCGCATATAGATTTCGACTTTCGAGGTGAAGTGCTTGTAGATAGTACCTTTACCGATATCCACCGACTCGGCTATTTGTTCCACCGTCACCTTTTCTTCGCCGTGCTCCAACAGCAACTGCAAAGCGGCATCCAGAATGCGCTGTTCGCGCTGGCGGAATTTCTGGACTTTCTCGCGGGCCTTATCCATGCTTCACACTCTCGATTCGTAAACGTGACTAATAGTAATATATAAGTCGCAAAACTTCTAAATTTCTGACCACCGAGTCGCAATCAGTCTGTCAAGCATAGCCAAGCTTGAGCGCGTGGCTAGCCTGCCGGCTATAAAACAGAGGCCTCAGCGCACTTTGACGCAGGGTCCTACCCGCGCCCATTCACCGAATTCATAGCGAAAAGTGACTGCATTTATGACCAACCCCCTGCTCAACATTCTGGATATCGAACAACTGGATCTGAATTTGTTCCGTTCCCGTCAGCACCAGGAGAACCACCGGCGCCATTTATTTGGCGGCCAGGTGCTCGGGCAGGCTCTGATGGCCGCAGCGCGCACGGTGAGCGGTCGTCAGCCCCACTCTATGCACGCTTATTTCCTGCGCGCCGGCACATCCGAAATGCCGGTAATATACGACGTTGAACCCGTGCGCGACGGGGGCAGCTTTTCCACCCGGCGGGTGGTCGCACGGCAAAAAGGGCGCCCGATATTCAACATGGCCTGCAGCTTCCATATTGAAGAATCCGGGTTCGAGCACGAAAAGGCCCTCGACCCTATGCCGCCAGCGCCAGAGTCCTTATCTAAAACCGGTTTTGTGAAAGGCGAAGTTTCCGACAAAGACCAATCGCCGGACGCCCACGCCATGTACTTCGACCTGCGCTCGGCCACGCCGGAAATGTACTTTTCCGAGGATGAGTATCCGGCGCACAGCCAGTTCTGGATGCGCGCCGCCAGCAAATTACCCGACGACCCGTTGATTCACTGCGCGGCACTCGCCTATGCCAGCGACATTGGCCTGATGGCAACCTCAACCCTGCCCCACCCCACCCACATCATGTCTGCCGGTCTTATGCCCGCCAGCATTGATCACGCCATGTGGTTTCATCGCCAATTCCGAATTGATGACTGGTTGCTGTACAGCACCGACAGCCCTTGGGCCGGCGGTGCCCGTGGCCTGAATCGGGGGCTGATCTATAACCGCGAAGGTCATCTGGTCGCCTCCACCGCACAGGAAGGATTAATCCGTCCAATAAAAAGCCAATAACGCCAGCGGCTTCTATACTCAATTGCAGATAAGCATGAGTGCAGGAGCCGTTTATATGTCTGACCGTTGCATTGCCGACGCCATTTCCGTTCTGGAAGAGCTGTACAGCAGCCTTGACGACGCCTATTGGGAAGCGTCATCCGTCGATACCAAAGACCGTTTCTACAGCCTGATCAGTGCAACCAACCATGAAATGTCGGAATTGGGAAAGCTGAGCATTCAGGACCACGACCTTACCTATGAACTGGTCAGCCGGGAATTCCAGATGGCTGTGCACAAGTTGGGGGATCTGGAGGAAGGGTTAGAAGACTCAGTATTGCGTGCCCGTACGGCCCTGCGACTGGCTGAAGCACTGAAAAGCTTGCGCCAGCTGATTAACTGAAACGCCATATACCAGAAGCAAACGCATGGCTTCCATATCCAGAACAAATTTGTTTAATAAACACCCGGCGCACACTGGCAAAGCCACCGTTTTCAACAATACTTAATTTACCGGCGGCGCTAATCCCCCAACCTGAACAGCAATGCCGGTGGCTATGCGAATAGCTGGTTTCTAGGATTTTATCCTTTATGTTTCACTCCTATAATGGTCTTGGCCCGGCGCTCTCCCCCAGAAACGCCGGGTTTTTTTTATGCGCGTTGCGCAGGCATTCGATAAACAGCGCCGATAAACGCGAAGGCTTGGGCGACAGTCGCCAGATAGCTTCAAATTGGCAGCGGTAATTAAAATCGTCATGATCAATGCGCTGGAGTAAACCGGCCGTTTCGAATTGTTGCGCATAGTGATCCGGCAGATAACCGATGTAGGCACCGGATAAAAGCAAGTGCACAATGGCTTCCTGATCATACACGGTGGCCTGTCGACGAAGCCCGGTGGCGTGCGCGACCTCCATATTGGGCGAGTGATAGCCCAAACCGGCATAGGCCGCTTGCAGTATCGCCGTACGATCGATGAGGGGCAGTGCCAGTATCGGGTGCGCTTTACTGCAATAGAGATACATCTGCTCGTTAAAAAGCGGCAAATAAGACAAGCTCGCTGATGGTCGGTGGCTGGGAATCACGCCACACTGAAAGCGGCCTTCGATCACACCCCGCTCAATTTCATTCAACGGTTCCACAAAAATTTCGATACCGGCGTCAGGCGCCTGCGCATGGAATTCCGACAGCGCGTCCGACAGATGGCACTCGGGATTGGTGGCGATCTTATCGAACAAGGCAATGGTCAGGGTGCCGGTCAGCTTGCGCTGGATGTCATTCACATCCGAGCGGAAATCATCCAACGAGCCCAGCAAACGCAATGTAGAAGCATACACCTCGCGCCCTTCGGCCGTTAAGCCAAAACCTGAACGCCCCCGGCGACACAAGGTGATGCCGAGGCGCTGCTCTAAATCCTTGATATGACGACTGATGGTAGACCGGCCGATATTCAGCTCCAGCTCCGCCGCCGAAATTCCACCACATTCGGTCACCACCTTGAAGACCCTCAGGAGCCGGATATCCGGGTCCGCCAACTGCCCCAACAGCGCCTTTTGTTTCATAATTATCACACTTTAGGTGTTTATTCTGTCATTTATGAAACTATACAAAGCCCCTAGACTGGCCGCAACCAGATAGAGGATACCCCATGGCCAATTACACGCCCGAATCGCTCGAAGCGCACTGGATGCCGTTCTCGGCAAACCGTGAGTTCAAATCCAATCCCCGCATGATCGCTTCAGCCGAAGGCGCGTGGTTTACCAGCGCCGATGGCCGGAAAATTTTCGACGGACTGTCCGGACTCTGGACCTGCGGTCTGGGCCACTGCCGCACTGAAATCAGCGATGCCATCGCCAAGCAGGCCAAAACCCTGGACTACAGCCCCGCCTTCCAGTTCGGCCACGAACTGAGTTTTGAGCTGGCCAACAAAATCAAAAGCCTGATGCCCGACGGGCTCGACTATGTGTTTTTCACCGGCTCCGGCTCTGAAAGCGCTGACACTTCACTGAAAATGGCTCGCGCCTACTGGCGCAAAAAAGGCATGCCCTCCAAAACCCGCCTGATCGGGCGCGCTAAGGGCTACCATGGGGTTAATTTTGGCGGCATCAGCGTAGGCGGTATCGGTGCCAATCGCGCGCTTTATGGCGATCTGATTGCCAGTGATCACCTGCCCCACACCATGCTCAAAGACCAGCCCTTCGTGAAAGGCCAGCCGCAAACCGGTGCCGAACTGGCCGATGAGCTGCTGGAAATTATCGCCCTGCACGATGCATCCAATATTGCTGCGGTCATTGTCGAGCCCTTTGCCGGCAGTGCCGGGGTGATTATTCCGCCGGTGGGTTACCTGCAGCGACTGAGAGAAATCTGTGACCAGCACAATATCCTGCTGATCTTTGATGAGGTGATTACCGCCTTCGGGCGCTGCGGCGCCATGACCGGGTCCGAGGCATTTGGTGTTACGCCCGACATCATCAATATCGCCAAGCAACTCACCAATGGCGCCGTGCCTATGGGCGCGGTGGTCGCCAAAGCCGAGATCTATGACACTTTCATGGCCGCCGGTGGTCCTGAGTACCTGCTCGAATTTCCCCATGGCTACACCTACTCTGCCCACCCGCTGGCCTGTGCTGCTGGCCTGGCCGCACTGGAGCTGCTGGAAAAAGAAAAACTGGTGCAGCGGGTTGCCGAGTACGCGCCCTACTTCGAAAACGAATTGCACAAGCTCAGGGATTGCCGCCATGTGGCCGGCATCCGCAACTATGGCTTTGCCGGTGCCCTATCGCTGGCCCACGCGCCCGGCGAGCCCGCCAAACGCCCCTGGCAAGTGGCCAGCGCCATGTGGGCCAAAGGTTTTTACGTGCGCTACGGCGGTGACACTGTCCAGCTCGGGTTGCCGTTCATTACCGAAAAACACGAAATAGACGAGCTACTGAACGCCTTGTCGGACACACTCAATTCCATCTAAGCAACAGGATTTCCCATGTCAGTTATCGGACACATCATCAACGGCGAACCCCATACCCCCGCCGAGCGCACCGCCAAGGTGTACAACCCGGCCACCGGCGTCAGCACCAAAACCGTGGCGCTGGCAAGCCAGGCTACCACTGAGCAGGCCATTGCCGCCGCCCAGGCCGCCTACCCGGCCTGGCGCCAGACACCCCCGTTGAAACGCGCACGTGTCATGTTCAACTTTAAAGCCCTGCTGGAGCAGCACGCCGACGAAATCTGTGCCCTGATCACCGACGAGCACGGCAAGGTGCTGAACGATGCCATGGGCGAGCTGCAACGCGGGATCGAAAACGTGGAATACGCCACTGCGGCGCCCGAGCTGCTCAAAGGCGAACACAGCAAAAACGCCGGCCCCAACATCGACAGCTGGTCTGAATTCCAACCGCTCGGCGTTGTTGCTGCCATTACCCCGTTCAACTTTCCGGCCATGGTGCCCCTATGGATGTGGCCCATGGCGGTGGTGTGCGGCAATACCGTGGTGCTGAAACCGTCCGAGCGGGCGCCCAGCGCGGTACGGTTTATTGTAGAGCTGGCGCACCAGGCCGGCCTGCCTAACGGCGTACTCAATCTCGTCAATGGCGATAAAGAGGCCGTGGATACCCTGCTGCAGGACGACCGCGTGCAGGCCGTGAGCTTTGTGGGCTCGACCCCCATTGCCGAATACATTTATGCCAGCGCCACCGCCAAAGGCAAACGCGTACAGGCGCTTGGTGGCGCCAAAAACCACGCCATCGTGATGCCTGATGCGGACATGGACAACGCCGTCAATGCACTCATTGGCGCGGCATACGGCTCCTGTGGTGAACGCTGTATGGCCATCTCCGTGGCCGTGGCGGTGGGCGATAAAACCGCCGACGAGCTGGTGGCCCGCCTGCAGGAGAAAATGGCCGCTATCAAAGTGGGCAACGGTTTGGACAACAGCAACGATATGGGCCCGTTGATCACTGCTGAACACAAGCAACGGGTATCCGGCTACATCGACGCGGGCGTTGCTGCGGGCGCGTCATTGGTAGTGGATGGCCGTGGGCTCGCCGTGGATGGTCATGAACAAGGCTACTTCCTGGGTCCCTGCCTGTTTGATCATGTCACGTCAGACATGAGCATCTATACCGACGAGATCTTCGGGCCAGTACTGTGTGTGGTGCGGGTCAAGACCATGCAGGAAGCTATGGACCTGATCAATGCCCACGAGTACGGCAACGGCACCTGCATTTTCACCCGCGATGGCGAGGCCGCGCGCTACTTTGGCGACAACATCCTGGTGGGCATGGTGGGCATCAACATTCCATTGCCGGTACCCATGGCTTTCCATAGCTTCGGCGGCTGGAAGCGTTCGCTGTTCGGTGATTTGTCGGCCTACGGCCCGGATGCAGTGCGGTTTTACACCCGCCGCAAAACCCTGACTCAACGCTGGCCATCCGCCGGGGTACGCGAAGGCGCCCAGTTCAGCTTCCCCAGCTGATTGCGCCGAGGTATCGAAAACTGGCTGGCATGGTTATAATCGCCTGATAAGGGAGAGACCAAGCAACCATGACAGCCAGCCTTGCCAATCATCATTGCCCCCACAACAACGCCGTATCCTGTGGCGATTGCAGGCTCAGCTCAATCTGTCTGCCCATCAGTGTCAAAATTGATGATATCGATCGCATCGACGGCATTATCAAGCGCGGTCGCCCCCTGCAGAAAGGCGAATACCTGTTCCGCGCCGGTGAAGAATTCAGTTCGGTTTACGCCGTGCGTTCAGGCAGCCTCAAAACCCTCACCATCACAGACAATGGCGACGAGCAGATCACCGGCTTTTTCCTGCCGGGTGAAGTCATGGGCCTGGATGGCATCGGTCACAGCAAGCACACCAACTCCGCCATCGCATTGGAAACCTGTGCAGTGTGCGAAATTCCCTTTACTCAGATGACAGAGCTCAGCCTGCAACTGCCCTCTTTGCAGCAGCATTTTTTCCAGTTGATGAGCAAAGAGATTACCTATGAGCAGCAGCTGGTCACACTACTGTCGAAAAACACGGCAGAAGAACGCGTAGCCTCTCTGTTATTGAGTATTTCGTCACGCAATCAGCGCCGGCATTTGTCTGGCACCCGCTTCCGGCTGTCCATGTCCCGTGCGGATATCGGAAACTTTCTCGGTTTAACGGTTGAAACCGTGTCCCGCGTCTTCAGCCGATTACAAAAACTCAGCATTATCGAGGTGGACAAAAAAGAGATCGAAATTGCCGATCTCGACGCCTTGAAAAGCGCCGCCTCCGCACAGTAACGCCTACCGTGAATACAGACGCGCTCTTTGCAGCCATCGACGCTGCCAACCACGCTGATCCCGAACAAGTAACCCACGACGGTAAGCCGCTGGGCGCCTGTGAGCTGTATGGCATACGCATGACCCAATGCCAACAGGCCCTGTATCCCGCTGCCGGCACCGCGCTGCAAATCGCTTGCCGGGCCCAGCACCTGGAGCGCTGGGTTATCGCGCGCAAAGACTACCCAATGGATCGTCAGGGCTACCATCGCTGGCGCACAGAGCTCGGTAAACACCACGCGGACCGCTGCGCGGAAATCCTGGCACAGTTTGATGCACCCGCCACGCTGATCGAACAAACCAGCGCCCTGCTGCGAAAGGAAAAGTTGAAAACCAATCCCGACACCCAGTGCCTGGAAGACGTAGCCTGTCTGGTTTTTCTGTCCCATTATTTCGCCGACTTCAGCGCCAAACACCCAGAAGAAAAAGTGATCGATATTCTGCGTAAAACCTGGCGCAAGATGTCCGACAACGGCCAGAAAGCGGCCCTGGCACTGACGTTGCCAGCGCACCTGAGCACACTGGTCGGCAAGGCACTGCAAGCATGATTATTGCCATCAAACATCTGCACATGAGCCTCGCTATGCTGTCGATTGCAGGTTTTTTATTGCGCAGCTACTGGTTATTGAATGAGTCCCGCTGGTTCTCGGCCCGGCTCACTAAAATACTGCCCCATGTCATTGATACCGCCCTGCTGGGCAGCGCCATTACGTTACTGGTGTTGTACCACTGGAACCCGCTGGATCATGCCTGGTTGATTGCAAAAATCTTTGCCCTGCTCGCGTACATCGGTGCGGGCATCTATGCCTTTCGGCTGGCGCGCAACAAACGCGAGCAAGTGCTGGCTGTTGCAACAGCCGTCGTAATCATCGGCTACCTGCTTGGAGTGGCCCTCACCAAATCCCCTTCGCTGTTATTGATTTAAAACTATGTGGTTCAAAAATTTACAGGTCTATCGCCTTGGCGATGGTCACAGCATCGATTTATCAACGTTGGCTGAACAGTTGGAACAAGACCGGTTTGCCCCCTGCAGCCAACAGGCACAATTCAGCCTGGGCTGGGCATCACCCTATGGCAAGCACCACCCCGGCCTGGCTCACCTGGGCCAGAATGCAGCCCTCATCAGCCTGCGCCGTGAAGACAAGGTGCTCCCTGCCGCCGTCATCCGCGAAATGGTCGAAGAGAAAGCCGCCGCGATTGAAGCCGAAGAGCAACGCCGCGTTTACCGCAAGGAAAAAGAACAGTTTAAAGAAGAGATTCTGTTTGAATGCCTGCCCAGAGCCTTGCGCAAAAGCCGCAGAACCCAGGCCATCATCGACCTGGAGGCCGGGCTGATCATCGTCGACGCCGCCAGCCCGAACCGGGCGGAAGAGCTGACCAGTACGCTGCGTCAATCGCTGGGCAGCTTGCCGCTGACACCGGTTCAGTACAACTACAGTCCCGCCACCGTGATGACCCAATGGGTTAATGGTGAGCCTCTCCCAGAGGAGTGGAAATTGGGACAGGAGTGCGAATTACGTGAACCCGGTGAAGAAGGGGCCATATTGCGCTGCCGGCGGCACGACCTGCTGTGCGACGAGATTCAAAGCCATTTAGCCGCCGGCAAGCAAGTCGCTCAACTGGCCCTGAACTGGCGCGAACAACTCCAGTTCCTGCTGACCCAGGAAGGCACCATCAAACGACTGAGCCTGGGTGACGACCTCAAGCAAGAGGCCCGAGACAGCGCGGAAGACCCTCTCAGCCAATTGGATGCGGAGTTCTCGTTGCTGCTGTTGAGCTTGCGCCAGCTTTTACCGGAAATGGCCAGTGCCCTGGGCGATCTGAAACAAAACGCCGTATAAATGAGACTTTAGTTCGACTATATGAGCCAAACTGCGGCCTGCTGCTCATACCATTTGACTAGCAGGTCACACCTTTACCCGTTGACATTCGCTAATGCTTGACGTATACACTGAAAGTCAGCGGCGTAAATAACGCCAGAGAATAATAACTGCGGCGGCTAATCATGAAAAAGATAATTTTTGCATTGGGGCTCATAGGACTGTGTTCAGCCCCCGCCACCTTAGCGTGCAACGAAGACTGCCTTAGGGACAAAGCAGAACAAGCATCCGGCACTGAATTTCCCGGATACCTGAGCTGGAAGTATTGCGATAGCATCCGGAACGAATTCATGACCTCCTCCATGAAGAGCCTGCAAACCTATGCAGATTCCCGCCTGGACATGAATTACCGTAAGAGCATGCGCAATATCAAAGATTACCTGGGACAGCGCAAAGACTGGCTGAGCGAGTGCGATGGCTACATGCAGGCCACCAATCGCGGCCGGGTGTTTAATGACGACAAGACCACCAATACGATTTTCACTGCGATGGACGAAGTAAACACCGAGCTCGATTCACTGCTCAGTGGCGTGACCTATGCAGGACAGGAGTCGGACACGGCGGTAGCGTCACAGAAGTTCCAGCAACTTTTTACCCAGGTGGAGAATCACAAGAACCGCCTGCTGCTGAAAGGCCAGATGATCACCTCTCGCTGACGCCTGATTTCACTTTACAGCACAAATAAAAACGCCAGCTTATGCTGGCGTTTTTGCGTCCGGGCTTTTTCGCTTTATGCTCAACACCGGTCGGTCAGAGGGTGACTTGGGCATTGCCGGCGCCACCCGCTTGGCGGCACTGGCTATCGCCTCAACACCATGGCGCAATAAACGAACCTGTTCAATTGCACTTAAACCGGGCGGAAAGCGGCCAGGATTTACGGCCGAAGGATCTTTAGGGTTTCCTTCAATGGTGAGCGTAAACCCACTCGGGTGCGAAGCCGAGCGACCATCGCCACCCACTTTCCAATCATCAAAGTCCATCAATACCACCTTCCCTTCTGATCGCACAGGGTCACATTACCGCCTTCGAACTGGCTACCGCTTATCAGTGGGGGCATTAGACCACAGATACCCATAAGACGATACTAGACCTTTGCCTAACAGCGCCGACCACGCCAACTGAGTCCCTGAATTTGGCATCAAATTCAACCACATGCGCCACAATTCACCTGACAGACACCAACCCCAGCTGATCAAGCAGGTTGGGGTCATCAAAGTGTCGCCGGCCGGTGAACGCAATGGCATGGCGTCCCGGTGCCCGCATACTGCCAGCGGAAGGTATGCCCATGGGCCAGAAGAAATAGCGCTCAAGTCGCCCGGACTCGGGAATATAGCCTTGCGGATTGAACAAACGCCGATGCGCTTTAACCCGCTGGGAGAGGCCTTGTTTACTGCCAATCATGGCGGGTGCCAACTGCAAAGCCGCCATCGGCTCATACTTATCGATTGGCGCCCGGACGCCCACCACACTGTGGCTATCCGCCGTAACCAGTAACAGCGGATTCGGGTGGCTCAGCGACGGGCCGACATACACCGGCTCCTGCCAATAGCCGTCCTCGGCAGTTATGCGATAACCCGAGGCCGGAAAAACCTGATACCAGCACCCGCAGGTGTGCATCACATCAAACGCGAGCGGCTCCAGCGACTGGTCCAGATGCACTCGCCAATGCAAGCCGTCGAGCGTGCCGGCCAGCGGGTCCCAGCGGCCATTGGCGGGGCGCTGAGCAAACCACACCTGATAGTTTAACTGCAGCGTTTGCCGGCCCTGGAATTCGCCCACGGAGGCGAACACCAAAAGGGTCGGTTGCGCCTGCCATTGCAACTCGCCCGCCGGGTCACGCACGGGTAATCCGGGCCGGTTCAGTGAGACATCAGCGCCCTTTTCAACCGCAAATTGCGGGGCGAACTGACGCAATACATCCTGCGTTAACGCCTGTCTGAACGGGGGCGCCAACAGTGGATTACTGACGATCAGCCCGAGGGAGGACGTATCCATACCGAATACCGACCAACGCTCATCGCTCAACGCCGCCTGCGCAAACGCCGAATAGTGCTGTTCGGTTTTAATCAACTCCCGCTCGACCCCCATCACAAAAGGAATCCGGGTCAATGGATAAACGCCCAACGCCCTCAGTGTAAGCCGGTATTCATCGGGGTATCGGGGTGTATGTCCGGCAAGCGTCAGTGGCCCGACATAAGCACAATCGGCGGACTGGTCGTGCACGCTGGTAGCCTCGGTTGCCATCGCAGCACTCCAATCCCACCAAGCCTCAGAACCGTCAGCAATGGAGGCCAGATAACGGCTTACGGCGTAGCGCCCATGCGCGTCCACAGGCGCATAAACGGGATCTTTCAGTAACAGATCTGAACAGGAAGGATGTTTAACCGGCAGGTCCGAGCAGGCACTCAGTAGCAGCAGTGACAGGCAAAGAAGCGTACAGCGCACTGCCACCGCGCCGTCAGCCCCGCTGGCCCGACTTGAGCTGGCGCTCGGTGGGTGCCCGGCCAATATGCGCCTCGTTGCGCGCTTTGGCTATCTGGATCTGGCGCTGGCGCTCGCTGAAGCGTCTGCGCTGATCCGGGCTGAGGCTATCGTGGCAACGGGGGCAGGCAACCCCTTCCTCATAATGAGGTGACTGCTTGTCCTTATCGGTAATGGGATGGCGGCAACCGTGGCACAGATCGAACGACCCCTTTTCCAGGGCGTGGTTCACGGTAACCCGGTTATCAAACACGTAGCATTCGCCATTCCACAGACTTTGCTCGGCCGGCACCTTTTCCAGATATTTGAGAATGCCGCCTTTCAGGTGATACACCTCTTCAAAGCCTTGCTGCTTCAGTAACGCCGTGGACTTCTCGCAGCGGATACCTCCGGTACAGAACATGGCAACCTTCTTGTGTTTGGCCGGATCGAGGGTTTTTGCAACATAAGAAGGAAACTCCCGGAAACTCTCGGTTTCAGGGTTGATAGCGCCCTTGAAACTGCCCACTTCATACTCGTAGTAATTGCGGGTATCCACCAGGGTCACATCGGGGTCTGAGATGAGTGCATTCCAGTCTTCAGGCTCAACATACGTGCCCACAACCTGGCGCGGGTCGATACCCTCGACGCCCATGGTAACGATTTCTTTCTTGAGTTTGACCTTGGTACGGTAAAAAGGCACGGCGTCTTCATAGGACTCTTTATAGTCGAGCTCGGCAAAGGCCGGTATGGCCTTCAGATACGCCAACAGCCCGTCTATGGCCTCACGGGACCCAGCAACCGTGCCGTTAATACCCTCGGATGCCAGCAATAAGGTGCCCTTGACCCCCAAGCGCTCCATTTCCAGGCGCAGTGGCTCACGGAGCGATTCATATTCGGGCAAGGTGACAAATTTATAGAGGGCACAAACTACGGCGGTCATTGGTCTACCAAATGGTTAAATCTTAAAAAGGCGCGCATTGTAGTGATTGAGCAATAAATGCACAACTCACTTACTGCCACCCAGGCATTGGGGCGAGGCTGCCGCCTGCTCTCCAGCCCATTGTTCTGGCGCCCAGGTGTGCAGGGCCAGCGCATGGATTTCCTGCATCAGACTACCCAACGCCGCATAAACCATCTGGTGTTGCTGAACCGGACGCTTACCGGAGAACTTCTCGGAAACCATTTGCACCTTAAAGTGAGATTCCGACCCGGGCGGTACATTGTGCATATGACTCTCGTTTGCCACCTGAAGGTGGGAGGGTGAAAAGGCCGCTGTCAGGCTGTCGATTAAACGCTGTTGCTTGGTCATATCTACCTTCGTTACATCCAATGAATCCGCCGATCACCCGGCTCTGGAGCCCCGCGGGTCGCCAGCATAATGGCACGCAAGAACCAACTACGATGCCGTACGTCCCGATAACGGCGCGCACATCGCCAATATTGCGACGCAGGTACCAGTTTAGGAACCGGAAAAACGTATGATACGGCAACACCAAGGACAAGGTGTAACTAAAAAAACTCTGTCTTAGGTGTAGGAATGAACGATAAACACAAACCGCTGTTCGTGGAGCGCCGGTCTGGCGCTGACCGCAGAAAAGACCCTGACCGCTGCGCCGGTATGACATTTGACCTCTACCACCGCAAACGCCGTCGCTCCAAAGATCGGCGCGCCGTCGGCCGCTCGCTTACCGAGGATATAGTGGCGTTTTACTCAGCCCAGGAAACGGAAGCCAAAGATACCCCGGTGCACTGAACACCATTAACCATCTACCGGGTAGTGGACAAACCGGCTGAAAAAATCCTGCGCGCTGAAATTTTTCCTTACCTGGGCATAGTAATCCTGATGCCGGTGACGATGTGAATTGTGGCCCTCGTACTGTAAATGATCCAGACAGGCGGCACAGACCTGGGCGACATCAGGCGGCTGGGTTCCCACCACGACATCGCCACTCAATGTCATCTGGTCACAAAAACACAGGTGATACACGCTTTGTTGCATCACATCGGCGGACCAGAGAATGACCCGGGCGTTTTTGAACGCAAAGGTTTTGTCATCCAAAGGCCGGATCGCCTGCAGTGGCAAGCGCAGCCCCTGAACCAACGCCAGACGCTCGTCTCCCGTGAGATGGCGTTTAGGGTCAAAAAACTCGTAATGACCAAGGGCCACCGCCTGCATTTTTTCCCGCAGTGCTTGTAGCGGGGCAAAGTTATCGAAGTCCGGCAGGTTCATCGCACGTCCTGCAAAATGGTCGCGATACGAGAATCCGCATCGGTCCGCACCCTGAATTCCACCCGGCGCGAACGCACCTCGTCTTCTGCGCCATCGGCTTGCAAAACGGGCTTGGAGGAGGACAATCCGTTCGCCGTCAGGTGACGGATCAGCCAGGCCTTTTCTGTCTGCACGGCGTCCAACGCCAACAGAAACGCCACCGCCGATCGCGTGCGCGCCTGGGACAGGTTCATATTTTTGATATAGGCCTCATCCACCGGTGCGCCCTGCCCCCAATCGCTGGAAGTATGGCCCTCTATGCGCACTTCCAGAATATCGTTGCGATAGGGTTCGGCGGTGAGAATTCTGATGTAACGCGGAAAGAAATCGGCCAGAATTTCCGCGAACGCAGGGTTAAGATCTGAATCACCCCGTTCAAATAAAAGCTCCGTATTGTAAAAACGCAAACTCAAATCAGGGTTCAATTCAGCCCCCCAACGGGGCAGATCCGCTTCAAACTCCGCCTGTAAGTCCTGATACAGTTGCGTACGCAAGCGATCGTACAGAATGGCAACATCTTTTATTTTGCGCGACTCAATTTCCAACTGGACCATGTAGATCACGGAAATCAACAGAAACACCATCATGAGCCCGCCCATCAGATCGCTGACAGAAACCCAATGCTCTTCCTGTTCGGTAAAATCAGTCGGCGAGGACGCCAGTTCTGGGTTTGGTTCCGGTACGACTGCCATTGGCCTGTTCCGCAAGTTGAATCAATGTGCGTAATCGCTCGGTGAGCGGCGTGTAATCGTTAACAAATTTTTCCGACAAGGACGTCATCTGGTAACCGAAAGTCTTGAGTGCCTGCACCAGTTCCTGCTCAAGTCCCCGCTCAATTCGGGCAAGATGATCAGCCACCCGCTGGTCTGTACCACTGGCCAGCTCGGCCAGAGTGGCATGCACCTGTTGCGACGTATTCGCCAACGCCTGGGTTGCCGCTTGCAGATTCTCACTCACTTCGCGCTGACTGCGCGCCAGGTTGTCTGCCAGCTCGTCGGTCATGTGCCGGAGTTTTTCACCCATGGCAGGCAAACCCTCGGCGGCCCGACTTGATACTTCGGCGAGTAATTCCAGGTGATGCGCCAATTGTTTCGATTGTGACTCAGTCCCGGCCAACATATCGCCCAGTGATTGGGACACCTTGGTAAATACATCGGCGTGCGCCACCATGTCGCCATAGGCACTGGCTGCCTTGTCCAACAATTCGCCATTAGCTTTTTGTGCTTGCAACAAGGCATCCAGTTCATGACGGTAGCTTTCCTGCCAGTGCAACAGCTTACCCACGGCGTCGTTCAGGGCCTGGAAGTTTTCGCCGTATTGGGTGTTGATCTCCGCGTTGAAATCCCGCATGACCTTATCTACTGCCTTAACCAGCGCTTCGGCATTGGCCCGGGCCATGCCCGCCTGGTAATCCGACAGTTGATTCACCAGCTGATTGAAGCTGGCTTTCTGTTCTTGCTTGAGGGACAACAACTGGGCACGCACGCCCTGCACTTCATCGGTGGTGAGTGCCTGGTGAATATCAGTCAGTAAATTCGCCACATCGGTAAGGCTGGCCGCCTGAAACGCTTCAGCCCGACGCCGTTGGCGGGCGATGGCAAACAGGTGCCTGAACTTCACCATCAACGCGCCCAGCAGGCCCGCAATGGACGTCCAGAACGCCGTTTTCAGCCCGTTAATCAGTTGCGGCACACTGGCACTGATATCGGCGGTATCAAAATGCAATAAACCCAGTGCCACACCCAGAAAGGTGCCGAAAATACCGGTGCTGGTGAGTATCGCAGGCGACTGCGCGGCGCTGTGGCTGTTGTAGCCGGGGCCGGCAAAGTACAGTGAGAGGCAACTGATGAGAATCAGCAAACCGGTGGTCAAAGGCGGCAACTGGGCCCAGAAATCCATGGCGGTACCTTATTGTTTAGGTACCTTTATAGCTACTTGCCATTTAACTTACAACATCTGTCAGGCGGTTCAGCCAAGGCCTTTGCCATGAGGGGAACCAGGTTCCCCCTACTTACAATCGACGTCTGATCAATCGACGCGCCGTTTGGCACGCTGTCCGCGATTATCCAGTCGCTGATCGATTCGCTCGCCTTTATTGTCAAGCCGTTGATCAATCCAGTCGCCCTTGCGATCCAGGCGCGCATCGATGCGGTCACCCTTGGCGTCCAGATGATCAGCCTTGCGCTCATGGCCATTGGCCTCGGCCAGATCTGCACGTCGATCCAGACGCTGGTCTATACGATCGCCCTTATTATCCAGACGTTGGTCGATGCGATCGCCCTTGTTGTCCAGACGGGTCTCGATTCGGTCACCTTTTTTGTCGAGACGCTGCTCCAGCCGGTCGGCACGATCGCTCAGGTTGTCAGCCGTGGCCAGGGGAGCAGATAAACAAAACAGGCAAGCTGCGATCAATGGGGTTTTCATGGGATGTCTCCGCGTTTTATTGGTATCTGTACCCTTTAAAACGCAGTCCCGGCTCAGGCGTTGACAGGCGTCATAAAACTTCCGCTTAACTGAGCCGCCAGTTCAGCCAGATTCCAACGACCATCCGGCTTGTACCAATGCCAGGTTTCCATGGCGGCCCCCCGGATAAACTGCCGGGCCAGAAAAGGCTCCGTGGTCAGCCTGCCCTGCTCCGCCAGCTGGCTCAGCACAGACAGCCAGCGTGCCTCATAGTCCGCCCGCAGGCCGAGAATACGGGCCTGGCTGGCTTCGCTGAGCGCCCGCCATTCAGTCACCAGAATACTGAGGCCGGTGCCTATTTCTGCATAAATGGCCCGCAACTCACAGTGCACCAAAGCGGTCAGCTGATCACCCGGATCGTCCACAGACGCCATCTGCTTCTGCATTTCGGCATCCACCAACAGAATCAGCTCCTCCATCAACTGCGCCAGAATGGCCTCCTTGTTGGGAAAGTGATGAAACAAGCTTCCCGATAGGATACCCACATCGGCGGCGATGTCCCTCACCGTAGTGCGGTTAAAGCCCTTTTCCCGGAACAGGGCAGCAGCGGCACGCAGAATATTGCCTTTGGCGGAATTGGGGTCATTGAGTAACGCGGTCATGGTCGGTATCTAAACTGTGGACTGGCGGTCATTACATAGAATCCACCAGGCACTTGTCAACCAAGCGCTTGCTTGGTAGATTCATTCCAACACAATTTTCACTGGAGCCTGGATATGAGCGATCTGGCCGTCATCACCTGCGCACTCACCGGCGTACTGACCAACCCCAAGCAGCACCCGGTACCGGTTACCGCCGCGGAAATGGCTGCATCAGCCAAAGCCGCGTTTGATGAAGGCGCCTCCGTTATGCATGTGCATTTCCGCCAACAGGCGCCAGAACTGGGCCACCTGCCCAGCTGGGAGCCGGAGGTGGCAGCCGAAGTGGCCGATGCCATACGGGCCGCTTGCCCCGGCGTCCTGCTTAATTTTTCCACAGGCACCATCGGCCGAGATCAATCCGGCCCCATTGCCTGTCTGGAGCGCTGCAAACCGGAAATCGGTGCCTGTAATGCCGGCAGCCTCAACTACCTGAAGGCCCGCAGTAACGGCCAATGGGCCTGGCCGCCCATGCTGTTTGAAAACACCGTGGAAAAAATCGAAGAACTGCTGGCGGTGATGCGGCAAACCAATACCCGGCCGGAATTTGAGTGCTTTGATACCGGCATCGTGCGTTCGGTGGCCATGTTCGAACAGGTGGGAATGATCGACCGCGCCAGTTTCAATTTTGTCATGGGCGTGGATTCCGGCATGCCTGCCGATGCGGATCTGCTGGCACTGCTGTTGCGCTACCTACCCCAGAACAACCCCTGGCAAACCACACTGATTGGCCGGGAAGCCATCTGGCCCGTACACCGCAAAGCCGCCGAGTTGGGCGGGCATTTGAGAACCGGATTGGAAGACACGTTTTATTTACCCAATGGCGAGCGCGCGCGCTCCAATGGTGAACTGATTGCCGCGCTCGCCAGTATCGCGCACGAGACCGGCCGGACCGTCGCCACGCCTGCTCAGGCACGCGAGCTGTTTTTGTAAGCCGGCAAACCCAATAAAGGAATTATTATGACTTACCAATCGGTACTGAAACCCGGCATTTTTTCCGGACAAACCTATGTGGTGACCGGCGGTGGCAGTGGTATTGGCCGTTGCACCGCGCACGAACTCGCATCGCTCGGCGCCAAAGTCATCATCACCGGGCGCAAGCAGGAAAAGCTCGACAAGGTGGTGGCCGAAATTTCCGAAGACGGCGGATCTGCCACAAGTTATGCCTTTGATATCCGCGATGAAGCCGCAGTTGAAAAAGCGGTGGCCGATATCGTCAACACCCACGGCCGTATTCATGGCTTGGTTAATAACGCCGGTGGCCAATTCCCGGCGCCGCTGGAAATGATATCCCTGAAAGGCTTTGAGGCGGTGGTAAAGTCCAATCTGGTGGGCGGATTTCTCATGTCGCGCGAATTTTACAAGCACTGTTTTCAGGCCCACGGCGGCGCCATTGTCAACATCACCGCCGACAACCTGAACGGCATGCCCGCCATGGGCCACTCGGGCGCAGCCCGGGCCGGCATGGAAAACCTCACTAAAACCTGCGCCTGGGAATGGGGCTTTTTCGGTGTGCGCGTGAATGCCGTAGCGCCCGGCTGGGTGGCCTCTTCCGGCTTTGATACCTATGACCCGCATTTTCAATCGCTGATCAAAGGCGTGAAAAATCACGTACCACTGAAACGTCTCGCCTATGAAGCAGAAATCAGCTCGGTCATTTGTTTTTTACTGAGCCCCGGCGGTGCCTTTATCAACGGCCACACCCTGCGCATTGATGGCGGTTCATCACTCGGCTCAGCACCCGCTATATGGCCCTTACCCGAGGGCAATGCCGTAAACAGTAGTCCCTACAATGGCTTTCATCGCGCCGAGCTGCCGGCGATGTTACGCGACGATGAGGCGAACGAATGAAACCACGTTTGCACAGTCAACTTGATGTAAACGGCGAGGCATTTGCGGCCAACCGCGAACAACTGCTGGCGCAACTCGCCACGGTTGAAGCCGTGGGCCGGCATCAGCAAACCAGTGCCGAAACCAAGCGCGAAAAATACGCCCAGCGCGGCATGCTGCTGCCACGTGAACGGTTGTCGTTGCTGCTCGATCCGGGCAGCCCCTTTGTAGAAATCGGCGCACTGGCCGGTTACAAAATGTACGATGACAAAGACGGCTCCGGCGCCGGTGGCGGCTGCATTGCCGGCATCGGATTTATTGAAGGCGTCGCCTGCATGGTACGGGTGGACAACTACGCCATCAAAGGCGGCACTATTTCTCCGGCGGGCATGGAAAAAGCCCTGCGGTTGCAGACCATCGCACTGGAAAACAAACTACCCTTCGTGACCCTGGCGCAAAGTGGCGGCGCCAACCTGCTCTACGCCAATGAAATTTTTGCACCGGGCGGCCGTGGCTTTGCCAATCAGGCACGCATGTCTGCCGCCGGTATTCCCCAGATCACCGTGGTGCACGGCAGCGCCACCGCCGGCGGCGCCTATCAGCCCGCACTCAGCGATTATGTGGTACTCATTAAAAACCAGGCCACCATGTACCTGGCCGGCCCGCCCCTGTTAAAAGCGGCCACCGGCGAAATTGCCACGGATGAAGCGCTCGGTGGCAGTGACATTCACGCCAGCGCCGGCACCGGCGATTATGTGGCCGACGACGATGCGCAAGGCATTGCCATGGCGCGTGCGATTGTTTCCTCACTCAATTGGTCTTCGCTGCTGGCAGACATAAAGCAGGATATACCCGCACCCAGCTACTCGCCCGAGGAATTGGTAGGCGTGATTCCGGCCAACACAAAAACGCCATTCGATGCGCGCGAGGTCATTGCGCGCCTGGTAGATAAATCGGAATTTCTGGAATTCAAAGCGGGTTTCGACAACCAGACTCTGTGTGGGCATGGTCAACTCTATGGTGAACCGGTAGGCATTATCACCAACAACGGGCCCATCACGGCCCAGGGTGCCAACAAGGCCGCGCAGTTTATCCAACTGTGCGAGCAATCGGGCACACCCTTGTTGTTTTTACACAATACCACCGGCTTCATGGTAGGCACCCATGCGGAACAATCGGGCATTATCAAACACGGTGCCAAAATGATTCAGGCGGTGGCCAATGCCACCGTGCCGAAAATCAGCATCGTCATGGGCGGCTCCTACGGTGCCGGCAATTACGCCATGTGTGGCCGCGGCTTTGATCCCCGCTTTATTTTCGCCTGGCCCAACAGCCGCACAGCAGTCATGGGCGGCGCCCAGGCGGGCAAGGTTTTACGCATTGTCACTGAAGCAAAAATGGGCGCTGCCTCCGACGCGGCCATGCTTGAAAAACTTGAATCCGACACCGCCGCCTTTGTGGATGATGCTTCCACGGCGCTCGCCTGCACGGCCCGGCTGTGGGATGACGGCATCATCGACCCGCGCCACACCCGCGACCTGCTGGGCTTGCTGTTTCACCTGTGTAAACACGCAGACAAGGTCACAACCCGAACCAATCAATTTGGCGTCGCCCGCCTGTAACGGAGCCACTATGCAATTTACCGAACAACATCAGGCCCTGCGCCGTAGCATCCAACAGTTGGTTGAGGTCGAATTCAATCCGCAGGTTGAGGCCTGGGAAGCCGCCGGGCATTTCCCCATGCATGACGTGCTGAAGCGTTTGGGTAACATGGGTTTATTGGGTATCAGCAAGCCTGAAGCCTATGGCGGCATGGGGCTGGATTTCAGTTATGAACTGGTGCTGGCGGAGGAACTGGGTGCGATTCATTGCGGCGGCGTGCCCCTGTCCATTGGCGTCCAGACTTCCATGGCTACACCGGCGCTGGCGCAGTTTGGCAGCGATGAATTGCGCCGCGAATTTCTCACGCCGGCGATCAGCGGTGATGCCGTGTTTTCCATTGCGGTGTCCGAACCCGACGCTGGGTCGGATGTGGCGGCCATCAAAACCCGCGCCCGCAAAGACGGTGACGACTATGTGATTGACGGCAGTAAAATGTGGATCACCAACGCACCGCAGGCAGACTATTTTTGCGTGCTGGCCAATACCAGCGATGACAAACCCCACAGCAATAAATCCCTGATTGTGGTGCCAGCCAACACGCCTGGCTTAAGCATAGGCCCCAAGCTCGAAAAACTGGGGATGCGTTCATCTGATACCGCGCCAGTTTTTTTCGACAGCGTGCGCGTTCCCCAACGCTATCGCATCGGTGATGAAGGCGCGGGCTTTCTGTACCAGATGCTGCAGTTTCAGGAAGAACGTTTGTTTGGCGCAGCCCTCACGCTCAGAGGCTTCGAAGCCTGTGTGCACAGCACCATCGACTATACCCGCGAACGCAAAGCCTTTGGTGCGCCTCTGTTGGACAACCAGACCATTCACTTTGCCCTGGCGGAAATGACCACGGAAATCGAATCCCTGCGCGCGCTGGTTTATCACGCAGCCGAAAATTATCTGGCAGGGCAAGACGCCAGTCTGCTCGCCAGCATGGCCAAGCTCAAGGCGGGCCGGCTATCGCGCACCTTGCCGGACCAATGCCTGCAATTCTGGGGTGGTATGGGCTATATGGAATCGAGTCTGGTCAACCGCCTTTATCGCGATTTCAGGCTGACGTCTATCGGCGGCGGCGCCGATGAAATCATGCTCGGTATTATCTGCAAACTCATGGGCATCCTGCCCAAGAAAAAGAAACAATAGGCGGCGCTTTATGGACAACAACGCCCTGATCATTGAACCCATTGCACTGGGCTACCAGGTTACCCTCAACCGCCCGGCCCAACGCAATGCACTTAACCTTGCAATGGTGGAACAACTGCTGGCACTGGCGGAAAAAATTCAACAAGACGCTGCTTGCCGCGTGCTGGTGCTGCGCGGCAATGGCGGTCATTTTTGTGCCGGTGGCGATCTGGCCGATATGCTCACGGCAGCACAAGCGTTTGAAAACGGCGACAAAGAGGCCTTTTTTTCCGTCAACCGCCGCTACGGCGAATTGCTGCTGGCACTGACCCGCTTGCCCTGCATGGTGATTTCCCTTGTGGAAGGTGCAGCCATGGGTGGTGGTCTGGGATTGGCGGCGGTATCGGATCTGGTGATTGCACACGAGCAGGCAAAGCTTGCCATGCCAGAAGTCACCCTGGGACTGCCGCCCGCACAAATTACGCCCTTTGTGGCTGACAAAATTGGCCTGGTCAAAGCCCGTCAGTTGGCGCTATTCAGCAAAAAGCTCAGCAGCCGCGACGCACAGGCACTGGGTCTTGTGGATGAAATATTCTCCGGCGCCTCGGAAGCAGAGCATCGACTGCAACAAGCACTTCATACCGTTCAATTTGCTTCGCCGGCAGCGCTCAGAAGCACAAAACAATTGTGCTTTAGCCTCTCCCGGTTTGCCGGTGAGGATTGCGAACAGTTACTGGATCATGCCGCGCAGGCGTTTTCCTATGCCATTACCCGCGGCGACGGCCCCGAAGGCAGCCGCGCGTTTATGGAAAAACGCAAACCCCAGTGGGCCGAGGTTGACGCATGAAGCGATTATTGATTGCCAACCGGGGCGAGATCGCCTGCCGGATTATCCGCACCGCCAAATCGCTTGGCATTGAAACCGTCGCCGTGTACTCCGAGGCAGACCAACATGCACTGCATACCCAGCTGGCCGACAGACGCGTGTGTATCGGCGCTGCGGCAGCCGCGCAGTCTTACCTCAACATCCCCGCAATCATCGCAGCTGCCAGCGAAACCCAGGCCGATGCCATTCATCCCGGCTACGGATTCCTGTCAGAAAATGCGGAATTTGCGCGCGCTGTCTGCAATGCGGGGTTGATTTTTGTCGGGCCTCCGGCTGATGCTATCGAGCTCATGGGCGATAAACGCGCAGCCAAGCAGGCGGTTGAAGCCGTGGTTGTTCCCCTGTTGCCTGGCTATAACGGTGCCGATCAATCACTTGATACCTTACTGGCCAAGGCTGCTGACATCGGCCTGCCATTGATGATCAAGGCATCTGCAGGTGGCGGCGGTAAAGGCATGCGCTTGGCAACAGATCAACAGGCGCTGAAAGACGCCATAGCCAGCGCCAAACGCGAAGCCTTAGCGGCCTTTGGCAACGATACATTACTGCTTGAGCGCGCCCTGATCGACCCCAGGCATGTGGAAGTCCAGGTGTTTGCCGATCAGCAGGGCCATTGTGTCTACTTGGGTGATCGCGACTGTTCATTGCAGCGCCGGCACCAGAAGGTGGTGGAAGAAGCGCCCGCGCCCGGGCTTTCTGACGACTTGCGCCAACGCATGGGCGAAGCCGCCGTACGCGCGGCACAGGCCTGCAATTATGTGGGCGCAGGTACCGTGGAGTTTCTGTTAGACCACGATCAGAATTTTTACTTTCTGGAAATGAACACCCGCTTGCAGGTGGAACACCCGGTCACCGAAAAAATATTCGGGCTGGATCTGGTGCAATGGCAATTGGCTGTCGCACAAGGAACCCCCCTGCCGCTTTCGCAGGCAGCGCTCAGACCTGAGGGGCACGCCATAGAGGTCAGGCTCTACGCCGAAGATCCACTGAACGATTTTTTGCCGCAAACGGGCGAAATATTGCACTGGCCTGACGACAACGGCCAGACTCGCGACGCGCGAATTGACCATTGCCTGTTTACGGGTTTGACCATCGGCAATCACTACGACCCCATGCTCGGTAAACTGATCGCGCATGGTGCTACACGCGAACAAGCCATTGAGCGCCTGATCCAACTGATCGAACAGACTCCGCTACTGGGCTTACACCACAACCTGGGCTATTTACGCTCGGTTCTTTCGCAACCCGCGTTCAAAGCCGCCGATCTCGGAACAGGCTTTCTCAGTCGCCATGCGGCAATACTCTCCCAAAGCGCGGAGAAGAAAGCCGCCCTGCAGCTGGCAGCACTGAATTTTTTCTTGCAGGCGCAACCTTCAAAGGATTCAGGCACTGGCAACTGGTATAAAAACCTGTCCGCCCTCGCCTTCCCTTCACGCTACAAACTTAAACTGCACGCGGATGATGCACACACAACGATTACGTTAGATAGCAAAAACTGGCCGAAGGGCGAGCTCTTGCTCACTGACGCCGACATTGAATACAAGATTGATCAGATTCACCAATACCAGAACCACAAGGCCATATTATTGCACTGTCGTATCGATGGCGTTTCGTATAAGGCCTGGATAACACAACAAGGCAACGGCCTTTGGTTGCAACTGAACGGACAGAGTTTCGAAATACACCCGAGTAATCCATTAGCCACAACGCACACCAAAACCGGTGGCCTGAACGCCCCCATGGATGGGCGGGTGGTAGCTTGTCTGGTGGCGCCGGACAGCACGGTAGCAGAAGGCGATACCCTGATGATTATTGAAGCCATGAAAATGGAAATGCCCATTCGGGCCAACACAAGCGGTTGCGTGGAACTGCTATGCAACGCAGGCGATCAGATCCGCACCGGCCAGGCACTGGCGGTGATTCACACCAATCACACAGAAACACAATCCCCTGAGGAAGCCACCCATGCATCGTGATGACCTGCGGCTACCCAATCCGCACCTCAATGACACCCATCACGCCTGGCGCACCCAATTACGGAAATTTGTCAGCGAAAAAATTATGCCGCACGTCAATGCGTGGGATGAGGCTGGTGAACTGCCCGCAACCCTCTGGCGCGACGCTGCCGATATCGGTTTGTTGCAACTGGGCTACCCGGAAGCCTATGGCGGTATGCTGGAAGACACCGACATCCATCACATGATTGTGGCCGCAGAAGAAATTTCCGCCTGTGGCGCCGGTGGTGTTTACGCCACGCTGCTGGTTCACGGTATCGCCCTGCCGCCACTGGTGCACTATGCCAACGAATCCCTCAAGGCCGAGGTAATTCCCCCGGTACTCAAGGGCGAGAAGCACATCAGTCTGGCCATTACCGAGCCTGGCGGCGGCTCCGATGTGGCCAATGTCAGCACCCGGGCCGAATCCGATGGCGACGCGTTTATTGTCAACGGCAGCAAAACCTTTATCACCGGCGGCATGCGCGCCAACTGGTTTACCACTGCCGTGCGCACCGGCGAGCCTGGCTTTGGCGGGATTTCCCTGCTGTTAATTGATGCCGACACACCGGGTGTGAGCCGCACGCCACTGGATAAAAAACAAGGCTGGTGGTGCTCCGATACCGCGACGATTTACTTCGATAATGTCCGGGTGCCCAAAAGCCGGCTGATCGGCACGGAAAACGGCGGATTTTTGCCCATCGTTCACAACTTCAATAATGAGCGGATCGCGCTTACCGCCAGTGCCCTGGAAGCCGCACGCGTGTGTTTTGGAGATGCCTGGGCCTGGGCCAACGAGCGCAAAACCTTTGGCAAGCCCCTCATCCGGCATCAGGTCATCGGCCACAAATTTGCCGAGATGGCGCGCCAGATCAATGCCACACAAGGCTACCTGGACGCCTGCGCCTGGGCCGTAAAACACCACTGCAGCCGCCCTGCCGATCTGGCATTGCTCAAGGTACAGGCCACCCAGACCATGGAATTCTGCGCCCGTGAAGCCATGCAGATCTTAGGGGGTGCGGGTTATCTGCGCGATTGCCGGATTGAGCGCATCTACCGGGAGGTACGGGTCAATGCCATTGGCGGTGGCTCGGAGGAGATCATGCGCGATCTGGCCTGGCGCCAGTGGCTTGGGCGCTGACCGGCAGCGTGTCGCAGACCCGTCGGGTCACGGCGGCAACCAGCCATTCACGTTTCATCCACATCCTCTAAGTAGCCTAAACGGTGCCATACTGTGTACTTCTGATGCAGAATGACAAGGTAGGCTGGTGTCCGCTTTGGTTAGGCACATTGTAATTATCCCGCTCCTGCTGGCCATTGGTGGCCTGCTTGCCGGGGCGTGCTGCGCTTCCGCCGGATCGGACGAGCATTCGCTCCAGGCATCAGAAAATGCATCGCGCAGCCAACCTCAGCTGGCCTTGGCCTATTGGCGTGAAATCGATCCTGAACAATTGCCGGCACAGGAAATCCCACGCTATTTTGCCAAAGGCTATATGTTGTTGCGCAATCAAGGCGAACCGAGTGAAATCGCTGAACTGCGCGCACAGATTCTGCAGTTTCAGTCACAGTTGCCCACGCCTTCTCTGAGTGCACTGATTCAACTCATCGAGATAGAAGAGTTGCGGTTGGCCGGCAAGCTGTTCAGTGCGCAATACCAAATTGAACAATTGCAGCGATCTTCCTCTGATTGGAAAAACGACTACATTCTCTTTTTAGTACACGAAGTTTCCAGCGAGCTGCACAAAGACCTGGGCCAATTAGATCAGGCAGGTGTTGCGCTGGAACGTGCTTTCAGTTGGCTGGATGAGCATGATTCGTCACAGGAATACCGCCGCACCCGTCTACTCATCAGCGCAGCCGCTTTACTGCGTCACAGCGGAAGCTTTTCGGAAGCGCGATTGAACATACAATCGGCATTGAATCTGGCGCGCGCATCAGGTGCCCGAATGGATGAAGTCGAAGCACTGGTTGAGTTGGCCCAACTCCACTTAGCCATGGGCGAAAACCAATCGGCAGCCAATCATTTACAGCAGGCATTGGTGTTGGCCAAAGGCGTTCAAAGCACCAAGTCCGAATTACATGTCCTTGCGGTCCTTGCCGATCTTTACCTGCGCCAACATCAGGCAGCCGAAGCATTGACAGCCAGTCTGCGTGCCAAGTCTGTCGCCGAAAGCGCCGGTCTGTGGCTGCCGTTCTGGATCGCCACCAGCCATCAGGGCATGGCAGAAATACAGAGCGGCAACATCGCTGCGGGCCTGAGTACGATTGCGCCAGCACTGGATGCACTAGCGGAAACGGATAGCTACCGGATCAAACTGCGTATACTGGGTCAGCTGGCCGACATACTTGCCCATCAACGTGCTTTCGAGCAAGCCAATTGGGCAATGCAGGAGTATCGGAAAGTCAGTGATGAAATGCAGCAAACCAACCATCGCTGGCTACTCAACCAATACCAAACACAACTGGAAACCAATCGATTGCGTCAACAGGCTGCAGAATTGATACTGCGCAATCAATTAAAACAATCGGCGCTGGAGCAATCCGGCTTACAACAACAACGGCTGCTGCTGTTTGCTGCGCTGCTGTTATTGAGTGTCATGCTACTGGTGCTGGTGGCACAAAGACTGCGCCTCAGCAACCAACGACTGCACATGTCCAATCGTAATCTCACAGAAAAATCCAGGATTGATAAACTCACTGGCCTGCTGAATCGCGGCGCCTTATTGGAAACCCTGTTTGCCAATGATCGCCAACGACGACACGATGACCAATACACGGAAGACGGCATTCTCTTCCTCATCGACATCGATCATTTCAAACAGATAAATGACACCTGGGGACACGCTGCCGGCGATAGCGTGCTCAAGCAGCTTGCGGCTTCTCTGACAGACTGCATGCGCGGAACAGACTATATCGCCCGTTGGGGCGGTGAAGAATTTGTTGTCGTGACACCCGGCACCGATTTGCAACAGGGATTGGTTTTAGCAGACAAGCTATTGCATGCCATCCACGCCCGCGAAACGCTGGTAGGCCATCGCAGCCTGCAGGTGAGCGCCTCAATGGGGCTCGCCGCCCTTGGGGCAAACGCAAGCCAGTCGGACTTTGAACGGCAACTGGCGGTGGCGGATGCAGCGCTGTATTTTGCCAAAAATCAGGGGCGGAACCGGGCAATCGCCGTGCTGAGCCACCAGCTGAATGAGCAGGACTGTCAGCACCTCACCGAGCGTTTCCAGGCCCTGGTTGACACTGCCAAAATTCAGGTCGCCACAATAACAGGGCCTGAGCGAACCTGAGGCCCCTTTTCTTGGTGAGTTAGGCCCAGTTTCCAGCCTGGCCTGCTAGACTTACAGCGATACACCCGACCGGACCTGACGATTGCGCCAGCTACTCAAAACCTTGCTGCTCCTTCCTTGCCTTGCCATGGCCACGACCGCTGCCAGCGACAGCCCGCCACAGGTCACCCTGGAAGTGAATATTCCACGCGGCGAAATCAGCAACAGCGGTCACCTCAGTTACGTGATTGCACTGCTTCAATTGGCGCTGGAGAAGAGTAAACAACCGCACGAACGCATTGAACTGGTGCCTATCGAGGAGGATCTCACCCAGGCCCGGTTAATTGCCGAGCTGATTCGCAGCCCCGACCTGGACGTCATCTGGACCATGACATCCCGCGAACGGGAAGCGCTGATACGGCCAATCAGGATTCCGATACTGAAAGGTTTGCTTGGTCAACGGGTCTTTCTGATCCGGGCTGACCGGCAGGCGGAATTTTCGCGCATTAAAACCATCGCCCAGCTGGCGCAACTCAGAGCGGGCCAGGGCAGTCACTGGCCCGATACCGAAATACTGCGGGCCAATGGCCTCAATGTGCATACCTCACCTCACTATGAGCTGCTGTTCACCATGCTCAAAGGGGGGCGTTTTGATTATTTCCCACGGGGCATTAACGAGGCCTGGCCGGAACTTGCTGCCCACCCAGATGAGGGCCTGGCAATCGAAAGCGAATTGCTGTTGCAGTACCCTGCCCCCATGTACTTTTTCGTCAAGCACGAAGACAGCGCGTTGGCCCAGCGTATTGAAAAGGGACTGAACATGATCATTGACAGTGGTGAGATGGACACGCTGTTTCTCAACCACCCCTCCATCAAGCCCGTACTGGAAAGCGCCGCGCTCACGAACAGGCGGGTGTTCATGCTTAACAATCCCACCCTGCCAGAACAAACGCCGTTGCATGATAGACGGCTATGGATTACTTGTTGCGCGCCTTGAGCCGGGGCTCTGAAACAGCGATCAGGGTTCCCTGCGCATCCAACGCAATCGCCTGAGTCGAACCATAGGGCCCCATTTCCTTCAGTTTGTGCCCCCGGCTCACCAGCTCTTGTCTGACACCGGCCGGCATATTGGCTTCAACAAACAACATGTCCGGTCGCCATTGCTGATGAATCCGGCTTTTTGCCAAGGCCTCCTCCAGAGGCAGGCCCAGGTCCAGATGATTAATGATCGCCTGCACCACCTGGGTAATGATAGTTGGCCCACCTGCTGCGCCTACCGTCATCACCGGTTTACCATCCTTTAATACGATGGTGGGCGACATCGACGACAAGGGGCGCTTGCCGGGCTGAACACTGTTGGCCTCCGTGCCCACCAGGCCATAGGCGTTCGGCACACCTGGCTGCACCGAAAAATCATCCATCTGATTGTTCATGACCACGCCGGTACCAGGCACGATGACTTTGGAGCCAAAATCCGTATTGACCGTAGTGGTGATTGCCACCCAGTTGCCGGCGGCATCTGCAGCGGCAATATGGGTCGTATGCTTGAAAAACAAATCTTGTTCGGATGCAGGTTCGTCGGTTATAGCCGGCTCACCCTCGGCAGTAGCAAGCGGATCTCCCGGTTCGGTCACATCCAATGCGCGGTTCAGCAAAATACGCCCCGCCTGCGCCGCAATATAGTCGCGACTCACCAATGCCTTCGGCACCTGGGTAAAATCCGGATCGCCCAACCAGTGAGCGCGATCGGCAAAGGCCAGCTTCATGGCTTCTCCGATCAGGTGGTAACGCTCCCCGTCTTTCAGGGCTTTGAGGTCATGGCCTTCCAGCATGCCCAGAATCTGGGCCGTGTGTACGCCGCCACTGCTGGGCGGCGGAAACCCCACCACCTGGTAGCCACGGTAGTCAAACAGAATCGGGCTGCGCGCGATCACCTTGTAGCCGGCAAAATCAGCGGCACTTAACAGTCCGCCGTTGGCAGCCATCCATTGATCCACCGCACGGGCAAAGCCCCCTTGGTAAAAGTAGTCACTGCCCTCATCGGCGATGGCTTTGAGGGTGTTGGCCAGGTCTTTTTGCACCAGGGTATGACCGCGCGGCCAGGGATTGCCGTCTGGTCCCAGCAATACCGCCCGGCTGCCATCGAAGCGGGCCAGTCGATCGGCTGAGCGCGCCAGGCGCCCGGCAAAAATATTGTCTATTTCAAAGCCTTCTTCCGCCAGGCGGATGGCGGGCGCCAGCACATCGGCATAGACTTTGGCGCCGGCCTGTTCAATCGCCATCTCGTATGCCAGTACCGAGCCCGGCACTCCCGACGCCAACGGACCCATCTGGCTCAGGCTGGTATCGGCCTCGCCGTCCACCACATACATATCGCGGTGTGCCTTGGCGGGTGCGGTTTCCCGCCCATCCAAAGCCAGCAGTTTGCCATCGGCGGTGCGGATCAGTACAAATGCGCCGCCGCCAATGCCAGAGTTATGACCATCCACCACGCCCAGCGCAACGGCTGCAGCCACCGCCGCATCGACGGCATTGCCACCTTTGGCCAGCACATCCATGCCCGCTCGGGTCGCTAATGGATGTACCGTTGCGACGGCGCCGCGGGTATTGGCTTGGGCATATGCAGGTTCATCTGCTGGCTGGCTATGGGCAACAGTGCACCATAACAACAACACGAGGCAAAAAAGCAGACGGAGGCCAGTGAGTACAGGCATTCAAACAACCCCTTGAATTATTGGATGGTCTAAGAATACTGCCTAAACAAAAGGACTTAAAGGCAAAGGGACAGCTTTAATCAAATGGGCCGTGCGGGCCCATTTGATTATTACAAAGCCTATTGAAACACAGTGTCCAGTAATGCCGTTAGTTCCGTCAGCTGTTCTGGTGTCAGATTCACAACTCCGCCTGTTGGCACTCCGTGTGCGGTCATCCAGGTAACCAACTGCTCAATCCCGCTCGCATCCAACAAACGCCCACCCACATCAATGGCACTAATCAGCGCATTAGAGGATGCTGTCCAATCGGCTACCTTAATCTGATCGTTCGAACCGAGAAGATAAACCGTCAACCCCGCGCCATTAGCCACTAACCACACATCTTCTGGTGCATGGTATGGCAGTATAATCCGATTACCTGATCCCGTTTCCACCATCGTATCCTGACCGTCCCCAGGCTCGAACACATAGACATCATCACCCTGACCGCCAACCAGATAATCATTGCCTTTGCCCCCGACGACGGTATCCGCGTCGGCACTACCCGTCCAGCGATCATTTCCTTCCAACAGATAAATACCGGTAATACCCAATAATTGGGTATTGGAAAAATCGAGCGTATTATTGCCGCTGGTTGCGCGAATGAAATTAGTGCCAATACCCAAATCAATCACTTCGACAGAATCGTCGCCAGCAAAGTGTGACAGTATCAAAAAATCGTCGATTTCTGTGCCAAGAACGCTATCTATTCCTTCCCCACCGTTATAGCGATCGGCTTGCTCGTCTGCGCCGCTCAGCAGGAACGTATCATTTCCATCGTGGCCTTTCAGATAATCTGCACCGGCCCCGCCTGCCATGATGTCATCAGCGACAGACCCGGTAAGCGAGTCATTGCCGGCTCCGCCAAGGACAGCCGATATATTGAGCAGAGCTGTCGCGCTGAAATCCAACACAGTATTACTATCGGGAGCCTGTATAGTATTCACTCCTGCTCCGCCATCGATACGCTCAATACTGCGAGCAGGAGCAAAACCAGACAACCGGATAACATCATCTCCTTCGGTACCCAGTATCTGATCAAAGCCTTCGTCACCAAAGTAGCTGTCTGCACCGGTATCACCCGCAGTGATAAGAAACGTATCATCGCCCGCACGGCCATAAACCCGATCGGACCCCAACCCACCTTCTAACACATCATCCTGTTCGGAGCCTTCCAGATAGTCATTCCCAGCGCCCGTATCAATGCGCTGTATGCTGATCAGCTGGGTTCCACCAAATTCGAAGACATTATTGCTGCTGCTCCCTTGGATAATATTCGAGCCGGCGCCGCCATCAATAATCTCCACTGTATCCGCACCGCTGAATACGGATAATCCAATCACATCATCCTCATCTGTTCCCAGTATGCGATCTGTCCCTTCGCCACCACTGTAGCGGTTATAACTCAGGTCGCCAGCAGTGTGGACTATCACATCATCGCCGGCATTTCCTACTACCCAGTCGGCTCCCATACCGCCTTCGAGCCAATCATCACCGGCTGTTCCTTTTAATGTGTCGTTACCATCCAGCGCATTAAACCGGCTAATACCGATGACTTCCGTCAAAGTGAAATCCAACTGATTATTGGCATTGGTACCCAGAACCAGGTCATTGCCGCCCTGGCCGTCTATGCGCTCAACGCTATCATCTGCCACGAATTTCTTCAGGCGGATGAGGTCATCGCCACTGGTACCCAACAACTGGTCAAAGCCATCACCACCATTGTAGGTATCGGCATGCGCGTCATCGTTGTCATGCAGGAAGGTATCGTCCCCCCCCTGGCCAGACAAGAAATCACTTCCGACCCCTCCCCGAATGATGTCATCGACCTGGCTTCCACGGATGGTATCGTTGCCGCCGCGGCCATCAATCAAATGGATATTGCGAAGCTCGGTATCGGTAAAGTTCAATTGGTTGTTAGCGTCGTTCCCCACAATTTCATTGTGGCCGGCCCGCCCATCAATGAGTTCCAATGCGTTGGATGGGTAGAGTGACGACATGAGCAACTGATCATCAGCATCCGTACCCAACAGTTGATCGTATCCGGGACCACCGTCAAACCGATCAAATCCGGTTTCCTCGCTAACATGCAAAAAGGTGTCATCACCCTCTTGACCATAAAGCCAATCACTGCCATCACCGCCTACCAGCACATCATTACCTGAACTGCCGTAGAGTTGATCATTACCGGCCTCGCCTCGAATGCCGGCAATATTGATCAGTTCCGTACCGCCAAAATCGAAAATCGTGTTATCGCTTTTACCCACAATCCACTGAGGTGAGCCCAGTGCAACTATGCGCTCTACGCGGCCACTGCCCTCAAACCGGGCAATGCGGATAAGACTTTCTGTCGCGGGGCTTTGCAGGGTATCAACCCCATCGCCACCAAAATATTTATCAAAACCCTCATCGCCTGCGGTCACCAGAAACAGATCGTCACCGCCCTCCCCATAAAGCGTATCGCTGCCGGCGCCGCCTTCTATGACGTCATCCGCTTGCGAGCCATGGATCAGATCATTCCCGCCACCACCATTGATCATGGCGATGCCAATTAAGCTTACATCATGGAATTTGAGAATATTGCGGCTATCGTTGCCAACTATGGTGTTATAGCCGCCGTCACCATCGATAATTTCTGCCGACGCCGCGCCGTTGAACTCGACCAAACGAATAACATCATCAAATCCACTGCCCAGAATTCTATCGGTACCGTCACCGCCCGAATAGCGATCAAAGCCTTCGTCACCCTGTGTCAGAACGAAAACATCATCACCCGCCTCGCCATAGAGTTTGTCACTGCCCATACCCCCAATGAGGGTATCCGGACCTTGGCTGCCTCTGATCGTGTCATTGCCGCCAGCGCCATCCACGTGCAGAATATTCACGAGCTCTGTCGCGCTGAAATCAAAGCGGTTGTTGCTATTCGTCCCAATCAGCGTATTCACCCCGCCAGAACCATCTATCACTTCAACCGTGTAGTCGTTTTCAAAGCGACTCAAACCGATGACATCATCGCCGGCACTGCCGATTATCCGGTCAACGCCCTCGCCACCCATAAACTGGTCGAACCCTTGGTTGCTACCTGCCACCCAGAACTCATCATTGCCTGCGCCGCCATTGATGGTGTCATTGCCTGCCCCACCCACAATGCGATCATCACCGGCGCTGCCAATTACCGTATCGTTGCCTGCCAGCGCATCAATATGATCAATATTGCGCAATAACGTTAAACTGAAATCGAGCGTGTTATTGCTGTCGGTACCATAAATTACATTGAGGCCACTGCCACCATCAATTTCTTCCACCGTCCAGTCGCCGGTAAACGTCGACAGACGAATACTGTCGTCACCTGCCGCGCCAACAATGCGATCGTAACCATCACCGCCAGAGATTTTGTCGGCATAAGGGTCATTGCCTTCGATCCCAAAGGTATCGTTGCCCGCTTCGCCATAAAGGGTGTCGGCGCCGCTGCCACCCACGATCAGATCATCGCCATCGCCCCCGTAAATGGTATCGTTGCCGCCATGCCCATTGATGATGTCATTGCCGGCAGTGCCATGCAGAACATTGTTGCTTTCACTGCCTTCCTGTTCATCGGTTGGCGAGCCCGCCAACACAAAGTAGGCCGTTCGCGCTGCGGGCCAGACCACACCCGCCGGGTGCTGAACCTTGAGCAGATCGCTGCTGTAAGCCGCGCTATTGGCTGGCAGTGCACCAAATGACAGGGTATCAGAGCCTTCAACAAGGGTCGCGAGGACAGGGTCGTGTGTATTTGACAGCAAGCTGGCTTGCGCACTGGCGCCGGTCACACTCACACCCTGGTTTTTGATACGGACCCGATAGCTGCTTACCACCTTGCCATCGGCATCCGGCAAAGACTGTGCGACCAACTCTGGCGCACACACATAGAGTGACTGGTCCGCGAGTTCATTATCCACAAGCGTCAGGTCGATGGCTTCCGTTTCGACCCCATCATAGGCAGCATCGCCGCTGATGGCGGGTAAAAACTGCAATTGAAGCGCCCGATCACCTTCGACGCTGCAGTTGTCTTTGCCGGCAACATATACCCGCTGCGGTATCTGCCAGTTATTGGCATCAAAATAGAGGTATTGCAGCCCCACAATGCGCGCACTGGCGGAATTGCTCAGCTGCAGATTCAGCGTCACCTGCTCGCCCGCAGCCACAGCTTCAGACAGCACCACGTCCACTGCTGCCCAGCGACTATCGGCTTCATCCATCACACCGTCGTTGGCCAGGCTGGCCACCACGGTTTTATTAGCGCCCGGTTTAGTGAGCGTACAACAATGGTTCACGATTATTGTTTGGCTGGCATCGGTAATTTCTGCAGACAATTGATAGCTGCCGGACGGCAGTCCACTGGTATCCCACAAGTATTGGTCCGCTGCGCCATCTCCGTCCTCTGGCAAACCAGCCACAATCAATCCCTTTATGCCCGCGAAGTAATAGTAAAGTGCAATCGTGGCGGCGGAATCCGGGTCCTGATCCTGCCATTGAATGAGCAACTCATTCCCCAGTAGCTGGTCGCTGTCTGGATTCACAAAACTGAATTGGGGCGCGTCGTCGATGCCATTTAAATTGGTCATAAAATGCTGGGCCGCACTCCAATCCCCCGCCAGGCCAAATTCATCCTGCGCCTGAACACGCCAATAGAAGTGGCTGTTATCAGCAAGATTAAAATCCGGTTGCCATTGGGTACTGCTGGTTACCACGGTCAACAACGGCGAGGTCAGCGCCGCATCGTCGTACAAGGCAAAGCGGTACTGCACCAGATCACCATCGGGATCAATCACCGGATTCACATCAAAGGTGGGCTGCAACGTCTCAACCACCTGGTCCTGACCCGGATTATTGAGCGTGGGGATTCCGGGCTTCTCATTAACCAGATTCAGCTGGAATTGTGCTTGCTGCCAACTGGAATCCAATGCGCCATCGCTCGCCTTTACCCGCCAGAAATAACGCTGGTTTTCCTCCAGCGCATCCACTTGCCATTCGGGCAACGACAATGAGGGGGATTGACGTTTGCCAGCGCTGGTAAAATCGGTCTGGGTATCCAGCTCAAACACATAGCTGACCGGTTGACCTTCGGGATCATTGACCGGCACCGCGGTTAATAGCAAAACGCCACCCGGCAGGCTATTGACCCGGGCGCCATCCACTGGGGCCAATACCGCGGGGGCGGCAGGACCGTGGTTAGCCGTGCTCACCAGAAATTCTGCACTGGCGTGACTGCTGGCACCATGCTCATCGGTCACCGTGATTTGCCAGCGATAGTAGCTGTCTTCTGCCAGGCTGTTTGGCAGTGTCCATTGGGTCTGACCTTCAGCGCCGGGTAACACGCCCGCTAAGGATTGCATGGGGTCATTGTCACCGGCCAGATAGAGGTCGAACCGATAGCTGAGCGTATCGCCATCGGGATCTGTCGCGTTCGCAACAAGTAACGTGGGTTTGAGTGTTGCTACCGTAGCGCCATGCACCGGGCTGACAATCACCGGTCCAGTGGGTGCATCGTTTTGTGTATTGACAAAAAACTGGCCCGGCACCCAAGGCCCTGGCACCTGCTCAGCAGTAAAGGCACGCACACGCCAATAATAGCGCTGATTATCGGCGATGCTCTGCCCCTCCTCAAAGTGCTCCGCGGCCAATTGCCATTCGGTTTGCACAACGCCTTCAGGGATTGCGGCAGCCGCCACCTTTTGACTTAAAGCCGCATCGCTATACATCTCAAACTGATAGCTGACCACTGCATCCTGTGCATGAGGTGCATTGCTGATTGTCAGAAGCGGCAACAAAGGTAATTGCGCGCCTGCAAGAATTTCCTGATTGAATTCGGGCGATACCAACCCTGGCTCACCCGGGACCGATTGCGCGATGGTTGGGTCAGTACCCAGCTCAGATTCCTGCCTGTCGGTAAGCCCGTCACCGTCGTAATCGCCGTTGCCATCGCGGCTCAGATCGCCAAAATAACTCAGCTCCCAGGCGTCATTCAGACCGTCGCCGTCTTTATCATCCGCAGGATTAATTTGAATAAGCAGGGAACGCTCCGCCTGCAACTTGCCATCAGACGCCACAAACGTAATGGGATAACTACCCGCTTGCCCAACGGCTGGAAACCATTGAAAAACCCCGGTGCCCGTGCCTTTGTCATTAAAGTTCGCACCCGCTGGCAATTGCTTGGCAGTCAATGCGGGCACGGTACCATTGGGATCGGATGCCTGTACCAGAAAGCCCACCTGACCACCTTCATAACTGGTGCGGTCATTAATTGCCTGAAGCACGGGTGCGGCAGGTTGCTCGGTCAGATCACCAAAAGTCAGCGTGTAATTGCCGGGGCCGGCGGTGTCAAACACATTGATGAAATAGTTGAAATTAATCTTGTCATCAGCCCGTTCTTTGGACAGCCAGGCATTGGCGGCGGGCAACAGTTTACCGTCGCTGCGCTGAACGCGAACCAAAGCCTGAGCCCCGGCATAGGGGTCGGCCACTTTGATGTAGGCCGCGGTCTGGATGCTACTGGCAGTGAGCGAATGAACGCCGCTATTGCCGCCGCCCAACTGACCATCCAGCGTTTCCACCGCAATGCAGTGGGAACAATCCACTTCATCCAGACCTGTGGCTTCCGATTCAAAAACCCGCAGGCCGCCCACGCCAGAACTCGCGAGAAAATCCCGGACATTGTCGCGACCGGGCAGGTCTACCTGCACATCCCGCACCAACAATTGGGTATTCAATCCGGTCACCAGCGACGTCAACTGCCCGCCGAACTCGTCGGCATGAGCAAAGCTGGCATTAAAGGCCGTGAACTTACCCGACAGACTGGATTCCATGACCCATCGGCCAACCACCACACCACCGGGGGCGATATCACCAAAATTCATCAGCAAACTGGGAACCGCCGGTGCATTGCCAACATAGCTGTCGGTAATCCGGAAATCGATGGCCAGGCCTTGTTCGTTTTCTACTATGGTGGGCTGTGCGGATTCTATGCTCACATTGCCTGCCGGCCCATGGCCGCTGTTGAGCAAACGCACACCCAATGTATAGGGAACGGGCGGCTCAATGGCCTGGGTAAATGCGTCGTCTGCAATCACTTCTTCCGTGAGGAAGTAATTCAGCGCAAGCTTGGGTTGGGGTTTCACCGTAATGCCATCGGGTGCCACGGTCACCAGTTCATCTTTGCCGCCATAGCTGTAACGGAGCTCAGCACCCACATAGTAGAGTTTGCCCTCTGGCTTTTGCGCAGCCGCATTGGCAGTGGGGATAATCAGCCAGCGCAGCTCACCCACGGATTTGGCAGCAATTTCACCGCCCTCTACACGACCATCGTCGGCAGTATGCAATACGCTGAAACCTTGGGAATCATCAACGCGGATAAAGAAAGCAGCGCTACTGGCCTGGGTATCAGAGGTAGCCACCACCGGATTGCCATCGGCATCGGTAAACAATACGTTTACACTCACATCGGTCAGCGCGAAAGTGTCCAACGGGTTGGTGATGCGCATTACCGCTTCGAAGCCTTGCCGCTCCAAAGTGAGTTCCTGCGCAATCTCAATCTTGACTTCAGCACATAAGGCTTCGTCCTGCGCCTGCGCACTTGCATTGAACAGCACAAGCGATGCCACCATTAACCAGCGGCCCATAACCCCAACCTGCATTCCTTTATCTCCTGACCCTATGCTCCGGCATAGATAAACTTGATTCTTTTCTTACCCATTCAGGGCTTTGCCGGTCGCCCCTGACCACGGCATTCAATGCGAATGCCCGTGCGTCTGGCGACCTCGTCTATAAATCGCTGGCCGCCGGTGAGCTGATTGCGCTCCACCGCAGCCTGAATAAAACCGTGCGCATTTTGCGCGTCGCCCTGTAAACCCAGATACCGTTCGTAGGCTTGCTGGCGCGATCGGGTCGTGCCACCCAGCGCCCGGTAAACCGGGCTTTCGTCCAACCAATCGGCCAACGCATTACCCGTGGCCCAGACCGCGCTGGACCACGGATACTGCGCGGCAGCGGAGACCATCTTTGCCGTTACCGGATTCAGATCCACGTAGCGGCAGCACTGCAATAGATAGGCATCGGTATCTATCGGGCTGATTTTGTAGCGGCTCTCCCACAGAGACCCGGTGCGCCGCTCTTGTTTATTCACCCACCGGGTCTGGCGCCCCGCCAATCGTTTCATCAGCGCGCCAACATCAGTGGGATAGTCGCTCACACCCACTACCAGGTGCACATGGTTGGTCATCAGTCAGTAGGCATATACCTGTAGACCAAGCGCCGTTTTCCACTCAATGAGATTGTCCAGGTAATACTGGTAATCCCCCTCCTCTACAAACACCGCATTCCGGTTATGCCCACGCTGCACTATGTGGTGCGGGGTGTTAGGTAGAATCAGTCTTGCCTTCCTTGGCATGGTTCTCTCCTTTTATTGGGGACAGATTTATTTATCTGCCTTTATAACAGGGTCAACTGGGGACTAAAGACAGAAAATAAATCTGTCCCCTTTCCCCCATTTTTTCCATTTGGCTTGATTATTACTGACCGCCACCGGAAAATTAACCATCCACCTTCTTTTTTGATGATTTCATATCTTGGAATTCAGATGCGTACAGCTAAAATATTTGGACTACTCCTAATCATACTTTCACTCGTAGTTGTAGCGGTAGGCTTTTCTACATTTGGCTTCATCGCGACTGATGCCACCATTATTGAAGTAAAGATCACAGTCAATGCGCCACCTGGAACCCCCATCACAAGAGGCCCGATTATTCACCACACCCATAAAAAACCGCCCACATCAATTGCTATAAAATATCAATACGATATTTTCAATAAGACATACGATTCTAAATTTTATGGAATATATTTTTACAAAAATTTCGATAACTCCCCTCCAAAAATCGGCGACAAAACTACAGCATATGTTTTTAAGCACATCCCTGAAGTATCCGTATTAAAGCGCGGATTCGACTGGCTCATCCCTTTATCTCTGTTTTTACTAGGGATCTCAATTCTAATAATTCATGATTTCATAGAGCACTTATACAATCAGATCCAAAGCCAACCAAATGACCATCCATGAAGCAACAATGAGAACTCACGTATTTATTGTTCTTGTAACATAGTAACAATAACAATTTTCATCATCTTCTGACATTACTTTCATTTCGGGGCCAGATGGGCAGTATTTAGGTCCATCGCACTCACACACAAGATCCAAAAATTCACAAGTTCCAAAAGAGTTACAGTCCATACGATCTAAGGCTTCTTTGAATGCATCCGGCATTTCATCTGGTAGTTCTGAAAGCATATTGTGCAACTCAGGGTTTCTAGGGCCACCTAGTTTTTTAAGTTGCCCCTGACGGAGCTGCGACAAGTATTGTTGATAGGCTTGCCTGACTTCAGTTCTGGTTAACCCTTGGCCGGAAACTCTACGTTGAAACTGATTCCATCTATTGGGCGGTCGAACATTATTTAACCCAAGGGGATCGATAAAGATCAGCGGCCTCCCCCCCACATACCCATAAAAATTAACCCCACCCCTCAACCCAATAGGATCTTCCTGCAAATACCTCCCCAACCCACTCCAATAATCCCTGAAGTAGTTCTGATATAACCCACTCTCCTCATCCCCATACTGCCCAGGAAAGCGCAATAAATTCTCCACAGTGGCCCCATCAACCACTGCCAGTTCCCCAAACGCACTCCAGCGCCCTTCCCACACCAGTGCACCATTTTTGCCGATGATTTTCTGTGGCGTGCCCAGGTGATCATTCTGGTAGTAATACACCTGACCATCCACGCGCTGAAACAACGGCTCGGTCATCCAGGTGGATTGCGGATGAAAATGGTATTCCTTAATTAATGCACCACTGGCGTCGTATTCGGCCGCCAGCCCGGTATCGTTATACACAAACCAAGTCGCCTGCCCACCCGCATATTTATAGATCCGCTGACCATAGGGGTTGTAGGCATAACGGCCCACCACAGCGCTGTTTTTTTCCACCGCAATCAACCGCTCTTCCGCGTTGAAGCGGTAGTCCGTGCTGATACCTGCCGCCACATGATTGACCGTGTGGCCGTTGGCGTTGTAGGTAAAGCTCTCTGCGCGATCGCCACTGATAGCGGTAAGCTGATTGTGGTTGTTGTAGCTGTAGCTCAGGTTCTCGCCACCGCGCGCACGCGTGAGGCGGTTACCCACGCCGTCGTAACTGAAGGCCTCGGCGGCAAACGGATTGGCCGCAGGCGGATTCGGATTGGTGGCCTGCGCCTCTGGCGCTTCCGCTTGGGCGTTGTAGTCGGCATCGGTCAGCCGGTAGGCATCATCGTAGCCAAAACTGTAGCGTCCGTGCTCGGTATCGATGGCAGTGATATTGCTTTCTGCATCAAAACTGTAGCCGGCACTGCCCAGGAGCTTGTGGGCGGCATCGCGGAATTCACGTTCTTTCAACCGCAACAGACCATCGTATTGGCTGTTGATGCGGGCACCGCCCGGCAATAGTTGCAATTGTGGCGCCAGCCATTGGTGATTGGCCCAGGCAATCTGGCCCTCGCCGGGAATTTCCACCCCGGTGAGCTGGCTGTTTTTGTTGTATTGGTAGCTGTAGGTCACGCCCTCGGGATTGGTATAGGTTTTTTTCTGGCCGTTGGGGTAATAGGTGTAACCGTAGCTTTTGCTGAAACCGCCCAGTGAGACAGTCACACTGCTGATACGGTCATTGCTGTCGTAGCTGATACTTTCGCTTAGAGCAATAATATCGACCGTGAGCCGCTCGGTATCGGCGCCGGCTGCCTGGGTGTAACCGGCGTACTGTTGTTTGGCGTTGTAATGGTAGGTCACCACTTTTACCGGGTGTTCGCGGTCTTTGTGGGCAAACACCTGGCGGCGGGTCAAGCGGTTCTGGCCATCGTAGGCGTAGACCAACCGCTCCTGTTCGGGCGTGAGCACCTGAATCAGGTTGCCGTTGCCATCGTATTGGTAGCGGCGCTGCATTTCGGTACCGACATAGGCGGGCTTGGTTTCCGATGCGACTTCATCGCGCAGCGTGTACGTGAAATAGGTGGTGCGGTTTTCTGCATCGGTCACGCTCAGCAGATTGTCGCGCGCATCGTAGGCATAGCGGGTGGTATGGCCCGCGGTGTCGGTGCTGGCCACCAGTCGGCCAAGGCCATCGTATTGCGCGCCCGAGCCTTTGCCGTTGGCATCGGTCCACTGCACCGGGTTACCGTTTTTATCGTACTGGGTGGCGCGGTTTTGGTTGATAGTCGCCGCACTGATGGTTTCGCTCACCGGCCGACGGCGTTGATCGTAACTTTGCGTTACCGTGTAGCCAGGTGTAGCGACCGTTTTCAGCAACTGGTGTTCGTAGCTGAATTGGGTGGCATTGCCTTCGCCATCAATCTGGCGCGCCAGCCTGCCCTGCTCATCGAACACCAACTGGTGGCTGTGATTGCTGGGGTCGGTGACTTTGGTCAACCGGTTGGCGGCATCGTAGGTCAGCAATTGGCGGTTGCCGTTGTTATCGGTCACCGTCAGCGGCATGCCCGAGGCATTGTAGGTAATTGTGAAACTGCGCTCGCTCGGCAGAATGATGCTGACCATCTGGCCGGCCGCATCGTACTGGTACTGGGTAACGCTTTGCTCGGGCGTGGTTTCGGTAAGCAGGTTACCCGCGTTATCGTAGGTGCGGGTCCAGACCTTGCCATTGGCATCGGTCATGGTGCGCCACTGGCCCAGGGCATTGTAATCGGTGTAAAGGGTCTCGTGGCCGAGCGGATCGGTGATTTTGGTGACATTGCCAAAATCATCGTAATCCCATTGGGTCACAGCCAGCGCCGTATTGCCGGCCGCCGATTCACCGGTGGTGAGCTTAATGAGCTGCGAGGCCGCGTTGTATTCGTAGCGGGTGGTGCGCTCTTCGGGCAGGCCTTCGGCTTCGATTAACGTCAGCAAGTTGCCCTTAGCATCGTATGCGTAGCGGGTTTTGATGCCGCGTGTGTTTGTGTGCAGCAAGGGTTGGCTGCGATTGTTGTAGCTGGTGGTTGTTACGCTGCCGTCTTTGTATTCCTGTTTCAGTGGATTGCGCCAACGGTCGTAGGTGGTTTTTTCTTCGCTGCCATCCGGGTATTTACGCACACCAATCTCAACATAATCCGGCTCGGGACTGCCCATACTGACCGAACCAGAGACCCCACCTTTGCCTCCCCCGCCACCGCCACTGCTTGGCGCATAGGTACGCGCGGCAGCAGCCACACCAGGCGCTCTACCCTGGCCAAAATACACGTCTTTATCGCTATTCAGCACGTATTCGGCGGTAAACAGCAGATCGCCCTGGCGCTCTTTTCGCTCAGGCATGCCAAATCCGTTATACACAGTTTCTGTCACAGTACCGGCACCATCCCGTACAGAGAGAGTAAATAATTCCTCATCGGCATTGCGGGAATAGCTGAAGTACTGCCCCACGCCATCCTGATTTACCCGACGGATCAGTTGGCCTTGGGCCGATATAGCTACGCTGGTTTCACGTTCTAGCGGATCAATAATTTTTTGAAGATTATTACCGCCATATTGGTAGCGCCACAGGTTACCGTTCACATCTGTTACCTGTTCAAGCAAGCCGCTGTCTGGGTTGTAGGCGTAATGCACGCTACGACCCTGGTAGTCTGACACGGATGTTAGCTGGTACTGTGGGGTGGGCGTCTCTTCGCCTTCCGCTGGCTCTCCGTCGGGAAGTGGCAGAGCCTGCCAGTGGTATTCAAATAATACGGTGCCATCGACATCCTTCACGTACTGGAGGTTACCGTCGGAATTGTATGAAAGGCTGACTTTATTGCCACTGGCATCGGTGTACCATTGCAGAACACCGGTTTCGCTATAGCGGGCCTCATTGCCCTCGCGATCCCGCCAGGTAAAAGTTTTATCGCTGTTGCGTGCGATGGTAAAACGTTGTTGGTTTTCCCACTGATCTGTACCCCGAGGCACATACATATCCCGGGCAACCACAATGGTATATTGCGCCACCGGGATGCTGGCGCCGCTGGTACCTACGTTACCGTAGCTTATCTCTAGTGACTGCTTGAATTCCTCGTAGCTATATTCTCCGGTTTTAAAATACTCGAGTAATGTTGACCTACGCCGAAGGAACTTCAGATCTTCCCAGCGTGGATTCCAAACCCACTGATTGTATTGCCAGCGCCGGGTTAGGCGTACATTACCGCCCTGCGCTGTCACGACCATATCCTGGAATTCATCCTGATTAAAACCATCCATAGCGGATGGCATATTTTGCTGTTCATGAATACCTGGGGCTGCTGCTGCAGTGCCCGACAGCAGGCCAAGCCCGATCAGCAGGAATAAGCCAATGCAGGACTGCTTGAGGCTATTAATAAAACCAACGTTCATTAAAATTTTTTCTCTGGTTTGAGCAATAGATTGCATTACTGTTTCCCTCGCGCGGCATTACACTCGGGACAATAAGGTGGCGGCGCTTCACAGAAGCCGGCCTCACCAATGGTTGCTGCAGCCGCCGGTGCCCAACTGGCGCCACCGCCACTGCCCTGCGGCCAGGAAATCTGTTGGCTCACCGAACCACCAGTGCCACCACCGCCCCCGCAGGCAATAGTGCCGGAGTAATACCAACCCGATTGCGCGCTGCCACCGGCGGTACTGCCATTGGCACACTCGCTCTGATAGTTAACGCTGGCCCAGGCGGAGAAGCCGCAACTGCCGCCACCGGTGGCATCGGCATCCAGCCCAGGGGTGAAGTCCTTCTTGGCAATAATGCGATACGGCAAGAAGAACACTTCACCGGCTTGCAGGGTATCGGGAACCCCGGCCAGGAATTCGAACCGGACAAACTCGTTCTCCGTGGGCAGATTGGCGCTCACGTTGTCGGCGCGGATCAGGCCGTAGTTGGTAAGGCTGAGCTCGCCCTGGAACACCTGACCTTTGGTCATGGTGGGCAGGTTGACGTTGAGCGGATCAAACATCACCACGGCCACCGGCACATTGGTTTGGAAAGTGGCTTCCAGTTTGATTTCGTACCGGTCGAGCAGCGTGACTTCTTGTACTTCCCACTCCACACTCACCAGGCGGTTGAGCAGGAACACATCCTGGGCCTCGGTGAGGCCGGGCTTGATCCACAGGCGGCCGGTTTGGCTGTCGTGTTCAAACGCGGTGGCACGGAAGCTGTAGCGACCGGCAGGCAAGTCTGTGAACAGCGCTTCACCCTGGGCATTGGAACTGAGCGCGTAGGTCAGATCGGGTACCAGTTCGTTTTGCAGTTCAATTTTGGCGCCTGCCAGGCCCGGAATCGGCTGATTGTTTTCATCCAGAGTGGCGGTGTAAATGTCGGCCACATGGAAGAAGACGCTGCCCACTTCACTGGAAACCAGCTGCACAAACACCGGGAATTCGGCATCGGCGGCATTATCGCCGGTGACTTTAAGGCGCAGCTCATGGCTGCCCTGTGCCGTGCCGGCCGGTGGCGCAAAGCCCAGTTGGATATTCAGCGCCGCACCAATGGCCACCGTGCCAGGTTGGGCCGGCGACGCAAGATAGGCCCAGGCCGGTGCGGCCTCGCCATTGGGGCCAGTGAGGCTGATGTGTGGATTGATCCATTGATCCAGGCCTTTGTTGGTCAAGGTGACCGACTCCTGCACCTGCTTGCCCAAACCCACGCCGGTTTGCACAAAACCTTTGGCCAGTACCAGCGCCGGCTTTGATTCCACCAGCTGGTAATTTACCGTAACCGCCGCAATGGCTTGTGCCGCTTGTACACCGGTATCGGCCAGCAACTGGTACCGCAGGGTTCCGGTGTCCGCCGCCAGGTTATTGCCGGTAAACGACAGCGACACATAGCCGGTTTTTCCAGCGGCAACAGCCAGCGCTTGTGGGGTGGAGACACTGATGCCCTCGGGCAATACCGTGGTGACCTCGCCGTTGGCGTCTACCGCTTGCAGGCGCAGATTGGTTAACGGCGTTGCAGCGGCCGCTTCCACTTTTACGTCCACCTTGTGGGTGTAATTGCGTGGCAACTTAACGTTAACCTCAGTGGGGCTGACCTTGACGCCCTGCACGGTAAACTGGGCCTGGCTCTGTTGCAGCAGACTGTCCGGATGGCGTGCGACTGCCTGATAGTGACCGGCAATGCCATTGGGCAGGTAGGTGTAGGTGAAGTTGCCGTCCACGTCGGTGGAGACATTGATCAAGCGCTCAAACCCGTTGACGTAAAGCGCCAGCACCACCGGCACCTGCGACATAAGCTCACCGGAGTCGCGCGCGCTTGCCTGCCCCGTGATCACCACTTCTGCCGAGCGACCAAACACCACCGACGGCGACACGCTGTTGACCGTTGCCACGTAGGGCGTTTCAGTCAGCGATACCTCAGTGCTGGTGCCTGTACCCTCGATGATGACCTGATCGTTGCGGCCTGAATGATAGCGGTAGCGATCGATTTCCAGCGCGAGTGTTACCACATCGGGTGCGGCCTCAGGCACCGCCAGCTCGAACCACTCGGAAACAAATTGTTCGCCCGGTTGAATGCGCGCAACCGTATTGCCATCGTTAACCGTCAGCACATCGCCGGTGAACTGGTGCACCGGGGCTTTGGCCAGTAAATTGCCCGCCAGATCCCGCAGCACAAACCGCAGTTCGGTTGACGCCTGCTTGCCACTGGCGGTGGCCATTAACAATTCGGCCTCGACCGCGCTGGTGTTTTCCAGCCGGAAGCGAGCCTGCCCCACACCACCACGGGTGAAATTGCCCACTTCCAATTGCGCCAGCAGGCTGGCATTGCCCACGGGAATGTCGGTGGACTGTGACAGGCTGACCTGCTGGCCGGCGGCTGGCGTTTGCACCAGTTGCAAATTCAGTGGCGCATAACCTGTAAGCGCATCGTAGCCACCCACTATCACGGGCACATCGGTAAAGCTGCCCGCCGCCACCGCAAAGGCTGCGGAGCTGTGGCGATACACTTCACCTTCAATGGGGGCATCCACCCAAAGCGTGAGCGCTGTGGCGTCGGCCTGGCCTTTGTTGAACACGCGGAAGACCAAGCGGTTCATCACCCCGCGCAGCAAAGATTGCGGCTCGTTTTGTTCAACCAGTTCCACCGACAGTGCCGGCAGGGTGATACCGCTGGCAATGCTCTGCGCGCCATTGGCGTCTTCGGCCACCACCGAATAACGGCGTTCGGTGGCATTGCCGCTTAGGCTTTCATCGGTGAATGCCACCGCGCCACCGGTGGCAGCCACCAGCTCAGTGGTGAGTGGCACTAAGGCGTCATCCGGGCCGGTGAACAGGCGGAAGCCTTCCACACTGCTGCCGTTGTGGAACCATTGCAGCAACGGATGACCGGCCTCGGCCAGCTGTACAGACAATTGCTGTACCGGCAACAAATCCACATTCAGATACACCGTATTGGATGGCGCCGACGTGTTGCCAGCCTGATCCAACGCCACCAGTACATAAGCATGTTCGGTTTCGCTGGGGCTGGTATCCAGTGCCAGGTTGCCAACAATGTCGGCCTGCAAGGCCTGGAGTCCGGCCAGATTTTCCGCTGTGGCCTGCTCTCCTTCTGCCAGGTTCAGGCGGTAGAGCGCGTACTGCAGCTGGGCCTGATTTTCCGGCTGACCGAGCGCATCGGTGAGCGGGGTATCCCAACGCAATACAATCCCCTGACCGTTGAGCTGGGCGTCTAAATTGGCTGGCTGAGCCGGCGCCACCGAATCGGCGCTGACCTGTACCCAGTCAGATTGTGCACTCTCGGCACTCTGGCCATTATCCTGGCGCAGGCTCGACACCGCATAGTAGTAGGTGGCATCGGCCGGTGGTGTATCCAGATACTCCGGCCCAGTGGTGCTTTCCAACCAGACGCCCGTGGCTTCCAACGCGGTTTTCCGGTAGACCTGATAACCGGCCGCAGCATTTACCGCTTGCCAGGCCAACGCCACTTTGCCACCGGATTGCGCGCGCGCGCTCAACCCATGGGGTATCGCCAGCGGCGGCAGATCGCCCTGGTACACCTGGAATTGATTGATACCGGGCTTGATTTTGCCCACATTGCCCAACGTATCTTCGGCGTTGTAACTGAAACTCAGGGTTTCTACTGCGGCGGCACCTTGGTCATCCTGGCCCGCGCTCACTGGGAGTTGCAGGCTGCCCAAATAGACAGGCGCATCTACCGGCGACCCTTCGGCCAGTGTCAGGCTGATGCCCTGACTATAGCCGGGGAGTGGCACGCCATTGATTTGCGGTATGAGCAGCGGCGCGGCCTGACCCGCCGTGGCATCGTTCAATTGGAGTTGGAGTTGTACGGCCAGGCCTTCTACCGGATCGACCTGCAGTGGCTGCGCAGGGGATAACACCAGCGATACCAGATCCGGTCCTTGCGCATCCACGAGCAGCGTTGCGCCCTGCTCGACTTCTGTGCCGCGGTTGCCCACTTTGTCGTGTGCAGAGAGTACCGCGTATGCCGTGCCTGACGGCGTGCCATCCAACAGATTAAAACTGCCGAGGTAGCGGGTTTCGCTGTTGCTGGCCAACGCCAATTCTACCACCATGGGCACACCACCCACCGGAGCTATGGCCAGGTAAGGCTTGTTGCGCAGCGGCTCGGAGAAATCCACTTCCACATTGATTTTGGCTGGCGCATGCCGGCCACTGACCTGATCCACCTGACCCAGGCTCTGGTAACGAATGGCCGATGCTTTTGGCGCTGTACTATCGGCAATTGCCGTGGCGCCAGCGGACAACGGACTTTCTGCACCGGCCTGATTAACCGTGGTGACTTTGTAAAGATATTGCGCATCCTCAACCGGCATGTCTTTATACTGGTTGGTCGCGAGCGGTTGGGTGTTTATTTTAACCACGCCCTCCACACCAACCTGATTGAATTCGGCGGTTGAACGATAGACGTTATAACCCACTATCTGGTTTTGGGCACTGTTGCTGGTGACCTTATTCCAGTTGAGGAACACCTGGCCTGCGCTGCCACTCTGGGCGCTGAGCTGACCGGGCGCCGCCGGCAAACTGCTGTCGCGACGCACGCTGACCTGGGCACTGGGCACACTCTGCGCCGTTCGGCCAGTGAAATTGGCCACCAATGTAAAGACGTTATCGCCTTCAGCGAGACTGGCATTGAATTTCACCGTGCCACTGGCATCAACCGCTTTAGCCGCCCCTTGCGCCACGCCGTTATTCAGTAATTGCACCTGAGTATTAAGCGCCGCTTTGGCCACCAAACTGACACTGGCGGCACTGGTTAATGCGGGCGCAGCCGGCGCCAACCACTGAGGTGCAGCAGGCGCTGCCATGGTGAGCGTAAAGGGATATTGGTGCGTGACTTTGTTGTCCCAGTTGTCGACGGCGGTGATGCTCAGGGTGTGCTCACCCTCGACCACGCCGTCCCAATTCATCGCCAGACTATAGAAACCCTCCGCATCTTTGGTATAGAGGCTGGAGAGGAGCACCCCATCGAGCTGCAGTTCAATCCGTGAAACGCCGGATACATCGGTCGCAGCTACTTGCAATTTGCCGGCCCGGTCGAGCGTGGCTGGCGTTAACAAACTGGTTTGATCCAGACTGGTTTTGAACTGCACCAGTTCCACCGCCGGTGGCGTGTTGTCTTCCGTGGGCGTTGCCATCACGGTTTGCACCTGTGGCGAATAACCGTCTGACATGCCAACCGCAACAATGGCCACATAGTAAGGCGTATCGTTGGTGAGACCTGAAATAGCCTGCACCAGCACACTGCCATTAGATGATTTGTTGACTTGCAATGCAGGTTGCAAGCCCTGCACCGAATTGAAATCTGACGTGCTCACATAAACCAGGTAGTGTTTGACCAGATTATTCGGCACGGCCGACGGCCAATGCAGGCGCAGCTGTGCGCTCAATTCTTCTATTTCATTAGGGATGGGATTGGCCAGCCAGGTGACACCGGGATTATTGCGGCCACTGCTCTTGTTCCCCGCCAGATCGCGGGTGTAAACGCGCAGCGCATTGCCCGAGGCGGGCGCCAGATTGTCAACCGTGAATGCAATCGGTGCAGAGGGTTCCGCTTGCGGATCGTGCGGCAGGGAAATTTCCCGCAGACCGGTAACCGCATCCTGAATTTCAATAACATAGGCTTCCAGGTCTCCGGCAGCGTTTACAGACGGCAGCCATTGCAGGTGCAGACTGGTTGCACCGGGCGTTACGCTGAAGGCCGAAACATCTTCCGGTGCCTGCACATCTACCGGTGTAAATGCCTGTGCGAGCACATTGTCGAGCTTGAGCCCTTGCTCATCAACCGCCACTACGGCCACAAAGCGTTGTGCATTGCGCACCAAACCTTGCAGATGCAGTTGTTGCGTTCCACCGGCCACCGTGTAGGCCGGTTGCATCAGCATCACATTGGCAAACGCACTGCTGCTCAGATAAACGCGGTATTCGGCAATGTCGTTGCCATTGGCTATTTCGTTGTAGCTGGTCCAATTCAACCAGGCTTCGGTGCCATTGCCTTGCGCATTGATGCTCACAGGCACCATACCGGGCGCTGTGTTATCGAAGCGAATATCCGCCGGCACGGATACACTGCGGTTACCCGCGAGATCCACGGCACTGAACTCAAAATGGTTCTGGCCTTCTGTTAACGGCAGTGTGTAAGACCAATTAGAGGCTGTAGATGCGGGCACCAACTGTTGGTCACCCAGCCAGATGCCAGTGTTAATCGGCTTGGTACCACTGAATTCATATTGGTTGATCGCGGTGACGGCAGGATGTACTGCCAGGGTAGGCGAAGCAGGTGCGATACGATCCAGGCTGAATGTGAATTGTTTAGCACCACTGTTGTTGCCGTACTTGTCTTGCAGTACTACATCAATGACATAGTCGCCATCCAGCAGGCTGGCAGCCGGCGTAAAGCTGGCACTGTTACTTTCGTTGACCCAGTCGCCGACAAGCACTGAACCATTCATAGAAACAGTGAGCACACTTGCGTTCCAGTCCACACCACTGCCGTCTTCGGTAAAGTTAAGCACAATGGATTCGGGTGACTGATTGATGTAGCCACCGGGTTGCGCACTGCCGATGACGGGCGCTACAGAATCCACATTGATCAGCACGGTGACCGTGTCGCTCACATTACCTGCACTGTCTTTAACATAGAGGGTGCGGTTATTCATGCCCTCTGATACTGAGAAAGCGTAAGTCCAGGCGCCAGTGCCCAGCGGTGCCACTTCCGCGTTGTTCACATAGACCGCGAGTGGCTCAGACCTTGGACCACTTAATGAGAAGGATTTGTACTTGCTGGGGTTTACCGCTGGGGCAAGTAACTGATCAATCACCGGTGAAAGCGGCGCGGCACTGTCAATTTCAAAACTGAACTGATAAACATCGGCCTCAGGCTCTTGTTCAATATCGTTCCGGTTCTGATCCATACCCCGACCGTTCTGGCCGTTCAGATAGGGTCCGACCAACAAGGTGTAAACGCCGTGGCTGAAATTGGCCTGGGTATAGACTTGCAAACTGCTTTCGGTTATCAAGGACACGCCATCGATGACCTGCAAGGGCTCGCCATCTGCCCCCAGTAATTGCACGTCGTTTATATCCACAGAATCGACATTCAGTGGCACATTGAAATTGATGGTAAATGAACCCGGCCAGGCAGAAACAACAGGACCAATGGACTGCCCCAAGACGAAAGGAGCCGATTCCCGTTTTACCCACTGCACGCTGCCGACGCCACTGCCGTTATTGCCATTGGCAACAACTTTGGCATGATTCTCGGTGAAGCCCTGGAGACTGTCGTAATGAATTGCGATACGGCCACCGCCGCCGCCAGGACGAGATGACGCTGCGCCACCGCTGGCATCAATAAGCGATGAATTGCCTACCCCGCCGTTGGTACGAAGCTGACCGGCTTCAATCCAGACAGACCCGCCGGCACCGGCACCACCACCGTACTTGCCACCTTCACCCCTGGCATAAACAAATCCGTTAATAAGTACATCGTCGGCCACCAACCTCAAAGCACCACCGCCACGTGCATTATTGGTATGCGAATCGTCCATGTTCTGATAACGACCGCCTACACCTGCCTGCTGCGGCTCCAGCTCATTGCCATAAACACTGTTGGTGGCATCGCCCGCTGGAGCACCGCCTAAACCACCATGGCTACCGGATGCATTGCCAGTCACCTCGTCATTGGGCAGCAACCCTTTAGCGCTGACATCAATCCAGCTGGGGTATTCCACATGGATACTTTTTGCGTGTAGTTCTGCACCGTCTGCCGTTTCATGCACGGCCGCGCCGGGATTATGGGTGATTCGGCCAGAGTTGCTGACTTTAACGGTATCCCAATGCTCAGCACCGCTCAGTACATAAATAAAACCATTAACGTTCAGATGGCGACCCGCAAGAAAATCCCAGTGCGCCATGGTTTGCAGGACCGCCGTAGTGCTCTGGCTATTAACTTCACCGCTCAGCTCTACGCTAAGCCCGCTGTCAACGGTACTGGCACCATAAAGCATCAGGTTTGTCAGCTTCACGTCAGTTAAACGTGCGTTGATGCCGCCCAACCAAAGGTCTACGTTGCTGTAGTCGCCAGAAATATTAAACACCGGCTGTATCGAGGGGTTCTTGGATTGTCGGCTGAAATGAAGCTGTGTGTCACCGGTTAAATTATTTTTAATGAATAGAGTACCGGGCTCGCCCATCAACGTCGTGTAGTAGCTACCACTTTCTGTAGAGCTCCAGCTCGCCAAGCTCACACCTTCAGCATGGTCATAATATACTGCGATACGTCCGCCACCCGCGGCTCCCAGATTTGAGGAGACATGCCCGCCTACCGCGCTCAGTCGACGGCCATTACTATTATGGGTCGAACGCAGGGTTTTCACATCGAGCCAAATGGAGCCTCCCGCACCCGCGCCCCCGCCGCTGTTGCCAACCTTACCATCAGCGGCAATCTGACCATCCAGAAGGAATTCATCGGCTACGATTTTTATCGAACCACCACCGCGGACTTCGCTGCCTGCGGTGAGGTGATGGCCGCCGATCCCAAACTCCTGGGGCCGCTGGTAGTCCCCGTAGGCATCAGGAACCAGCTGACCATCCACTTGCCAGGCCCGACCACCGTGACTGCCTGACTCTTTGTTAATCATGGTTTCCAGTGGCAGACGGCCTTTGCCCGTTACATCTATACGCCCATATCGCTCAAGGTTAAAAAGGTTCGCCTGCAGTTCAACACCATCTTTTCCGCCGGAGGTCTTGGTGCCTATGGCATGGGTGAGAGTACCACCCGCCTTAATGGTTACAGAGTCCCAGACTTCATCACCCTGCATTTCGTAGGTATAGCCGTCTACAACAAGGTGTCGACCCGCAGGTAAGTTCCACTGATTCAGAGAAGCAACGGTTGAGTTACTGGCAAATATTCTGCCCGTAAGATTGACCTCCCCTGCGGTTTGCAGAATTGCGCCACTTTCCAGAAAGACATTATCAAGCGAACTATCCCCCAGGATGAGTTTCAATCCCCGGACATGTAAATCCAAATTTCCGTAATCGCCTGAAAATCTGACCTCTGGCCAATAGCCTGCATCGCCACTGGAAACGGCAAATATCATAGATTCTTTGCCGGTAATGGCATTATGGAAATACACCGTACCTGGTTCACCGGGCGGTGGCAGATAAACAGTACTGCCGCTACCTTGAGCGTTAGCCCAGCCAGCGAGATTAAATCCATGCAACTGCTTGTAATAAACTGCGATGCGCCCACCCCCTGCACCAGGGTTCGCATTTACCGCCCCGCCATCGGCCCTAAGACGGAAACCGTTGTGGGTTTGCGTCGCAATCAGATTATCTACCTGCAACCAAATGGAACCACCCGCAGCAGCTGATCGGTTAGTGTTGGTACCTGCCATTCCATCCGCAAGGATTACACCATCCAACGTGAGGTCTTTAGCGATTATCTTAATTGCTCCGCCACCGCGGGTATGATTTGCATCCGAACTTCCCTGCCCTCCCGTACCGTAATTCGCGGGTTGTTTCATACTGCCGTATGCTGCTATGGGTTGTTGGCCTTCGCTTGCGCCGGCTCTACCACCATGGCTTCCGGCTTCGCGATTGTTGGTTTCAGGAGCATACAGTCGCCCCTTACCAGACACATTGATGCTAGATCCTTTTTCGATGGTTAATGTATCCGCACTCAGCGTAACGCCTTCAGTACCATCTGACTTAACCAATCCGGCCGTATGGGTAACCACCCCCTGGTTTTTAATTACAAGCTTTGACCAACTTTCGTTTTGGTTCAGTTCGTAGGTAAAACCATCGACGGTGAGCTCTGCCCCTAGTTGTGGTTTATTCCATGCCCCAATACTGGTGAGGATTACATTATTTGCGTTGAGCGTCCCCGCCATGGTGACATTTTCACCGCTGCTGATTCTGCCACTACCTGAAGCCGTTAAGTTGCCGAACGCCAAATTTTCCAAATGAACATTTAAACCAGAAAAGGCTAAATCCAGTGTATTGAAATCACCACTTAAGGTGAGCGTACCGATGTAATCAGCCGCAGCGCTTTTCAGGGCGTAGCGCAGCTCTTCTTTCTGCGTTTGCTTGTTTTTGTGATAAATAGTCCCTGGCAGGCCGTGAGTTTCAGCGCTCGCTGCACCGCTTGAGGAAAGTCCGGCATCTGCCAGAACCATACCGGCGACGTTAAATCCATCCAGCACATTATAATAAAGCGCGATACGGCCACCGCCCGCGCCCGCAGAACCACTGAGATGCCCATTGCCGCCATTGGCATGAATTCTATAATCGAGGTTTGACCGAGAGGTGCGCACTGCACCTGCATCAATCCAAATAGAGCCGCCTGAACCGGCGCCATCGTAGCCCGCCTGGTGGCTTTTGCCGTCTGCATAGATACCACCATCTACAATCAGATTGTCAGCAATCAGCTTGATGGCACCGCCACCGCGCTTACTGTGAATTGAGTCATCTGGTTGATCGAGCCGGCGCCCACCAATGCCGAAGTGCTGAGGTGCTCGGAAATCGCCAAAGGTGGCATTGGTAGCATTGTCATTAAACGTTCCTGCTGCGCCACCGTAACTGCCCGAACCGCTGAAGGTCACATCCGCATTGGGCAAATGGCCACGGCCCGATACGTCGATTTTCGCACCGGCTTTGATATCGATCAGGCTGGCGGTGAGTACCACACCTTCAGCACCAGCATTGGTGGTTGCACCAATGGCGTGAGTCAGTACACCGGCATTCTGAACAGTGACCGAATTCCAGCTCTCATCGCCCTGCATCTCATAAGTAAAGCCGTCAATCACCAAGTCATCGCCGAGTGACGTTATCCAATGGCGCATGCCATAAAGCGTCGAGCCTTTGATATCAAGCGAACCCGTAAATTCAACACTGCCGCTACTGGTGATTCGTGAACCTCCGGTTACAGATAAACCACCGAACACAACATTATTCAAATGCACACGCTGGCCGACCACGGCCAGATTCATATTGCCGTAGTCTCCGGACACAGTGAGTGGTTTGATGTAATCTGAAGTGAGCCCACTCAACACATAACGCAGCTCTTCCGCTTGCGTTTGTTTGTTTTTATGGTAAACGGTACCGGGCTGCCCGTGACTGTCAGAACCCGATGGACCACTGGATGAAATGCCGGCATTCGCAAGTACCATGCCGGCGACGTTAAATCCATCCAGCACATTATAATAAAGCGCGACACGGCCACCGCCCGCGCCCGCAGAACCACTGACATGCCCATTGCCGCCATTGGCATGAATTCTGTTATCCAGGTTTGATCGATTGGTGCGAAGCACCCCTGCATCAATCCAAATGGAGCCGCCAGCGCCTGCGCCATCTTGACCGTAATAGTAACCGAGCCCATCTGCGTAAATACCACCATCAACAACCAGATCGTCAGCAATCAGCTTGATGGCACCGCCACCGCGCTTACTGTGAATTGAGTCATCTGGTTGATCGAGCCGGCGCCCACCAATGCCGAAGTGCTGAGGTGCTCGGAAATCGCCAAAGGTGGCATTGGTAGCATTGTCATTAAACGTTCCTGCTGCGCCACCGTAACTGCCCGAACCGCTGAAGGTCACATCCGCATTGGGCAAATGGCCACGGCCCGATACGTCGATTTTCGCACCGGCTTTGATATCGATCAGGCTGGCGGTGAGTACCACACCTTCAGCACCAGCATTGGTGGTTGCACCAATGGCGTGAGTCAGTACACCGGCATTCTGAACAGTGACCGAATTCCAGCTCTCATCGCCCTGCATCTCATAAGTAAAGCCGTCAATCACCAAGTCATCGCCGAGTGACGTTATCCAATGGCGCATGCCATTCAAGGTGGCACCTTTCACATTGATCAAGGTGGCACCTTTCACATTGATCGCGCCTGAGAATTGCACACTGCCGCTACTGGTGATACGTGAACCACCGGTAACAGATAAGCCACCGAATACAACATTATCCAAATGCACGCGCTGGCCCACCACGGCCAGATTTGTGTTGCCGTAATCGCCGGACAAGGATTGCGCTCTGATGGAATCGGGCGTTTGACTATTCAACACGTAACGCAACTCATCTGATTGCGTTTGTTTGTTCTTATGATAAATCGTACCTGACAAACCATTAGCTTCAGGATTTACGCTTCCACCAACAGCAATTCCTGGATTGGCTAACACCATACCGGCAATACTGAATCCATCCAGCGTTTCATAATAGATAGCAACCCTACCCCCACCTGCGCCAGCAGCACCGTTAATGTGGCCATTGCCGCCATTGGCATGAATTCTATAATCTCCAGCCGTTCGCGTGGTTTTAAGTACACCCACATCCAGCCAGATAGAACCACCCGCACCAGCACCATCATGCGCGTAGTAGTACCCAAGCCCATCGGCGTGCAACTCCCCATCCAAAACAAGGGTATTTGCCACCAGCTTAATTTTGCCGCCACCCCTGTGGTTATAAATACTGTCATCCGCAACACCACCGCTCCGACCGCCTATACCAAAACTGGAAGGCTCCTTATAGTGACCAAATACAGCATTGGATACACTGCCATTGAGACTCCCCGCCGCACCACCGTGACTCCCCGAGCCACTGGCAGACACTTCCGGGGTTGGGTTACGCCCTTTTCCTGTTACATAGATACGTGTTCCGTAGGCAAGATTTATCAGATTGGCTTCTATATTGACGAATGGGGAAGTTTCTGATGCCGCTTCAGTATGGGTGATTTGCGCACCATTGATAAGGCGCAACTCTTCAAACTGGTGATAGCCATCCAGCGTCACCTTGGCACCACTGAGGATCAATATGTGACCATCATAAGTTTGGTTGTCAACGCCAATATAGGTGTCTTCAGTAATGGTTATTTCATCGGCAAAGGCCTGCGACGCGATTGCCAGAGCCATTAACACCACGAAGAAAGCACGCAAATTCATTGATAGTTATCCCAAACTAAATCATTTTTGCTGTCAGGCGCTCGTCATGAACAACAAAGCGCTGAGAGGAAGATGTTTTCAAATTTGTTTCTGGCAACCCGAACAGCCTGAATGCCACATAGCTTGTGTTGTGCGCCGAACGCAGATTACGCTGCGAATCGAATAATTCCCAAGACTGATTTTCGAAAGCCTGATTCCAGTTATGATAGGCATCAGCTTTAAGCAGAACACCTGATGACTCAGACACAACAAACCCACCAACACCGAACACTGGATACTCGGCAGCTTGTGCAAGCGCGCTAAAAGCAGACATAAATTCAGTACAATCACCACGCTTATACTTCAGCGCATATTCGGCGCCGCGGTCCTGGGCCATATAATCAACACTTTCGACGTGTGTATATAGCCATTCGCTGATGTCCCGCAGTGAGTCTTGCTGCTGATGTTGCAAAATTGATATCAATCGCGATACTTCCGGACCCGCCCAACTGTTTCTGCTTTTCTCGCGGGCTGCCTGAACAATAGCCTTTGGCCACTGGCCTTGACCCACAGCATTAACGGCAAGCAGCACCCTGACTGTGAGTATTCGGGCACCATTAGGAGGAAGCGTCAGATTTTTGAACCGGATTAGTTGTTGCCCGTAGTGATCTGAAACAACTTCAAATTCACCATCGGTCTTAATGTCCAACACTTGATGAGTAGCACTTTGTTTTAATGGCGCAAACACATCAAAATATGCCGAACTGACCAGCTGGTCGCTGTTATTGGCGAGCTCAAACTGATAGGAAAGCAATATTTGTTTCTTGCCCAGAAAATTCGTGCCTGTGGGCTTCTGCAATAGCCAATAGGTAACGCCACCAACTGAAATAATCAGCAGCACCACTAGAAACATGTGCTTAGTAAGATGAGCAAAGATAGCGTTCAGTAGTCGCATTTCGCCTGAAATTCGTCCATTGTGTTTTCAACAACTCTTGCTGCAAGGCTGTCATTCCGCCTTTCCATTGAAATTGTCGACCGATTCCCTTTTTACCGTTCAGTGGTATCTCAGCTGATGTACCCTGCATAAGCAATCGAAATGCAGGATCGAGTGATGCCTTTTCAGGAACCCCTTCATAATCTCCAAGCGATGCAATACCTGACTCGTCGGACGTATAGAGGATTGCCGCACCCGCGAACCACTCAGCCAATACAACCTCTGGAGCCAACAAACCGGGCCTGACGGTTGGCGACTCCAGATAAACAATCACGTCTGTAAATCCCGCCCATTCAAGTTTCTGGCAATAATGCAGGGCGCTATGCAGGCTATGATTCCAAGCAATATCTATAGGTTTACCCTTCAAAAACCGGGTTACCAATAACTCGTTGGGCGTTAACTGCAGCACCTGGGTATCTTTGGGCAAGCTTTGATCGAAACTGCTGCTCCCAACCCCCGATAACTTTACTTTCCAAGCAGCGTCGCGCGGTGGCTGGACTGCAGATACCGGACGACAACTCCGGTGAGCATGGCTTTCGGTAGCACCTGATGCCGCCAGGTATTGGGACACTAGCGGGCAGGCGTTGGTAGAGGCGAAACCAGACTCACTGGTCATCACCGAGTCACTCAGTGCAGTCGGCGCAAATGCCAGAACTACGGCAAATAGCCCTAATCGCGCGCGCCGCTTCATACTAAAGACCTAGCCATATTTACAACCATCGCGAAATCTAAATGCAATTTATGACCGTAACAAGCTTTTGTGGTCAGAATGCGGCTTTCATCGCCTTACATCCTCTCTTCAACCCGACAATTGGTACGATAGAACCTTTATAGACCTTGATTTTTATGGGGTTATTGTCTACCCAACACGCATCGAAACCACGGTTAATACGATTGTGTATATAATCCCTCAACATCAGCCGGACAAATTGATCATAAAATGAGCAGCCTGATTACCATCGAAGTTAACAAGGAGGACATGAAGTTCTCCGCCGCTCACTTCACGATTTTTTCTGCCACCGAGCGGGAACGATTGCACGGCCACAATTTCAGGGTATCCATGAGCATCAGCTCACCCGCCAATCGCAATGGCCTCGCTTTCAGCTACAAGATTCTGAAAGACAAAATGCGCGCACTGTGTGACGAGCTGGATGAATACACTCTGCTGCCGGCCCAATCCCAATATCTGGCACTCAAACACGAAGGCGATGCCATCGTTGCACACTTCAACGGCGAGACGCTCTGGTTTGCCAAGTCCGACTGCAAGTTGCTGCCAATCCCCAATACCACGGTGGAAGCCTTTGCCACCTATTTACTGGACAGGTTCCTGCACGACGACGATTTTGTGTCGCGCTACGATATCGCCCAGGTTGAGATGAAAGTTTCTTCCGGCCCGGGTCAGTGGGGCTCCTGCATCTGGCGTGAAGCGTCTGACATATGAGTGTGATTGCACAAAACCCGTCAGCGGACGCCGGCTTGAGTGACAGCGAATTGAATTGGCGGCGCGAAAAAGTCTTTATGCTGCTGGCCGGTTTTTTCCTGTGTGCCATGACGCTTTTGAATGTCATCGGTATCACCCGGTTTGTGCAAATGGGCCCCATGGCTTTGGCCATAGGCGTATTGCCCTACCCGCTGACATTTCTGTGTACCGATATTGTGAGCGAGATTTACGGCAAGCGGCGCGCCAACTTTATGGTTACGCTGGGATTGGTGATGAATTTTTTTGTCATCGGGGTACTCTGGCTCGGCAGCCAAATGCCTGCCGTCGCGCCCGAAGCCCTGCCACCCTGGCAGGTGTTGCAGATTTCGGAAGATATTATTCTGCCCAGCGGTGAGGTGGTCTCCGGTCAGGTGGAATTATTCCAGCTGATCTTTGCCTGTACTTCAGGGGCCGTATTTGCCTCCATGCTGGCTTATCTGGCGGCACAATATTGCGATGTGCAACTGTTCCATTTCTGGAAGCGCCTGACCCACGGGAAACATTTGTGGTTAAGAAATAATTTATCCACGCTGGTAAGCCAGGGCGTGGATTCCTTCATGGTCATCGGCGTCACCTTCGGCGCCACCTACCTGGCCGGTGGTATCACCCTGGCGCAACTCATGGTGCTGATGGGCAGTAACTATCTGTTCAAGATGGTTGTAGCCTTAGCCGATACCTTGCCGTTTTATGCCGCGGTGCATTATTTACGGCGGTATTTGCGGGTTGAGGATGAGATTCCTTTGTAGGAGGTAATCGAATGATCAGACCGCACGCTGGGTGGCGGTTCGCTGGGGTAACTTGCCGCTCAACGATACGTCCTGTACCGATTCGCTCCCGCCACATCCCTGTGGCTTGCAAGTTACCCCAGCGAACCACCACACGTAGTTGGGCAGATGATGTACCTTATCAGATTCTTTGGGCTGTCTTAATTTATGCTCCTCTCGCTACCTGGCTATCCTCCTCTATTAACCTCAGAATCAGTTACTCGGGGGATTTCGCGCTAAGTTGAAAGGGCCTTCAAGACGTCTGCCTCGCAAGCAACAGGGATGAAATGCGTTACTTTTGGTGGATTACGCTGGCGCTAATCCACCCTACCTGTTTCCTGAGTAATTTCTCACTCCATGGCACCAAACCCATGGCCTAACATCTCAACCAACACCTCGCACGCCTCATCCGAGGTTTGCAAAAGCATATGCGGCCCATCCAACACCTGAATTTCACTCACATCATAAGATGCTGAAATCCGTTCAGATTTGGCGAGCGAAATTAGCCTGTCCTGTTTACCGATTAACACCTTTACTTCCAGAGCCAGGTTAACACTGGGTGGAGACATGTCAGCCATCATACGCAAGCGTGAGTTCAGTACTGAAACAGGCACACCAGCAACCACTGATTTCAGTCGTTGATAGATCTCTCCGCCCTTGCCGTGCAAACACAGATAACTAATCAACGGCTTGGCAATTGTCCACAGCCATGCGCTATTCAATGGCAATAGTGTTGTTAGATTCAGCAAAGCCTTAGAAGGCGGATCCAAGAATGAATTAACGAAGATAATTCCCTTCAGATTTTCAGATCCTGACCCTGCTATTTCAGCAGCCACCCGGCCAGAAAAAGATTCAGCAATCAGAATATAGGGCGTATCGGGCAGTTCAGGCCTAATAGCCTGCGCTAATGCTGAGTAGGTTGAGAAAACGCGCTCAGGCAATGGCAAAACCTGCACGTCCAAGTGCCGCATTTTATTGAGCGCCCGTTCAAATAACGAACCCGTACCATCCATGCCGGGCAACAGGACATATTTCAAACTCAGCGCTCAACTTGCCCCAGATTCGCGTGCAACACTGCACCATTCAGCACCGGCTGTGTGGCGGCAGAATAGATGAACTTGCCCATTTCCTTCGGCTCAATCAAACGCCCATAAGTCACACCTGACGCGATGGCATCCAGAATGGACTGGTCGTTGCCCACGTGTGCCCGCAGCATTTCGGTATTGGTGAAGCCCGGACATATACAATTGGTGTGGATACCGCGGCCGGCCAGATCCTGGCAGGTGGCGCGCATCAGGCCTACCAGCGCATGTTTTGAGGTGACGTAGGTGCAGCTGCCCGCCACGGCTTTTTCACTCAGGGTAGAACCTATGTAGACAATCGCTGAACCTTTGGCCATTACCGGCAGAAGAATCTGGTTCAGTTGGCTGGGCGCAATCACGTTGATCTGCATCACGTCGGCAAACGCCTGGGCCGTGACGTTTTCCACACTGTCTTTGTCCAGTCGCGCGGCGTTGTGGACCAATGCTATGCGTGCGCGACCTTCCGGCATCCAGGGGCTCAACGCATCGTGTATCAACGCACTCGCGCGGGTATCCCAGCCTGCATCGCTCATATCGAGGGCGAGGTTCTTGACCTCCGCCAGATCACACGGGCTACGGGAAATATTGAGCACCTGATAGCCCTTGCGCTGGAATTGCTCTACCGCAGCCCGGCCGATGCCCTTGCTGCCCCCGGTAATCACCAGAATTTTTGTGCTCATTTTTTACCCCCTCAATGAAAATCGCGCGAGCGTTGCAACAGCTCGGGCAGTTTATCGCTGTGATCTTCTACGTGGCCGGCAATCAGATGTACCACCCTGCCCTCGCGCTCCACAACGCCCTTAATATACAGCAAGCGCCCGTGCATGATAGCAGCCCGGTAACGTTCCTGAAGTGCCTGCCAGATCACCACATTGGTATTGCCGGTTTCATCTTCCAGCGTCATGAACAACACTCCGGAGGCCGTACCCGGTCGCTGACGCCCGGTGACCAGACCCGCCACCCGGACAAAACGGCCGTGATTGATGCCAAGCAGATCCTGTGCGGTTTTGCACTGCCGGTACAAGGACTCGGCACGCAAAAACGCCATGGGGTGCCGGCCAGTGGTGAGTGTATGGGTCTGGTAATCGAGTATGAGACTGTCCCGGTCGGTAGCCGCAGGTAACGCTGACTGCGACGGCGCGGGTGTTTCATCGCCCGGCTCCCTGTCTGCGCTGAACAGTGGCGCGGCGTCCAGATCGAGAATATCCCACTGCACCCGGAAACGGTCTTCATTGAACACCCGCAGCGCACCGCAAGCGCCCAGTAACTCCAACTCGCCCTGACTCACCCGGGCGCGCGCCTGCAGATCGGCCAGGCTGGTAAAGCGGCCCTCGGCACGGGCGGCCACACAGCGAGCCACCGTGTCTTCACGCATGCCTTTGACCAACCGGAACCCCAAACGCACTGCCGGTGAAAATTCCACCGCCGCCACTGCGTCATCCAGCTCCAGGCTGTGATCCCAGTGACTGGCATTGATATCGAGCGCGCGCACATCCACCTGATGACGACGGGCATCCTGAACCAGCTGTGACGGTGAATAAAATCCCATGGGCAGGCTGTTCAACAGGCCACAGTAAAAAGCCGCCGGGTAATGACACTTGAGCCAGGCCGACTGATACACCAACAGTGCAAAACTGGCGGCGTGGGATTCGGGAAAGCCGTACTCGCCGAAGCCCTGCATCTGCCGGAACAGGCGCTCGGCAAAATCCTGGCTGTGGCCGCGCTCGGCCATGCCGCGCATGAGCTTGTCGCGAAAACCGTAGAGGTTGCCATTGCGGCCCCAGCTGGCCATGGCACGCCGGAGCTGATCCGCTTCACCGCCGGAAACCCCCGCCGCCACCATGGCGAGCTTAATCACCTGCTCCTGAAAAATCGGCACACCCAGGGTGCGCGACAATACGGCTTTGATTTCCTCACTGGGATAAGTCACCGGTTCTTCGCCATTACGCCGGCGTAAATAGGGATGCACCATATCGCCCTGAATCGGCCCGGGCCGGACAATGGCCACTTCAATGACCAGATCGTAAAACGTCTGCGGTTTCAGCCGTGGCAGCATGGCCATTTGCGCGCGCGACTCCACCTGAAATACACCCACACTGTCGCCCCGGCACAACATGGCATAGGTTTTCGGGTCTTCAGGCGGTATCCGGGCCACGGTCATTGGTGGCGTCTGATACGTGTTGATCAGATCCAGAGTTTTGCGGATGGCCGACAGCATGCCGAGCGCCAGCACATCCACTTTCAACAACCCCAGCGCTTCAATGTCTTCCTTGTCCCACTGGATCACCGTGCGCTCGGGCATGCTGGCATTTTCCACCGGCACCAGCGTACTCACGGGGCTTTTGGTAATGAGAAACCCGCCCACGTGCTGGGACAAGTGGCGCGGGAAACCGAGAATTTCCTGCACCAGATCCACAAACTGCTGCACCACCTGGCCCTCAATGGCCACCCCCGCCGCTTTCAACCGCTCCATCATCTGGCCGGACTTGTCCCACCAGCTCAACTGACTGCTCATTTTTTCAAGCAGCAGGCTGTCGAGCCCGAGTGCTTTGCCCACATCGCGCATGGCGCTTTTGGGCCGGTAGGTGATCACCGTGGCCGCCAGCGCAGCCCGCTCGCGGGTGTATTTACGGTAAATATACTGGATCACTTCCTCGCGCCGCTCGTGCTCAAAATCCACATCGATATCGGGCGGCTCATTGCGCTCTTTGGAAATAAACCGTTCAAACAACAGGTCGCTTTGGGCCGGATCCACTTCGGTAATGCCCAGACAAAAACACACGGCGGAATTGGCCGCCGAGCCGCGACCCTGACACAAAATATGCTGGCTGCGGGCGTAACGCACCAGGTCGTACACGGTTAAGAAATAATATTCGTAGTTGAGCTCGGCAATCAGCCCCAATTCTTTTTCCAGCTGAGCCTGCATGGCCGGGGTTATGCCCGCAGGCCAACGCCTGTGCGCACCGCTGAAAGTGAGATCGCGCAAGTAGTCCGCCGACGACAATCCATCGGGCACCACTTCCGGCGGGTATTCATAGCAGAGTTCATCCATGGAAAACTGGCACAGACCGGCAATATGTACCGATTCCTGCAACAGTGCTTCGGGGTAACACCGGGATAAAATTTCCAGCGGCCGCAAATAGCGTTCGCCATTGCACTGACGCCGTTCACCCAATTCCATCACCGAGCAATTGTGTCGCGTGGCCGTCAGCACATCCTGCAACGGCTTGCGCGTGGCCGCGTGCATGTGTACATCGTTACAAGCCACCATGCTGATGTTCAGCGCTTGTGCCGTGGCCAAAAGCTGTGCGTAATGCGCCTGCGCAGAAAAATCCTGCAATAGCTCAACGCCGAGCCAGACCCGGCCCCGGAAAAACCGTTGTAATAATTGCCCCTGCGCCTGCCACCCGCTTTCGGTGTGTTCAGTATTCGGCAGCCAGATCGCCAGGCATTGTTGTGTACCAAACTGGAGATCCTGCAAAAACAGTTGATAGTGGCCCTTTTCTGCCCGCCGGCGGGCGCGGGTGATGAGCGCGGAAATTTCACTGTAGGCAGCCCGGCTGGTGGCCAACAAGACTAACTTGACCGGCGGCAACTGATCGGTTTGATCGTGCACAATAAACTCACTGCCCACAATCAAATGAAAATTGAGCGCGCGCGCTGCCACGTAAGCCTTCACGATGCCCGCAAACGAACATTCGTCGGTAATGGCGAGCGCCTGGTAACCGAGCTGATGGGCACGCAATACCAACTCTTCCGGGCGCGAGGCACCGCGCAAAAAACTGAAATTACTCAGGCAATGCAATTCGGCAAACATGGCTCAGCACACATAACAGCCAGACACAAACCAGCGCTGCTGGCGGTGGCAAAAAAAACACTGATAAAACCGGGATGCCTGCCGGGCGATGCAGTAATCCCGCCGCACCCGCTCCCGGGTCCACCAGCGACTATCAATACGCCGATGTTCCGTGACAGGTTCCAATGGCTGCCCCCGCCAGTAAAGCGCATCACCCCGCAATGCAACAGGCTCGGGCGCCGGAAACAACCAAGGGCAATGCAAAGGGTCCAGCGGCCCTTGCGCCGGCGTGGGCCGCAAGCGCGCAACACGGGCCTGAGTCAACGCCTGCACCCGTTGATGTTGTTGACTGTATTCGGGCACCGGTTCAGCCAACCGGCCAAGGCAGTACAACTGGTGCTCATCAAAGCGCTGGTACAACCGATCCGCCAGGCGCGCCAGATCTTCGTTGTTGTCCTGCAATTCGCGGAACAAGCTGCCCGTGCGATTGTGTGCCGCCTGTAACAGGGGCGCCTGCAAACTGACAATTTCCACTGCGGCAGTCAGTGTCAGCTGCTCCATGCGCAACTGACTCAGGCCGGCAAACTCGCCCGTGTCAGCATGGGCCTGCTGCACGGCTACCGACAAGGTTTGTACCGACTTGTCTTCCGCCACAAAACGCCAGCACAACTGTTGGCAAACCTGCTGATGGCGCAGCAGGTACTGGCGGAATTCATCCAGCAGCTGTTGCATCACTGGCTGCAGGTGCGCCACATCGGACAGGCCGTACATGAATACCCGGCTGGCCTCAAACGCCTGCGGCATGGGCAAGGTGGGCACGGGCATGGGCTGGGCACCGGTGAGTTGATTCAGTGCCAATACCAGGCCTTCACCGAAGCGCTTGCCTAACGCCGCGCGGGGCTGATCCAGTACCTGGGCAATGCGCTGGAAACCGGCCCGCGCCAATCGCTGCCGGCAGCGTTCGGGGCTATCCAACAAGGCCAACGGCAACGGCTCTATCAGCTCACCCGGTTGTTGCCAGCGGGCCAGCTGTTGCATCAACGGGAGGTCTGTTTGCGCCAACAGACGCGCGGCCGCCGCTGTCGGTGCCAGCCCCGCCCGCCAACGGAGATTACGCGCATCCAGCGCTGCGGTGATCTGCGCCATTAACTGATCCAAGCCATGAAACAGGCGCAGGCTGGCCGATAATTCCAGCAACAACAGTTCCGGCTCGGTGTGGATATGCGGCGTGAAGCTGTAGGCCCAGTGCGCGAGCTGAGTGTGTAACTGACTCTGCAGTGCCGGCTCGTAGCTGCGCAGCTGCAAATCCGGACACAGGGCCAGCGCACTGGTAAAGCCCATCCCCACCTGCACGCCCACGGTTTCCGCCGCGGGCGATACGGACACCAGTTGGTCCTGATGGTGCAAAGCCAGGCAGGCATCGGGACTGCCGCTCAGCCAGTAATCCAGCACCAGCGCCGGGAAACGAAGGCACAGCCAACACTGGCCGGTGGATTGCCAACGGGTCATCGCCACTCATGCCCGCGCCAGGGCTGCCACACTGGCACTGCGCGACAAGGGCCGTGCACGACGCAATTGAGGCAGTTCGGTCAGGTGTACCGGCCACGTTTGTACCGGCTGCCGTTGCAAACCCGCCAGCTCAGGCCAGAGCGGCAGCAGCAGGGATTGACCGGCCCAGCCCCCCCGCTGTTTCAACACCTGAAGCTGCAATCCCCGGGCATCCACGGCCAGCTGCAAACGCAGGGCTGCGGGCGCCGCTTGCGTCGCCGCCGCGGGCGAGCGCACCAACAGATGCCAGGCCCCCCCCTTGGCGGCAGCCAGTTGCAGCTGGCGCAAATCCCGGTCGGTAATACCCCGTGCCGGCAGCCATTGGCAGACCAACGCACAGCAGCCCGCGCGCAAACTCTGATCCGCCGCCCACAGGGCATCGCGCGGACTTACGTCGCGCAGCACCAGTAATTGTTCGGGCACCAGCCCCTGTCCGGCCAACCAATGCGCCCCCGGCAACCAAGGGGGGTTAATCAACATCACCCAACCGGGCAAACGTTGCCGCAAGGCCGGCAATAACAACGGCCAGTTCAGGCCCTCAGCCAAGAGCTCGGTACTGGCGCCCAGTGGCCAGCCGCCATCGTGCAGGGCTTCATCCAGCAGGCTGAATCCGGTGGGCAGCACCTGTCGTCCCGCGCCCTGGGTACGGGCACGCCACAAATCGCGACGGGTGCTGAGCAGTTGATCAATCACGTTGGCAGACGGCATGAAGGACACCAAAATCTATCCGGGCCAACCAGATTACTGTATTTATATACAGTATTGCAAGCGGCAAAAAACCGCCGCTTGTAACGGCCGCTTTGCCGGGGAGCGGCGCCATAAAATTGACTAAAAAACCATCAAAAATATTTTGTTAACACGTAACCCATTGTTTTTAAAACGTTTTATAGGGATGGCAAAAAGTGGCACGAATATCGCTAAACCTCAACAAATTACGGTGCATACCGAGCACCCGCCATGAGAGAGGCAACAGATGCAGGAATCCAATCAGGTGACACCACTGCAGGTGCGCAGCAATCCCACGCGCAAAGCCACCCGACTTGCTGTGCAGGAAGACCCGGCCCTGCGCCATAAACTGATACACGAATTGCAAACCACGCTGGACTTACGCGAGCTGCTGGAAATATTTCTCAAGCACCTGAACCGGCAAGTGCCCATTGGCGGTCTGCATTACCGCCACCCGGCGCGCGCCATTCAACTGCACTTAGGTAACGACAACCTGCACCACTGCGACTACCGCCTGATCACACCGAGGGACAATCTGGGCGAGATCCGCTTTAACCGCACACGCCGGTTCAGCGAAACCGAACTGGCCTGTATAGAGTCCTTACTGGGTACCCTGATACACCCTTTGCACAACGGCCTGCGCTACAAAGACGCGTTGCAGGCGGCCCTGCAGGACCCGTTGACCGGTGCCGGCAATCGCGTGGCTATGGATACCGCCGTGCGGCGGGAGCTGCAAATGGCCAACCGCTACCGCCAGCCGCTGAGTCTGGTCATGATCGACATCGATCACTTCAAACACATCAACGACACCTATGGCCACGCCATGGGCGATGAAGTCCTGCACGAAGTGGCGCAAACCCTGATGCGGGTGGCCCGCACGACCGACATGTTGTTCCGGTACGGCGGCGAAGAATTTGCCTTACTGCTCAGCAATACCAACCTGGAAGGGGCGGCAAATATCGCGGAACGACTGCGGGAAACGTTGGAAACGCTGGAGATCGAACAGGGCAACCAGAAACTGGCCATTACTGCGAGCTTTGGGCTGGCGCAATACCTGCCCGCCACCCAGGCCAAAGACCTGTTCAGCCAAGCCGACAGGGCCTTGTATGAAGCCAAGCGCCGGGGCCGCAATTGCGTGGTCACGGCACCGGAGACCGAAGCGCAGGCAAGTGCCTAACAGGTTGTTAATCAACCCCTTAAAGGCGCGGCGAGCACTGCTAGCCAAACAGATCCAGTTGCTCTTCCCGCTCACGCGCTGGCGGCTTGCGTGAGCGTGTTTTTGATACCGGTTTTACGGCAGGCTTTGCGGCAGTGTTCAGGGGCTCAGACGCACCGGTAGACAACGAATCACCTGCACCGTCGGTCGGCCCACCAGCGCGGCTCTTTTTCAGCGACAGCTTACGCGCGGGTTTAACCTGAATCTCCACTGCGGTTTCCGAAGGCGCAGCCAAAGGCTCTGCGGCATCCGGAAGTAAAAGCCCGCTCGCCATTGCCTGACGCCCGGAGCGGACTTTTTTCTGGCGAGTCTCATCTTTCTGCCGCGTCTCCTCGAGCCCGCCCTTGTCGGCAACCGGCTCCACCGCATCAGATACAATTGCATCGGGTACAACTGCATCGGGTACAACCGCATCTGGCGCAACTGCACTGATCACCGGTAACCCGCGCCAATCGATATCGCCCTGACAGGCCTGCTGCGTTGCCGGACACTGATCAAAGGGTAAAAAATCCGCCCAGGACGCGGCCGCATCACAATAGGCCATACCCTTCAGGTAGCGGATGCCCATGGCTTGCTGATGAAACCAGTCGTGGGTGAAACAGACAGCGACCGACTCGTGTGCCAGCCAATGTTCAGCGGCCAGCGGCGAGGCCACCAGGTACCAATACAGGCTGGTGCCTTCGCGCTCCAATTCAAGCCCGCGCGCACCCAGCCCATCCACCAGATTGCGCAGCGCCGGGTCCTGCGTTTCAAACCGGCTCTTGATGATTTCAGCCCCCAGCCGCTCCAGATAATCCCGGGCTTTACTGGCAGACTGCTCGCGAATGGCTACAACTAACTTCATGCTACGGACTATTGAAAAAAGGCGGCAATTCTAACGGGAAATCAGGGCGAGGCAAACGCATCAACAGCACGGGACAACACAAAGGATTCGCCGGTACACTTTTCATCGGAATTGGTCAAAAAACCCGCAGATGAACGGATGAATTGTGCCAATAATTGTTCGGCACACAGACTCGATGCCACCACCGCATGGCCTTCGTTGGCGAACAGGGCCTGCTGCCAGCGCGGAAGCAACGCGCGCACCGGCGCCAACCACTCCACCGGTGTAATGGGGTCTATCTCACCGGCAATCAGCAATACCGGCTGCTCGATCCGGGCCAGATTATCCAGCGTCATGGATTCAGATCCGCGCAGGGATTCAAACAACGGCAATTGGCACACATCCCATTGCGCCAGGCCTTCCATGTAACGCTGGTAGCGCGGATGCTGCTGTACTGCCGTATCGATTGCATCGGGATCCGACAACGCGTTGTCTTTACATTCCGCGGCGTAAAACACCAAATCTGAAAAACTCGGATCAAACGCATTGTTGACAAAGTTTTCAGCCAGTCCACGCAAAGCAGGCGATGAATCACCGCGATAAATATCACCCACGCTGGCACCGATGTCCGGCCAGAGATAGGGGTCGTAAATAGCGCCAAAAACGATTTGCAAAAAGCGCTGATCATTGGCCATCAACACAAAGGGGGCATCACCATACCAACTGGGCAATTCCAGCCGACGGGGCGATTGGCTGAGATGGTGCAACGCCTGCTGGAACACCGTTTCCGCATTCATGTCCGTATCGCTTATACAGGCATTATTGTCGCACCATTGAAAAAACCGGTGCATGGCCATCTGCATAAGCCCGGGCCACTCTTCGGCTTTGCCAAAGCCTGGCGGGTAGACCGAATCCAATACCAGGCTGGTCAGGCCTGCGGGTTGATCAAGGGCCACCTGCATGGCCAGCCGGGTGCCGTAAGACACGCCCCATAAATGCCATTGCTCGTAGCCCAGTAAGGCTGGTAAAGATTGAATATCGTCTGCATCGGCACGGGTGCCAAGGGTTTGCAGGGGCACTTTTTGTGCATCTGGCCCATGCGCCAACTGGCGTTCAAAACACCATTGATAGGCCTGAAACAGGCGACCGCTCTCTTCGAACGCATTGAGATCTTCCGACAACGCCCGGCGGTATTCGCGGCTGGCAAAATCACATTGCAACAATGGCGCCGACAGACCGGTACCGCGCCGATCCACCAGGACCAGATCCAAAGGGCCATTCAACCGGTCTTGCAGGCCTCGCCAATAGTCGATGTCATCGGATGAAATAAACACGCTGCCGCCGGGGCCGCCCGAGAGGTAGAGCAAGGCTTCTGAATTCGCCGACGCCATGCGGCCGGGCAATACCACTAACGGCAACTCAAATTCGAAACCGGCATCTGTCACATGCAATTGAAAACACTGTTCGGGCCAGCGCTGATCGGTTTCAAACCAACAGGCAACCGAGACCAATTCACGTTGATCAGGTGGCAAAGGTGCAACAGACGCAGGCCCCCGCAGGAACACCCAAAGCGCACAACCCAGCGCCAACACCAGCGCCACAAACCATTTCATCACAAACTGACTCCCGAATATTTCAGCGCCGGCCAGGGCAGCGTTTCCGGCGATGCGAAACCGGCCAGCGCCTGTTCAAAGGCAGGTCCGGCAAATCGTTCACCCGCGCAGGGCGCACAGGTGAAAAGGCGCGGCTGACCACGCCAGGTAAACTGCAGTTGCCAGGCATGCAGATACCCGCGGTCATACGCGCTGGCGTGAGCGGCGTCATAAATATCATCGCCCGCCACGGGGCAACCCAGGCTATTGAGTGCAACGCGCAACTGATGAGTCTTACCGGTGTGAGGCTTTAATACAAATAACCGATGCCCTTCCCCACAGGCCGCACTGAAAAACTGCGTCAGGGCCGGGTTCGCTTTAGCGTGCAACAGTTTCCAACCGCGCCGCCGGGCTTTACTCATATCACCGGCGATCAGTCCTTGCTTTTTATTGGGTTTACCACGCCCGATAGCGAGATAGTATTTTTCCATGGCACGCTGCTCAAACAGACGGCCGAACTCGCCCGCGGCCGATGCCGAACGGGCCAACAACAGCAGCCCCGAGGTCATTTTATCGAGCCTGTGAACCGGCCACAGGGATTCACCGAGGAACGCTTCTGCCTGCGTAACAACGCCCGGGACATCACCTTCCGTGTGAAAGTTAACGCCCGGGGCTTTGTGAATCAGGAAAAAATCAGGATCGGTCGTTAGGAGGGAGAAACTTGCGCTGACTTGCGCCACACAGCACCACCGGATTTTTTATCGATACCATCAAGCTTGGCCTCGTGCAGCGCCAATTCCTGCTCCGACGCCATCACCACCGTCAGTGGCCTGCGCCCGGCCGGCAAACGGCGGATACCCGTGACCCCGCCGGCCTTTTTATCTTCCGAGTCGGCAGACAGGGACAAATCGGTCTGGCCACCCGTCATCAATAAATAGACGTCGGCAAGAATTTCCGAGTCCAACAAGGCGCCGTGCAGATCGCGCTGGGAGTTGTCTACGCCGTAACGCTTACATAACGCATCGAGATTATTTTTCTGACCCGGGTGCTTGGCACGCGCCATGGCCAGGGTGTCAATAATCCCACAATAATGACCAATGGGCTGTTTACCATCTGCCAACAACGCGAACTCGTGATTGATAAAACCCACGTCAAATGGTGCGTTGTGAATCACCAATTCTGCGCCTTGCACAAAGGCCAGAAATTCATCGGCTACCTGATGGAACCTGGGTTTGTCTGCGAGGAACTCATTGGTGATACCGTGAACTTCGATGGCACCCTGCTCCACTTCCCGGTCGGGATTGATGTACACGTGAAAGTGCCTACCAGTCAGTTTGCGGTTCACGAGTTCAACACAACCGATTTCAATAATCCGGTGCCCCTGCGCGGGTTCCAGACCGGTGGTTTCGGTATCCAATACTATCTGGCGCATGGCGATCAGACCTTTTGCATTTGCTCGATACCCTGATTGGCCAGGCTATCGGCGATTTCATTTTCTCGATGCCCGGCATGGCCTTTGACCCAAGCCCAGCTGACCTTGTGCCGCCCATTCTGTTCATCCAGTGCGCGCCACAGATCAGCATTTTTTACCGGTTGCTTGCTGGCGGTTTTCCAGCCATTTTTTTTCCAGTTGGCCAACCAGCTGGTGATGCCCTGTCGTACGTATTGCGAGTCGGTGGTCAGCAGTACCTCACAAGGTTCCTTGAGTGCCCTGAGCCCCTCGATGGCCGCCATCAGTTCCATGCGGTTATTGGTGGTATCCGGCTCGCCGCCGCACAGGGCCTTTTCCTGCTGACCATAACGCATCAATACGCCCCAACCACCCGGTCCGGGGTTGCCTTTACAGGCTCCATCAGTAAATAACTCGACCTTTTTCACTCTGACTCCTCAAACCAAGGAGCGAAGAATACCAGATTAATCGGGGGGATTTTTCCTGTGGGTGTTTTTATGTGCCCGCTGGTTGGCCGGAACCGAACGCTTAACGGCCCCCAGGCCGGGCATCAATTCGCGGGCTTTCCAGAGTGGGCGGATGGGTGTGAGCGGAATAATCTCCTTGCGGGCCACCAGCACATAGAAGCCCCCCCCGGCCCATTGCCAGCGCTCGCACCAATCATCAAAACCGCCAAAACTCGACAACAGGCGCTGCCCCTGCACGGGCAAGCGATAAAAACCCCGGCTCAGGTTGGTCGGTTCAATTTCAAGCAAGCGCAACCAGTCGGACAGGCGCCTGACACTGAGCGCCTGGTAACGCCAGTGCGACTGCCCGCCCAGGGCTGCGAGCGTTTTCCAGATACCCAACAGGCTCCAGGGATTGAAACCGACAATCACCAGGTGCCCGCGCGGAATCAACACCCGCGCTGCCTCGCGCAGGACCTGGTGCGGTTGGTTGGCGAATTCGAGGATGTGATGCAGTAAGACCACGTCAATGGATTCGGCAGGCAATGGCAGCTGTTCCGGTCGCGCCAGCGCAGTGGGGCCCCGCCCGCCCGGGTCGGCGCCCAAGGGGTTCAGGTTGAACCGGTGCAGAATCCGGCTGGTGGCAGTGAGTTCGAGATCCCGGCAGACGCTCATCTGACACAGGTGGTAGCCAAACAGGCAGGACAAGACTTCGTCCACCTGCACCAACTCACGGCTGAGCAACTCCCGCCCCGCTGGCGTCCGGAACCAACGCTCCATGGCGGGCACGGCATCCCCCAGAGGCGGCAGCCCCCGACCCCAATGGGTCAGACCAGGCAAGCGCTTGAAGCGTTCGGGCGGCGTCAGGTAGCTCATGGGATGAATCCTGCAGGCTCGGAGGTATAATTATGGGCACAAAATCCGCGCGCACACCAGTTTGAGGTCCACATGCTACATATCACGCCCATTCCGGCATTCCAGGACAACTATATCTGGGCGCTGGGGATCGACGACAAGGTCTGGCTGGTAGATCCCGGCGACGGCGAGGCTGCCCGACAATGGCTGAACAGCCATAACAAACAGCTGCAGGGACTGCTGATCACCCACCACCACGCCGATCACACGGGCGGCATCGCGGATCTGCAGCAACACTGGCCGGCGCTGCAGGTGTTTGGCCCGGGCCCGATCAAGGGCATAACCGACCCCGTTGCCGGTGGCCAGACCCTCGCATTGGGCGATATGACCCTGCAGATACTTGCAGTACCGGCACACACGCTCGACCACATTGCCTATTACCTGGAACCGGCTGACGACCACCCGGGCGCGCTTTTCTGTGGCGACACCCTGTTTGCGGCAGGCTGTGGCCGCCTGTTTGAAGGCACCCCCGACCAGCTGGCGAACGCCATGGCAGCCTTTGCCGCCCTGCCGCCCGCCACACTGGTGTGTTGCGCGCACGAATACACGCTGGCCAATCTGGCCTTTGCACTGGCCGCCGAACCCGACAACCCCGCCATCAATGAGCGCCTGCAGCGTGCCCGTTGTCAGCGCGAAGCTGGGTTACCTACCCTGCCTTCCACCCTGGCAGATGAACTGGCCAGCAACCCGTTTATGCGCGCTCATGAGCCCGCAATCCAGCGCCAGGTGAACGCCATGACCGGAGCCGACGCCCAAAACGCCCTGGAAACACTGGCTGCACTGCGCCGCTGGAAGGATAACTTCCGGGGCTGAGGCAGCCTTATCAAGCAAAAAGCTATAATTGTGCGCCGGTTTTATGATCATTTGTTGACCGGCTTCCCTCCGGCCACCTAAAATTCACCCAGATTCGCAATCGCTTCCAGGTATTAATGAGCTTAAAGAATTTGTACGTGGCCACCCTCGCGGCCGCCACGGGGCTGCTTTTTGGCTGCAGCCAGACCCCCACTGAATCGCAATTGGTCGCCGTTCCGGCGCCCGCCGTTTCCCACGCCTACTGCCCCGTCGATGACGACGCCTGGTCGAATTTTGCACCGGCTGATCACATCAGCCTATGGGAGCGGATGCGCGGGGGCTTTGCCTTGGACACCGTGACCAATGAACGGGTCGAAACCTACATCAAATGGTATTCCCGCAACACCTCCTACATGGAGCGGGTATCGGAGCGCGCCAACCGCTACATGTTCCACATTGTGGAGCAGCTGGACGCCAACGAATTGCCATTGGAATTAGCGCTGCTGCCCATTGTGGAAAGCGCCTTTGATCCCTTTGCCTACTCTCATGGCCGGGCGTCTGGCATCTGGCAATTCATTCCCGGCACCGGTAAACATTACGGGCTCAAGCAGAATTACTGGTATGACGGCCGCCGCGATATTGAAGCCTCAACCGATGCCGCGATCCGTTACCTCACCAACCTGAACGCCCAATTCGATGGCGACTGGCTGTTGGCTCTGGCGGCATATAACACCGGTGGCGGCAACGTGCGCAAAGCCATCCGCCGCAACAAGCAGAAAGGCAAACCCACGGACTTCTGGTCGCTGAAACTGCCGCGCGAAACCAGTGCCTATGTGCCCCAATTGCTGGCACTGGCGACCTTGGTGAAAAACCCGGACCAATACGGCATTACGCTCGCCGAAATCCCCAACCAGCCCTATTTCGAACGGGTTGATCTGGACAGCCAGATGGATTTGGCTCAGGCCGCCGAGCTGGCCGGTATGGAGCTGAATGACCTATACCACCTGAACCCAGGCTATAACCGCTGGGCCACTGACCCCGACGGCCCCTATCACTTCCTGCTGCCGGTGGACAAGGTTGAGACCTTTGTCGAAAACCTGGATGACCTGCCAGCCACCGAGCGCGTCAGCTGGTCCAGCTACAAAGTGCGCTCAGGCGACAGCCTGAACCTGATTGCGAAGCGCCACCACACCTCGGTCAGCGCGCTCAAATCCGCCAACAACCTCAGCTCCAGCACGATTCGGGTGGGGCAAACGCTGGTCATTCCGGTCGCCAGCCAACCGGTAGACAGCTATGCCTACAGCCACGACCAGCGCATCAAGTCCAAACAGGCCCGATCCAAAGGCAAAGCCGGCACGAGTAAGTCCGCCTATACCGTGCAGCGCGGTGACAGCTTGTGGAAAATTGCCAGCATGCACCGCGTCAGCGTACGCGATATTGCGCGCTGGAACGGCATGGCACCCAAAGACCCGATAAAACCCGGCCAGGCCCTGGTGATCTGGTCGGAGAATCCCCAGGCCAGCTACAAGACGGCCCAGAGCAACGGGGTAATCCGCAAGGTCAACTACCGGGTGCGCAGGGGCGACTCGCTGGCCCGGATTGCCGGCAAATTCAATCTGACCGTATCCGACATCCTCAAATGGAACAAAATGGATACCAAAGGTTATATCCACCCCGGCCAGAAAATCACCCTCTTCGTTGATGTGACCCGGGTCAACTGAGGCCTGGCAGAATAGGCCCGGACCGATGCCACGCTACCTGATACTGCAAGACCCGGGACACAACCGGGTCTATTTCAACGCCTCGCTTGGCATGGCGACGGCGGAACTGTCGGTATTGTGCCAATCCCGTCACTGGCCTGCGCCCACCGACTGTGAGCTGGCCGGCATTCGTTACCTTCAATTTGATACCCCTGAGCCGCTCAACGCAGCAGACCGGCTGGCGATAGCCCAGTTGTCCGCCAGTTACGCTCTCTTTTCCACTGACGGCAAGCAGCTCACTCCTGAGCCATTTGGCAATACCCACCTCATTGAAGACAAAATCAGCAGCCTGCAGAAATACGCAGGCAAGACCAATGAACATTTCACCCGGCTGATGATCAACATGGCGCGCTATGCGTTGGAGCCCACTGTCGATGATCGCCCCCTGCGCCTGCTCGACCCTGTCGCGGGTCGCGGCACCACCCTGTTTGAAGCACTCACACTGGGCATGCACGCCACCGGCATAGAGCTGGAGTCACGCTCAGTACATGAAACCCAGGTGTTTTTCAAAAAATTCCTGGAACAAGAGCGGATCAAGCATGCCCACAAACGCCAACGGGTGGCCGGTAAAAACAAACAGGAAGCCGTATTCGCAGAGCAGTTCAGTTTTGCGGGGGATAAAAAATCACTCGCACAATCCCCGCAGACCCTGAGCCTCATTGAGGGCGACACACTGCGTGCGGCGGAATTTTGTAAACCCAATGAATTTGACCTGCTGGTAGGCGACCTGCCCTACGGCATTGCCCATGGCAACAAAGGCCAGGTACACACCAGCCGCAATCCGGTCGAGTTGGTCGCAAGCGCCGCCCCCGGCTGGCACCGGGTCACGCGTACTGGCGGCGTATTGGCACTGGCCTGGAACGCGCACCTGATTTCCCGCCAGGCGCTGGCTGAACCATTGCAGGCAACGGGTTTTCGGGTGCTGCACCACTCGCCTTACGACCAACTCATACATCGGGTGGACAACGCTATCCGGCGCGACCTGATCGTCGCGGTAAAGCAGGACTGACGAGATCTGCCATGGTGGACGCCGTGCCAAGACAGTCGTTTTTGCCGGCCAGGAAACGCCAAACCTAAAAAAAAGCCCGCTTTTATCGGATAAAAGCGGGCTTTTTTTCGGTCTGCAAATCAGTAAATACTGATTTCCGCCGAAGCTTTCAGTGCTTCGTCAAAAGCAGCCATTTCCGCGCCGGCCAACTGATAGGCCAACCGGTTTTTGAGCGCCTGACGCTGTTCTTCCGGCAACTGGTCGAGACTGCCATCCGCAACCTTGGTCAGTTTGACCAGTACCAGGTCGCCGGAGGCAACGGTTACCTGGCCAAAGCCCGGGGCGTCATCCACACGCGGCAAATCGAAAACCTGCTGCAGCAGTGCGCGGTCGTAGCGGGCGTCAGCTCGCTTCACACCGTAGCTGACCTGCCACTCCAGCCCGGCGTCCTTTGCCACAGCTTCCACATCTTCACCGGCCTGCAGGCGGGCCATTACAGTCACACTACGTTCGGCCAGTGCGGCTTTGGCTTTCTCATCTTTGAGTTGCGCCATGATGAGATCGCTGACCTCATCCAGCGGTTTAACCGCGGCGGGGATATGCTCAGTTACACTTACAATCGCAACACTGGTCTCATTCAGCTCAATGACGGGGCTGATATGACCATCTTTCAGCACGTCTGCGCTGAAGGCTGCTTTAACGATTCGCGGATCTGCTGCCAAACCTTCACCACCACTGCGGGTGAATGGCGGAAATGACTGTACGGTTAACGCCAGATCTTCAGCCACCTCATTGATGTCGGACGTGTTATAGGCCTTCTCCTTGAGTTCCTCAAGCAGCTCCACAAATCGCTGTTGAGCAGTAGAATCAGCCAGTGCCGTACGAATCAAAGGCGCCTCTTCTTCGAGACTGGGCTTTTCGGCCTCGTCGATGCCGATCAGCTTAATGACGTGAAAACCTGCATCGGTTTGTACCGGAGCAGACACCTCACCGACAGCCAACGCAGCCACTGCCTGCTCAAACGGCTCAGGGAATGTATCACCGGATGTGAAGCCCAGGTCGCCACCAAACTCCTTGGTACCGATATCGTCTGACAAACGCTTGGCAACCTCGGCAAACTCTTCGCCGGCATCCAGCGCCGCACGGACTTCTGCCAACTTGTCTTTGGCAGCATCTTCCGATTCGGCTTCCACCAGAATATGTGCCACCTGGCGCACCGGTGCGGACTCAAACGCTTTCATGTTCTGTTCGTACTGGGCCGCAACCTGTGCATCGGTAATTTCCACCTTTGCCGCCAGATCGGCCACATTCAGCTCGACCACTTTGGCAACCACTTTTTCCGGCTCCTGAAAGCGCGCCTGATTGGCATCGTAGTAGGCTTGCACCTCGTCCTGACTCACATCAGTTGCTTCAAGCACGGGGGCTACGGGCAAAGTCACGTAGTAGAAATCGCGCGTTTGCTCGGAAATTTTTACGAAATCGGCCAGTTGTTGATCGGTAACAAAACCGGAAAATGCGACGGCGCTGCCATACTGCTGGGCAATGATTTCCTGACGGATCATTTCACGGTAGCCCGCAGGGGTATAGCCCATCGATTGCACCATATAGGTAAACCGCTGCGCATCGAATTGACCATTGGTCTGAAAGGTCGGTGCAGACACTATCAGATCATCGAGCACCTTGTCGCTCACCGTCATGCGACCATCTCGCGCCGCCTGAATCTTCAGCTGACGATCCACCAGACCTTCAAGTGCAGGACCACGCAGCTTTTCATCGGATAAAAAGTCGGCAGGCAATTGATCGCCAAAACGCTGCGTCATCTGATCGCGCTGAATGCGAATGGCTCGCTCAACATCGGTGTTGGCAATGGCTTCGCCATTGACTTCAGCCGCCTTACCCGCTTGTGCGCCACCGGTGAAAAGACTATCGACACCAAAAAATATAAACGGTACTGAGATAATCCCAACCAAAAAGATCGCAACGGTACCTTTCAGGTTGTCGCGGAAGTTCTGCAGCATGGTGTTCCCCTGCTTTCTTATCGGCATGCTCGAAACATACCGGTGTAAACAAAAATGAAGTTCTCTTATACGAAAAAGGCGCATCAGAGATGCGCCCTTCTTGCGAATGCGGCAACAGCCGCAAGCGCCGGCGATTACATCAACCGTTAACCGCGTCTTTCAGTGCCTTACCCGCTTTGAAGCCTGGAACTTTAGCAGCAGCAATCTGAATTTCCTTACCGGTTTGCGGATTGCGACCAGTGCGCGCTGCACGATCTTTCACTGCGAAGGTACCAAAACCTACCAAAACAACCTGATCACCTTGCTTCAGCGCACCAGTGATTGAGTCAACCATTGCATCGAGTGCACGACCGGCGGCAGCCTTTGGGATGTCCGCAGAAGCAGCAATCGCTTCGATCAATTCAGATTTATTCACACTAAACCCCTTTTATTATTGCAAGTTCCAATTTTTACTACGAAAACTGTCACAGCCAAAAATCAACGTGCTACGCAATTACACAAACCTACCGGCTTTTGCCGACTACCGCCTTTCATCACGTAATGAACTGCGATTTATACCAACTGAACTGAGCAGGGTCAAGGCGTGAATCGCAGAAATGACGCGGCCTGCAGCACATTCGGCTGTTTTTTGCCGATTGGAGCACAGGCTCGCCAGTTTGAATGATTTTTAACCGCCATTAATGCGTGCTGATTCGCTTGCTGGTTTCCTGAGCGGCTTGCTCAAGCGCCTGATATTCCTCATCGGTATAGGGCTTGGGCATATCCGCCAATGCGACTTCCAACACCTGATCGACCCATTTGACAGGCACAATCTGCAAATCTGCTTTGATATTATCGGGAATATCCCTCAAATCACGCTCGTTATCCGCCGGGATGATAACGGTCTTGATACCACCACGGTGCGCCGCTAACAACTTTTCCTTCAAGCCGCCAATTCGCAACACTTCACCTCTGAGAGTGATTTCACCGGTCATGGCCACCTCGGCTTTCACCGGAATATTGGTCAGAACACTCACTAACGCTGTGCACATGGCAATACCGGCACTGGGACCATCTTTTGGCGTAGCGCCTTCCGGTACATGGATATGAATATCCGTTTTCTCATGGTAATCAGGTGCGATACCCAGGGCCTGCGCGCGGCTCTTCACAACGGTCAATGCCGCCTGAATCGATTCCTGCATCACATCGCCCAAAGAACCGGTTTTTACCATACGGCCTTTGCCCTTCACCGCAGACGATTCAATGGTGAGCAATTCGCCCCCCACCTGAGTCCACGCCAGTCCGGTCACCTGGCCGATCTGGTTTTCCTGATCGGCGCGACCGAAGTCGTATTTCATTACGCCCAGATATTTTTCTAACGATTCCGCGTCGACCGTGACGCAGGTTACCGACTTGTTTTTTACGTGTTCGGTAACTACTTTCCGGCACAGCTTGGCGATCTCACGATCGAGTCCACGCACGCCCGCTTCACGGGTGTAGTAGCGCACCACGCCGAGGATTGCGTCGTCGGTTACCTTCATTTCCTGCTCTTTCAGACCATTGGCCTTCATTTGCTTGGGCACAAGGTAACGCTTGGCAATATTGAGCTTTTCGTCTTCGGTGTAACCCGGGATGCGGATCACTTCCATACGGTCGAGCAATGGACCTGGAATGTTCATGGAGTTAGATGTGCACACAAACATCACGTCCGACAAATCGTAATCGACTTCCAGATAATGATCGTTGAACTTGCTGTTCTGCTCCGGATCGAGCACTTCCAGCAACGCACTGGCCGGATCACCGCGGTGATCCATGCCCATCTTGTCAATTTCATCCAACAGGAACAGCGGGTTCTTGACCGCCACCTTGGACATTTTCTGAACCAATTTACCGGGCAGCGAACCGATATAGGTACGGCGATGGCCGCGGATTTCCGCTTCATCGCGCACGCCGCCTAATGCCATGCGCACGAACTTGCGGTTGGTGGCACGTGCGATGGATTCACCCAAAGAGGTTTTACCGACACCGGGCGGGCCCACCAGACACAGGATGGGTCCTTTGACTTTTTTCACCCGCTTTTGCACGGCCAGGTATTCAAGAATACGTTCTTTAACTTCTTCCAGACCGTAATGATCCGCTTCCAGAATCTGCTCCGCACGTTCGAGATCGTGACGCACTTTGGAACGTTTGGTCCAGGGTACATTCACCATCCAATCGATATAGGACCGCAACACCGATGCCTCGGCAGACATGGGCGACATCATTTTCAACTTTGCCAATTCTGACTTAGTCTTTTTCGCGGCATCTTCCGGCATACCGGAATCGGCGATTTTCTTTTCCAGGTCGTCAAATTCATTACCTTCTTCGCCGATGTCACCCAGTTCTTTCTGGATCGCTTTCATCTGCTCGTTCAGGTAATACTCGCGCTGGCTTTTCTCCATTTGCTTTTTGACCCGGCCGCGAATGCGCTTTTCCACCTGAAACAGGTCAATTTCCGCTTCCATCAGCCCCAGCAAATGCTCCAATCGCTCCCGCACGGACACCATTTCCAGGATTTCCTGCTTTTGCGCGAGCTCAAGCGACATATGGGCAGCAACGGTATCGGCCAGACGCCCCAGGTCATCAATGCCCGACAGCGATGTCATCACCTCGGCAGGCACCTTCTTGGACAGGGTCACGTACTGCTCAAATTGAGACATGGCGCTGCGCAGAAGCACCTCGGCTTCACGCTCCGGAACATCTTCAGCAGCCAAAGGTGTGATTGACGCCTGGAAGTAGTCGCCCATGTCGGTAATCGTATCCAGCTGGGCGCGCTCACCGCCCTCCACCAACACCTTAACGGTACCGTCGGGTAGCTTCAGCAATTGCAGAATGGTGGACACCGTCCCTATGCTGTAAAGGTCTTTCGCATCCGGCTCGTCGTCAGCCGCGTTGCGTTGGGCCACTAACAGTACCTGTTTGTCGGCGGACATGGCCGCCTCCAACGCTTCAATGGACTTGGCCCGACCAACGAACAAGGGAATCACCATGTGGGGATAAACCACCACATCACGCAGGGGCAACAGGGGCAATTCAGTGGCATTGACCACGTTTACATCAGAATCCATGGGAGCCTCGTATACCTTGGGTCCGGGTCTAGGCGCCGGGCCCGATTTGTCTGGGAATGCTTCAAGAGTGGGGGCGAAACCTCGCTTTTACAAGCGTTGCAGCCACTTTAAGGCAAAAAAAGAGCCTTTAAGGCTCCTTTTTTGAACGAACAGGCTGATATTCCAGCACATTATAAAAAGTCAGTCCTGAGGCGCGACCTTGGCCGGCTTTTCGGCGGACTCATAGACTAACAGGGGCTCGGATTCGCCCTTGATGACGCTTTCGTCCACAACCACCTTGCTCACGCCTTTCTCGGACGGAATCCGGTACATGGTGTCGAGCAGAACGTTTTCCATAATGGAGCGCAGGCCGCGCGCGCCGGTTTTGCGATCCATGGCTTTCTGGGCCACAGCCGACAGCGCGTCCGGGCGGAAGTCCACCTCTACGCCTTCCATTTCAAACAGTTTGCTGTATTGCTTGGTAAGGGCATTGCGTGGCTCGGTCAGAATCGTGATAAGCGCGTCCTTATCGAGCTCTTCCAACGTGGCGATGACCGGTAGACGACCGATAAACTCGGGGATCAGACCGTAACGCACCAGGTCTTCCGGCTCGACATCGCGCAGGACTTCACCCACATTGCGCTTGTCATCCTTGCTCTTGACCTCGGCACCGAACCCAATACCCCCCTTCTCGGACCGGTCGCGGATAACCTTGTCCAGTCCAGCGAAAGCACCACCACAAATAAACAGAATATTGGCAGTATCGACCTGCAGGAACTCCTGCTGCGGGTGCTTGCGACCACCTTGAGGCGGCACAGAGGCGACGGTACCCTCAATCAGCTTCAGCAGCGCCTGCTGGACGCCCTCACCGGACACATCGCGGGTGATTGATGGGTTGTCGGATTTGCGCGAGATTTTGTCGATCTCATCGATATAGACAATGCCCTGCTGGGCCTTCTCGACATCGTAGTCACACTTCTGAAGCAACTTCTGGATGATGTTCTCGACATCTTCACCCACGTACCCCGCTTCGGTCAGCGTGGTCGCATCGGCGATGGTAAAGGGCACGTTCAGCATGCGGGCCAGCGTTTCAGCCAGCAGTGTCTTACCGCTTCCGGTAGGCCCCACGAGCAGAATATTGCTTTTGCCGAGCTCGACAGGCTCCTTGTCCTTACCACCCTTATCACTGGTGCGCAGCCGCTTGTAATGGTTGTAAACCGCGACCGCCAACACTTTTTTAGCCACTTTCTGGCCAATAACATACTGATCCAGCGTCTCAGATATCTCTTGGGGCGTCGGCAGCTTACTGCTATCACCCTCGGATACGGCTTCCTGGATTTCTTCGCGGATAATGTCGTTACAAAGATCCACGCACTCATCACAGATAAACACAGAAGGTCCGGCAATCAGTTTGCGCACTTCGTGCTGACTTTTGCCACAGAAAGAGCAATACAACAGTTTCCCGTTGTCTTCTCCGCCTTCTTTTGTGCGATCGGTCATCGACCCACTCCAATACAACGTCTAATAGGTTACAAGATGCAAGCTTTAGCCCGATATTTCAAGCCCAATGCACCCCAACGGGTTATGGATCAAGCGCCTGGGCGGTTGCTCAGCACCTTATCAATAAGCCCATACTTCATGGATTCTTCAGCGCTCATGAAATTGTCACGCTCGGTATCGCGGGCAATTTCCTCGACACTGCGCCCGGTATGCGCTGCCATCAGGGTATTCAGGCGCTCGCGGATCTTGAGAATTTCCTGCGCCTGGATGTGAATATCGCTGGCCTGCCCCTGAGCACCACCGCTGGGCTGGTGAATCATGGTGCGGGCATTGGGTAAGCAGTAGCGCTTGCCCGGCGCGCCGGCGGCCAACAGGAAAGCGCCCATGGAACAGGCCTGCCCCAGACACATGGTACTTACGTCTGGCTTAATAAATTGCATGGTGTCGTAAATCGACATGCCCGCCGTCACTGAACCACCGGGAGAATTGATGTAGAGATGAATATCCTTGTCCGGATTTTCTGCCTCCAGAAACAGCAATTGCGCAACCACCAGGTTGGCCATGTGGTCCTCTACCTGACCCACAAGGAATATCACCCGCTCTTTCAGCAGGCGTGAATAAATATCGTAGGAGCGCTCACCGCGGGCAGTCTGCTCCACCACGATAGGCACTAAGCTGTTGGTAATGAGTTCGGGGGCAGTATCAATTTTTGCCATTGGGATACTAAATCCTTATTTTTAGTTCCGGAAATCCGTGGCTATCGACTATTTTTTGACCAAAACAGGCGATGCAGTTCTGGGCTCAGCTTACCCTGAGCGCGGCTTGTTCGCTAGCATCAATAGCATAGCCGAGAAAAGAAAGCCGCGAGTTTTTACGTCGCGGCTTCGGAAATGTATTAACGTTGCGTAATCAGGCGTCTTTTTCCGCCGGTTTGATCACGTCATCGTAGGTGCTTTCCTGATCAACCACCTTGCCTTTGGCCAGCAGGAAGTCCACAACCTGGTCTTCCAGTACCGCCGACTCAACTGATGCCAGCAGGTCGCGGTTGCTCATGTAGTGCTGAATCACTTCTTCGGGCTCCTGATAGGTCGAGGCCAGCTCTTCTACCATGCCGCGAACGCGATCGGCATCCACTTTGATTTCGTTGGCTTTTACCAGCTCGCCCACTACCAGGCCCAGCTTTACACGACGCTCGGCCTGCTCTTTGAACATGTCGTCTGGCAGGATGGAAGCAAAATCCAATTGCGCATTCTGGGCACCGCCAAAACGCTGAATCATCTGATTGCGCAAGGCACCAATTTCAGACTGAACCAGGGCTTTTGGCAGATCCAGCTCGTGCTTGGCAACCAACGCATCCATTACCTGGGTTTTCAGTTTGGATTGCTGGGCATTTTTCAGCTCGCGCGCCATGTTGGCCTTAACTTCCTCGCGGAATTTTTCCAGACCACCCTCTTCCACGCCGTATTTGGCGAAGAATTCGTCGTTCAGCTCGGGCAGCTTCTGCGCTGAGGTACCGTTCACAGTCACTTTGAACTGCACGGCCTTACCGCGCAATTCTTCGGCGTGATAGTCGTCGGGGAAGGTCAGGTCGAGCACGTGTTCTTCACCGGTCTTGCAGCCAATCAGGCCCTTTTCGAAGCCCGGGATCATTGAGTCGGAGCCCAGTACCAGAAATTGGTTTTTGGCAGAACCGCCCTCGAAAGCCTCACCGTCGATGGTACCTTCAAAGTCGATGTTTACGCGCTCGCCCTTTTTGGTTTTGCGCTTGGTGTCTTCCCACTCTGCCTGCTGCTTCTGCAGCACTTCGATCATTTTGTCCACATCGGCATCAGTCACTTCGGCCTGCAGGCGAGTCACTTCCAGATCGGCAAAATCGGCCAATGCAACTTCGGGGTACACTTCGAAAGTGGCCACGAACTCTAGATCTTTGCCCTCTTCCATTTGCTTAGGCTCAATGGCGGGCTGACCGGCTGGCTTAACGGATTCTTTCTGCACAGCTTCGTAGAAACTGCGGCTCATCACTTCGCCCAGAACTTCCTGGCGAACGCCGGCGCCAAAGCGCTGCTTAACGACCTTCAACGGCACCTTGCCCTTGCGGAAACCATTAATGCGCACGCTTTTAGCAGCCTGCTGCAAGCGCTTATTGACTTCTGTATCAATCTGCTCGGCAGGAACGCCAACAGTCAGGCGACGCTCAAGGCCGGAAGTCGTTTCGATGGAAACCTGCATCTTTGTCCTCGTGAACTCAGGGCGGATGACCCGCATCCGGATAAATCATAATTAATGGTGCGAAAGGAGAGACTCGAACTCTCACGCCTTGCGGCACTGGAACCTAAATCCAGCGTGTCTACCAATTTCACCACTTTCGCATGGCTGCTTCGCAGTTTTCTGCAAAAGCTTCAAATATCAGCGCTAAGCCTTTGTTTTTACTGGGGATATTATATAAATCTTCCAGTGGCAGCGCTCAAGGGGTGCAGATTGTGCCACAGTCAACAGGCCGGTTCAACACACTCTTCACCGGTCAACTGCCGAACCGAAAACCCCATGTGGGAAAGGAGCTGTACCAAGCCCTGCTGGCCCAGCAGGTGACCGGCGCCCACCACCACGAATATCGCTCCGCCCGCTTCACTGGCCAGCCCGATCTTGCGCGCCATGGCGCGGTTGCGCTCGACAAAAAGCGCGTCGAAAACCGCCGGGTTCTGCTGCAGGGGCGCCAGCGCCTGCGCGCTCAAATCGGCGGCATCACCGGCTACCCAGCTGTTCATCAAGCGCGCCAGCGCAGCGTCTCCATCAGCATAATCCTGCACCGATTGGCTGAACAACACCTCTTGGTCCTCAGCACTCAGACCAGCAAACACCTTGATTTGCTGGCCAAGGCTTTCCAGTTCAACCACCTCCCGCTGACCACGGCGATTGAGGAAGTAGCTGTCTACGCCTAAGGCTGCGCTGAAACGGGACTCCGCCACCATCCGATTGGCCAGCAGCAGGCTGAGCAACCAAGGCTTCATTCTCTCCTGATGAGGCCCGCACAAGGCCGGCTTTCGTTGGCACAGGGATTTGAACGATTGCCAGCCCCGGCTTTGATGAAACGCAGCCAGCGCAGCCTCCTCCCCGGTGCTTTCACCAAAAAAACCCAATTCAGCAATCAGTCGGTTATAGGCCGACACATCGAGCCGGGTAATATCCAGCTCCACCAGTAAACGACTGGACGACGCATAAGCCCGCTCGATGGGAGTGGGTAGCGGATAAAAATCAGCCGCGCCGGCATGCACCGAGCCAAACAATGTCACCGTGGCATCACCACGCGTTAATTGCCAGGACAGGGGCTCTGCCTGCGCAAGCCAGACCCACCCCAACAGAGGGAGAAGCAGTATCCATCTCACCATTACGTTGTCCGTCCGGTTTGGCCCACTCACACAGGCTCTGATAACAATACGACCAAGGGCGACAGCCCCCGGTTTTTCAGTGTATGCGCGCCACTCGCCGCCGGTAAAAAGTAAGCAGCGCCCTCTTTCGGTATCATGTCATCCAACTGCGCACTGCCTGTAACAATCATAAGCAGGGCATATTCATCACCGGTCAACGGAAAACTGCAACCGGCGTCCAGCCGCAGGCGTAATACCCTGAAATCATCAAAACGCACCACCTGCTCACACAACACGCCGTCGCGTTGAAATACACACGCCAAGGGTGGATTTACCGGTGTATCCAGGTTGATTTTTTCCAGCGCTTCGGCGGTATCCCAGTGATCCTGGGTTAATACTTTTTGGGCAAATGACAGAATTTTGCGCTCGTACACCGGCGTCTGGAACTCTACGGTCGTGACGCCGTGCATCAATGAATGCGGCGTGTAACACGGTACCTTGACGACATCACCCACTTGCAAAGGCAGTACGTGAGCAAAACCGTCCATTCTCGCGCGCGCTTCTGACTCCTCTTGCATCAACGCAGGCGGGAGCTGCGCCAGCCAGGCCTTCTGCTGATCGGCTGCCACTGGCTCGTTCACACCCACGCCATCCTTGAGCCGCAGAGCATCTACCTGGCCATCGATTCTGCGCCTGATTGCCTCGTAGTCGCGAACGGCTTCAAGGTAAGCCAACCGGAAAGTGTCATCCGAATCGTACTGGTCGCGAACCTGCTGGTTAAAACCAAATCGAATGCCCCCTTGCCCGCCCGGCCAGGCAGCCGCATCAACCCGGGTCACCACGTAAACCTCTTGCTTTTGCTCGTGCATCTCGAAATACAGATCGCCGAATACGGGCTCGGGCAAAGGGTCGAGAATTTTTAACAAGGTCAGCGCAGGCTGGCGCGCGCCCAACAAAGACCGGGGCAACAAAGAGAGCAACCAGGACAAGGGCGTTTCAGACCCACAAGGATCCACGAATGCAGACTGCCCCCTCGCCTCAACACCGGTAAACCAGACTTCACGGCCCCAGGGCTTGGCGATGATTACCGGCCCCAGACACCAGGCGTCGGCGATAGAAAAACAACCCACACCACGCGCGGCCAACCACGCCTGAATTTCGTCGATTGTCCGTGTGAGCGCAAAAAACTGTCTGGCATCCTGATCGTCAGGCAATACCGCCAGACGTGAGACCGAAGCCTCAGACAATGTGACCACCAACACGTCCTGCGGGGGCCTGCCAGGTAGAAAATCCTGCTGCAGCCGATACTCAAAAATCCCGACACCGGGACGCGCCAAAGCCTCCAACAAGCAGGCTTCAACGGAATCAGCAGCGAGAGAATTGATTACATGCATGGACAGGCCCACAAACTCGAAACCGGCGGAGTTTACCAGACCGGCGGCGGGCCAGAAACCGCCGGTCTGCAGCAATCAATTCAGGCGTTCGATGACGGTAGAGATACCCTGCCCCAAACCGATGCACATGGTGGACACGCCGATGGCGGCATCCTTGTGTTTCATTGCGGTCAACAAAGTACCGGTAATGCGCGTGCCTGAACAGCCGAACGGATGACCCAAGGCGATGGCACCGCCAAAGATATTGACCTTTTCGTCCATCACATCCATCAACTTGAGATCTTTCAACACCGGCAATGCCTGCGCTGCAAACGCCTCGTTCAGCTCTACCATCTGGACGTCGTCCATGCTCAGATTGGCAAGCTTCAACGCCTTTTCAGTTGACGGTACCGGACCATAACCCATGATACTCGGATCAACGCCGGCAAGTGCCAGCGAGGTTATCCGGGCGATAGGCGTGAGCCCCAGGGATTGGGCGCGCTCGGCACTCATCACCAGCATGGCAGAAGCACCATCGGACAATTGCGAAGAGGTGCCGGCCGTTACCGTACCGTTCTTCGGATCAAACACGGGCTTCAGTGCAGCCAGTGCTTCTACCGTGGTTTCCGGACGAATGGTTTCATCGGCGGTGATCAGCGTGGGAAATCCGCGACTGTCGTGACCGGCTACCGGAATAATTTCCCGGGCAAAAATACCCTGCTCGGTGGCTTTGGCGGCCAACTGGTGCGAGCGAGCACCAAAGGCATCCATCTGTTCGCGCTGAATGCCATGCAGCAGCGAAAGGTATTCAGCTGTCATACCCATATTGCCCGCCGCTTTTGCGACCGACAGACCCAATAACGGATTGGGGTCGACCGATTCGTACATGGGTAAATGGCCCAGATGCTCGACGCCCCCCACCAGATAGACATCGCCCAATCCCGCGCGAATGTTAGCGGTGGCTGTGTGCAACGCGCTCATGGAAGAACCGCATAAGCGATTCACTGTTTGTGCCGGTACCGAGTGTGGCAAACCTGCACGCAGAACAATATTGCGGGCGATATTGAAGCCCTGCTCCTCGCGCTGCAACACACAACCCCAGATCACGTCGTCAATTTCCGCCGGATTCAATTCGGGATTGCGGGCCAGCAACCCCTTTATAACAGCCACTGAAATATCATCAGCGCGCACATTGCGGAAACAACCATTTTTGGATCGCCCCATGGCACTGCGTCCATAATCGACAATCACTGCATCTCTTGGATTAATCGTCATTGCTTTGCCCCCAACTCACGCGTAATAAGATTTGCCAGCGCCGGCTAACGCCAGCATGCCTTCTGTGGGCTGATACAGTTCGCCCAACGTTTCATAGGCCTTCGCCATTTCCACAACGGCTGTCAACCCGAGGCTATCGGCCCAACGGAAAACACCGCCGCGGAAGGGCGGAAAACCGAGGCCATAAATCAATGCCATATCGGCTTCGGCCGCCGAATCCACAATACCCTCTTCCAGGCAGCGCGCCATTTCTGTCAGCATGGGAATCATCATCCGGGCAACGATTTCCTGCTCTGAAAAATCCTTGCGTTCTGCCACATGGGGCGCAAGCAAGGCGTAGGTTTCGTCATCCACCAACTTGGCCGGCTTGCCTTTTTTATCGGGCTGATACTGGTAAAACCCTTTGGCATTTTTCTGCCCGAAGCGTTTCGCTTCATACATGATGTCTGTACACGCTTTAAACGTCTTGCCCATGCGCGTGGGGAAACCTTCCGCCATCACCTGCTCGCAATGGGCCGCAGTATCAATACCCACCACATCGAGTAAATAGGCCGGCCCCATGGGCCATCCCCAGGCTTGCATGACCTTGTCTACCTGCTGGAAGTCGGCACCGTCGCGCAGCAACATGGAGAAACCGGCAAAATAGGGAAACAGTACCCGGTTCACCAAAAAGCCCGGGCAATCCTTCACCACAACCGCTTTCTTGCCCATGGCATTGGCGTAGGCCACTGTGCGTGCGACGGCTTTATCGGAGGTTTTTTCACCCCGGATCACTTCCACCAACGGCATGGCGTGTACCGGATTGAAAAAATGCATGCCACAGAAATTTTCCGGGCGTTTGAGTGCCTGCGCCAGATAGGAAATGGAAATGGTGGAAGTGTTTGACGCAATAATGGCATCCTCACCTACGCGCGTCTCCACATCGGCCAGCACCGCGTGTTTGACTTTCGGATTTTCCACCACCGCCTCGACCACGATGTCTACCTGGTCAAAACCGTCGTATGCCAGACACGGCTCGATGCGGGTCAGTACTTCTGCCATTTGAGCCGGCTTCATGCGCCCGCGCTCTACCTGTTTGGTCAACAGTTTGGAGGCTTCCGATAGTCCAAGGTCGATACCCGCCTGCGCGATATCCTTCATTTTAATCGGCGTACCCTTGAGCGCAGACTGGTAGGCAATACCACCGCCCATGATGCCTGCACCCAATACCGCCGCACGCTCAATACGCTTATCAGCCTGTTTTTCCCACCCTTTGGCTTTCTTACCGATCAACTGATCCGACAAAAACAGCCCCACCAGGGATTGCGCCGCCGTGGTGGCCGCCAGTTTGGCAAAGCCCGCGGCCTCAGCCGCCAGTGCGCCGGTACGGTCCAGCTTCATGGCTTTCTGCATGCACTTGATCGCCGTAACCGGCGCCGGGTAGTTTTTTCCCGCTTGCGCGCCCACAAAAGCTTTGGCGGTTTCAAAGGCCATCAGACCTTCGGTATCGTTCAGTGCCATGGGGCCGGTTTTCTGCGCGCGACGGGCCTGATAGTCGAATGCGCCACTGATGCATTGCGCCAGTGTGTGCAGCGCGGCGTCGCGAACCTGATCGGCTTCCACCACGGCATCCACCACGCCGGCTTTGAGCGCGGCATCGGCACGCTGCTCTTTACCGGATGCAATCCACTCGGCGGCGGTATCAACACCGGCAATACGCGGCAAGCGCACGGTGCCACCCCACCCCGGAATCAGCCCCAATTTCGTTTCCGGCAGGCCGATCTTGGCACCGGAGGCCATAATGCGGTAATCACACGCCAGGCAGAACTCCAGGCCACCACCCAAGGCATAGCCATTGATCGCCACCACAACGGGCACCTTCAGGTCTTCCAGGCGGTTGTTGTTCTCGTTATTTTTGGCCAGATGGCCAATCACGGCATCCTCGCCGGCACCAAACACACCGCCAAACTCGGTAATGTCGGCACCCACGATAAACACGCCTTTGACCGATGTCGCGATCACACCCTTAAGGCCCTCGCACTGCTCCAGCGCGGTGATGGCTTCTGAAAGCTCATTGACCGTAGCCACGTCAAATTTGTTAACCGACTCGGCGGAAGCGTTAAAACACAGCTCCGCGATACCGTCGTCAAGCATTTGCACAGATACCGATTTGCCCTGGTAGACCATGGAAACCTCTTGCTAGATAACTGAAATGAGTAGAACGAATGGTCTCGCGAGCATTCGTTCAAACGTATGTTTGATTTACTATAACCACTTTCAGACACCGACGCCAGCCCCTTAAATAACAGCCTCGCGCGGCACTGGATAAGATTCAGCCAAGAGTTTAGCAGCAGATCAACAGTCGCTTATGACATTAAAACAAGAGGCGGGACACACAAATAAAGCAGAAAACCCATTAAAGCCGTAAAGTAAATTCATCGGCATCATCATGCACGGGGAATCGATCCCGCAGCCTGGCCAACTGCAGCGCAGATAACTCTGCCCGCAGTAGCGTTACCCCACCCTCGTTCTCACACATAGGCTCGCCTAAGGGATCGTATATCTGGCTGTCACCGGGATAGACATACCCCTCGCCGTCGATACCAACCCGGTTCACCCCGGCCACAAAAGCCTGGTTTTCAATGGCCCGTGCGGGCAACAAGCGCTGCCATTGCGCCGTCCGCGCTTCCGGCCAATTGGCCACGTATATCGCCAGGTCATAATCGCCCCGGGAACGGGAGAAGACAGGAAACCGCAAGTCGTAACAAATCTGAGGCAGACAACGCCACCCTTGGCATTCGAAGATTTTGCGTGCGTGCCCGGGCGTGAACACCTCATGCTCACCGGCCATGGAAAACAAGTGGCGCTTGTCGTAATAACCGTAATCACCATCGGGATGTACCCAGACGAAGCGGTTATAGTAGCGACCGTCCTCACGCACATGGTAACTGCCGGCAAGCGTGAAATTGTGCAGCGCGGCCTGGGCCTGCATCCAACGGAGGGTTGGCCCCGGGAAAGCTTCGGCAAACTCCTGGGTTGATTGGGTAAACCCGGTTGTGAACGTCTCCGGCAACAACACCAGGTGCAAACCCAGGGCCTGTTCTGCCAGCAAATCGGCTAGTTGCAGATAATTATCGGCCGGCGATTGCCACACCAGATCGGCCTGCAATAACCCAACTGCCAGCCGCTCTCTCATAGAGCGCCACTCAACGGCCCGATCATGAACGGGATGCCACGTCAGTTTTAGCCAGCTGGTCGGCTTTCAACCTCGACTCAGCCGCCAATTCCGGCTCTTCGAGCTGGTCGTAGTACATGGCCGCGCGGTGCCAGGCAGCAATTCCCTGCTGCTGAAAATAGTTGATGTATTGCGCTTTAGAACGGGTTTGTTTTCGCCAACCCAACATCAATTCAGCATTTTCTGCAGCTTTACGCCACAATGTGGCCGCATCCTCCGGCTCGTCCGCCAGCGCCGCCATTTCCGCCGCCTGCTGTGTTGCAGAACTGGCATAGCGCATGACATTCATGGCCAATACCTGACGCTTACGCTGCAATTTAGGGTCGGATTCGGGCTTATCCGCCCAGAGCCCACGCGCTTGCACGTAAAGCTTGTCAGACCATTCGCTCAAGGGCTCCCACGCATCACCGGCGACATCCTCAGCTTCGCCTGCGTCATCCTTGGCGATGAAACTGTCCACCGCCTGGCGCTGCAAGGCGTAGAGCTTGTCCAGGGTTGCAGCCAGGTTTTTGTAGGCCGTGAGCGCGTTGCCATAGGCCGACCGGGATTGGTATTTGACCGCGGTCGCCAAATCCTGCTCTGCCGACCAATTCAGCGCTTCGCGTTGCGCCAGGCTGGCTTCGATGTCTTTGCTCCGGGCAATGAGATCCAGGCTGGAATCAATTGAGAAGGGTAACGGATAGGCTTTTAATCCCGCGACCCGGCAATAGCCGGTATGACTGCCCGCAAGATTACAGTCTTTGCGCAATTCCGCCTGCTGCTTCAGGCAGAGTGCATGATCAGATGCTTGCAGCAAGGTGTCGCAATCACATTGGATCGCATCGCATTGGTTGGCACTGGCGTGCAAAGGTAGTAACAATGTACCAAAAAATACAAACGCACCCAGTCCTTTTGCTAACAGCCCCCGGGCGAATGTTTCACACTTGGTTTTCATGGCAGGCCCCTGTTTTTGAACATTTTATGATGGGGAGCACACTTTCTGTGTCTCTTCTATCACATTAAAGAATGCACATTGGAATCGCAACAGGTTATGAGAAAACCAATTTTTTATTTCTTTTGAAGCAGGGGTTCCTGCAGCTTTGGAATAAAAAACAGGGCCAAAACCGATATCAGTGCGGCCCCAAGAAACACGCCGGCGGGTGAATAGTCCCATACCAGCCCACTCAGCAAGGCACCTGCAGCGCCGCCCGCGCCGAAACTGACCGATGAATACAGAGCCTGCCCCTGACCTGCCTGCGAGGCGGGAAATCGTCGCCTGACCCACTCGATGGCAACGGCATGGGCAACACCGAAGCTGGCCGCGTGCAACACTTGCGCCAGCACCAGCACAGACAGCAGCCCTGGGAAACAGCCGATCAATAACCAACGCACGGCGGTAAGGAGCACCGCGATCCACAGCAAAAGACGCAACGATACCCCGTCCAGCAAGCGATGCATGACCAGAAACACCAGAATTTCCGCCACCACGCCCAAACTCCACAAAACGCCGATTTCGCCTTCTGCCCAGCCGGCATCCTGCAAGTAAAGGGTGTAAAAAGTGTAATAAGGGCCGTGTGCCAGTTGCAGCAAAAACATCACTAACATAAACAACCACAGCTGCCGGCAACCCATGTTCACCGGTGCCGGTTCTCGCAAGGCATCGCTTGTGCCGGGCGCGACCGGCAAGCAGAGCGAAGCCAGCCAAAGACTTAAAAACAAACCAAAACCAACGAGTGGAATCCAGGCCGGTGACAGAAACTCCAGGCCAAATCCGAGCCCCAGAACCGCGACAATAAAGCCCACAGATCCCCATATGCGCACCAGACCATAGCGGCCTGTGTGCGGATACAAGTGCTGCAAGGTCAACACTTCAAATTGCGCCAGCACCGCATTCCAGAAAACGAAAAACGAATACCAGGCCGAGCATGAAGACCAGCGCTTGCGACACCAACAAACCGGAAAACGCCAGCAAGGCACCGAAACTGCCCCAGCGGATCAGGCTGAGCCGGGAATAATGATGATCTGCCAGCCAACCCCATAAATTGGGGGCACCCATGCGGGTCACCATCAATACGGCGGCAACCCAACCAATGTCCGAGGCGCTGTAACCCAGCCACCGGAGATAGAGACTCCAGTAAGGCAGCAAAACGCCGACCAAGGCAAAGTAAGAGAGGTAAAAAAAAGCGAGGCGCCCGTAGGGGCGCGCAGCTGGACTCACCGGCGGGTGATGTCTGGAATTGAGTGTTGTACACCACCGTTCTGGCCGCGATGGCGCAGCAGGTGGTCCATAAGCACAATGGCCATCATGGCTTCCGCAATGGGCGTTGCGCGTATGCCAACACAGGGGTCATGACGCCCTTTGGTGACCACTTCCACCTCGTTGCCGTGCACGTCAATGGAACGTCCCGGCAAATGCAGGCTTGAGGTGGGCTTCAGCGCGATGCTGGCGGTAATGGGCTGGCCAGAGGAAATGCCCCCGAGTATGCCACCCGCGTTATTGGATAAAAAACCGTCCGGCGTGAGTTCGTCCCGGTGCTCCGTGCCCTTTTGGATAACGCTTTCAAAACCGGCGCCGATCTCAACGCCCTTGACCGCATTGATACTCATCAGGGCGTGCGCCAGATCCGCATCCAGGCGATCAAACACAGGCTCTCCCAAACCCGGTGGCACCCCTTCTGCCACCACGTTGATGCGCGCACCAATGGAGTTGCCCTCCTTGTTGAGCGCCTGCATATAGGCCTCCATTTCCGGCACCTTGACGGCATCGGGGCAAAAGAAAGGGTTTTCAGCCACTTGCGCCCAGTCGAACGCCTCGGCTTTGATCGGACCTAATTGTGAGAGAAAGCCGCGCACCACTATGCCCCACTGCTCACGCAGGTATTTCTTGGCAATGGCGCCTGCCGCTACCCGCATTGCAGTCTCGCGGGCAGAGCTCCGCCCACCGCCGCGGTAATCGCGCGTACCGTATTTATGCATGTAGGTATAGTCAGCATGCGCCGGGCGGAACTGGTCTTTGATGTTGCCGTAGTCCTTCGACCGCTGATCGGTATTCTCGATCACCATACCGATTGGGGTGCCGGTGGTTTTGCCCTCAAACACCCCGGACAGGATTTTCACCTGATCAGCCTCGCGGCGTTGGGTCGTGTAACGGGAAGTACCCGGCTTGCGGCGGTCCAGCTCTGACTGGATATCCTCTTCCGAAATAACGAGACCAGGCGGACAACCATCCACAATACAGCCCAACGCGAGTCCATGACTTTCGCCAAAGGTGGTGACCGTAAACAGTTTGCCAAGGGTATTACCAGACATAGACTTTCCAAAAATCGATTTTAGCGCAACAAAGGGCGCGAATTATAAGCCAAATAAAACGATTATTGCGATGCGCGCAGATCGCCCGCCGCGAGCATGAATACACCGTGCCCTCCGCGCTCAAACTCGAGCCAGGTAAAAGGCAGATGCGGGAACGCCTGCTCCAACGCCTCCCAGCTGTTGCCCACCTCGACAATCAATACGCCCTGATCCGTCAGATGGTTGGCTGCCTGGGCCAATATCTGACGGGTAAAGTCCAGACCGTCATGGCCCGACCCCAAGCCGATACTCGGCTCGCACAGGTATTCCGGCGGCATGCTGGCTAAGTCTTGCGCATCCACATAGGGAGGATTGGACACAATCAGATCAAACACCTGCCCCTTCAGTCCCGCAAATCCATCGGATTGCACGGTATAGACCTGGCCGTCAAGCTGATAACGGTCGATATTGGATTCTGCAACTGCCAGGGCGTCCGATGAAATATCGCTCAGTACCACCTGTGCATTCGGGAAGGCCAGCGCGCACGCAATCCCAATGCAACCACTGCCCGTGCACAAATCCAGTATTCGCGCCGGCGATTGTGTCAGCCAGGGTTGAAACTCCCGCTCAATCAGCTCGCCGATGGGTGAGCGAGGCACCAGCACCCGCTCATCCACACTGAAAGGCAGGCCAGCAAACATGGCCTCCCCGGTCAGGTAAGCCACGGGGATGCGCTCGTTGATACGCCGGGCCACCAATGCCGCCACCGCTTCGCGTTCGAACCGGGACAAACGGCAGCTCAACAGACGCGGGTCTTCGCTCCAACGCATATGAATCGCATGCAACACCAGCTGCAGGCTTTCGTCCCACGCATTGTCGGTGCCATGCCCGAAAAAAACACCGGCGGCGTGCAGCTGACTGGCACCCCAACGGACCCAGTCCTGTACGCTCACTAAATCATCTATGGGGGGGCTGGTTAATTCGTTCACTCAGTATTCCTGCGTTGAGTCGGTAGCCGGGCTATTGTATTCGCTAAAGCGAGGGAAAAACCATTTTGCGCTGGTACTTATGGCGAGAATGGCGATAATAGCCACCCGACTGACCGAGGCAGAAAGGCACCATGAAAGAGCAGTTCGCACAGATCATCAGCGCCATTGGCGAAGACTTGAACCGACCCGGCCTGCAGGACACACCGGCCAGGGCAGCCAAGGCGTTCGAATTCCTGACCCGCGGCTACCATCAGGATCTGGATGAAGTCATTAATGGCGCGCTGTTCCCGTCCGATTCCAGCGAGATGATTATCGTCAAAGACATCGAACTTTACTCCATGTGCGAACACCACCTGCTGCCGTTCATCGGCAAAGCGCATGTAGCCTATATCCCCACCGGTAAAGTACTTGGGTTGTCAAAAGTGGCGCGCATTGTGGATATGTTTGCCCGTCGCCTGCAGATTCAGGAACAACTGACGGTTCAGATTGCGGAAACCATTAAATCTGTTACCGGCGCAGAAGGTGTTGGCGTGATCGTTGAAGCCAAACATATGTGCATGATGATGCGCGGAGTGGAGAAACAGAATTCCGCGATGAAGACGTCGGCAATGCTCGGCTCCTTCCGCGATGAACACGCGACCCGGGCCGAATTTCTGAGCCTGATCCGGTAGCTGCCTGCCCGGTGCGCTAATTGCGCACCAGCACCACCCTGGCCGGCGCCACTTCCCTGCCCGCCGGCGCCCTGTTTCCAACCCCCAGCACCAACACTTCACGCTTGAGGCCACGGGTTTTCAGGTCTGCCAGAATACGCTCGGCCAATGCCGAACTGCGTACCACCGACGCCTCACCCGGCTCATCCCAATGCCCTACCAACACCAGCGTCCGGGTGGGTTGATCATTGATAAACTCAACCAGCTCACGCGCCTGATCTGCGCCCAGCACCCAATGATCGTCTTTTGACCGCAAGGGCACATTAAATGCACCGGTCTCCGCCAGGCTGTTGGCTATGGAGGCTGCTGGCGTGACCAGCGCCTGACTGGTTTGCGCCAGCGACTGCAATCGATCCACTTGCGCAAACACGCTACCGTTGCCCCGCTGGGTGGTGTAGATCACAGTAAAAATCTGCTGCCCCGACTCGCTGATGGTTTCATACACGCCGTAGGACTGATTGGCATCGATGCCATAAAGCGTGGCTTTTTTGAAATGCGTGTTCGCCCAGGCATTGCTGCTGCCACACAAAAGCCCCTGACAGGAAAACAACTCCCGGCGCCGCTCCGCCGGTATCGCATCGCGCAGTTGGACGTAAGCGGAACGCTCTGAACTGTTGCGCGGAAACTCCAGGGTTTTGCTCAACAATATGCCGGTCACGCGCGATTGATTCTGTATGCGCCATTCGTTGTTGATACGCCGGTAGGTACCCAGCACCAAAACATAATCCGGGGCTTCTACCTGAGTCTGATAAACCACGCGCACATTATCGGGCACCGGCAAATCGAGTGCCGCCTGCACTGCCATTGACATGCCCGCAGCCAACAACCCAAGCCAACTAACGCGCCAGAAGCGGGCGTTACCATTAAGCATCAATAATTTTCCTGTCACTTGAGGTGGTGCTCCAATTCGCGGTTGAACAGTGCCGCAACCTCCGCTGCAGGCGCTTCCATGTGAAGGTGATGACTGCCATCCAACTGCTCCACTCTGATTACGTTTAATTCACACACCGAGCTCACTACGGTGGGGAAAAACCGCGGCAATCCCTCACTGGCCACAATCAACAGCCCCCGGGATCGTACGGATTGGAGAAACGATAGCATCTGGGCGCGCGTCAGTTTCAACATGGACGGCGCCAACAATACCGGATCGGCACGCCATGAATAACCCTGCTCTACCTGTTGAGTACCGCGTTCAGCCAGCGCCAACGCGGCGTCAGGCCCTACAGGGAACATACCTTCCTGGCGCACACTGGCGGCAGCAGCCACCGAATCGTAAACCGCAAAGCGGCGGTTGGCGTGACGGGGAAATTCGTCCAACGCTTTACGCAATTGTGCCGGTGTACCATCGGCTTCAACGGGCTCCGGAAAAATGCCGTCAATCAACCACAGCAAGGGTACCTGTTCTGGTCGAGCCGACGCGTACAAAGTGCTGATAATTGCGCCACGCGAATGGCCCAACAGACCCACGGGGGCTTCGGGCAACTGGGCAATCACCTGATCCAGATCCAGCAGGTCGTCCCAGATGTGATAAGGGCCCTGAGGAGAACGGTGGCTGCTATGGCCGTGGCCCGCCAGATCCAGCGCCAACAAGGACACATCGAGCAAGGGCGCCAATTTATCGAAACTGGCGCAGTTGTCCAACCAGCCATGCAACGCCAGCACTAACGGCCGACCGGGCTTGTGCCAATGCCGGGCCGCGAGGTGGCGGCCATCACGCAGGGGAAACCGGCAGTCAACGGGCGTCATAAACGGCCTCCAGCACCATACCATTGGCGGTCACACAATCGCCTTCCAGCACCGCGACACTGGCTGTATCCATACCGAGCTGCCAGGGTGAGCGGCCAGCCAGACCTGCACTCAGGGTGCTGACCAACGGCTGATGACTGATGAGTAACACGTCACCAGTGCAGTGCAAAAGTTGCTCGTAGACATGGGCCAGAGGCGTTTCAGGTCGCAACCATTCTACCGTCGAAACAACGCCCGGCGAGAAAGACAAGGTCTGCGCCACCACCGCCGCGGTCTGCTGGCCACGCACCAAGGGGCTCACGTAAACGGCGCTGAGCGAAGACCAGGCGCCTGCAAACTTTTCGGTTTGCCCTGCAACCTGCGCTTCCCCCTGGCGGGTCAAGGGTCGCTCAAAATCAGACCCTGCCTGCATCGCCGCCTGACCGTGGCGCAGCACGTAGAGCTTCATGCGGTCGGGTCTTGATCAGCAGGCGGCTCGGGCCAATCAGAAAACGGAAAGGGTTTATCTTCGCTGTTGTAGGTCAGAAAGCGGAGCGTATCGCTGATGTAGCAGGTCAGGCTGGCGCCCAGCTGTCGCAGATTGGTATTGGAACTGCCTGTGACCAACGCAAAAATGAATTGCAGAATTACCACTGCACCAATCACGATACTCGCAATCTGCAACACAAAAGCAAACAGAATCATGTACACCAAGCGGATCCAGTGATCCACTGTCAGCAGGTTCTGCTTTATTTTCTCGCCTGTTTCGTTCTCGCTCATGATGCGCTCCCCATAAACTCCACGTCAGTGTTTTGTTCCCCAACCATCAGTTTGTGTGCCACTTCTGAAATAGGGATTCCTTTGAAAATCACGGCATAAAGCCCCGCTACCAAGGGCATATAAACCCCCATGGCCTTGGCTTTTTCTGCAACCACCTGCAGCGTATTGACGCCTTCAGCCACTTGCCCCAAAGACGCCACAATATCCTCCAATGCCTCGCCCTTGCCAAGGGCATACCCTACCCGGTAATTACGAGACAGATCGCTGGTGCACGTGAGGATCAGATCACCCACGCCCGCCAGTCCCAGAAATGTCATGGGGTTGGCACCTAACTGTACCGCCAATCGGCTCATTTCCGCCAGTGAACGGGTAATCAACATGGCATGTGTATTACTGCCGGCGCCCAGCGCATAGGCCATCCCGGAAATAATCGCATAAATATTTTTCAGCGCACCCGCAAGCTCGACGCCACGCCGATCTGCATTGGCATAAACCCGGAAGTAGCTGGAAGACAAGGTTTTCTGAACCCGTTGAATCAGGTCTGCATGGTCCGATGCGATCACGGTACCGGTCTGCTGTCGCTCTACAATCTCTTTGGCAAAATTAGGTCCGCTCAGCACACCAATTTTGTGACCCGGCATGCACTCGGCCAGTATTTCACTCATCAGTGTAAACCCAAGCCCTTCAATGCCTTTGGTAGTACTGACCATGAGCGCATCGGAGCGCACCAGTGGCTTAATCTGGTTGACCACTTCGCGGAACCCGGAACTGGGCACCGAAACAAACACGATGTCAGCATCACCCACGGCAGCAGTCAGATCGGCAGTGGCGGTAAGTGATTCGGCAAATCGATAACCGGGAATATAGTGGCGATTTTCCCGCTCCTGTTGGCACAGCGCCGCGCGCGCACTGTCGCGCATCCATAACCGGGTGGGGTTGCCGTTAGTGGCGCTGATATTGGCAATGGCAGTACCAAAACTGCCGCCACCCAACACCGCCACCCTCACCTTCTCGCTTACCGGCTGCACCTGACCGGCCTGATGCTCAGCATTCATGATTTATTGTTGTCTCTTTGATACTTCGTCTGTTACAGAATGAATAAGACTTTCACATTCAAGCAAAAGTCGGCAGAAAAAACAAAGGCCATAAACGCAGGGTTTATGGCCTTTAACGCACCCCGTGTTACCGGGTATTAATGACTCAGCTCCAACAACAGCTTGTTCAGGCGTGCCACATACAAAGCCGGATCTTCCAGGTGCCCGCCCTCTGCCAGGTGAGCCTGATCGAACAACACCATGGCCAGATCTGCAAACCGGTCTTCATCCGGTTCCTGATCCAGCTTGGTCACTAACGGGTGTTCGGGGTTGATCTCAAAAATCGGCTTACTGTCCGGTACCTTCTGGCCCGCCTGCTCCAACAGGCGACGCATCTGTGCCCCCATGTCGTGCTCACCCACGACCAGACACGCAGGCGACTCGGTCAGGCGGTGCGTTACGCGGACTTCGGATACATGGGCATCCAGGGCTTTTTTCACCCGATCGATCAGGTCAGCGTGCGCCTTGGCGCTCTCTTCCTGGGCTTTTTTCTCTTCCTCGGTATCCAGGTCGCCCAGGTCCAACGCGCCCTTACCCACATCCTGGAAGGACTTGCCATCAAAGTCCATCAGGTGACCCATCAGCCATTCATCCACGCGATCGGACAACAGCAGGACTTCGATACCTTTTTTGCGGAACACTTCCAGGTGTGGACTACTCTTGGCTGTATTGAAATTCTCGGCCGCCACATAGTAAATATGCTTCTGCTCTGGCTTCATGCGCGCGACGTAATCTTCCAACGACTGGTTTTGCTCTGCCGTGTTGTTATGTGTGGTGGCAAACCGCAGCAACTTGGCAATTTTTTCGCGATTGGCAAAATCTTCTGCCGGTCCCTCTTTCAGCACCTGACCGAATTCTTTCCAGAATGTCGCGTATTTCTCAGCGTCATTTTTGGCCATTTTCGACAGCATATCGAGTACGCGCTTGGTCAGAGCCGAGCGCATCGCATCAATATTGGCTTCCTTCTGAAGAATTTCGCGCGATACGTTCAGCGACAGGTCGTTGGAATCCACCACACCCTTGATGAAACGCAGGTACAGCGGCAAAAACTGTTCGGCGTCATCCATGATAAATGTGCGCTGCACATAAAGTTTCAGGCCACGCGCGGCATCGCGGTTATACATATCGAAAGGCGCGCGCGCCGGCACGTACAACAAGCTGGTGTAATCGAGCTTGCCCTCAACCCGATTATGGCTCCAGTCGAGCGGGTCGGAATGGTCGTGGGACACGTGCTTGTAAAATTCTTTGTATTCCTCGTCTGACACGTCGGAACGCGAGCGGGTCCAGAGCGCGGTAGCACTATTGATCGCTTCCCATTCTGGCGCCGCAGCGTCGGCTTTTTTCTCAGACTCATCGTCCGAGACATCATAATCGACCTTCTGCATTTCCACCGGGATGGAAATGTGATCGGAATACTTTTTAATGATCGAACGCAGTCGCCAGTTATCGGCAAAATCCAGCTGCTCGTCTTTCAGGTGCAGCACAATACGGGTGCCGCGGTTTTCCAGCTCCACGTCTTCTACCGTGAATTCCGCCTCGCCGGTGCATTGCCAGTGAACACCCTGGGACTTATCGAGGCCGGCGCGGCGGGTAAATACTTCCACTTCTTTCGCAACAATAAAGGAAGAATAAAAACCCACACCAAACTGTCCGATCAGGTGCGCGTCTTTTTTCTGATCACCCGTGAGTTTTTCCAGAAATTGAGCGGTCCCCGATTTAGCGATGGTGCCCAGATTCTCAATGACCTCATCGCGCGACATACCAATGCCATTGTCAGCGATGGTGAGGGTGCCGGCGTCTTTGTCAAAGCTTACCCGCACACGCAGGTCGGAATCGCCTTCGAACAGGCTATCGTCAGACAGAGCCTCAAAGCGCAGCTTATCCACCGCATCCGACGCGTTAGACACCAGCTCACGCAGGAAGATCTCCTTGTTCGAATACAAGGAATGGATCATCAGGTGCAACAGTTGCTTGGCTTCGGTTTGAAACCCCCGGGTTTCTTTGTTGGCCGCTACGCTCATTGTTTACAAGCTCCTTCAATCTTGGCGTACAGTGTCGATACCGGCCCGAAACTTACGGGCCGGCCAGATGAACCAGAGATGGGGGCTGTCGTCGGCTTTTCAAGCCTCAATCGCTGAGCAAAAAATGCGCACGGGCCTTGGCGATGGGCTGTTCGGGGTCAGCCTGCCAGGCCACCATACCCATATTCACCAGGCGCCGGCCCTGGCGCACAATCTCGCAGCTGATCCAGGTGTCCAGCAACTTGCCCGCCCGCACATAGTCGATGGAGAAATCCACGATTTTCGGGTATTTGAGCGTGTCCATGTGCATCAACAGGTGGACGCCGGCGGACAACTCCATAAAACCGCCGATTGCCCCGCCATGCAATGCCGGCAGCGTGGGGTTACCCACGTTGCTGCGTTTGGCAGGCACCAGAAAATCAGCACCGGAATCCGCCGGTGCTGGCGTCAGACCCAACATGCGGGCGTAGGGAATGGCTTGCGTAATCAGGCGGCTGTCGCCGGTATCGCGGGCCCTGATCACGGTTTCTGCAAAGGGGGATGTCATGCACCGGCCTCCGTTTTACCCAACAGAGCGGCAATCTGCTGCGCCATCGGGCCCGCCAATGCGGGGTCCAGGCGGGAAAAGTTACCGACACAATGCGCCACCGGCCGGTTTGGGTCTGATTGGTATACTGTGCCCCGGGTAAACACCACGTGTTGCGTCACCCGATAGGCCTCGCCTTCGGCAATCAGGGGCTCGCCCGGCGTCGCCGCGCCCATGTAATCAATGCGCAGATCCATAGTCGGACACAACTCGCCCAGCCCGGCCGCCATTACCGCGGCGAAGCCACAGCAGGTGTCCAGCATGGTGGTCAGCACACCGCCGTGCACCACGCCTGTATCGGGATTGCCGATCAGATGCTCAGCCCAGGGCAAACTAATCCTGCAGGTGGTCGCACCCACATCTTCAAGCGCCATACCCAACTGATGGAAATGATCTCCGGGGTTGGCGGTGAGCATCAGGTCAAACAGCCGTCGGCCATCTTCGGGGGTAAACCTAACCATGGCTCTGTACTCCATTATTCAAACAACTGTTTAGATTATAGCGATCTGATCGGCGGTTGCTACGGGTTCGACCAAAGTCGAACAATCGCCAACAGCCAAGGCGCCGGATTTTCGGTAGACTGAGCGGCAACAAAAGGAACAATAATGAACAGCCAGCTTATCCTGCTTCTGGCTTTTGTCTACGCCGGCCTGTTGTTTCTGGTGGCGTGGAAAGCCGAGCGCATCAAGAAACTATCGCCGGCCATCAAGGCCGCCATGTATGCCCTCTCGCTCGCCGTCTATTGTTCCTCCTGGACCTATTTTGCCGCTGTCGGCCGCGCCGCTGAATCGGGCTGGGATTATTTACCCATCTACCTTGGCCCGGTGCTGCTGTTTTTGTTCGGCTGGCCCTTTCTGCGCAAACTTTCGGTCATCAGCCAGCGCAATCGCGTTACCTCCATCGCCGATTTCATCGGTTCCCGCTACGGCAAACATCAACCACTGGCGGCCGTGGTTACCCTGCTGGCGGTCATAGGTACCCTGCCCTATATCGCCCTGCAGTTGAAGGCGGTGTCCATGGCCTGGCAAACCGTGGACTCCCAGCTACCGTCCATGACCGGCGACCTGCAGGCCAGCAACTCGCTCATCGCCGCGCTGATCATGGCCTGGTTTGCCATTCTCTTCGGCACCCGCACGCTCGACGGCCCGCATCGGCACCAGGGCATGATATCCGCCATCGCGGTCGAATCCTTGGTCAAACTATTCTCGTTCGTGCTGGTGGCCTGGCTCGCCATGGAAGTGCTCAACCGTTACAACGGGGGACTGGCCGCCGCCCTCACCCAAAGCACCAGCCTGCAATCTCCCCCGTCCATTACACCCAATGCTGTCACGCAAACCCTGTTGGCGTTGGCGGCCATCATCTGTTTGCCGCGCCAGTTTCATCTGATGTTCGTTGAGCATCACGATCGCAAGGGTCTGCGTACCGCTCGCTGGTTACTGCCTGCCTATCTGGTGGCGTTCAGTTTGTTGGTAGTCCCTATCGCGTTGGCGGGGCAAAGCCTGTTTGCCGGCACCGGCGTCAACACCGACGAACTGGTGCTGCAGCTGCCGATTTCGCAGGATCGGGTGGGCATCACGGCATTGGCTTTCCTGGGCGGTATTTCGGCGGCAACGGGCATGGTCATTGTGGCAGCCATCACCCTGTCCATAATGATTTCCAATGAATTGGTTGTGCCCTTGTGGTTACGCATCACGCACAACAAGGGCTTCCGTGCGGAAACCCTGGCGCAGCGCCTGCGCATTGTTCGCCGCTTGTCCATTGCCGGCGTCCTGTTACTGGGCTGGGTACTGGAGCAATTGATTTCCAATGACAATTCACTGCCGTCGATCGGTCTCATCAGCTTTGCTGCAGCGGCGCAGTTTTTGCCTTCCCTCGTGGCGGCACTCTATTGGCAGCGCGGCCATCGCAACGGTGTATTGGCGGGATTAATGGGCGGTGCCGCGGTTTGGTTTTACTGCTTATTGTTGCCCACATTACTTGGGGTTAACCACGATTGGCTGACAGCCGGGCCGGGCGGTATTCAATGGCTGGCACCGACCCAACTGCTGGGAATCACCTGGTTTGATCCGTTAACACTGGGTGTTATGTTGTCTCTCTCTGTCAACATCATGATGTTTGTATTGGTATCCCAATTCAGCCGTTTCAAAGCGCTGGACATACGCCAGGCCAATGCCTTCACCCAATTGCACAAACGCTTTCATTCCCATCAGCAGGACTTTGACCTGAGCGGTATCGAGGTGCGGCAATTGCAACAGGTGATCACACCGCTGATGGGCGAAGACCGCGCGCGCGTGTTGTGGCAGGAATTTGAACAAAGCCTAGGGCATCGGTTGTTGCCACACGACAAGGCGCCGCGCTTCATTCTCCGGAAAGTAGAATCCGCACTGGCTGCGATTGTGGGCGCCGTGAGTGCGCACAAAACCATGGAGCTGTTGCGCCGGCAACAGCCATTGCAGTTGGAAGATCTGGTCTCGCTGGTGGGCAACACCTCCCGCCAGGTGCAGTTCGGTCAAGAACTTCTGCAAACAACTCTGGAGACCATTCCACAAGGCGTAAGCGTGGTGGACCAGAACCTGCAGTTAGTGGCCTGGAATTCCCGCTATGAAGACATTTTTAATTATCCGCCCAGGCTGCTTTACGTAGGCTGCCCCATTTCCCGGGTTTATGAATTCAATGCGGCGCGCGGAATTTTCGCGCAGTCCGATGCAGACCTCGATGCCGCAATCGCGCGCAGATTGTCGTGGCTGAAAGATGGAAAAGCCTACCGACTCGAGCGCGAATTGCCCAATCAGGTGTTTATTGAAATCCGCGGCATTCCACTTGCCAACGGCGGCTATGTCACCACCTATACAGACATCACCGAATACCACCGGGTTCAATCCGAGCTGAAACAGGCACGCGATCAATTGGAAGATCGTGTCGCCGAACGCACCGCCGAACTGATAGAGTCAAACCAATCTCTGTCCCGGGAAAACCAGCTGCGCGCCCGGGTTGAACGGGAGCTCAGCCTTGTGCACGCGTCGAAAAGCCGGTTTCTCGCCGCCGCCAGCCACGACATGGCACAGCCTATCAATGCGGCGCGATTGTTTGTCGCCGCGCTTGAACAAAAAGCCCGCAAAAAAGGTGATGAAGACCTGCTCAAAGATGTACGCCATATTGGCGATGCACTGGTATCCAGTGAAAAGCTGATCGAATCTTTGCGGGAAATTTCCCGCCTTGATAGCGGCAAACTGGTACCCAAACGGGAGCATGTATCTGCAGCAAGCCTGTTGCAGCCTTTGGCCCACGAATTCCGCGCCATTGCAGCCGAAAAAAAACTGCAACTCCGAACCGTAGACACCCGATTGTGGCTCTACACCGATCCACAATTATTACGCCGCATTGTGCAGAACTTCCTGTCGAATGCGGTGAACTACACACGACGCTCGCCTGGACGGCCGAACAAATTACTGCTGGGATGCCGCCGCGCAGGAAACAATGTGTGGATTGAAGTGTGGGATACCGGACCGGGCATTGCAGACAATGATCTGCAACGCATTTTTCATGAATTTGAACGCCTGCCCGGCACCCAGCACGATGCCGGCAAGGGACTGGGCCTGGGGCTATCCATCGCCCAACGGATGGCACAGCGTCTGGGCCATGCAATCGACGTTCAATCCTGGCCCGGGCACGGATCCTGTTTCAGAGTGGCAGTGCCGGTAGGCGAAGAAATCCTGCACGCCATCAAACCCGTTGATTCGGGCAGCGAACTCTCGGGCGTGCGGGTGCTGTGTATCGATAACGAAGCGCAAATTCGTGCAGGGCTTCTGGCATTGCTTTCACAATGGGATTGTCAGGTCACTATCGCGCCAGACCTCGGTGAAGCATTGGGCCAATGGAGACAGCCGTCGCCACCGGACATTATTCTGGCGGACTACCACCTGGACGCGGGCGAAAACGGGCTGGACTTGTTACAAGCCTTAGAGCTGCACTGGCAGCAACCCCTCAAAGCCATAATCATCAGCGCAGACAATACGGACGAGGTCTGCAGCGCAGTCCGGGACTCGGGCTTTACTCTGTTGAACAAACCGGTACAGCCAGCAGCACTTAAAGCCGCCATGCGGGCACTGTGCAGCTAGCGGGCTGCTAGCAGCGCACTTCAAGTTGCTGCAGTGCCAATACCGCCTGGGTTCTGGAGCTCACACCCAGCTTGCGATAGATCTCGGTTGCATGGGCCTTGACCGTGGCCTCGGTCACCGACATTTCATAGGCAATTTGTTTGTTGAGCAGGCCTTGGGATATCAATGTGGCTACCCGGAACTGTTGTGGGGTCAGCGTTGCCAGTATATGCGCCACCGCCTGTTCACCCTCGGTATCAATATCAACCGGTTCAAAATCCTGCGGCATCCAGCGCTCACCGACCAGCGCCGCTCTGATTGCATCGCTGATTTGCTCCATACTGCAGCTTTTGGGCAAAAAGCCGGCCGCGCCATGACGCAGTGCCCGGGTAAGTACGTCGGGTGCTGCGTCAGCGGAAACCATCATCACGGGCAATGCGGGATAACAGGCGCGAAGATGGATCAATGAGGAAAACCCCTGTGCGCCGGGCATGTGAAGATCCAGCAGCACCAATGCAGCCTCGGGGTGTTGTGCCACCTGCTGCTGCAGCGCATCGACATCTTCGGCTTCCAGCACAATGGCATCGGGTAAATCGGTGCTGATGACCTGAGACAGTGCAGCACGGAATAAGGGATGATCATCTGCAATGATGATGGTGTGCTCTCGCATTGGGCGTTTCGCCTTCATTATTGTTTTAGAGTATCAGGCAGTAGTATGAATCCGCCCACGCTTTATCATGCCGCGCAACGGCAAAAAATCAACTCTTGCAGATTAAAGGTTCCTTAGACTTTAGTCGATATTCGACTATTCGCTAATACAGCCCCCGCCTCGCTTGGCCTATGTTCTACCGTGAGCATTTCACTATAACAAGAGGGGAACTCTATGCTAAGCAAGACGCTCACACCCAGAAAAACCCTGCTCGCACTGGCTCTGGCTCCCGCCGCGCTGGGACTGGCAGCCCAATCTGTACAAGCTCAATCTGTCGATCAGAAAGTAGCCGATCTTGAAGCACAGATAAACGCACTCAAAACCGAAGTCGCCGCCAGTAAATCCACCAGCACCAACGCCAGTGGAACAGAATTCTCCTTTGGCGGCTTCATAAAGCTGGATGCTATGTACTCCATGTATTCCGATGGCGATCGTGCCACTGCATCCATCGGTGATGACTTTTACATCCCCTCCACTGTACCCATTGGCGGAAACAGTGGCGAAAAATTTGACATGCACGCCAAGCAGTCGCGCTTTAATGTCAAAGGCGTAAGCAATACCGACGCGGGAAAAATCACCGGTTTTCTTGAAATAGATTTCCAACTCAGCAGCCAGGGTGACGAGCGCATCAGCAACTCCTATGCGCCCCGCGTCCGGCACGCGTTCCTGAGCTGGGACTACTCCGACAGCTCAAGCTTCCTGGCCGGCCAGACCTGGTCCACCTTCTTCAACGTCGCTGCGCTGCCTAACACCGTGGATTTCGTGGGCCCAGCCGGCACCATCTTCCAGCGTCAGGCCATGGTGCGCTGGAGCCATAAACTGAGTGGCGGCAACAGTTTCCATATTGGCCTGGAAAACCCGTCCACCAGCCTGAATGGCGCAGGCGGCGCGGGTGATATCGACAGCAGCAACCTGCCCGACGTGACCGCCCGCTTTGACATGTCGGCCGGTGATGCCAGCTACAGCATCGCAGCAGTCGGCCGCGAACTGCGCTACAAAAACAATGGTGCCAATGTTGACGAAGCGGAATTCGGATTTGGATTGTCGGGCTCGGCCATCTGGAAATTCGGCGCCGACGATCTGAAAGTCATGCTCAACTACGGCAATCTGGGCCGCTACATGGGTCTGCAATCCTATCGTGACGGTTTCATTGATACCGATGGCAGCATAGAACTGGCCGACCAAATGGGCGGTTACATCGCCTACAAACACGCCTGGAACAGCACCTGGCGCTCCAGTCTCGTCGTGTCTGCAACCGCTTCGGACAATCCCGAGTGGGCTGACCCTTCCTCGCCCAAGGAATACCAAAGCATGCACGTCAACCTGATCTACTCGCCCACCAAGAAACTGAATCTGGGCGGTGAAGTGATCTACGGCGAAAAAACACTGGAAAGCGGGGCCAAAGGCGACATGACCCGTCTCCAGTTTATGGCGATGTATTCCTTCTGACGATCACCTCAACTCCCACCCGGGCCTAGACCAATGTCCAATGGCGGCGGTCGCGACACGGGTGGAAGATGATTCTGACAATAACAATGAGGATTTCACTATGGCTTTCAAAACCAAAGAAGATCAGGTGGCCTACTGGAAGGAAAATGTGCGACTCATGCTCATTCTCCTCGCCATTTGGTTCGTGGTCTCTTACGGCTTTGGCATTTTGTTGGTTGAACCACTGAATGCCATCAAGTTCTTCGGCTTCAAACTCGGCTTCTGGTTTGCCCAGCAAGGCTCCATCTACACCTTTGTGGTGTTGATCTTTGTTTATGTATCACTCATGAACAAACTCGACCGCAAATACCACGTTCACGAAGACTGAGGAGACGACGATGGATATTCAACTCTGGACGTTAATCATCGTCGGCCTGTCGTTCGCGCTCTACATCGGCATCGCGATCTGGGCTCGTGCGGGATCTACTACGGACTTCTACGTTGCCGGCGGTGGCGTACACCCTGTTGCCAACGGTATGGCAACGGCTGCCGACTGGATGAGTGCGGCGTCGTTCATTTCCATGGCGGGTCTCATCTCGTTCATGGGCTATGACGGTGGTGTGTACCTCATGGGCTGGACCGGCGGTTATGTATTGCTGGCGCTGTGTCTGGCTCCCTACCTCCGCAAGTTCGGCAAGTTCACCGTGCCTGACTTCATTGGTGATCGTTACTACTCGCAGACAGCGCGTACCGTAGCGGTAATCTGTGCCATCTTCGTGTCCTTCACTTATGTGGCCGGGCAGATGCGTGGCGTAGGTGTGGTGTTCTCGCGCTTCCTGGAAGTGGACATCACCACTGGTGTCATCATCGGTATGGCCGTTGTGTTTTTCTATGCTGTTCTTGGCGGCATGAAAGGCATCACCTACACCCAGGTGGCGCAATACTGCGTACTGATTTTCGCCTACATGGTACCGGCGGTGTTCATCTCCATGATGATGACCGGGCATGTGTTCCCGCAACTGGGCTTTGGTGCCGAGCTGATCAATGAACCGGGGGTCTATCTGCTCGATAAACTCGACGGGCTCAGTCAGGAACTCGGGTTCGCGGCCTATACGGACGGCACCAAGAGTACCGTGGACGTGTTCTTCATCACCGCGGCCCTGATGGTGGGTACTGCGGGTCTGCCCCACGTGATTGTTCGCTTCTTCACCGTACCCAAGGTGCGCGATGCGCGCAAATCCGCGGGCTGGGCGCTGCTGTTCATCGCCATTCTGTACACCACGGCGCCTGCAGTAGCGGGCTTCGCCCGGGTGAACATGATTGAAACCATCAACGGCGCTGACGGTCAGGGCACTTTGTACACTGAAGCACCAAGCTGGATCACCAACTGGGAACAAACCGGTCTGATCAAGTGGGAAGATAAAAACGAGGACGGCCGTATTTTCTATGCCAAAGATGAGCGCAACGAAATGAGCGTTGACCGCGACATCATGGTACTGGCCAACCCCGAAATCGCCAACTTGCCAGCCTGGGTTATCGCTCTGGTAGCAGCCGGTGGTATTGCCGCAGCCTTGTCTACATCAGCAGGCTTGTTGTTAGTGATCTCCACATCGGTTTCGCATGATTTACTCAAGCGGAATCTGATGCCACAAATCACCGACAAACAAGAACTGTTCTACGCACGACTGGCCGCCGCGGTGGGTGTGTGTGTAGCCGGTTACTTGGGGATAAATCCACCAGGCTTTGTGGCCCAGGTGGTGGCATTTGCCTTCGGGTTAGCAGCGTCGAGCTTCTTCCCTGCCATTATCCTGGGTATCTTCTACAAGAAGATGAACAAAGAAGGTGCAATCGCCGGTATGGTAAGTGGTATCGTTTTCACCGCCGCCTACATTATCTACTTCAAGTTCGTCAATCCCGGTGCCAACGTGCCCGCCAACTGGCTGTTTGGTATTTCGCCAGAAGGTATCGGCACACTGGGTATGCTGCTCAACTTCGCAGTCGCTATCGCGGTCAACAAGATGACCAAAGATGCCCCGGAAGAGGTGCAGGATCTGGTTGAGTCTATCCGCTACCCCAAAGGTGCGGGCGGCGCTACCGGTCACTGAAGCAAGCTCCATCACAAGCGGCCTTCGGGCCGCTTTTTTTGCGCCAAAAATGATCCTTGCATAGTGTCTTATATCAGTCCCTGACAGCGGTCTGATATCAGGCACTCGGGCACTGGAGCTTGGGTCCGGCCTTTGTCATACTTGCGGGAGCACTCACGGGATTTTTTTCATGCGCCTTGCCGTACTACTGCTATTGACTCCCCTTCTGACGTTTGCCGCAACAAAGCAGCCGCAAGTGTTTCATTCTGCTGCACCCGGGCAGGCCCAGTTTATTGAGTTATATACTTCTCAGGGTTGTAGCAGTTGCCCGCCGGCAGAACGCTGGTTGAGCGAGTACCAGCAGCATCCTGCGCTCTGGCAAACCTTCTTTCCGCTCGCCTGGCACGTGGATTACTGGGACCACCTGGGCTGGAAAGATCAGTTTTCCCAGCCGGCGTTTTCGCGCCGCCAGTATTTGTATCACCATCAGGGCAACACGAAATCGGTCTACACGCCTCAGATCATTGTGGACGGCAAGGAATGGACAGGTCTGCTGACGACTCCTCGCGCGGAGCTGCCCTTGGTCGGCGCCCTCACCGGCACGGCATTCCAAGCCACAATCAGCGACCGCGTGTTAACCGCACAGGGCGAGGGCCTTTTGAATATCGCGCTGGTGCGCACCGATTATTCGCAACGGATTTACCGCGGTGAAAACGCGGGCCGGCGCTTGCAGCAACCCTTTGTGGTGTTGGGCTATACCCAGGTCCCGAGCCAGGACGGCCTGTGGCAATCCCCCCTGCCCGCGACAACCGCTGAAATTGCCGCAGACGCCGTTGTGATCTGGGTCACCGCCCCCGGTAACCCGACGCCGTTGGCCATTGCGGGCGGAAAACTTAAAAACTGAGCACCGATTGATTTAACACAAGTTCTGGCCTCGATCGGGCTGCTATAAATGCTGCATGCTCGTAAACCGGTAACTCACATGCCTGACGTATCGCCCGAAATCAGTGCCATACAAGCATTTGTACAAAAATGCCTGCCATTCAATGAGTTGTCGGATGAACAGCTGGCATTTGCCTGTCACCAGATGGAAATCCTTTACCTGCGTGCCGGTTCGGAGTTGCACCCGGATTTCAACCACAAGGATATTCGTATCATCCGCTCGGGCGCGCTCGAGTTGCGGTCAGGTGCAGACCAGCTTCTGGACCGGTTGGGCGAAAAAGAAAACTTCAACCTGTGTAACCTGGCTGCAGAAGAACCCGACATCCGGGCCATTGTCATCGAAGACAGCCTGATCTACCGGCTCGACAATGACATCCACAGCCAGTTGCGCACGCAAAACCGTAATTTCGACCGTTTTTTTCACTCCCAGCGCAACCGACGCTTGCGCCGGGCGGTGATGCTGACACCTGCCAACAACCTGCTGATGGGCCCCATAGACCATGTGATGAGCCATAAAACCATTTGTGTGGCGCCGCAGGCGCATGCGCGCAAGGTGGCACAAACCATGGTGGCCGAAGGGGTGTCGTCAGTCATGATCTGCGAGCACGACCAACTGGTTGGCATTGCCACCGATCGCGACCTGCGCTCGCGCTTACTGGCGCAAGGTTTAAGCTACGATACGCCGATCAGCGCCATCATGACCGAGGCGCCCACCGCCATTTCCAGAACAGCCAGTATGTTTGACGCCATGCTGTTGATGAGTGAGCATGGTATTCACCACCTGCCAGTGGTTGAGGACGCCGATCACGATCGCCGCCCCAAAGGCATGCTGACCATGAGCGACCTGATCAGGAACCGGGAGCAGGACCCGGTTTACCTGGTCCAGTTCATTCACAAACAAACCAGCCTGGCCGGCTTACAGCGCGCCGCCGCAAGCCTTCCCGGTCTGCTCACTCAGTGGACAGATTCTGGCGTACGGGCCTACCAATTGGCGCAGATTTTTACCAGCGTGTCCGACGCCATCACCCGACGGCTGATTACACTGGCACAGGAAGAACTGGGACCGGCACCCGCCGCCTTTGCCTGGTTGGGGTTTGGTTCACAAGGCCGGGCCGAGCAGGCCTTGGGCGGCGATCAGGACAATGCGCTGGTTTATGCCGATGACGCGCCAAAAGACGCAGACACTTATTTCAAGGCTCTGGCGCACAAGGTGTGCGATGGCCTCAACGCCTGCGGCTACGTCTACTGCCCGGGCGGCATCATGGCCACTACCGATACCTGGCGACAGCCGTTGGCGAAGTGGCAACAAACCGTCAACCAATGGACTGATGAACCGACGCTTGATGCCGTCATGCGCGTGAGTATTTTTTTCGACATCCGCGCGATTCACGGCGATCAGGCGCTGGCTCAATCACTGCAATCGCATATGCTCAAAATGGCCGGCAGCAACGACATATTCCTGGCGGCGCTCGCCCGCAATGCAGGCACGCACAGGCCGCCTCTGGGCTTTTTCCGTCGCTTCGTGCTGGAACGCAATGGCGAACACGCCCACCAATTAGACCTCAAGCACCGGGGCATTATTCCCATCGTGGATCTCGCGCGCGTGTACGCGCTCGCGCACGGGGTTTCGGCGGTCAACACGCGAGAGAGAATTCGCAAGCTGGGCGAAATCCAGGCCCTCACCCTGGCCGATAGTCGCAATATTTCAGATGCGCTGGAATACATCCAGAGCCTGAGGCTGCTAGCGCAGGCCAGACAGCTCAGCAATCACCAGAAAACCAGTAACTATCTGGATCCGGCCAGTTTGCCCGAATTGCAGCGGGAGCAGTTACGCGATGCCTTCACTGCGGTCAATGAGGCCCAGGAAGCGTTAATTCTGAAATTCGGCAGAGGGCTGAGCGCATGAACTATATCAGCTACCACTGGCTGACCTGGAAGCGGTCTGCCGCATGCAATAAAGGCGAAACCAACGCACTGACCGAATTTCTGCAGCGTGAATTGCCAGACCGGGGCAAAAGTTGGGATGCGGTTCAATATATCGCCATTGATCTCGAATCCACAGGATTGAATCCGGTCTCACATGAAATTGCCAGTATTGGCTGGGTCTGTATCGACGCCGGTGCGATCCGACTCAGTACCGCAAAACACCGCCTGGTGAAAACCCAGCGCGGCGTGGGCCAAAGCGCCACTATCCACCACCTGACAGACACCCAGGTCAGCGAAGGGCTGCGCATTGAACAGGTGCTGACCGAATTGCTGGCTGATTGCGCCGGCAAGATTCCCATCTTTCACAACGCCAATCTGGATATGGGGTTTATCAACAACGCCTGTTTACGCACGTTCAATAACGCCTTTATCACGCCGTTTATCGACACATTGCAGCTGGAAAAAGAGAAATTGCTGGCCCAAACCGCACTCATCGGGCCCGGCAGTTTGCGACTCCATGCCTGCCGCGGTCGCTACGGCTTACCCGATGCGCCCGCTCACAACGCACTGGAAGACGCCTTGGCAACGGCAGAACTGTTTTTGGCCTGGGCCAACCATCGGGCTGGCAGCGAAAGCTTTTGCTGGGACGAAGCCATCTGACGGGCTGTTGAAAAAACCTGCTAAGGCTCACCGGGTCATTTCGCAACGCCGGAAGATATCCAGACTGTCTCCCATGTGGGTTAACAGCATGGTATTGAGCGTGCGATACAACATGGGATCAGTGCTTATCTGAAAGCTTCGCTCGGGCTGTTTGACGTTAAACAGCGCCATCGTTTCCTGGTCCAGACGCAAGGTGAGGTGCCAGGTTTCAGGCGCCTCCTCACCCTTCACCACCACAATCAGTGCGTGGTTCGGGCTCTTGATGACGGAATCAAGGGCGATCGGCTGGGCCTGAACAAACGCGCTTTGCAACAGCGCCAGTTTGTCGGTATCCCGGGTTTCCCAGATTTCCAGCTCGCTGGATTCAGTGCAAAATCGCGCCTGAAATGCGAGCCATTTGGCAGTATCCAGCGACGGCGCGCCCGATTGACTGCAGGCAGTGAGCATCGCCACCAGCGGTATCATTGCGCGTCGGAAATATAGCCACATAAAGACCTAACTCCACAAATCCCAGATCAGTTTACCCGATAGTACCAGCGACAGGGTCACCAGCAACGGTTTCACCAACGCCGCGCCTTTGGAAAATACCAGTTTCGCCCCGACCCGCCCGCCGGCAAACTGCCCTAAGGCCATGAGTAAACCAATCGTCCACACCACCTGACCGCCCAAGGCAAAAAAGATCAGCGAGGCAACATTGGAGCTGAAATTCAATAGTTTTGTGTGCGCGGTTGCCTTGCGAAGCCCCATTCCGGCCAATGCAATGAAACCCAATGCATAAAAACTACCCACACCGGGGCCGAAAAAACCATCGTAAAATCCCAGCGGCAAAGCCACACCAAAGGCGAACCCATAGCCAGTAAGCCGGGGCGCCACATCCTGGTCACTCATGCGCGGCGAAAACGTAAAGTATACCGCCATGGCAATCAGCAATACCGGTAACAACCAGGCAAGAAATCCCGGGTCGATACGTTGCACCAGCAACGTACCCAATACGCTGCCCAAAAAGGTAATGGCCACCAGCGGCCAGAGCGCAGGCAGTTGCAGCAAACCCCGACGCCAGAAAAAGAAAACCGCCGAGAACGAGCCAAAACTGGCCTGCAGTTTGTTGGTTGCCAACGCCTGTGCCGGTGAAAGACCCGCGGCCATTAACGCAGGCACGGTCAACAATCCGCCCCCTCCGGCTATGGCATCAATCGCACCTGCGAGAAACGCCACCAACACCAGACTGATGGCCAGAAGGCTGTCAATTTCCATCTATTGCTCTCGGAATAAAAAAGGGCCCGATGGGCCCTTACGTTACGCTTGCCTATTGAGGGCAGCGGGTTTCACCTGCGGCCTTGCAAGCCTCGATTGACGATGCACGGGGTGCATTGAATTCACTGGTTGCCCGCCACTTGGGGTACTCTGCGCCGGTTGCCAAACGGTAACCGATATCGTAGTACAACTGCATGTCTTCAGCGGCGCCCAACAGATTCCATTCAGGATCGTATTCATCCGCCGGCTTATGGTAACGGTGTGCACCATAATCGGCAGCCTGGGCCTTGCCATAATCGTGACCGTGGTCGCGATTGTCGTTACCGCCTTTGGCGTACAGCATCGGCACGCCGACTTTGGCCAGATTGAAATGGTCTGAACGGTAGAAGAAGCCCTTTTCCGGCGTGGGTTCACGCACCAGGGTCCGCTGCTGTTTGTCGGCGGCGGCTTTCAGCAAGTCGTCCATTTCGCTGGCACCATAACCAATCACCACCACGTCGCGCGTGGGGCCATTGACGTTCATCGCATCCATATTAATGCCACCCACTGTTTTGTAGGCGGCAAACACCGGGTTCTGCGCATAATAGGCAGAGCCGAGCAAACCGGACTCTTCTGCGGTTACAGCCACAAACAACACACTGCGCTGCAAGGATTGTTCAACCGCCATAAAGGCTTCCGCCAGCCCAAGCAATGCGCTGGTACCGGTGGCGTTATCGACTGCGCCATTGAAGATATGGTCTTCGCCTTCGGCTCCGGGCTTCTTACCCAGGTGATCCCAGTGCGCGGTATAGATCACCACTTCATCCGAACGTTTGTGGCCGGGTACCAGTGCTACCACGTTGCGGGATTCTGAATAACGCAGTTCGTTTTCCAGGCGGATACTGGCACTCGCCGCCAGAGGCACGGGTTTGAACTCTGCGCTGGCGGCAGCTTTTACCAAAGCATCGAAGTCCTGACCAACCATAGCGAACAGCTTTCGCGCCTGATCGTTGTGCAACCACCCTTCTACCGCGACCCGCTCTGCACCCTTGCTGTCACTCGCCAGGCTGATCTGGTCGCCCGACCAACTGCCGGATACCACTTCCCACGGGTAACCCGCTGCGCCGGTTTCATGCACTATCAATACGCCGGATGCACCCTGGCGGGCGGCCTCTTCGTATTTGTAGGTCCAGCGCCCGTAGTAGGTCATGGCATTGCCGGTAAACAGGTTATCGTCCTGGGTGGCATAACCCGGGTCATTCACCAGCACCACCACGGTTTTGCCCTTGACGTCCAGATCCCGATAATCGTTCCAGTTGTATTCCGGTGCCACGATACCGTAACCCACAAACACCAGCTCGCTATCCGCCAGACCAGCTGACTCCGTTTCGCGCTTGGTCCAGGCCATCATGTCGGTGCCGTATTGCAGCGCCAGTGTTTGCTCGCCTGCGGTCAGGTTCAGGACAGGCGTGTTGGTCAGCGTACTGGCCACTACCGGTACATTCTGGAACCAGCTGCCATCGTTACCGGGTACCAGCCCCAGTTTGGCGAACTCCTGTGCAAGATAATTAACCGTTTTTTCCTCACCGGGCGTCGCCGGCGCGCGGCCTTCGAACTCATCGGAAGCCAACACGGCCACATGCTGGTGCAGGCGATCAGCAAATTGCTGCACTTGTGCGGCGCGAGCATCCACGGGCCTGTCACCGGATTCCGCTTGTTCGGCGCGGTCACAAGCCACCAGCCCGAGCGCAGACATAGCCAGTGCAGCCCATAGGCGTAGTTTCATGGGAGAACCTCTTTTCTTATGTTGAGCCTGTTAGACGGTTCAACCGGCAAGTGCCTCATACGGGGCAACCCGTTTCACCTGTTGAGGGGGCAATCTGTGCTGGCGTTAACAACCCCAATGCCTACAATAGCGAGTTCACCCACAAAGCCGCATACCCCATGTCAGAGCTTGCCGCCCAGCTTAAGTACGCCATTGACCGCCTGCGCAGGACCCAGGTATTTCACACCCGGGATGAGCAAGGCGACCTGTATGTGTATGAGCAAAATGGCAAGCGCCTGCTGACCTTCGATGAAAAATTCGAGCAAAGCGTGATGGACCTGCGCCGTCCTCACCGGCCGGAGCACCGTTATATTCGCGCCATGTTGTTGCCGCTGGCATTTGACGACTGTCGCCGCGCCCTGCATTTGGGGCTGGGCGGCGGCGCTTTGGTGCGCAGCCTGCACAAGCTGGCCCCCACCTGCCAGCAAACGGCTGTGGAGTTGCGCGGCGGTGTCAGGCGCGTGTGCGCCACCTACTTCCTTGACGATCCTTCTCTGGCTGTAAAGGTGGTGGCAGACGATGCCTTCCGTTATATACAGGCTGTGGAGGCCGGTCGCTTCGATTACATCAGCTCGGATCTATACCTTGCCTCAGGCATGGATATTAAACAGGCCAGCGAAAGCTACATCAGAGCCTGTGCCAGCGCACTGTCTGAACAGGGCTGGTTAGCCCTTAATTTTACCCGTCTGCCAGGATACCGGGACCCGGTGTTCGAAAGTCTGAAACGTCATTTCGAAGAGTTGGTTGTGGTGTCGGTAGATGCGCTTAATTACGTGATATTGGCCGGCAAAACCCGTCTAACACGACCCTTGATGGGCTTTGCACCGCAGGTGCGCAACATGGGTGAATTGCTTGAGGTGAACCTGATGCAGCAACTGAAGCAAGCTCAACAGGCAAAGAGTTTTTTTCACGAAACCGAATAGGACTGGCGGTAAGTATCGCGATAGGCAATCACCAACTTGGCGAATTCGGTTTTGCCAACGCCGCACTCGTCTTCGAACAATCCCGCCAGGGATTCCATCAGGCTTTCTGCACCGTCCGGTAAAACCAACCCCAAAGGGGAATGGCGCAACAATACATCGGCCAGCGTCAGAGCCTGCTCATGGCGTAGCGCCCAACGTAAATCGGCCAGGCTGTAGCCGGTATCACTGATGGGTAGCAGCTCCTCTACCCTGCCCTCATCCAACGCGCCCTGCACCAATGCAGCGGCATGTGCGCCATAGCGCGCCAGATACTGAGGTGCCAACTCGGCGCCCTGCTCATAGAGTGAGGTGGGATCCATATCCACCGGTGATATCCAGTCGGCACCCGAGGTCTGCTCGTTTACCTGCTCACGACCGATCAGCGGGCCAATCGCGGCCAGGACATCCCCGGCAATCAAGCGGAAAGTGGTCAGTTTCCCGCCACTCACTGTCACCAGGTTGCCATCAACCCATACCGCGTGATCCCGTCGTTCCTTTGACGGATCAACCGCATTCTCCGAGCCAATGATCGGGCGGACACCGGACCAGGTGGACAAGATATCGTCGCGCGTGAGTCTGGCCTGGGGATAAAAATGGTTGGCCGAGGCCAGCAAATAGTCGATCTCTTCCGCGGTTATGTGGGCTTCTGCGTCCAGATCCGCGCGATGATCGAGGTCGGTTGTGCCCACGATCGTGCGGCCCGCCCACGGGAAGATAAAGTGGTAGCGGCCGTCATCCGGGTGCCGGAGGGTTAACGCATGGTCTACCGGCAAGCGCTTGATAGGCAGGACGATATGACTGCCCCGCTGGGGTCGTACACGCACCTCAGGATTGAGCACATTGCGCAGCCGGTCGGCCCAGGCACCGGTGGCATTGACCACCACCTTCGCATTCAGCTTAAAACCCTGACCTGAAACCTGATCAAGCAGTTCAAGCTGGGAAACCTGCCCGGCCTCGCAGTGAAGTTGGGTTACCTGACAGTAATTGAGACACCGGGCGCCTTGGTCGACCGCCTCCTGCAATACCCTGATGACCAAACGGCTGTCGTCAGTGCCCGCATCATAGTAAGCATAAGCACCGTGCGTATGCGCAAGGTTAAAACCCGGATTGGCAATGCCGAATGCCTGCCGGTTAAGGTAACGATGGTTTGCAACCCCCGCCAACCAGTCATATCCCAGTAACAACAGTTTGACGCCGATTCTCGGTGGGGTATCAGCGCCCAGCACATAATGGTATTCCAGCGGTCGCACCAGTCCGGGCAGGCTTTTCAGCAGGTATTCGCGCTCTTGTACCGAATGGCGGGTGAGACTGATATCACCTTGAGCCAGATAACGCAGCCCACCGTGAACCATTTTAGAAGACCGGCTTGAGGTACCCCAGGCAAAGTCCTGCTGCTCAACCAGCAGCACCTTCAGCCCCGCTCGCGCCGCCGAAAGCAACACCCCTGCACCGGTAATACCCCCGCCAACAACCACGAGATCCCATTGCTGATCCCCGGCTAGCGCTTCCAAAATAGCAGTGCGGCTTTGCAATCCTTATCTCCAATTCCCTGTCTTGATGAATGGCACCTTATTCGAGCGCTTCCTGGATCAGTGTATTGCCTTCACACTGGGGGCTGCTCAAAAAAATTTCACCGGAATCCACCAACGCCACCGTGGATAAAAACGACCGCCCCAATAGGATTGAATAGTTGAATTTGTCCCGATCGGCAAGACTGAATTCGGCGCGGTAGACCTGATGGAACAAACAAAATTGCATTGCCACCACCGGACGGGTGATATTGGGCGCGCCGTGGCGCTTGATAATCACCTCGCGGGTCAAGGGCGCCTCAAAACGGTGCGTTTCTTCTTTCTTGGTATCCAGGTTGGTGTCTGTAAAATCGAACCGCACCCAGGTTTTGGATCCCTTTTTAAAATACTCGATATTGCTGGCCTGCATGGAAGAGGTTTTGGCGCCTGGGTCCAGCTTGGTTTTAATGCGCATGTCGGCCTGTTGCAACCGCACGGACTCCAGCCAACCCAGTATCATTTTGGGCGACTTGGCCGCCCATAGCGGACTGGCGCAAATACAAAGCAACACACCCATTACAGCCAAAAAGGGATACTTCATTCAACAACCTCACGCAATGATCATCACCGGCACGCCACACGGCACGGCGCCCACTATAAACAGCTTAACCTGCCATACTCAATAGCCTTGCGATGGTGAGCAACGGTGGCACCTCTGCCGGCGCTGCCGTAAACTGGGACGCAGCCGGTGACGTACACGCAGGGAACAAGCGACCTTATGAGCTCGAGATTGCAAACCATAGCAAAATGGCTGGTTAAACTGACCACCGTTTACTTCTTTGGTTCCCTGGCCCTTGTCTGGCCACTGCTCAATGCCTTCCTGGCACCCGCTTACCAAAGCCAGACTAACAGGGCATTGCACTACGATCTGGCAGGATTTAACCCCCTGACCCTGTCCGTGTTTGTATATGGCGCCGAGGATCGCAACCCGGATGGCAGCGTCTTGTGGCGGCTCGACAGCGCGACCGTCAATCTCTCCCTGCTTCAAACACTGACCACAGCGGCCATTACCTTTGACGCCATAGCATTGACCGGGTTGCAGTTAAAACCCGAGAAAACCGGCGAGACCCGGTTTAACTTCAGCGATATTATCGACTTCCGCGCTGCGCAATCATCGGCCACCGCTACGCCCGCCGATGACGCCGCGGCAGGTTTGCCGCGGGTCAGGATCAATACCTTATCCCTGCAGGCCAAATTACTGCAGTACACCGATGCCACCCGGGCGAAACCCTATGTTAATGGGCTGCGCGACATCGCCTTCGTATTAGAGGATTTTTCTACATTATCCGATGATGGCGACGGCTACGCCCTGCGCGCCGAAGGTGTTGCCGGCGGCGTGATTGAGTGGCGCGGTCACATTTCCGCGGCCGGCACCCGAACCTGGGGCGAATTCTCTATTCACAATATGTCACTCATGCCCTTGTGGGAGTTTGCCGAACCACAACTGGCGTTTGAACTCCACCGCGGCCAATTCAATCTGAATGGCCACTACACGGTGAACTGGAAAGACCAGTTGCATTGGCAGTTGAGCGAGGGCGCTCTTGATGTTAACCAACTGGCCCTTTCTGCCCGTGATACCGGCAATGACAGCCAACTTGGTTTCGACCGGTTTTCCGTCCGATTGCAATCGCTGGGCAACCGTTTGCAGTCAGCTGTGCTCGAGCAGGTGACGCTGGAAAAACTCAGCTTACAGAGTTGGCACGAAAACCAAACCGTTGGACTGATCCAAATGTTTGCCCTGCCCGCCACACAAGCGACGGCGGCTGAGACTGCAGATCCTGCAACGCAACCCTGGCAATGGCGTATCAATCAGCTGGCTGTAACCGATGCCGAAGTCCAATGGCGCGTGCCCGAACTGGACCAGCGGGTGCTGAAGCTTGCGCCCATTAACCTTCGCGTAAGCGCGCTCAACAGCGGCGAGGAACCGGCCGACATTCAACTGGGGTTTCTGGTGGATAACACCGCCCGGCTCGCGGCCACCGGCCAATGGCAAACGCCCCGACAACAGCTGGATTTAAAACTACAGATGGATCGGTTGCCACTCGCCTGGGCCAATCCGGTGATTGACGATCATCTGGCACTCAAAGTGACCGACGGCGAACTCGAAACCCAGGTGAATCTGCAGATAGAGGGCGGAGAACTCAAGCAAATCCAATCCGAGGCGCTGATCAACCAACTGCGCACCTCCGACGCACGCGGGCGCGCCCTGACCGGATTCAGTCAACTGGCGGTGAATGGCGCCAAGGTCAGCCTTGCCGAGCGCGAGCTGACGATTGAACAGATCGCTATTGACTCACTCTCCGGCCGTCTCACCATCAATCAGGACGGCACCACCAACCTGAATGCCTTGGTGCGCAATGACACGCCACCGGAAACCCAACAAACCCCACCAGACGCGCCTGCACCCACCTGGCGCTGGCAGATAAACAGCGTGGCATTAAAGGATGCCGCGATTGGCTTCACCGATGAAACACCCCTGTCGCCCTTCAGCGCGCAGATACAAAACTTTACCGGTGAATTAACGCCCGTCAGCAGCAATGCCGACCAACCTATCGCCGTCAATTTCAAAGGTAACGTCGATGGCTATGCGCCGGTCACGTTGAAAGGCTGGGCCAAACCACTGCTGGCCGATCCGGCCATTGATCTGTCCTTGAAATTTGCCGCCATGGACCTGGGCGTATTCAATCCCTACTCCACTACCTTTACCGGCTGGCAAATTGAGAAAGGGCTGCTCACCGTAGAAATGGATTATGGCCTCGACCAAAAGCGTATCGTGGGCAACAACCGCGTGGTGCTCGACCAGCTAGAACTGGGTGAGCGCATTAACAGCAAACGTCTGGTGGATATTCCGCTGCGGCTTGCACTGGCATTGCTTACCGATGAAAACGGTGTGGCAGATCTGGCGGTACCGGTCTCTGGCACAACCGACGACCCGGACTTCAGTGTGGGTAGTATTATCTGGGCTGCCTTACGCAACAGTATTATGAAGCTGGTGACTGCACCGTTTAATCTGCTGGCATCGCTTGTGGATAGCGAAGAAGACTTAGGGTTTATCGAATTTGCCGAACTGTCCTCGTCCATCACCCCCGACGCGGCCAACAAACTGGACGCGCTAAAAAACGCGCTGGACCAACGCCCCAGTTTGCGTATTGGCATTGTCGGTGACGTGTCTGCAGCCGAGATGCGTCAGCTGCGCACGCAGGCATTGCAAGCGATGCTGACCGAAAAAGGGGTCAGCCCCGCCGATACCGACGCGCTGAACAATCGCTGGGCAAGCGGCGCTGCAACCCTTCTGTCGGAGCGCAACCTGGCCGTACCGGACACACCAGCGGCGTTACAGAAAGCGTTGCTGCAAAGCCAGCCCATGCCTGTGGCGGCACTGAACGAACTCAGTCAAACCCGCGCCTTGGCCACCAAGCAACACTTCCTGAATCAACTCGGCCTGGCGCCCGATCGCGTGTTTGTTCATTCAGTTTCAATCGACTGCAGCGAAAAAGCGCGCTGTGAAGGGCCTATGGCAAAATTTGAGATCAGTAACTAGGGAACCTCTGAATAACTCTGGTACCGCTCTGCGCGACCTGTAGCGGTCAGCCGCAAGGCGAGTTTCGTAGTTAATGGTCTGGGCGGCATTCCGATAGCCCTTAGCAAGAAGCTCAACGCCGGATGGCCGGCCCCAGCTGATGGCCGCTACAGGACACGCCCTTCGGGGCTTCCAGCAAATTCCGTGCGCGGTGTTGCGACTTCTCGACAGACCCCGGTATGCCTTCGAAGCCGCGCCTAGTGCACGAAACTTGCTGGTAGCCAGAGCGGCACCAGAGTTATTCAGAGGTTCCCTAGCAGGCTGAACCGATCAGACATCAATATCCAGATCCACTTTATTGCTGAGCAATCGCCCGAGCGAGCGAAAAAACCACCAGAGGACCCGGAACGGCAGGTCAGAAATTTCACACGCGACTTCAAGCCAATCCCAGCCTTCTTCACGCCGCCGGCGGTCTTTGGGAATGACCCAGTGGGCAACCACAAAAAACGCGAGTGCCAGCGCGACAGCACTCCAACCTGCATCGCCGCGGAAAAAATAAAACAAACAGGCGCAGCCCAGCAAAAACAAACACAGGGCCAACAATGTTCTCAATGCGTCCATGCTATTACCTCAAAACGCCAATAGGCGACTGACGCGGTCATCGGTAGGGTAATCCCCGGCGGTCCAACCGAGCCGTACGAATACGATCTTGCGTTCTGGAATCATCATCACCATTTGCGCCCGGTTACCCATGGCGGCGCAAGCCGTGACAGGCAACGAAGGCCAGCGCAAGGCCGCATCGCCCTCATTCAGCCACAACTGGTAACCGTAAGCGCGGCCGTTATCGGATGGATTCGGACTGCACGCATGGCGAACATAGTCAGGTGCCAGTAATTGCTCACCGTTGATTTCACCACCATTCACCAGCAATTGTCCCATGCGCGCCCAATCGCGCGCGGAGGCGTATACGTAAGAACTGCCTACCGGCACACCCAGGCTATCGGTTTCAAAAACCGTGTGCTGCATTCCCATGGGAATAAACAGCTCATTGAACAAAAACGACTGCACCGCTTGCGGACTGCCACCCACCTGATTCATCAACCACAACGCCAATAGGTTTGCCGTGCCCGAGGAATAATTGAAACGGCGCCCGGCCGGATGAATCTGCGGTCGGGTCAACGCATAGTGGGCACTGCCGGCCTCCGTGAACAACATGCGGGTGGCATCGGTGCCAGGCTCGTAACGTTCGGCGAAATCCAATCCATCGGTCATGGTGAGCAGATGTTCCAGCGACAGCTGTGCGCGCACGTCTTGCTGCCATTCCGGAAACAGTGTTTGCGATGCCACCGAAGCCCGCCCCTGTTGTACCAATCGACCAATGGCCACAGCCGTCATGCTCTTGGCCATGGACCAACCCAACAAAGGGGTTTGCGGATCGATACCTTCGGCATAGGCCTCGGCCACCAATTCGCCCTCTTTTATCAAAACCAGAGCACGGGTTTGCAGGCCCTCGGCGTTATCCTGTTTGAGTATCTCGTCCAGAAGGGTTTGTGCCTGCGGGTGCGGTGGGTTAACCCCATCGCCAGCGGGCCACAGGGCATCGGACACAGGCAGCGCTGGTACTTGCACCGCTTCACGAATGGACTTATCTGCATAATCGAGCGCACAGCCAAGGCCTGGCACAAAGTGGGCAGAAGGCGATGCGCCCAGAAAGCGTGCCGTTACGGCATGGTCAGTATCATTAAAATCGAGCGATACCTGTGCCAGAATCGGCGAATAGCTTTCCAGATCTGCCGCGGCCAGATGTTCACTGAAGCCACTCACATAACGGCTGGAACAGGCCAGTTTGGCGGCCATGCCCGCTGCCATTTTGGGGGCGTGAGTCACATACGCAGGCCCGATAGCGATGATTGCCACAGCGCTCAGCAGTACCAGCACGGCCAACACAATGGAAACTTTTTTTACCACTTGCCCTACCCCATTTTGGTTTTTGGGCATCATAACGCGAAACGGTGAGCAGGAAAGGAGGAAATGTGGGTGACCGGCCGGCCACCCACGGGATCAGGGGATAAGGTCTTAGAGATGAATCGTTTTACTCGCCAGATTCTTCAGCACACCCAAGCTGATCAACTCAGCCGCCCGCTCGATATCCGGCGCAAAATAGCGGTCCTTGTCGTAGAACGGCACATGAGCACGCAACTCAGCACGGGCTTTTTCCAGCGGCCCGGAGGTAGACAGCCCTTCCAGGAAATCCAGTCCCTGACACACCGCCAGCCATTCCACCGCCAGAATACCCACGGTATTTTCGTACATATCGCGCAGGCGACGGGCTGCAAAGGTGGCCATGGACACATGGTCTTCCTGGTTGGCCGAGGTGGGCAGCGAATCCACGCTGGCCGGGTGCGCCAGGGATTTGTTTTCACTGGCCAGTGCCGCCGAGGTTACCTGAGCGATCATGAAGCCGGAATTCACACCGCCATTATTGACCAGAAACGGCGGCAAACCGGACAATTTGCTGTCGATCAGCAATGCCATGCGGCGCTCGGACAAAGAGCCAATTTCCGCCAATGCTAACGCCAGATTATCGGCTGCCATGGCCACCGGTTCGGCGTGAAAGTTACCGCCGGAAATAATGTCGCCATCGTCAATAAATACCAGCGGGTTATCGGACACCGCATTGGCTTCGGTAATAATAATATCGCGCGCGTTGCGCATCTGCTGTAAACAGGCTCCCATCACCTGCGGCTGACAGCGGAGGCTGTACGGATCTTGTACCTTTTCACAATTGGCATGACTTTCTTCAATCTGGGAATGTTCCAACAGATCGCGATAGGCTGCCGCCATATGAATTTGCGCTGCGTGACCACGGGCCAGATGAATACGTTCATCAAACGGCTTGCGCGAACCTTTGGCCGCTTCCACACAGAGCGCACCAATCACAGTGGCAGAGGCCAGTGCGTTTTCAGCGTAAAACAAACCCTCTACCGCCAGCGCGGTGGACGCCTGGGTGCCATTCAACAGGGCCAGACCTTCCTTGGGCGCCAGTGTCATGGGCTTAAGACCGGCAATGCGCAGCGCCGTTTTGGCCGACACCCGCTCTTTTTTATAAAACGCTTCGCCTTCGCCCAAGAGCACAGCGCTCATGTGTGCCAGTGGCGCCAGGTCGCCGGATGCGCCCACGGAACCCTTGATAGGGATGCAGGGATAAATTTCGTGATTGAGTAGCGTCATCAACGCCTCAATCACTTCCAGGCGGATGCCGGAAAATCCCTGCGCCAGCGCATTGATTTTCAGTACCATGAGCAGACGCACGGTGGCGTTTTTCATGAACTTGCCGATGCCGGCGGCGTGGCTCAACACAATAGAACGCTGCAGGTCTTCCAGCTCTTCGGGCTTGATGCGGGTATTAGCGAGTAGCCCGAAACCGGTATTGATGCCGTAAACCACGCGGTTGTCATCAATCACTTTCTGCACCACGGCCGCAGACGCATTCACTGCTTCGACACAATCGGAATGCAATGAAAAGGTATGCGGGCGGCTGTGGATGCGATGCAGGTCGGCATAAGTTAATTTGCCGGGTTTGATTTCAAAATTGTCCATATTTTTGCCTGGTAAATGTGGTTATCAACGCGCGCCGTTGGCGCGCAACAGATGTTTTTTTATTACTTGCCAATCATCGGCAGATCCAGCCCCTGCGCTTTCGCGCAATCAATGGCGATGTCGTAGCCCGCATCCGCGTGGCGCATCACACCGGTGCCCGGATCATTGCGCAGCACCCGCCCTACCCGCTCATGGGCAGCCTGAGTACCGTCGCACACAATCACCACACCGGAGTGCTGACTGAAACCCATACCTACACCACCACCGTGATGCAAACTCACCCAGGTTGCACCGCCGGCAGTATTAAGCAGCGCATTCAGCAACGGCCAATCGGACACGGCATCAGAGCCATCTTTCATCGCTTCGGTTTCGCGGTTCGGCGACGCAACAGAGCCACTGTCAAGGTGATCGCGGCCTATCACAATGGGCGCTTTCAGTTCACCCTTGGCCACCATTTCATTGAATGCCTGACCTAATCGCGCGCGGTCTTTCAGGCCTACCCAGCAAATGCGCGCAGGCAAACCCTGAAACTGGATGCGCTCGCGCGCCATGTCGAGCCAGTTGTGCAGGTGCGGGTTATCGGGAATCAGCTCTTTGACTTTCTGATCGGTTTTATAAATATCTTCGGGATCGCCGGACAACGCGACCCAACGGAAGGGCCCAATGCCTTCACAGAACAGCGGGCGAACATAGGCCGGCACAAAGCCCGGGAAATCAAATGCGTTTTTCACGCCTTCTTCCAGCGCCATCTGGCGGATGTTGTTGCCGTAGTCGAGCGTGGCCGCACCTCGGGTTTGCAGATCCAGCATGGCCTGCACCTGCACCGCCATAGATTGCTTGGCCGCTTTCACTACCGCCGCTTCGTCGCGGGCGCGTTCGGCTTTGGCTTGTTCCAACGACCAACCCCGTGGCAAATAACCGTTGAGCGGGTCGTGCGCCGATGTCTGGTCGGTCACCACATCGGGCGTGATACCACGCGCCACCAACTCGGGGAATACGTCGGCCGCATTGGCCAGCAAGCCAACAGAAATCGCTTTGCCTTCGGCTTTAGCCTGATCCAGCATGGCCAGCGCTTCATCCAGACTGGTGGCTTTTTTATCCACGTAACCGGTTTTCAAACGGAAGTCGATGCGGCTTTCATCCACTTCAACGGCCAGCATGGAAAAGCCCGCCATGGTGGCGGCCAGCGGTTGAGCGCCACCCATGCCACCCAGACCACCGGTTAAGATCCAACGGCCCTTGGCTTCGCCGCCAAAATGCTGTTTCGCTACCGCCACAAAGGTTTCGTAAGTGCCCTGCACAATGCCCTGCGAACCGATGTAAATCCACGAGCCGGCGGTCATCTGGCCGTACATCATCAGGCCCTTTTTATCCAACTCGTTGAAGTGTTCCCAGTTAGCCCAATGCGGCACCAGGTTGGAATTGGCCAATAAAACCCGAGGGGCATTTTCGTGGGTTTTGAACACACCCACCGGTTTGCCGCTTTGGATCAGCAGGGTTTCGTCGTCGTTCAGACGGGTGAGCGTTTCAACAATTTTGTCGTAACAGGCCCAATCCCGTGCCGCGCGGCCAATGCCCCCATACACCACCAGCGATTGCGGATGTTCGGCAACCTCCGGGTCCAGATTGTTCATCAACATGCGCAGCGGCGCTTCGGTCAACCAGCTCCTGGCGGTAAGTTGGTTACCACGGGGCGCGCGGATCACGCGGCTGTTATCGGTACGGGAATCGGCCATGGCGGGGTCTCCTTCCATCGGCAGTTAAACGAGGGATTGCTTGTGGCAATCGGTTTTTATCAATACTCAATAATTCACGTGCCCGCCCAAGCGGAAGCGCGAACCGGGATGAAATAACTGAGCGTAGCTCACCACACCTTGCGCGGCGGACGTTCGGCGACTGACCTTCAGCAAGGGTTCGGACGCAGCTATTTGCAGCAGCGCCTGTTGGCGCGCACTGGCGGCAACCGCTTCGATCAAATGATCGGCTTCCGTTAACGGCGCCACGCGCGAGAGATAAGCGCTGGGCGTATTGTTGTCTTCACCGAACAACTGCTGCAGGTAATCGGGCGCCACCTGGGGGTTCACCCAACGGTCTTCTATCTGCAACGGCACATCGTTCTCAAAGTGCAACAAGCTGGAAAAGAACACCGTCTGCCCTTCCGCTACGCCCAGCTGACGCGCGCGCTTGGCGAGAGCCACCTGTGACTCCAACACCAACACCTCACAGCGCCAGGCGTGGCCCCGGGCAGCGATTTCATCGGCAATATTGCGGATTTCCACCGGGCTGCCGGTGGGCCGCTCATCTGCCACAAAACTGCCCAGCCCCTGGCTACGTACCAACACCCCCTCATCCGCCAGCTCATCCAACGCCCGCCGGGCAGTCATCCGGCTGACGCCGAATTCCTGCGCCAGCGCATTCTCAGACGCCACCTTGCTGCCAGAGGGCAGCCGCCCGGTTTCTATGCGGGTGAGCAGGGCCTGCTTAATGGCCAGATAACGAGGCTGAGTCGTGTTGTTCATGAGGGCATACTACTTGTATATACATGTATATACAAGAGAGATAATGAAGGACCCGACTGCTGCAGGAAGCCTAGGGGAAGCTCGCGGCGTGGCTGACATTCCTAAACGACAGGCTTGTCGTTCAGCTCGTCCAGGCTACCGCTGGACTGTGCTTCATGTGGGGAAAGGCATCTGCGAGGTGCATCGCTCGCCGCGATGAGAAAGCCGGCTTCAGGCTGCGCCTTGGCGCCCCTGTAAACCACACGCCTGTAGGTCACTTCGACAACAGCACTGAACCTGGTACCAAAGTGCTAGACAGACCCCGTATGCTGATTAACTTCAACGCAAAGCGCCAATCTCAGCAAAGCCTTGCGATATACTCCGGCGAAGTACATTGCAATGAAACTGTCATGCTGGCTTTCAGATCCCTTTGCACACTAATAAGCGTTTGCGTCGCGCTGATCGCCCCGCTGCACGCCGCCACGGGTATGGCCGAGCCACTGCCGCTCAACCAGCTGCGCTATATCACCGAACACAGCCCGCCCCACAACTTTGTGGAAAACGGTGAACTACAGGGCCCCGCTGTCGATCTGTTACTGGCCGCCACAGCCAAGGCCGGCAGCCCGCTCAATAAAAGCGACATTCTGGTGCAACCCTGGGCGCGCGGTTATCGCAACGCACTGGAAGGACCGAATACCGTTTTATTCAACACCATCCGCACAGAAAGCCGCGAAACCCTGTTCAAATGGGCGGGCCCCACCGGGACCGAACGTTACGTCATCGTTGCTCCCAGAAAAAACAATTTGCATATCAAAACAGCGGCCGAGCTCAGCCAATATCGCATCGGCGCTATTCGCGATGATGCCGGTGAGTACTACCTGCGCGAGCTGGAGATTCCCAAGCACGTGATTACGCTTGCCAACAACGTCAATTACCTCGGCAAAATGCTCAAAGCCGGCCGCATCGATATGTGGGCCTTTGGCGAGGATGGCTGGCAGCAGGCGCTGGAAGATTCCGGTATTGATTCCAAGAACTACGAAGTGGTGTACGTGTTAAAAACCAACGACTATTACTTCGCGTTCAGCCTGGATATCGACGACAAAGTGGTGGCTGCCATGCAGCGCGGGATTGATGCCGTGATCGAGGGCCGGATCAAATCAAGCAACGACAGCAAAGACTGATTCACTCCGCCCCTATTCGAACACTATTCGCTGTTAGTACCCCATTCCCTGATTAATGATTTCTGGCTCAAACTGTGACCCGGGCTGCGTACCAGAGAGCCGTAAGCCATTGCCGAGATTGCCGTCATGGCAATCAAAACCGGACTTAATACATACATCCAATAAAGCCGCCATGATTTGTGGGTGCCAGCCATTAATCCAGTCTGCATGCAAAGAGAGCCCTCCCGGTGTACTGACGGTTACTGCATACATATCTGAAGCCAAGCGCCAACCGCGGCTGGATTGGGTTACCGGATCAAAAACCTCAGGCTTTACCCCAAAAGCATAGTGATAGCTTGGGCGGACTACCGCAACGGGATGAGACTCCGGGCATCGGGTACCGTTCGGACCACCCTCGCTTATCGGGTACGCCATATGGCTTTGATGGTCCGCCGAGTCCAGATCCTCGCCATTCCAACAACTGGGAAAGAAAATATCCATGCGCACCCGGTCAGGCGCAACACACTCCGGGATTGTAGCGCTGAACTGTGGATTTTCCGCATCATCAGATTCCCAACTCTGGCAATGCCACCGCACAATGCTGGTGTCCTGAGGTGCCTCCGGTTGAGTTGTGGCTTTTCCTGCAATCATTCTGAGTCCGGCAGGCACAGGTTGAATAGCACTCAAATCATCGATGCCGGCAGAGTAGTAAAAAATTTCGTGAGCCTCTTCATCATTACCCACCACCGCAGGCACGGTTTGCCAGGCGGGTTCACCATCTGCATCCAACGCGCGTTCGCCCGTATCCGGATCATAGAGTGGGGCCAGCAACGCGGGCACCCAATAGGCCGACCGGTTCAATTCGCCACCCTGACAGGATGAATCCCCACTGCTCAGCAATGATTCCGTTGTGAGCATATGATCCACCAGCATGTTGCCGTAAAACCGATGCAGATGCGCCGCATTTTCCTGGCCTGGATACACAATAGGGTCGTTATAGCTGCTGTGCGAAAAATCGCAGTTAATCCGCACGATACCGCGCCAACTGTAGGCTTCCACCGGCTCAGGCGATTGATTGGTAAGCACCAGATCCTCATGCCCTGCATCGAAGATATTGGCCACCGTCCACTGAACCGTGACCGCAGTCTCGGGCTCACTTTCAGCAGTCCGAATGACAAGCGTTTGATCACCGGCACCGATATCAGTGAGAAACAGCGGTGACGTGCAGTCAAATGCAGCGTCGCCATTAAGCTGGCATTGGGTGGCAGCGGAGGATTCAAACGTGATGCGAGCAAAACCATCAGTGTTATTTGCAGCTGGTGTTTCAAGCAAACTTAGTGTCGGAACCGATATGACGAGCCCATCGCTCTCGCTTGTATTTTCGCCATTACTTTCGTCTCCGCCACAAGCAACCAACCAGAACGGCAAGATCCACTGGATGGCCAGCCTCACTGAATAATGTACTGATTTTTGGTATTTTATTTTCATATTTAGATCTCACTCAGCGCTTACAATCCCAATGATTTTGATGGCGGAAGCACCCGCGTTGTGCCGGTGGTTTTTTAGCATGTATCACAAGATGCACAGGATGGGCTACATGACTATTATGTTGTGGTTGTGAAGCACAACCGCTACCGACGCTTGCAGCGCCAAGCAGACCAAATAGAATGATGGGCAATTTCATGGTTAATCCTGAAAAACAAGAATTCAGGTGTTTTAACGCGATAGAGGCAGGCCAGTTGACCGAAGACTGTGTAAAGTTTCGCTAAGAAAAAAGTCGGTATTAGATGAGAAAAAGAGATGGATGAAATTGTTGCCGCCCGGCGAGGGATTATTCAGTGAGTGAGTACCGGATAACTGCAGGCACAGCTGGTAAGAGCAAAGATCAATTCACTCCAACCGCTCTATCCCTTTATATTTTCCGATATGTGCGCATGATTGAAAGAGCCATTTCCTCTGACAAGCCCGCACGCTCTGCACAGACCATCCAATCACCGATGGATTGAGATACTTCATCAATGACTTCTGCGGGATTGCGCAAACTGATGGACCGCCCCACTGCAATCAGCTCTTCCCGGGTAAACCCATCGCGCTTACCGGCAATGGTCATCTGATGCGATGACGTCCAGGACCCGGCCGGGTTGTAGGCATAGGTCACATCATAGGCCGGCGACAAGCGCCAGGCGTAGGCATCCGGCCCCTGACTATCCATCACAAAGCTGATGTTTTTGGTGTGGTCGTCCTGATTGCGCGCCAATACATTGAATAACATGCGACGGTACAGTTCTACGGCATCTTCTTTGGGCAAAACCAGTTTGCGCATCACCGCAAACGCCTGCTCATACCCGTAGGCACCCGCTTGGTTAAAATCGAAATGAGCCATGCCGCACAGGGACTGCATGGCAATTTTCCGACCCCGCTGGCGATCGAACCGCTCGGTAATAAAATGTGCCCGCCCCCCTTCTTCCAATAATCTGGACGGCATAATGTGAATACCAGCGGCTTGTGCCATAAGGTAATAGGCGTATTCAATGCGGGTAAATTCCTGCGGCCGGCCCAGCTCCAGATCTGTCACCCCGTCAAACTTCAACAGGTAGTGGGTAAAGCCTGGCGGCGCCGCCACCTGACCGCTGCGGACTTCACCTTTGTCATCAATCGCAACAATCGCTTTTGCCCGCGCACCTCCCGCACTGGTGCCCACCCGCAAAATATCCTGCAAGGCATTGGCATCCTGCGCGCCATCCAATGTGGCCTCCAGATTCTGGTAACGCGCAATCGCCTGCCCCGCCAGATTCACCAACGCATTGATATCCACCTGCAAAGACGCATTCATATCATCGGCAGCCATCACCGGCTTGAATTCCAACGCACCCATACCGCGATTGCCGGTGTAACACAGGCGCTCGACCGGATTCATGGAACCCGCCGGCCGCCCCTGTTGCGCCAGCCAAGTATCGATCAAGACCTCGCCGAATTTATCCGGCAAAGCATCCGCCAACACTCCCGGCAACTTGCGAAAGGTGGTTGGGTTGAGCGCAGAAAACGCGTACACCACCCCCTCGGACGATTCGGCAGGCATGGTGATGGGCGCCAGATCAATCAGCCCTTCTGCCAGAAACGCGGGATTGAATTCAAACGCTGCCACATCCCGCTTAGGGTCCCAACTGACGGCGCCCACCAAACGATCCCAAAGGTGCACAGTTGCCAGCGTGGATGGCGTCACCATTCAGCCTCCCCTCTGGCCGGCTTTTTCACCCGAGCTGTCGGCTTGCGCGTGCGAGTGCCCGACGCTCGCTTTCGCGCCACCGACCCCTGCTTGGCGGCCAGCGCCATCGGGCTTTCCGGCGCTGGCTCGGCCAGACTGAACATCACATCCAATAACCGCAACTCCCGCAATACCGCCAGCAGGTTCAGTGTGTTACTGGATCGCCCCGCCTCGATATTGCCCAGCGTATTGCGGCTGATCGCACACCGCTGGGCCAGAAACTCCGCCCCCCAGTCACGCCGCAACCGCTCCTGCTTGATCCGCTCCCCGATCTGACGCAGCAGTGCCTGATCGGATAGTTCGTAGCTTGGCTTCATAGATAACACACAATATATTGGGCTTATATGTAATTTCGAGTAGTAATGCACAAATTTATGAGCACTGTAGAATTGACTAAAGATTAGCCTTACCAGCAGAAAGTGTCAACGATCAAAATATTGTGCATTAGAAAGTTAATATTATCTCTATGCATACTTTATTGTGCGTTAAAAAACCAATCAAGATAGCCAACACACTATTGCAACGCACGCAAACGCCCAAACATCGCGCGACCCGCCCTTGCCGCCTGGTCAGTCGGGACGCACCCACAGCCAACTCAGAACAACCAGAGAAAAGTACACCGAATACACCAAAACAAACACCCAGTCCGGCGCGCTGTAATAAAGTAAATCGTGCAGCTAGTGCTGAATAAAAGAACCCGAGTAAACCGCACCGCCGGCTTTTTCCCTGAGCATCATCTCCCAGGTAGTCAGCGGGCAAACCACACCAACCCAGGACTGCAACACCACAATCCCGATCGCGACCAAATGGACTATGCGAAATACCCGATGCCTGACCCACGACCAGGCAAGCCACTTACCCAGGTAAATGGCAAAAAGGCCCAATACCACAAAGCAGACAAACAATACGTGGGTGATGAGTATGGCGTCGGCGAGTAAGATGAGATGGGATTGTTCGGACACTTTTTACCTGGCTGGGTTGCTCGGGTGCGGGATGAAGTTTACCAACCGCACAGGTTGGGATGAATTTAGCCTACTCCTAGCCGCCCTCATTCTAAATTTGGAATTATTCAGAGAGCGATTCATGGCTGCACTGAGGAGAGGTCTAAGAGCGGTTGATTCCGCGGAAGTGGTTTGTGATTGAGCTAACTGCCAGGCTCCCGCCGCCCTGTGCTTTTTGCCGCTCAATCAGCCCGTCCCTGGGCTGAATCGCTAGTCGGTCGTCCTGCCCTTTGCAAAAAGCACAGGGTGGCGGGAGCTCCACGGGCGGAGCGGCGTCCGCGATAGGGATTCCACAAAAAGCTCAGAGACTTCGGAGGTCCGATAGTTGACTGTTAAGTAAACTGTCCCCGGATTCCCGGATTCCGAATTACTGCTAAATTAATTTTCTTCTTGAAATACCAAAACCCAACAGAGCAATACAGAAAATAACGAGACCAGATGGCTCAGAAACAGATACGCGCGAGCTATCGGCGAGCCAATTACCTATGTTTTTGGCAAAATCCAGATTGGGGGCCGAAAATCCATCTGCAAGCCAGTTACCATCCAAAATCAAAAGAACATTTTCATGCGCACCCCAAACCGAAATACTTCCGTCGAGAACCAAATCGATTCGATCACCAGACGTAACATGAGCATCACATGGAATGTTAATTTCTGAAACACCATTTGTCAGACCGTTACTGTTACCAACAACAGGCGTTAACCAACTATCACATCCAACTCCCCATGTTCCACCGAGCAAGTCCAACAAGCTGGTATTCCATCCTGACCAGTTAGAGTTTTCACCATGCAGAACTACTCGACGACCAGAATTTATATAGTCATTTAAGTTAGACAGCTCGCCCCCAGACAAATTGTCATTAAATGTGGATGTTGATAGCCACAGCGAGTCAGAAGAATCTAAAGCTGAAACATCCGTTAATAATCCTGTCGATACGGTGTTTCCCGCACCTATAACAGCATTATAAACATTTAAGTTTGTGGCAGATAAATCACCCAGAGAACCTGCACTTTGATCATTAAACAAAATGGTTCCTGCGGAGGCATTTACAGACAAAAAACCAAAAGCTAACACCACTGACCGTATAAAATTATTCAACATTTTTAAGATCCCTTTTCGAAATTAACATTGTCAATGCTTCAACCAGAGTTTTCAGCAAAATTAATGCCATAACAAAAAAATGTATAATTTTCAATAGGGTAGATAATTCCGCACATTTCATCTGTAAGTAAAATCGACATATAAAAGCAAATTTCACATATATATTCAGACTTATTCCCAGCTCCAAGCACAGCCTGCTTAATACCCTCCACTGGTAACGCCCAACCTATTACTATTACCACTCCCAAGTTATCGTAGAAAATACTCCACGGTCGCTAACCCGCCCACGAAGCGCACGTTCCCATGTGCTTTTTTGCCAAGAGCAGGATGCCCGACTAGTGATTCAGCCCGAGAATGGACTGATTAAGCGGAAAAAAGTACATGGGAAATTCCGGGGAAAACTTTTTTAATTCCCAAAATCAGAAACTCCTAACGTTTTAGTAGACCAAATTTTCCCCCGAACACCCAATCGCGTGAGCCATCTCGCCAGTGAAGCGCACGCTCCCATGTGCTTTTTGCAAAGGGCAGGACGCCCGACTAGCGATTCAGCCCAGGGACGGGCTGATTAAGCGGCAAAAAGTACATGGGAGTGGGAGCGTGGCACGTACTATGAGCTTGAATACTTACTCGCGGAATACAGTGATTCGCCTAACTAAATCAGAGAGAAAGGTGCCAGGATCCGTGGCCGGGTTAACGCTAATAGCCTAAGGGCTATTAGCGCCCTTCGGGGTGAACTCGCCACATCCCCGTAGCTCGGCCTTCGGCCAGCAAAGCTGCTCAAATCGTTTCCTACGATTTGTCGTCGCTCCGCTCCTTGTTGGCATTTGTATGCACAAATGCTGAACCTCACCGGTTCAAGTCCCCGGCGGACAACAGTGCATTGATTAGGGTTGGACTGCGGAATTATTTGCGAAGTATAAATGGTGCCCGAGGCCGGACTTGAACCGGCACGACCTAAAGGTCGGGAGATTTTAAGTCTCCTGTGTATACCAATTTCACCACTCGGGCAGGGTCTGGAACCGGGGTTCAGACAGATCCGGAGCTTGAAAGCTTCGGGAGGAAAAGTGGAGGCGCGACCCGGAGTCGAACCGGGCTCAACGGATTTGCAATCCGTGGCATAACCGCTTTGCTATCGCGCCAAAGGCCGGCATTTTAGCCGTATTTGGTCAAAAAACGCAATGATTTCTGACACTTAGAGAAAATTGCCGCCATGCTGGCTGCCCTCTCTCAGGGCGGCCTATTCTATGGGGACTGAAGTAGGAGTCAAGGGATTATTGGGATTTTTCCTGCATCATGAGAGGCCATGCCGCCTTCAGGTACAGGAACATACTCCAGAGTGTTAATCCTGCCGCCAAATAGAGCAAAAAGTAACCCGCCAATTGCGCAGTGGGGTGCGATTCAGGTTCGAATGCGAGCAAGGTAATCAATGCAGCCATCTGCGCCGCCGTTTTTACTTTGCCCAGAAACGACACCGCCACCGACGACCGCTTGCCCAGCTCCGCCATCCATTCCCGCAGCGCACTGATCACGATCTCCCGGCCGATGATCACCGCTGAGGCCAACGCCATCAGCGCGCTCTTGTGCGCACCTACCAACAACACCAACGCCACTGCCACCATCAGCTTATCCGCCACCGGGTCCAGAAATGCACCAAACTGCGTGGATTGCTGGTATTTGCGGGCAATGTAGCCATCCAGCCAATCGGTGAGGGCTGCAAAAAAGAAAATCAGAGCCGCCGCCGGATAGCTCCACTTATAGGGTAAATAAAACACCACCACAAACAGCGGAATAAGTGCAATGCGGGCAAGGGTTAACTGGTTGGCCAGTGTCATAACTACAACTTGTTACAAAATCAATCGGGGGACGTTACCTGCTGTTCAGCGCGCTGTAAATATCGTCGGCCAATTTTTTACTGATTCCCGGCACTTTGGCCAGATCCGCCGCCGAGGCCGCCTGCACCCCCTGCAAGCCACCAAAATGACGCAGCAGCTCGCGCCGGCGTTTAGGACCCACCCCTTCGATATCCTCAAGTCTCGACGTCCGCCTGGCCTTATCCCGGCGCTGCTTATGGCCGGTGATTGCAAACCGGTGTGCCTCATCGCGAATGGCCTGCAAGAGATGCAGCGCCGCATGGCGGCTATCGAGTGCGAACTCGCGACCCGCGTACAGCAGCGTCTCGAATCCCGCTTTGCGGGTGGTGCCCTTGGCGATGCCCAGCAAAGGCAGGTCCGAGAGGCCCAGCTCGGCCAGCACCTCCCGCGCCATACTCAGCTGGCCTTTACCGCCATCGACGATCAACAAATCCGGCAGCTGCGCGCCTTCTTCCAATACCCTCGAATACCGCCGGTTTAGCGCCTGTGACATGGCCGCATAATCATCTCCGCCAGTGATACCATCAATATTGAAACGCCGGTAATCGGACTTGAGCGCGCCCTCGCGATTAAACACCACGCAAGACGCGATGGTGCGCTCACCGCCCGTGTGACTGATATCAAAGCATTCCAATCGCTCAGGCACCGCCTCCAGGTTCAACAACTGCTGGAGCGATTCGAAACGATCCAGCATATTGGCCTTATTGGCCGCTTCAGACGCCAGATTCTGCTCCGCAGCCTGAGCAGCCAACTGCTGCCATTGGGCCCGGTGTGAGCGTACCTGATTCACCACCGCCACCTTTTTCTCTGCCTGCCGGCTGACCGCCTGGGCAAATAAATCCGTTTCGGTGAGCAGCTGAGGCACAAGGATTTCCTTAGGCCAGTCCCGTTCACCGCCCGCCAGATACCATTGAGCCAGAAACGCGAGCAACAATTCCGCTTCCGATTCATCCAGGCCGGCGTTGACAAAAAAGCTCCGGCTGCCCTGCACCCTGCCAGCACGCACAAACAAAAAGTGCACACACAATCGCCCGTCCCGCAGCGCGCAACCAATCACATCCACATCGCCCGCCTGATTATCCACGGCGGATTCAGATTGGACTTTTTTAAGATTTGCGATCTGGTCGCGCAACATCGCGGCCCGCTCAAACGCCAGATTGTTCGACGCCTGTTCCATCTGGTCGGCCAGCTCAACAATCAGTGCCGAACTGTGCCCCTTGAGAAAATCCACCGCATGCTTGAGATCCTCTGCATAGTCTTCTTTGCTGATTAAATCCACACAGGAGCCCGAGCAGCGACCGATCTGGTATTGCAAACAGGGGCGCGAGCGATTGGCGAAAACGGAATCTTCACAGCTGCGCAGGCGGAATGTTTTCTGCAGGAACTGGATCGATTCGTGCACCGCCGCCGCGCCGGGGAAAGGCCCAAAGTAGCTGCCACGTTTTCGCTTGCTGCCACGGTGAGCGACAATGCGAGGAAAGTCGTCGCGATCGGATAAGAATATATAGGGGTAGGATTTATCATCCCGCAGCAGAATGTTATAGGGCGGGCGCTGGGCCTTGATCAGGCTCTGCTCCAGCAACAAAGCCTCCACCTCGGTTTCCGTAAGCGTGACCTGCATCGAACGGATGCGAGCCACCAGCGCCTCGGTTTTCGGCGTGAGGCCGGTGGCCCTGAAATAACTCGCCACCCGGTTTTTCAGGTTCTTGGCTTTACCCACATACAGGATTTTGCCGTCCGCATCGAACATCTGATAAACGCCAGGATGGCCCGGCAGGCTTTTAACAAAGGCTTTGCTGTCAAATTCGACCGGTGCGGTCATAGCTTTCCTACAAAATTGCTGGAACCTGAAAACAACAACGCCCGGCGTTGCCGGGCGTTATTTTAAAAGCAAATGCAGGCGTTACACCACTGATTCCGGGTCCAGCACATGATGCTTTACCGCCAACAACGTCAGCTCCACATCACTGTTGATATTCAGCTTTTCGAAAATCCGGTAACGGTAGGTGTTAACGGTTTTCGGGCTCACATTGAAGGTATTGGCGATATCCGGCGCTTTCTGACCGTTGGCAATCATCAGCGCTGTTTGCAGCTCGCGCTCGGACAATAACTCAAAGGGCGACTGCTCACCCTTGCGGCCGCCGAAGTTCTTCATGGCCAGCTGGCGAGCAATATTATTGCTCATATAAATATCGCCGCGCGTCACCGTTCGCACCGCCTCAATCATTTCATTGAGGTCTGCACCCTTGGTGATATACCCGGCCGCACCCGCCTGCAACAAGCGCTGGGGGTAAAGGTCGTCGTCACAGGCTGTAACGGCGACAATTTTCACATCGGGATGCCAATGCAACAGCTTTTTGGTGGCCTCAAGACCGCCAATGCCGGGCATTTTCACATCCATCAGAATTACGTTGGGTGCCAGTTCCTTGGTCAGCTTAATGGCAGCTTCCCCGCTGTCTGCCTCGCCTACGACTTCCAATCCGACAACATGCGTACAATTCCGGTACGCACTAAATCATGGTCGTCGACTACCAGTACTTTGATCAAGATAGTGTCCCCAAAGACCGCGCTGGCTTTGCGCTTGTGTTCTTCTTCTGCCTACCCTTGCGTCATTGACTGCCCGGGGCTTATAAAACCCCTAAACAGCGGCCGCACGTGATTTCGCAATAGTGGTCACACTATGCAAGATTAGCGGCGCTCGCCGTCCCGCGACAGGATAATGTATCACTCCGGTTTTGAAATGACCAGCAAATGTGACTTGGTTCACATTTTGCAATCATTGTGGCGCAATATACCTGAAAGTAAGACTAACCCGCTCCCCCGAGCCTTGCCGTTTAGGCAGGCCATGCTGCCATTCGGCCTGAAAACCGGCTGGCATCACCAGCAAACTGCCATGGGCCATCGCCAGCCCTACACTTTTCCCGCCTCCTTTTGGGCGGAACCGGATTGGCCGCTCCACGCCCAGACTCACCGCGGCAATGACCGGGTCGGCGCCCAATTCAGGCTCGTCATCACTGTGCCAGCCCATGCTGTCATTACCATCGCGATAGTAGTTAGCCAGCATATTGTTAAAATCCAGTTGCACATGTTGCTGTAGCGCCTGGCGTACCCGCGCCAGTGGTTCAGTCCAGCCATTGCCCGCCAGCGACGCGCCGGAGTAGGCATAGCGCAGACCCGGATCGGCAAACCAGCAGTTCAACCGTGGGATAGGGTGCCATTTGCCATACAGCCGTATGCGGCTTTGCACCCATGGTAAGCCTTTGCAATAGGCCAGCAACCAGTCGGCGGCTTCAGGTTTGAGGTAATCCGCCTGGTACAGCAGTCTGTGGCCGCCGAGCAACAACGGTTCAGGGGTAAACGCCTGGTTCAATAACGAGCTCAACGTCAAACAGCTCCCTGACTTTGTGTTGGATCCGGACCGCTAACGCCAATACCCGCGCCCCGCTTTCGCGCCCGGGATTGACCAGCACCAGCGCCTGCGCGCGGTGCACTCCCACCCCTTGCTCGGCAAAGCCCTTGAAACCCGCCTGCTCGATCAACCAGCCCGCCGCCAGCTTAACCCGGCCATCCGGTTGCGGGTAACTCACCAAGGCGGGATAACGCGCGCGCAGGCGGTCGGCCTGAGCATGACTGACCAGGGGGTTGTGGAAAAAACTGCCACTATTGGGCAACGCCGCGGGATCGGGCAACTTCTGACCTCGCAAGGCCGCTACCTGGGCCGCGACCTTGGCGGGCGTCAAGGCGGATTCACCCGCGAGGTCTTCCAACCCCTGATAACTCAGTACCGGCCGCGGCTCCGCGCTCAGGTTCAGGCGCACCTCCAGCACGATATAGCGCCCTTTGCCGTCACCTTTGAACACGCTCTGGCGATAGCCAAAGCCGCATTGCTCCCGGCTGAACGCCACCACCTCACCACGCTGTACATCCAGCGCGGTGAGCGAGTCGAATACCTGATCCAGCTCTACGCCATAGGCGCCGATATTCTGGATTGGTGCGGCCCCCAGAGAACCCGGTATGCGGGTCAGATTTTCCAGCCCCCACAAGTTACGGGCAACGGCAAAATCCACCACCTGTTGCCAGGGCACACCGGCACCCCCCACCAGCTGATACTGCCCCTCTGCCCCGGGCGCCAGCGCAAGCTGACTGAAGCCCGGCTGAATCACCAGGCCCGGGTAGTCGTCCACAAATAACAGGTTGCTGCCGCCCCCCAGCACCATATAGGGCAGCGATTCGGCGTTTGCCCAGGCCAGGGCTGCCTGCAGGTCAGCCAGCGATTCCACCCGGCAGAAAGCCCGGGCAGTGGCGGGCGTGGCCATGCTGATCAAAGGCCCCAGAGGTTTGTTGTGCTCAAGGCACGCAGGCCAGTTTTTTTCCGGATTTCGCTCAATCATTTCGCTCAACCATGGCGACGCTGGAATCCGGCAATGAACGCATCGGAGGCCTGTTCGCATAAATCCAATACCCGCTCAAAACCCTCGCCACCACCGTAATAGGGGTCCGGTACTTCCAGGCAATCGGCGCCGGGGATCAGCGCGAGAAACAGAGATAACTTACCCTCGGCATGCGCCGGACAGATCGCGCGCAGGTCGGCAAGGTTATTCGCATCCATGGCGTAAATATGGTCGTAATGATCGAAGTCGGCAGCAATGACCTGGCGCGCCCGCAGGGGGCTCAGGTCATAACCCCGCCTGGCGGCAGCAGCCTGGCTACGGCTGTCGGGAGACTTGCCCTGGTGCCAACCGGCGGTGCCGGCGGAATCCAATTCAACCCGATGCTCCAAGCCCGCTTGTGCCAGGCGCGCGCGCAACACCCCTTCGGCCGTGGGCGACCGGCAGATATTGCCCAAACATACCAGCAACACCCGGGTCATGAGGCAGCCAACCGGGCGCGCACCCGCTCCAGATCCGCCGGGGTATCGACGCCACCGGGCACCGGCAACAGACTCGGGGCAATGTGAATACGCTCGCCCTGCTCCAACACCCGCAACTGCTCCAGGGATTCGGTTTTCTCCAGCGCTGACTGGGGCCAGGTCACAAAATCGTTCAGCAAACCAACGCGATAGGCGTAGAGCCCGATGTGACGATAGAATTCCACACCCGCCGGCATGTCATCGGGCGCGCTGGCAAAGGCATCCCGGGCCCAGGGCATAGGGGCGCGGCTGAAATAAAGCGCCATACCGTTGCGATCGAATACCGCCTTGACCACATTGGGGTTTTTCACATCGGCCAAGTGTTCAATGGGCTCACACAAAGTCGCCATGCGCGCTGCCGGGTTGCTTGCCAGATTGCCCGCCACCTGATTGATCACCTCGGGCGGAATCAACGGTTCGTCGCCCTGCACGTTCACCACCAGGGCGTCGTCCGCCAAGCCCAGCTGCTCTGCCACTTCCTGCAGGCGGTCGGTACCGGACACATGACTAGCTTTGGTCATGCACACTTCGGCGCCAAACGCGCGCACGGTATCGGCGATACGGGCATCATCGGTTGCCACTACCACGCGCGCGGCCTGGCTCAAGCGCGCCTGCTCTACCACCCGCTGGATCATGGGCTTACCGCCAATATCGGCCAAAGGTTTGCCAGGCAAACGTGAAGAACTGTAACGGGCGGGAATAATGACGGTAAATTGCATGGACTATCCGAACTCAATAATCTGTTGTTGATAATGTAAACGGTCAGCGCGCGTTGCGCAGCCGGTCGCTCACCGCATCCAGCCAGGCACTGTCTACCTGCGCCTCGATGGCCAGATACCACCAATGGGCTTTGGCAAAAGCGCGGCATTTTACCGCATCTTTCTCTGTCATCACGACCGGCAACGCCGGATTCAGTCCGGAAAAATCAGCCGGCGCAAATGCGTGGTGATCGGCAAAAACCTCAGCGTGAAACCGGCAATCGAGTGCACCCAAGCTGTCAAAAAAACGGCCGGGGTTACCGATGCCACAAATGGCCTGCCATTGGCCTTCGGCCAGCGCCGACAAAGACCGGGTTTCACCTGTGGCAAGGTTCACCAGCGCTGTCGGTACAACCTGCATTGACTGCAAGGGAGCTCTGTCTTTCACGCCGGTAAGATCCTGCGCTGGCGTGCCATTGAGCACCACCCAGTCTACCTGCGAAAGCCTGCGCGCAGATTCCCGCAGCGGCCCGAAGGGCAGGCGCCAGCCGTTACCAATACCGCGACCGGCATCCAACACACAGATCTCAGCATCGCGCCACAAGCGGTAATGCTGCAGACCATCATCAGAGAGAATGACATCACAGCGTGTCTCTTCGCACAATTGCACTGCCGCACGTCGGCGATCGGGATCGATCACCAGAGGCACACCGGTGGCCCGGGCCAGCATCAGCGGCTCATCGCCTGCTTCAAACACGGGAGAATCAAGGGTAACACGGTAGGGAAACGCATCCGGTCTGGCGCCATAACCCCGGCTGACAATGCCAGGGTTCCAGCCACGGGCCTGCAGCCCTTTGACCAGACTGACCATGAGTGGGGTTTTACCGGTACCGCCCACGGTGATATTACCCACCACCAACACAGGCTTTGCCAGCGGTTTACTGTGGGCCTGCGTGCGCCACTTGCTGACGCGCGCCAAGGCGATGAATAACAAGGTCAGCGGCGCCAGCAACGGCCACAGCAGCCACCAACGTTTGTCTTTGCCGTACCAACCGGCTTCGGCAAATGCCCGCACCGATTACTCTGCCTGACCTTCCGGCCGGCGCGTGGTAAGGCTTAAATTCACGAAGCCCGACTGACCGGCGGCATCCATGGCGGTGATCACAGCCTGATGCGGCGCGTTGGCATCGGCGGTGATAATCAAGGGTGTGTTGGCCGCATCCACGGGGTTAGCCTGCAATGCGCGCAATAAGGTGGCGATCTTTTTATCTACCAGCGATTCACCATTGAGCGCATAGCTGCCATCGGGATGGATCAGGATTTCATAGGTGGTCTCCGGTGCAGGCCCGGCTTCACCTTTGGCCTCGGGCAAGTCCACCGACAAGTGGGTTTCTTTGGTGAAAGTGGTAGACACCATGAAAAAAATCAGCAGCAGGAACACCACGTCGATCAGCGGCGTGAGATTAACCGACTCCTCTTCGCGCTTACTGCGCCGGAACTGAACGGCACCACTCACCTTAGTTGCCCTTCCCTTCCACGCGACGGTCGCTATGCAAAGCATCCACCAGCTTGATGGACTCCTGCTCCATGATCACCACAATGGAATCTACTTTGCGGGTGAAGTAGCGGTGCGCCACCATGGCCGGAATCGCCACACACAAGCCCGCGGCCGTGGTCACCAATGCCTCACTGATACCACCGGCCAGCGCGCCCGCATTGCCGGTGCCCTGCAAGGTAATGGTGGTGAACACCTTGATCATACCGATCACTGTACCGAGCAGGCCCAGCAACGGTGCCACCGCGGCAATGGTGCCCAGGGCGCCCAGGTATTGCTCCAGCGAATGGATCACTTCGCTGGCCGCCTCCTGGATGGAATCCTTCATCACGTCGCGGCCGTGACGGGAATTACTGAGACCGGCCGCCAGTATTTTGCCCAACTCTGAGCCCTGCTTCAGCTCTTTCAGGCGCTGCGCGTCCAGCTGGTTATTCTTTATCCAGCCCCACACCTGCGCCAGCAAATGGCGCGGCGCAATTTTGGCCGGGTTCAACGTCCAGAAGCGTTCCAGCGCAATTCCCACGACCGCCATTGAGCAAAGAATGATCGGCACCATTAACCAACCGCCAGCCTGGATTATTTCTAACACACACTACTCCTGAGAAACCGGTAATTTGCGCGCCCACTCTACCATAAGGTTTCACACCAGAGCATACCTATTGCCAAAACCTGGGCGAGGCTTCACGCAACCGGATGACGTCCACCCCACCGGCCCCGTCAGGCTGGTAGATAATGGCGCCCGCATCTGCTGTGTTGACTGGCTGCAAACCCAACGCCTGCGCACGCTGCACAACAGCGGGATGCGGATGACCGTAACTGTTCTGGTAGCCCGCGCTGATGATAAATTGGGCACCGGCAAAACGACTCAACAGACCAAAGCTCGAGGACGTCTGGCTGCCGTGATGCCCTGCCATTACATAGGCAGGCCTGTAGGGCGACAGGCGCCGGCTGAGCATCAATTCGCGCGCCACTGAAATATCGCCGGTCAGCAGTAAGTACGCCCAGGACAAACGCACCTCGATCACGCAGGAACTGTCATTGCCTTCCTGGGTGCGGCCGGCGGCAATGAAACGCAGTTGGCCACGCTGCCCGAAAGGCAAAGTGCGCGGCTGCTCGCAACCTGTTGCACTCAATCCGTCTATTGGCTCCCCGGCGATCCAATGCATTACCGACGGACCCAATGCACGCAAATCAGCCACGCCGCCCGCGTGATCCAGGTCCGCATGACTGACCACGGTGTAATCCAACCCGGTTACGGCGCTGCGATAAAAAAACGGCAACATAATACGGGCCATGGCCGAGGTGCGGCGACCGAAGGGCGGACCGGTGTCATACAGCAGGCGTTGACCACCCGACTCCACCAGCACACTCAGCCCCTGCCCGACATCGAACACCAGAATGCGCTCACGCCCATCGGCCAAGCGGATCTCTTGCTGCCAACTCCAGCTGAGGAAAACAACAGAAACACCAACACCCAGCCATTTTATCCGCGCAGGTAGCGGGGCTACCCACCCCAACAAACACACCGCCCCCAAAAACAATGTCCAGGGCGATAGCGGCAACGCGTGCCATTGCGGCAACCCAAACCAGGTCATCCCCTTACTGAGAAGCGCCAGAAAATCCAAAAAAAACTGCACACTGCTGGCTGCTATCCAGAGCGTAAAAATGTGAGCATCAGAACCCAACAAGTGCAACACAACACTGATCAAAGTGGCCGGCACAGTAATCAATGAAACCCAGGGTACGGCGACAATGTTAGCCAGCCAGCTGACTAAACTGAAACCCGAAAAAAACCACAATGACAGTGGCAACATGGCGAACACTAACCACACTTGCAATCGCAATAGCGCAACCCATTTTTGCCACGCACCGCGCCCTGCAGGAGCCGCAGACAACAAACAGAACACGGCAAAAAACGAGAGATAAAAACCCGGCGCACTGGCCTCGAGCGGGTTGACCAGCAGCAAGACCCACATGGCAACCAGACAAACATCCAATGCCCGCCACTGTCGCGAACACAGCTGCACGATAAAATACAGGCACAACATCATTAACGCGCGCTGCGTCGATACGCCTGCACCACCAAACCAGCAATAGGCTGCGGCGGCCAACACTGCACAGCAACGCGCGGCATGAATCTGGTTGAATTCACTGCGCCAAATCCGCGGCAAACAAAGAACCCAGCCAGCAAAAAAAAGCCGACCAAACCAAAAGCCCAGCATGGCTGCCAGCCCGATATGAAGACCGCTGATGGCGAGCAAATGGGCAGTGCCCGAATGAATCAACGCTTCGCTCAATGCATCGCTGAGCCAAAGCCTGTCGCCGGTGCTGAGCGCAATGAGAATGGCCGCCTGATCCAGCGGCAGCTGATCGAGTAACATCGCCTGCCAACGCGCGCGCAAGGATGGCCGGTTTTCGCCATCAAGCTTTTGGGCGGTGGCGACTTTGCCGTTCGCGTAGATGCCTTCGCGCAAAAGCCACAACTGATAATCATCGGCATACCAGTTGCGTTGCCCGCGCGGGCGTTTGAGTGTCACATTCGCACGCCAGACTTCACCTACCTGAAGGTCGGGCAGCGATGCATGCCACCAGCCCATTCGCACACGACGCCCGGCAAATGCCAAAGACCCGCACACCGAATGATGTGCACTGCTGATTGGTATCGCATCAAAACGGATACCCTGCACATGGGGCAGATTTTCGCGCGATAGCAGTCGCTCAACCTGAAAGGTCATCTGCAGCTCCACCTCATCACACGGATGCGGTAACTGCGCGGATTGCAATCGGATGCCCTGCAACCAGAGCACTGCCAGGGTTACCGCCAATACGCCGGCGGCTGGGCGCAAGGCCGGCCAACGCACGGCGGCAAAACCGGGCACCAGTAACAACCCCAGCCACTGCACGGTGGTGGGCAACTGTGACCAGGAAATAAACGAGAGTGCCAAGCCATTGGCAGCGAGAAAAACCCAGCGCATAACGATCCCTGTTGTGCTGTGTGAGTCACCGGCACGCGCCGGTTCAACTGCCAGAGCGCTTGCGATATGCTGAAATGATTGGACTCAGACAAAGCGCGCATGGCGATTGAACAGAAAAATATCCTAATCGTGTACCACACGCAAACCGGCAATACCGGACAGCTGGCCAGAGCAGCAGAACGAGGGGTGCAGGCGGAACCGGGCTGTGCGGTGCAATGCCTCATGGCCGCCGATGCCAGCCTTGATCACCTGCTGTGGTGCCATGGCGTACTACTGGGCACGCCGGAAAACTTCGGTTACATGAGCGGAATGCTGAAAGATTTTTTCGACCGCACCTATTACCCGGCGGAGCCCTACCAACTCAACAAACCCTATGCGCTGTTTATTTCGGCCGGTAACGACGGCTCCGGTGCTGCCCGCGAAGTCGCCCGCATTGCCAAAGGCTACCCGTTGGTGCCGGTGGCCGAGCCCTTGATCTGCCGTGGCGAAATTACTCCGCAGCACCTGGCAGAGGCCGAGGCACTGGGCCAAGCCATGGCTGCAGGTCTGGCCTTGGGTATTTTCTGATCATCCCCCATCAGACTTGATGGTACCGCTTATTGGCTATGCAACAGATTGGTAACGTGACCAGCAAGTCACGTAACACTCGCCAAAACTTGTCCCCAGAAGCTGTGGATAAGTCTGGGGATGTTTTTGGGACACATGCACCCAAGCCGCGCCAGCTCTGGCACCCCTACACATTGCCGATCTTTTGACCTGTCAATTTTTCTTTATTTATCATGGAGTTATCATATCCCCCACAAAGATTGCGGCTATTCCAAGCACAATATGGCGAAGATATGATCAACTGGACTGCATGTGCATAAAGGTAACAGATCACGCCGTGTACAAAGCCAACAGTTAACGTACAAATTGACGCAATGCTGGCCATTGCCCAAGCAGTGGCAGATCTTCGGGGCGGTCGATGTCGCTGACCGTGGGTAACAAGGCCACAGACAGCCCCCGCTGGTCAGCCAATGCCAGGGTTTGCGCCAACACCTGCTCCGTGCCCCAATCAATGCCATCAAAGACCGGTAGCGGGCGGGTCATGGCAATGAGTGCATAGCCGCCATCGTGGGCCGGCGCCAGCACCAGATCATGCGCTGCCAGTTGGTCCCGGGCCGCCCGAATACACTCACGATCCAATTCAGGGCAATCGCTGCCAATCACCACCACCCATCGCCAGCCCTGTCCCAGAGCCTGGCCAATGGCCTGCGCCATCCGATGGCCAAGGTCACCTTCGGCCTGAGGCCAAGTCTGATAACGAGCCAACGTCTCGGGCCAGAACCCGTGTCCGGGTTCGGTGACGCACAAGCGATAGCGCCATTCGCCCGCTTGCGAGCACTGAGTGGCGGCGTGCTGGCACAAAGCCTCGTGCAGTGCCTGGCTTTGCGCCGGACTCAATACAGGTTGCATGCGTGTTTTCACCCGACCCGGTACAGGGGCCTTGGCGAACTGGAGCACGCCACCGGTGGGTGTGATGACAGATTTATTCATTGAGCTGCTTGTGTTCCGGGTAGTAAATACGCGCCAGGTGATCCGGGTCTGCACCCAGCCAATAGCGCGCTCGCAGCGTCCACATCAGCACAATCGTGCGCAACCAGCCGCGCTGTTGCCAGCGCCTTGCAGAACTACCCACCCTGCCCGGTAAAAACACCGGCGCGCCCGTGCGTTTGAGTTTCCGACAAAGGGCGATGTCTTCCATCAATTTCTGTGCGGGGTAGCCCCCTACTTGCCAGAACCGGGAACGGCTCACCCACAACAGTTGATCCCCGGTACCAATCCCGCTCAAGCGAGAACGCAGATTCATACTCCAGGCCACCAGTCGCATGGCGGAAGTCTCGGGCAGTAATTGCACCGGAAAAAACCCCCAGCCGTCGGGCGCAGTGAGCAACAATTGGAACAACGCCAGATCGACCCGGGTGTCCACGTGCACAAACGCCAGAGTGTTGCCGCGGGCAATGGTTGCCGCGGCTTGCATTTGGAAGGCGCGGCCCGGTTTGGTGGCGAGCCAGTGATCGGCCAGCGGTAAGCCGGCAAATCGCGCCAGATCGCTGCCTTCGCCATCAGCCACCAGGATTTCAACGCCTTGCGTGCGCAAGGGCTGTAAGCTCTGTAACAGCGCGAGCAGAGAATCGCCCTCATCCCAGGTGGGAATAACCAGGCTTAAGACCGGTTGCTCAACCAAGCGCGCCCCCGCAACTGGAACCCTGGCCGGCAGTGCAACCATAACAGTGTTCACCAATGGCAATGGGCCAACCTTCAGTATCCGCTGCCAACAAATCGCGCAGATGCAATCGCTGTTCGCTGGATGCGATCATCGCGGGATTGTGCATCGGCATAGCCAGCATCTGGTTGAAATCACAATCGTAAACAAAACCCTGCCAATCCACACTGATCAGTGATTTGCACATGAGTGAGGCCAGGTTTGCCTCGGAAAAATTTTCTTTGAGCAAACGCATGTATTGATCAAAACCGTCTTTGGCCAATAATTGCGCACCAAAACGACTTATCGGCATATTGGTAATGGTGAGCAGCTGATTGAAATCAATAGCAAAATTGTCTTTCAACTGCTGTTTGTAATCGCGCTCCAGCATTTGTTGAGACGGCGGCAAAAAAGCGCCGTTAGGGTTGTAGACCAAATCGAGTTTCAACGCAGGGTCACGGCCGTAACCCAAGGCATTCAATTTTTTCAAGGCGTTGATGGAGCTATTGAAAATACCTTTACCACGCTGCTGTTCGACGTTTTTTTCCGAGTAACACGGCAGCGATGCCACCACATTGACCCGGTGCCGGGCGAGGAATTCAGCCATGTCTTCGTAGACAGGCTCATTCAGGATGGTGAGGTTACAACGGTCAATCATGGCCACATCGCGCTCATACAGCGCTTTAACCAAGGCACGGAAATGGGGGTTCATTTCCGGTGCGCCGCCGGTCATATCCACACATTGAATCTGGTGTTGATCCACAAATTCGAGCACCAGAGCCAGAGTGTCTTTATCCATCAGCTCGGTGCGCTTGGGCCCGGCATTGACATGGCAGTGGGTGCAACTGAGGTTACACAAATAGCCCAGATTGACCTGAAGCAAAGTCAGAGCAGAGCGGGATATGGCGGGGAAATCCGTTGGCCGCAGCAATGGCGTGGTGTCTTGCATATCAATCCTCAGGTTGTTGCCCACGGGCATTTTAATTACAATTGGCGCCGGGTCCCCGTAGCTCAGCTGGATAGAGCAGCCGCCTCCTAAGCGGCAGGTCGGACGTTCAAATCGTCTCGGGGACGCCAAGTTTTTTGACCCATAGCCTTGTACCGATAGTAAGCCATCAGCACACGCTTTGTCCCATTTTGCGCGGCCTCATCAGGCGCCAGCCAATCAAAACCTGACTCATGAACCTGCTGCTACTCACAGCTGACCAATTTCTGAACGATGACACCGCACAGGTAAGCGGTCGTCAGGCAAGGCACATTGTTGAGATTCATCGGGCCGAGTTGGGCCAACGCTTACGCGTGGGCCGTGTGAATGGATGCCATGGACAAGGCATTGTTACAAACATCAGTGCAGACTGCGTCACGCTGTCACACATCAGTCTCGACCAACCCCCGCCCACGGCCTTGCCTCTCACCTTATTGCTGGCCATGCCACGACCGAAAATGCTGCGCCGGCTGCTGCAAACCGTGGCCACCATGGGGGTAAAAAAACTGGTTCTGCACAATGCCGCGCGCGTGGAAAAAAGCTTCTGGCAAACTCCGTTTTTGCAGCCCGCGTCTGTACACGAGCAATTTGTACTGGGCCTGGAACAGGCGCGGGACACGGTGATGCCGGAACTGGTGGTAGAAAAACGCTTCCGGCCGTTTGTGGAAGATCGGTTACCCGACTTTTTGGAGAAGGATACCCGCGCATTGGTGGCGCACCCTTATGATGCCATCCCCTGCCCCGTTGGCTTGCCGGGCAATCAACCGGTGGCACTGGCCATTGGACCGGAAGGTGGATATGTTCCGTTCGAAATTGATTTATTGAAAGCCCAGGGCTTCTCGGCGGTCAGCCTGGGCGAACGGATATTAAGAGTGGAAACGGCGGTACCCGTGGCACTGGCCCGTCTATTTAATTAAAAACGCTTCAAATTCTTCGATGGGCACGGCCGGGCTGGTAAGAAATCCCTGGTAGGAATGGCAACCGTATTGCACTAACAGGCGCAACTGGGCTTCCTCTTCCACGCCTTCGGCCACCACATCCATGCCCAACAAACACCCCATGGTGACAATGGTTTCCACCAGCACCCGGTCGTTCTGGTCTTCTACAATATCGCGCACAAAGCTGCGGTCGATTTTTAAGGTACTAACCGGCAGCGATTTGAGATAACTGATGGACGAATAGCCGGTACCAAAATCATCCAGAGAGAAACTCACACCCAAGGACTCTAACCTCACCATGGTGTTGATGGTTTCCTCCATATTCTGGATCACTACGCCTTCGGTAATTTCCATGTCAAGTGAGGCATCCGGAATGGGATGCTCATGCAAAATGCGGCTCACATCTTCAACAAAGGTTTTACGGCGGAATTGGCGTGGGCTGATATTGACCGACAATTTCATGTTGGCCGGCCACAAGCCTTTTTTATACCAGCGCCCAAGGGCCTTACAGGCCTCTTTTAACAGCCACTCACCCACTTCCACAATGAGCCCGGATGATTCGAGCACAGGAATAAAATCGGCTGGCGAAATGCGCCCTTTCTCGGGATGCAACCAACGCAACAAGGCTTCAGCGCCCACAACCGCACCGGTTTTACAATCAATCTTGGGCTGGTAATAGAGTTCGAATTGATCTTCCTGTAATGCCCGGCGCAAATCCCCTTCCATCAGGAGTTGCTGACTGACCTTGTCGGCCATATCGGTATTGAAAAATTCGATGGCGTCGCGGCCCCGCTCTTTCACCTGATACATAGCTGTATCCGCGAAGCGGATCAGTTCGTGCACGCTACTGTTATCGTCCGGGTAAACCACCACCCCCACGCTGCCACTGACGCGGAGTTCCATTTCATCGTAAAGGTATGGCTCGGAAATTTTCTGACGGATTTTATCGGCTACCTCAGCCGCGCGCAGGGCGGCGGCCGAAATGTCGGCGTCAAGCACCGTCAGCACCACCACGAATTCATCACCGGAAAGGCGCGCCACAAGATCCTCTTCGCGCACGGCATTTTGCAATCGCGCAGCCACTTGAATCAACACCTCGTCACCCACCGGATGGCCGAGCGAATCGTTGATGGTTTTAAAATGGTCCAGATCGATAAACAACAAAGCGCCATGATAGCCATGGCGTTTGGCGCGGCGGATTTCGTGCTCCAACCGCTCCACCAGATGGACACGGTTGGGTAAATTGGTCAGGGAGTCATGGTAGGCCATGTGCTCCATTTTGAACTGGGCTTGTTTGCGCTCGGTGATATCGGTGGAAACAATCAACGCTACCCGCTCATCATAAAATTCCATGGGCATGATGTGCGTTTGCAAATAGACCGGTTTGCCATCGTTACCGCGGAAGCTTTCTTCCAGCATTTCACCGGCCACTTCGCCTTCGATGATGCGCCGGTCCAACTCCAATAGCCTGGACACATCATTGAGGTAAAACGGCAACAGTTCGCTTACGTGGCAGGTTTGCATTTCATCGGTTTTACGGCCCACGAACTTGGCCAGCGCCTTATTGGCGAAAATATACTGCCCCTCGCGGTTGCGGGCTCCCACCATCACCGGCAAGCTGTCGATGATCTGTCGAATATGTTCTTCACTGCGACGCAGCGCCAGCTCAACGGCTCGGCGCTTGGCCAGCGACAGCTCCATCAGATCGAGCATCTTATTGGTGGTGCCCACCAATTGCCCGACCTCGTCGTGCTTATGGTTCGGTAATTCACTCAGGCGCGAGCTGCCGGGCTTGTCCAGATCGATGTCAGCCATTTCCCGGGCAATCTGAATCAATGGCCGGGTAAGCATGAGATGAAATGCCACAAACAGCAGCAACACCAACAAGGTATTGCGCAACATGCCTGCACCCAGAATGAGGCCCGAGCGCTCAAAAAAAGGCGCCAGCGCAGAATCCACATCGACAGTAAACTGAATACTGCCGGCCACGCTTTCGCCATAACCGGGAATGGTCAGCCGCGCCACGTAGGTTTTACTGTCTTCGGCAATGAATTTGGTCAACCAACGGGTGGAGGATGCCGGCCGGGGTTCAGTGCCCGAAGCGAGCACACTGCCCAGCTCATCGGAAATAGTAACCTCATAGATAAAGTCATAGGCAAGCAGGCCGTTGACCACTTCCAGAGACAGATCATCATCCAGGGTATGAACCGCGCGTGCAGCCGGCGGCGTCGTCACCTCGATAACCCTGTTCACCAAGTTTTCCAGCTCGGCTTCATTGCCCTTGAGATCGAGATACAGCTGAACGGTGCTCATGAACAAACCGAGCATAAACGCCAGTACTACGCCGACCTTCGCCAGGCGGAATGAAATTCCACTGAAGGGTTGTTCAGCCATCGAAGGTTTCACTGCTTACTGACTCATCCTTTGTATATGAGGCGACCCGAATGCCATGCCTGCCGTGCCCGGTCTTGTCTACCGGCTTTTCAATAAGACACCGGTTATCAATGGCTTAGAAGATGTGCTTATAAGAGTAGCTGGCTTATGGCGGGATGACAAAGGCTAGCAGGTAAACGGCAAGACAAAAAAAACCGCCCCAAAGGGGCGGCAAAGTCTCACAGATTCAGGAGGGGTTAAAACTTAAGCGCCCAGGGCCTGCTTGGGGTCAACAAAGGTGTAGCCCAGCACGTCGGCTACCGCGCTGTAGGTCACCTTGCCTTCATGCACGTTAAGGCCATTCAGCAGGTGGGCATCGTCCAGCAGCGCTTTCTTGGCGCCTTTGTTAGCCAGCGCAACCGCGAAAGGCAGCGTGGCATTGGTCAGAGCCATGGTGGAGGTACGGGCAACACCGCCGGGCATGTTAGCCACACAGTAGTGCACCACGTCTTCTTCCACGTAAGTGGGTTCCTGGTGGGTAGTGGCACGGGAGGTCTCGAAACAACCACCCTGGTCGATGGCAACGTCCACCACAACCGCACCTTTCTTCATGCGCTTGAGGATGTCACGGGTCAGTAGTTTAGGTGCAGCGGCACCGGGGATCAGTACCGCACCGATCACCAGGTCGGCTTCAATGGCGTACTGCTCTACCGCATCAGCGGTTGAGTAAACAGTGCGCAGACGGCCGTCGAATTCGGTGTCCAGCTGGCGCAGACGCGGCAGTGAACGGTCCAGAATGGTCACGTCAGCACCCATACCTACCGCCATGCGCGCGGCCTGGGTTCCCACTACACCACCACCGATAACCAATACCTTGGCAGGGGCTACACCAGGCACGCCGCCCAGCAACGCACCCAGACCGCCCTGGGCTTTTTCCAGGTGGTGCGCACCGGCCTGGATAGACATGCGGCCAGCCACTTCAGACATGGGCGCCAACAGCGGCAGACCACCGCGGGCGTCGGTCACTGTTTCATAAGCAATACAGGTTGCGCCGGATGCCACCAGCAGTTCGGTCTGCTGTGGATCGGGTGCCAGGTGCAGGTAGGTGAACAGTACCTGGCCCTTGCGCAGCATGCGGCATTCGTTTGGCTGAGGCTCTTTCACCTTGATGATCATCTCGGCCTTGGCGAAGATTTCTTCCGGCGTATCGATGATGGTGGCACCTGCGGCAACGTATTGATCGTTGTCAAAACCGATGGCGGCGCCGCCATTGTTTTCAACCATCACCTGATGACCATTCATCACCAGCTCTTTCACGCCCGCCGGGGTCAAACCAATGCGGTATTCGTGGTTTTTAATCTCTTTAGGTACACCAATCAACATAGCTCTTGCCTCTCGTTACGACTGTCCACTCTGGGGTGGGGTTTATGGGCGCAGTATAGTCAGAGCACACAGGTGATTCCTTGGCTATTTTTTAACTTTTAAAGTTGAATCATCTGCCATTATAATTTCGACAGAGGTTTTCACTGGTTATTTTGGTAATACGCAGGCCATTCATTATGAAAAAACGTGCCAAAGAGCTGAGCACCATCGACAAGAACATTGTCCGGGTACTGCAAAAGGCAGGCAGGACCACCTATGCCGAGTTGGCACGGCAGGTGGGGCTGAGTGCGACCCCCTGTATGGAAAGGGTAAAGCGACTGGAGCGCGACGGGGTCATCCAGGGCTATGCCGCCCTGGTAAACCCGGAGTTTCTGGATGCCGCGCTGGTGGTGTTTGTGCAGATCAGTCTGAACCGCTCGTCACAGGATATCTTTGATGAGTTCCGCAAGGCCGCCGCCGCGCTGCCCGAGATTCAGGAGTGTTATCTGGTATCGGGTAATTTCGACTACCTGATCAAGGCCCGGGTGGCCGACATGACCGCCTATCGCCAATTCTATGGCGAAACGCTGCTCACCCTGCCGGGCGTGCAGGACTGTACCAGTTATGTGGTGATGGAGCAGGTAAAGGAAACCCTTGAGGTACCGGTGAAATACCAACGGGGCTAGGATTAAGAGATGCGGGATTGGGCGCCAGCCCCCCGGTTCCCAGTCACCAATCTGGGGAGCCTGCAGCCAGACAAAGACCCAGTGAAAATCACTGGATTTCCACCGCCTCAATCATCTGCACTCCGGCAGGTGCGACAGGAGCAGCAACCCCCTCACTCCAATCGGTAACCGAGGCCTCGTCAAACGCGTAAGGATCGCGTTCGCCGGTACGGTCCAGCGTCAGCCCTTCAAAATCAAACAGGCCACGATCGGCCAGTTGCGAGGGCGCCACATTCTGCATGGCACCAAAGATCTGCTCGATACGCCCGGGAAAACGCCGCTCCCAATCGTGCAACATCTGCTTGATGGCCTGCCGCTGCAGGTTTTCCTGCGAACCGCACAAGTTGCAGGGAATGATGGGGAACTGCTTAGCCTTGGCATAGGCTTCCAGATCAGATTCTTTGCAGTAAGCCAACGGGCGGATCACGATATTGCGACCATCGGACGCGCGCAGTTTGGGTGGCATGGCCGACAGTTTGGAACCGTAGAACATGTTCAGGAACAGGGTTTCCACCATGTCGTCGCGGTGGTGCCCCAGTGCGATCTTGGTGGCGCCGATCTTTTCCGCAAAGCTGTACAAGGTGCCCCGGCGCAGGCGGGAGCACAGACCACAGGTGGTTTTACCCTCTGGGATCTTTTCCTTCACCACCGAATAAGTGTCTTTTTCAAGGATATGGAAGGGTACTCCCACCTCGCGCAAATAAGCCGGCAGCACCTCTTCCGGGAAGCCGGGCTGTTTCTGGTCCAGATTGACGGCCACCAGCTCAAAATTCACCGGCGCGGTCTTTTGAAGACTCATAAGCAGGTCCAGCATGGCGAAGGAATCCTTGCCACCGGACAGACACACCATGACCTTGTCGCCTTCTTCAATCATATTGAAGTCGACAATGGCGCTGCCCGTGAGCCGGCGCAGCCGCTTCTGCAACTTGTTGAATTCCAACTTGTCTTTGCGTTCGCCTGTGGTCGCCATGGGTAGTCCGGTGCATCTGGATGGAAAAGGGGCGCCATTGTACGGATTTTGGCCGCCAGAGGAAATCTCGGCGGCAATGCCGGCAAGGGTCTGCCGATTACACCATCCGCCGCAGGGCTTTGACCTGCGGGAAGCCCGACAATCCGGCCATATGAAAACTGGCACAGCCCTTGCTCTTGTCTCCTAGGAAAACAGATAGCAGCGCCTATCTGCAGGCCTTACAGACTCAGTAGCGGAAGCCCCAACGCCATGAATTTTTTGCACGCATTTATGCAAAAACTGACCCCTGAAACGCCCCCGGCGACACCCAACCAACAACAGGATGCCGCCAATGGCGACAGCGACTGGCGACTGTCAGGCGTGATGGATCACTTTGCCCCGTTGATTGAGTTGCAGCAGCGGCGCCAGCTCATCAGCGTACAGCTGGACGGCCATCCGCAAACCTTTCAGACCCTGGTGCTGGACATTAACTTCAGCCAGAACCTGCTGATTATCGACGAACTGTTTCCCACCCAACCCCGGCCTGCGCAAGGCCAGGTATTGCACTTTAACCATCAGCGCCACGGCCAGGTACTGCATTTCGCCGGCACCCTGCTCAACCAACAAAGCATTGGCGGCAGCCCCTGCTACCTGGTGGCACTGCCCGATACCCTGGCCTACCGCCAGCGTCGCCGGCATCCGCGTCTTGCGCTGGAACACCGCATCGTGCCGGTGCGCCTGCAGTCGCCCAACCGCGCCCATTGGTTTGCCCGGGTGATCAACTTATCCGCCAGCGGCATCCGCCTGCAGATCAATGGCGACAAGACCGGCGAACTCAATCGCGGCAGTCGCTTGCCCAGTATCGACCTGACACTCGGCAATAACTTGCCGTTTCAGTGTGAAGGCCGGGTACGAAGCTTCCGGTTTTTGCGCCGGCCATCGCGCCAGACGGAAATTTCGGTGGAGTTTGTGGGCCTTACGCCCGAGAAGTACAGTTTGCTGAGCCAGTACGTAGACCGGCTGCTGGCCATGGCGGTGGCGGCCTGAACACGCTCAGGGCGCCCGGTTGAGCGCCCAATCGTATTCGTAGCGAACCGACGCATGTGCCGGTAGCGGCTGGCCTTTGAACTGCGCAATCCAGTCCAGTACCTCGGTCTCATTACGGCCGAAGTCTTCCGCAAACCAATTAAAAATCTGGTTCACCACCAGCGTCTTCTGCTCCAGACGGATCGCGCGTGGATGCTGAAGAAATGCAGCGGCAGCCTCGGTCAACTGCTGCTCCAGCTGCGCCGGTTTGATGCTGACGGCCGGCAGATTCGGGCAACCCAGGCTCGCGCAATTGAGCACAAAGTGCACCCGCGGCTCGCGCCATTGCACGCGCAGGATGCCGTGCTCTATGTCGTCAAAACTGAGCGATTTCCCCTCCACAACCACCTGATCCTGTTTCCAGGGCCCGCCCGCCAGCAAGCCGGTGAGCCCCGGCTTTATCTGCCGGATACTGGACGCCGGCTGCTCGCGCAGCACCAGACGGATGATCAGGCTGTTGTAGAGATTCACCCAGTAGCTGAAGGCTTCATCCTGTGACATGGCGGAAGGTTCGAGCGCTGCCATGGCGTTTACGTATGCATCAAGGGAATCCTTGGGTATCCGCCCGTAGGGCAAGCGGTTGATACCGTCATCGTTTTGCACCAAGTATTCGGCGAGCCAGCGATCAAATCCGGCGTTGAGTTCTGCCATGTGTTCATTGGCGCAGGACAAAGTGGCATAGCCCAGCAGGCACAAGAGCACAACCAATCTGGCGAGTAACGCCCCCGCCCCGTAAAATACCCGTTTGCGCACAACGGCCGGATAATTTCCCATGCAAGACTCCGAATTATTAAACCTGGACCGCCAACACCTGTGGCATCCCTACTCCTCGTTTACCAACCCGCCACCGGTGTACCCGGTGGCCAGCGCCGAAGGCGTCACCATCACGCTCACCGATGGCCGGCAATTGATCGATGGCATGTCGAGCTGGTGGTCGGTACTGCACGGCTACAACCACCCGGCCCTCAATGCTGCCGCCAAAGCGCAGCTGGACCAAGTATCGCACGTGATGTTTGGTGGATTCACCCACGCGCCCGCCGTGACATTGGCCAAAAAGCTAGTGGATGTGACGCCAGTGGGTCTGAACCGCGTGTTCCTGGCCGATTCCGGCTCGGTGAGCGTGGAAGTGGCATTGAAAATGGCATTGCAATACTGGCGCTCCTGCGGCAAGCCGGAAAAACACCGCATGCTGGCCCTGCGCAATGGCTATCACGGCGATACGTTCGGCGCCATGGCGGTGTGCGACCCGGTGACCGGCATGCACCACTTGTTTGCCGATGTGATGCCACAACACCTGTTCGCGCCCTCCCCGGCGGCGCGCTTTGGCGAGCCTTGCACAGCAGATGATCTGGCCGACATCCGCGCATTGATTGAGCAACACCACCACGAACTGGCGGCGGTGATTCTCGAGCCCATTGTACAGGGCGCAGGTGGCATGAAGTTTTACAGCGCGGATTACCTCAAAGCCGTGCGCGACTTGTGCGATCAATACGGTGTATTGCTGATTGCCGATGAAATCGCCACCGGCTTTGGCCGCACCGGCAAACTCTTCGCCTGTGAACACGCGGGCATCAGCCCCGACATCCTGTGCCTGGGCAAGGGGCTAACCGGCGGCTACATGACACTCGCCGCCACCCTTTGCAACGATGAAGTGGCGCGCGGCATTTGTGAAGGCGAAGCCGGCGTGTTCATGCACGGCCCCACATTCATGGGCAACCCACTCGCCTGCGCCGTGGCCAATGCCAGTATTGACGTATTGTTATCACAGGATTGGCAGGCAGTGGTGAAGCGCATTGAAACAGGATTAACACAGGGGTTGGCTCCGGCCAGTGACTTGCCCGGTGTGGCTGAAGTGCGGGTCTTGGGCACCATTGGTGTGGTAGAAATGCAGCAACCGGTGCAGATGGCCGTGATCCAGAAAGCGTTTGTGGACAAAGGCATCTGGGTGCGCCCGTTCGGCAAACTCATTTACGTGATGCCGCCGCTGGTGATTACCGATGCCCAATTGGAAAAGCTGACAACTGCAATGATTGAGGTGATCGCCGGGGTTGCGTGATACCTTTCATCAATACCAAAAAAAACGCGGGCATTGCCCGCGTTTTTTATTACTTGATGGGCCTGATACCCACCGCACTGCGCAAATCCCGCAAAAACGGCGTACTGTAACTGCGCGCTTTTTCTGCACCTGCCTGCAATACCGCTTCCACATGGGAAGGGTTAGCCATCAATTCGCGGTAACGCTCGCGCGCCTCGCTCAACTGGCCATTGATCAGCTCGAACAACTGCTTCTTAGCCTCACCCCACGCAATACCGGCGGCGAATTGCTCGCGCATATAAGCGGTTTGCTCGGGCGTGGCAAACGCCTGCCACAGCTGGAATACGGTGGAGTCATCCGCGTCTTTTGGCTCGCCCGGCTCCAGCAAATTGGTTTTCACCTTGTTGATGTGCTTTTTCAGCGGCTTTTCATCCAGAAACAGGGGGATGGTATTGTTGTAGCTCTTGCTCATCTTGCGGCCATCCAGGCCCTGCAGCACCGCTACGTGATCATCCACCTGCGCTTCTGGCAATGCGAAATGCTCACCATAGTGGTGATTGAAGCGGGCGGCGATATCGCGCGCCATTTCCACGTGCTGGATCTGGTCTTTACCCACCGGCACCTTATTGGCATTGAACATCAGAATATCCGCCGCCATCAGCACCGGGTAACTGAACAACCCCATGGTGACGCCGAAATCCGGGTCTTCACCGGCTTCTTCATTGGCCGCAACTGCCGCTTTGTAGGCGTGCGCGCGGTTCATCAAACCTTTCGCGGCCATACAGGTGAGCAGCCAGCAGAGTTCCGGAATCTCGGGCACGTCAGACTGACGATAGAACACCACGTTGTCCGTATTCAGACCCAGCGCCAACCAGGTAGCGGCAATTTCGCGGGTTGACTGATGCACCAGATCGGGCTCGTGGCACTTGATCAGCGCATGGAAATCGGCCAGAAAGTAAAACGCCAGGTTGTTGGTATCATGGCTCGCCTCAATCGCCGGCCGGATCGCGCCCACATAATTGCCCAGATGGGGCGTGCCCGTGGTGGTAATACCGGTGAGAACCCGCTGCTTTTTCATACTGCCTCTGCCTTGCTTATATTTTGATCAACGCCCTGCACTCAGGGGCCAGTATGATACCCCATTCCCCGCTCTCCTAAAGGGGTCTGAGTGAATTACATGGCGAGATTTCATGCTAACATCACCAGACTAGCCAGCGACCAAGGAAGGAAAATGCCTAGAAAGCCCCGCTATTACCTACCAGACAACCCTGAATCCGGTAAGGGCGGGCATGGTAGACCACCCGGGTGACTACCGCTGGTCCAGCTATCCCTAAAACGCGGGCATTAAAAAGATAAAGTGCATTCAGCCGCACCCCAGTTATCTCAATCTGGGCCAGACTGATGATGAAAAGCGACATGCCTACCGGGAGCTATTCAGCAGCACGATTCCCGATGATCAGCTACATGCAATCCGCAATTGTATTCAACACAATTACCCTATGGGCAATGTACGTTTTAATGCTGAATTAAAAGCCGCCATTCAACGCAAACTTGACCAATGCAAACCGGGCCAGGCCTTGGCCCGGAAACGATGAGAATTAGGACTGAGTGATGGGGAAGGAGTATGGGATTTAAGGTTAAATCACTTCGTCCCTTTATCAATTAAATCGCAGGTTTTTCCACTGCTAACATAGGGCTTATCGCATAACCATCGAGTACCAGCGGTATTGAGGTGGGCGTTTTCCGGTATTTGAATTAGCAGGCAAGAATCGTGATCCCTTCTATACCCTCTAAGACAGCGCCAATCGTCCCCACTGTCCTTCAAGTAGGCATTTTCTGGCACTGTAACTTCGACACACTGGCGATCTAACTTTCTGTAGCCACGACTGCAACGCCAACGCCGGCCATCTTTATCCATATATGCATTACTGGGCAGATCAATCGCCACACAATCAGAGCCACTATCCATGAACCCCCAGGCACAATACAAATTATCATCGAACTTATTTCTGGAAGCGGCACCAGACAACGGCACGTCCTCTTCCTCACAACCGTTATCCCCCTCGACATATCCACTATGACACTGCCAATAGTCACCCATAGCTGACGAAATCAAAACGGCATTTTCCGGAACCGCAATTTTTATGCACTCATACATTGAAGACGCCGTCTTATATACAAGAAAGCCTCGCTCACAAGCCCAGCCTCTGCCATATTCCTCTTCAATCAAGTAAGCATTCTTAGGAACAACAATCTCTATACAATCTTCCTTGTCTCTCAGAAAACCGCGCTCGCACTGCCATTCAAATCCATCGGAGTCTAAAAATGAATTTGCCGGCAAGCGGATTGCCTCACAATGATTCCTCCGCTTTATATAACCCCACACGCAGCGCCAACCATCGCCAGCATTCTTTACATAAGAATTTTCAGGAATTTGATCTTTTTTAGCAGCCAGAACGTTCCCACATGAAAAAGAGGTAAAAATCAAAGCCCATAAAATACCAAAAATAATAATCCACCAGATCTTCATGAAGAAGACCAACACCGAGCGTTCAAAACATGGATTTTAACAACAAACAGAGTTCGAACATCGGCTTTAATCAGAGAATCACTATTCGAATGACAGCCAATATAGAAACCTACGATATCCATTTACTTCCCCTTACAACTTGCTTGATGATCGGCACTAATGCTGGAGAAACACTAAACGACTTAATACCACACTGCAGTAGTCTGGCTACAAATTCCGGCCTTGCCGCAAGATCACCACACAAAGAGAGAGGCATACCCCTAACATCACCATGCACTATACTAAGCAACCTGAAAATCACATCAGACGAATCGTCGAAGTACTCTTCAACCGCCACACTATCCCTATCAGCCGCGAACGAATATTGCGCGAGATCATTTGTACCAAAACACATAAAATCCACATGCTTTGAAATTTCACAAGCTGACAAAGCCGCCGCCGGCACCTCAATCATGGCACCGATTTTAGGAACTTCATCTACACCCATTTCCCGCGCAATCTTATGTACCACCTCCTTTACTCTCTGAACATCTCCAGGCACAGTTACCATTGGAATCAAAATTCTCACATTAAATGACTTTGAAACTTCCAATATCGCTGACAGCTGGGTTTCTAGAAGCTCAGGATTATCAAAAAGAAACCTGACACCACGCCGACCGAGCGCAGGATTTTTTTCAGATAAAAATGACAAATAGCTCAATGATTTATCTGCACCAAAATCCAGGAGCCGAATATTAACTGTAAGCTTTCTCGTTGCAAAGAGCACATTCCGCATCTCATCAATGAGCTGCCCTCTGGAAGGAGGAGTACTCCTGCCTAAATAGTGTCTTTCTGTCCTATACAACCCAATACCGTCTGCTCCATAATGTACAGCCTTCCTTGCCTCATCAACGCCACTGATATTGGATTCAACATGCACTGACATTCCATCAATTGTAGCTGCCTTCTGGTGAGCATTCGCTCGCGCCAACTCCATTTCAGCCAACCGATCAATACACCTTATTTTAAAGGCCTTTTTCTCTGTCAAACTGGGATTAACCGTTACCTCGCCACGATCTGCATCGACCAACGCCCAATCCCGACCAACAATAGTAGATGTCAGATTAGGAATTCCGGATATTGCGGGCAACTCCATTTCCCGGACAAATAACGCTGCATGAGACCCTGGCGCACCATATTGCAATAGCACTGCAGAGACAGATTTGGCGGTTAGATTTATCGCATCTGAAGGCAGCAATCGATCTAAAACCAACACGCAATTTACTGGAAGATTATCCAGATAATTGACACTAATCCCAGAAAAAACATCCCTATAACGATAGGATATATCCTTCATATCATCACATTTATCTTTGGCCATCTGCGATCCAGACAACAACAACCTACTTTCCCATCTAAGCAACACAGTTTTAACCGCCCAGGATGCGCTAACCAAACTGGTAGTTATTTCTTTGCGTATTTCATTCTGCAACAAGGTATCGCCTATCATCGCAATTTGAGCATCAAATATCTCGGCGTATTTCCCGTTAATTTCCCTCTCTACCCGTTCGGAAAGAACTGAAAGATCATCAAAAACCTGACCATTTGCAACTTCCAATCTTGCCAACTCATACTCTACGCCACCACTCGGTACCTGCCTACTAGAGTGAAACCTAATGCCAGGATTACTATAAAGAATGCCGCTTGAAAGCCCTCTTGAGATAGATTTCCCTCTAAGTAAAATCGCAGCTTTGTTCGTATCAATTGCACTTACCATCACTGTCATTCCTCATCGACCAACAAAGCTGACCAACAGATAAAATTAGTTTAATCTGACCACCGACAAACATTACCAAGACACAGGGCAATGAGATATCCAGCCATAAAACACTCGAAATGTCAGGCATCGGGACATAATTCAGCGCGCTCAGAAGGTCAACCTAAACCCTGAATTTCTTGAATGCAGATAACTTCAAACCAGAAATCATGAGTAAAAAATGCACAGAAAAAATCGAGACGCCATCATGTACAGACAGAAGGGAAAATTTAACCAGGCTTTCATAGATGAATTCTGCTGCCAGATAGAACTGGAGCACGAGGCGCCAACTCATGTTATCCACGCAACCGACCCATTCGCATCGATTTGCTGGGAATATGAATTAGCCTATAAGCGCCTCTGACATAAATTATTATTATAAAAAATAAAAACACAGCAGACAGTGGTCCGTGAGAGATCCCCTTGGATGTCTATCGCTTACTGAGAACACCACTCAACCAGCGAAAAATCGCCTATACACAAGGAATCAGCCGGGGCATGAATTTGCCAAAAACGCTGCTAAGATTCAGAGCATAGCAGATTAATGATTCGGGCGCGCGCGCATTCTTAGATCAATTGCTCGTAAGCGTGTATGCATAAGTGGGGTCAGATGAAACTTATGGCACGTCAATCACTGGTCTGCCCATTGCGGCAGGCCGAACCCGTCGCCCGTGCAGACACTCAATTTCATCTTTAAAGCGTGCACTACCCAACGCCATACCCTTGTTTACCGCTGCACGGATATCCTTTATTAAGCTGCAATCAACATGCGCATCAAATAGCGCTCTGTACGAGCACTGGCGCTCTTTAGGCTCTTCACCCAACTTCAGATATTCACTGTGCGGCGTATGCACGTTTATCGATTTGCCCAAGGCGTGTGCTTGATAACTAGACCAGACATAGTCAGCCGGATCGCTGACCATACCCGCTCTTACGGGATTCAATTCGATGTATCGCTGGCAGACCAACAGATAGACCTCGGATTGAACCAGACTTGCTTTAAAACGGCCCTCCCATAACGTACCGGTTCGGCGATATTCGCGATTAAAGTACCTGACATATCGCCGCCCCAAAGCCTGCATCATGCTTGAAACGCCGCCTTCCCTATTGGGCGTGACCAGCAGGTGCACATGGTTGGTCATCAAAACCCAAGCGTGAACCGACACAAAGAATTGGCGAGCGTACTCATCCAACCAGTGGATATATGCAGCCAAATCTTGTTCTGAGGCAAAGCAAACCTGCCAATTATTGCCGCGCTGGATAATATGTTAAGGAACGCCCAAAGGGCTGATACGAGGAAGTCTTGCCATGGTTAAGTCCTTTTAACCGAAACAGAGAACTGAAGTTTAGAGGGGCACCGGCGCCCTATACAAGGATGAATTGCGCGCCTTAAGTTTCATCTGACCCCACTAATTCTCTTAGCCAGTGAAAACAGCACGTAGAAATCGGGTGCACCCAAAGGCAGAGCAAGTAATTTACTAGGGGCGTCAACGCTTCGAACGCGTTCGCCCTGTTGACGGAGAACGACTTATAGGTGACCCCACTTATTTCATCAAGCGTCCAGTCCTCTTCAAGTTTGATTCCATTTCTTCCAGCAAAGGCATTATCTGACCAAGCTCATCAAATCGATAATCGTTGTTTCCAGCCAAAGCCTCTTCGTAGCACTTCTTGATATAGTCAAAATCACCAACCAACATCCTCAGCAAACAGTAATGGACACCCTGCATCCCAATAAAGTTAAATGGATTATCTTGCGGAAATTGCTCAGCAAATTCTTCGATTCCATCTAGACAATATCGCGTACTAGCATTCGGGATTGCTGACCTAACAAATTTTTCGATTACCGGCTCCAGTTGACTTATATCGGAATAGACCCCCACAAAAATTGAACCGTCCTCATTTTTTGGTTGCCGAGTAAAGTGACATGGAATTTTGTACTTTGGAAATAGAACTTTTATTGACCTCACTATAGGCCCCACCTTAACCCATTCAATAGCCTGCAAACTCACGTGACTCATTGCCACCTTAGCGAACACATCTAACCCCAGAACAAATGGCTTATGTCTCTTGCAGACGAACCCTCCTCCTTGAAATTCCCAACCGTCGTATTCAGCAGCAAGAGCGCGACACATTTCATAGCTCTTTTCTTTCATATTCATGCTTAACCCTCCACAGTCTTAGGAATAAGTGGGGTCAGATGAAACTTATGGCATGTCAATCACTGCCACCAACCCATTTTATCGCCCTTCTTTTACATATCCGCTTTATTCAAGGGCAAACACCTCGAAAAATCGTAGTCTTCATATATTCTTTTATAATGTAAAACAAACGAACTATTTTCAATATCTACAAACTTACCCCCAAGATCGATACTTAACAGTTCAAGATGCTCATCAAATTTAGACCTATCGGTGAATTCAGCAACCAAACCAGCTTCCAAGCTAAGGGAAAAAAATACAGGAATTAAGTCTAACTTCGCAGCAGTGAACTTCTTACTTCGGCCATTTTTTATCCAATCACAATCGACATCATGCTTAGGAAATCTATAACCAAAATAATGATTTTCCTCATTCTAAAACTCAATCACAGCGGGTTCAACAACCAGCTCACCGGTACCTATATCCCTGACCCCTCTATATTCGTCATCGGAAAAATCCAGCTCATACTTGGAGCTAAAGCACCCCTAGATTAGAACAAAATAAGTTACTACCGATAATGGATATACAAATTTCATTATAGAAAATCCAAGCCCCTGCATTTGTAATTGATCATAAATCTATTTCCCACGCCATGTTGCTCTATTGCTCTTTCATTCAATTTATTTCTCAAGAAAATAGAGGGTTCGGAGGGAATTAGCTGAATATTTCGACCTATGAATTATCAAGTTCAGCCTGGTTATTATCCTCAAAACACCATACAGCCCCTTAGCAGCAAGATAATTAGCGTTCAGCCAGAACTAGGATCAGCCTCAGGAAAACGGCTCACGCTGCCCTACCCCGCCGATTGGCATCCAGATGCGCACAACAGTGAAATCACATAGGTCTGGCTAACGCAGCATACTTTTGCCCAAGCTCGCACCAACGTAAAAAATTCACAGGCGGCGCGGCTTCCGGGCCCCGATCGATTATTGCCGACATCGCCTGCACCAAGGCTTCAACTTCCTGTATCGGCGTAGCTGCCGCATAGCAAACGGGAAACCACTCCGGATACACCAACCGGTCCGGCACCAGCGGATAACACCCCGCCGCCACCGCTTCGAGTACGGCCAACCCCTGAAAATCATGCAGTGCCGTCGAGATGACCGCATCGGATTCCACCAGCAACTGATTGTATTCAGCGCGTGATTCAATAAAACCCCAGCGACCGAGCGTGCCGGAAGTTTCAAGCAGGGTTTTCAACGCATCAAAACACGCGGGGCGCTGTCGGAATTGTTGGCCTACCACATGCAGGGTGAAGTTTTGCGTTTGCGCCAACAGCAATCTCACCGCAGCGAGCAATCCCTCGGGGCCTTTATCGTGTTCCCAGCGGTGGTTCCAGATAAACGTTCGCCTTCCAGGCTTTGAGTCATTACGCTTTGCGGCAAGCCTAAACGCTTCGTCCCGCAGCGGCACGGGCAGCACGGACGTTTTGTTGATCAATGACTCGACCAGGCCGGCGGGCACGGCATCCGGCAATTTGCCGAGCAGTGCGCGGGCACCGGCCATGAAGGTGTTGCGATTGTAGCGGGAATTAAATACCAATTTATCGGCGGCATGGGCACTGAACAGCGTCATCATGGCCGGTTCCAGTCGGTTGCGCTGCACTTCATTGGCCGGATAACAGAACTGGTTTTCGTGAAAATACAGCAACGTAGGGACTGACGCTAGCTGTGGGCAGAATGCTTTAATGCCTGCCAGATCGGTCATGGAAGTGGCGATAATGCAATCAAACGATTGACCCAGCCCGTTGATTTTTTCCGCGAGCGACAACGCATTGCCCCGGATGCGCCAATTGAAAAACCGGGGAGGTTCGGTGAGGCAGGTCCATTGCCATTCGGGAAAGGCGGCGATTAAGCCTTCGCGCCAATAGCGGTGACTGGGTGCATCATAGGCCGATAACAGCAGGCACCGCATGATCGCAGATCAGTAAAGTTCTGCCGCACAGGTCAGGATAGCGCAGTCCAGTCCAGCCTGATTAAACAGGTAAGCGGCGACCTCGGCGCGACGACCGCCGTCACCGGTGATCAGGTATTGCTGGCTGAAATCCAGCCCGTCGAGTCGTTTGCGCAGTGCACCCAATGGCATGCTGGCAGCACCGGCCACATGGCCGCATTTGAATTCCATCGGCAACCGCACATCCACCAATTTGAATCCGCCCTGCTTTTCCATTTTGGTCCATTCGGCGGCATCCACGTAGCGGATCACGGGCTCCTGCAACAGGGTTTTGAAATCTTCTTTGGTCAGGCGCATAACACCGCCTTTGGTTTGCGCGATCACCGAGGCATTGCGCACCGCATCACCCACCAGCGCTTCTTCGCCGAAGTAACTGCCGGGACGCAACACCACGTCCAACGATTGCCCGCGCGACTCAATGGCCACCCGGCCTTTTTCCAGCACATAGAAAAAGTCCCCGGGCGCGCCTTCCTGAATCAATACTTCACCGGCTTCGAATTCAACGTACTCGAATTTGGCAAATAGCTGCTGCAGGTTGGCCGGCGGCACTTTGGTAAACAGGGGAGACTCCAGCAGGCACGACATCCAGTCCTGATGCTCTTCGGTGGTCGGGTCCTGGGGAATGTCATCATCCGACGATTCGGTGTAAGCCAGCACCAGATCGACAAACTCTTTGTCGATGCGCATGATGATGACGGTCTCCTTGGCCACCGCAGAGACCGGCGAAGGAGACTGTAAATTCAATGGCTGATAGCTGCGCGGCTTGCCTGCCATGATTTCTTCCGATTCAAAATCGGCGGCAATCAGATCCACCGTGCCCGACACCAGATAAAAATTTTCAGACAGAGGCTTGCCGCGTTTGAACACCAAGGTGCCCTTCTCAAGCTCAAACAGGTCCATATGCTCCATCAAGCGCTGGAGGTATTCCTCGCTGAGGTCGCAGAAGGGTTCATATTTGGCAAGCTGGGCAAGATCAAACGACATGTTAACTCCAAAAAACCATCAGGCCGGTTCGGCAAAATGTTTTTGCAAAATGGCAATCAAATAGCCTAAGTCAGCGGTACCGGCCGTTTCACGGATGGAATGCATGCCCCAGGTGGGTAAGCCTACATCGATGGTGGATACACCGATTTCGGCGCTTGTAATCGGCCCGATGGTGCTGCCGCACGCCATATCGGTGCGGACCACGAAGGCCTGTACGGGCACGTTCAACTGCTGACAAAGGTGGCGGAAGTATGCACTGGTTTCACCGGTGGTTGCATAGCGCTGGTTCGCATTTATCTTAATTACCGGACCCTTGTTCAATAAAGGACCATGGTTCTGCTCGTGTTTGTCAGCGTAGTTCGGGTGGATGCCATGGGCATTGTCGGCCGACACCAGCAGGGAATGGTGAATAATCTGGTTGCGGCGCTCCACATCCGGCACCAGGCGCTCCAGGAACTGGCGCAGCATGGGGCCGGCCGCACCGCAGCAAGAGCTGCTACCCACTTCTTCATGGTCGTTGCAGATGAGCAGCTGGCTTTGACCCTCGGGCGCCGCCAACAGCGCCTCCAGACCGGCATAGCAGCTGGCCAGATTGTCGAGCCGAGCACCCACGAAAAATTCGTTGTTCAAGCCCAGTACGGCAGGCCGTTGGGTATCGTAAAAACACAGTTCGTAGTCGAGCACGCTGGCCACATCGGTGACGCCTTCGGCGGCCAGCTGATCGGCCAGTATCTGCCCGAAATCGGCGCCGGCATCCGGGCCCGGCAACTGCGCCAGCACCGGCGGAATATCCGTTTGCGGGTTAATGGTACGGTTCTTATTCACTTCCCGGTCCAGATGAATCGCCAGGCTCGGAATAAAGGCAATGGCGCGGGAAAAATTCACCAGGGCTTTGGCGCGCTCGCCCTTTTTGGTCAGGTAGCTGACCCGGCCGGCCAGGCTGAGGTCGCGATCAAACCAGGGCGCCAGCAACACACCACCGTAGACTTCCACGCCCAGCTGTAAATAACCCTGGCTGTTCACCACCGGATTGGGTTTGACTTTCAGGCAAGGGCTGTCGGTATGGGCACCCACCATCTGGATCCCTTTGTCCAGATCCTTGCCGTATTTAAAGGCAATCAGTGAGGCGCCGTTGCGCACCACGTAATAACGCCCGCCGGCCTGCAATTGCCAGCGCTCACCCTCCGCCAGCGCCTGATAGCCTTCGGCACGCAAGCGCCTGGCCATGGTATCGACCGCATGGAATGGGGTGGGTGAACTGGCAATAAAGTCTGCCAGGCCGTTGAGCAATGTTGTCTGGTCCATAGAATTCCTTGTTAGGCTACGCGCCAGTGGCAACCGGCGGCTGCCACAATTCAATTTTGTTGCCGGCCGGATCAATAAACCAACCGAAATGCCCGAATTCACCGTTTTCGGTCTCGGGCAGAATCTGGGCACCCGAACCCGCAAGGCGGGCCAGGCAGGCCTGCACATCATCAACAACCAGATTAATCATGAACGGTTGCTGTGAAGGTGCAAAATAATCAGTACTGTCACTGAAAGGCGAAACCACGCTATAGGCGTCAGCCGGCAAGCTCGCTACGGGCAGACAAGCGCCGTACTCGTCCATGGGCAGGCCTAGCCATTGTTTGTACCAGGCCCGCAACCCTGCGGGATCGGCAGTTTTGAAAAACACGCCGCCCAAGCCCAGTACCCTGCCCTGCTGATGTGACATTGGCTGTCGCCCCCGTCTGTATGATCGATCCTTACCTGCTAGTTTTGCCCGCGCTTTCCAAGCGGGCCAGCAGGCTGGAAGTATCCCAGCGACCGCCGCCCAGGTCCTGCACCTCGCCATAAAATTGGTCCACCAGTGCCGTTACCGGCAGACGGGCACCATTGCGACGGGATTCATCCATAACGATACCCAGATCCTTGCGCATCCAGTCCACCGCGAAACCGTGGTTGTATTCGCCCGCCAGCATGGTGGCGTAACGGTTTTCCATCTGCCAGGACTGGGCCGCGCCCTTGGAGATCACCTCGACCACCGCCGCCGCATCGAGCCCGGCCTTGCCGGCAAAATGCAGGCCTTCCGCGAGGCCCTGTACCAGCCCGGCGATGCAGATCTGGTTAACCATTTTACACAACTGACCACTGCCCGACGGGCCCAGCAATTTCACTGAACGCGCAAAATGCGCAATCACCGGTTCGGCGCGCGCAAAGGCGACGGCATCGCCACCCACCATTACGGTCAACTGGCCCTTTTCAGCGCCGGCCTGGCCGCCGGACACCGGCGCGTCGAGAAAAGCGATTTGCTGTTTTGCCGCCAGTCCGCACAGCTCGCGCGCCACCTCCGCCGAGGCCGTGGTGTTATCCACGATGACAGAACCCGGCGCCATGCCGGACAGCACACCATCGGCACCCAACACCACCGAGCGCAGGTCCTCGTCATTGCCCACGCACAAGAACACGATCTCCGCCCCCTGAGCGGCGGCTCTGGGGGTTTCGCCGTGGCTACCGCCGTAGCGGGCCACCCAATCCAATGCTTTCGCGGTGGTGCGGTTGTATACGCGTACCGAATGACCCGCCTGCTGCAAGTGCCCTGCCATGGGAAAGCCCATAACACCCAAGCCGATAAACGCAAGATTCATTATTCGTTTCTCCTACAGGTCCGGGCTATAACAACCACAACAGGGCGACACCCAACACCAAGCGATAAATCACAAAAGGCATCATGCCGATGCGCTCAATCAATTGCATGAAAAAATGAATGCAAGCATAGGCACTGAGGGCCGAGAGTACAAAGCCCAGCCCCATGGTGGCCCAGTCCACATCCGCCACCCCTATCAATTTGTAACTCAGATAGCCCGCGCTCAAGGCGATCACGGGGATGGACAATAAAAACGAAAACCGGGCCGCATCCGTACGGCTGAAGCCCAACAGCAAGGCCGCGGTCATGGTGATGCCCGAGCGCGAAGTACCCGGCACCAGCGCCAACGCCTGGGCGATGCCGATGGCCAACGCCAGAGGCCAGGTCATGTCGATCAGTGTCTTAACGCCCCGCCCCTGCCGGTCGGCGAGGCCCAACAGCAGGCCGAACCCGATGGTGGCCCAGGCAATCACTTCGGCCGAACGCAGGTGGGTTTCTATGAATTCCTTGCCCAGTAAACCGGCCAAGCCGGCGGGAATGGTGGCGAAGCCGATCATCCACACCAACTGGCTCTCGTGGTTTGTTTTGCCGCCAAAACTGGCAAACCACTGGCCTGCCAACTGGGTCAGATCGCGACGGAAGTACAGAATAACCGCCAGCAGGCTGCCAAAGTGAACCGCCACATCAAACGCCAGGCCCTGATCCTGCCAGCCCAACAATTCGGACGGCAAAATAAGATGGGCAGAGCTTGAAATGGGTAAGAACTCAGTCAAGCCCTGTATCAGGGCGAGTATGAGCGTTTGAAGCCAATCCATGGGAATCCTTCTGAACAAAGAGTGCGGGCAGTGCCCGCAGAAATTTACAAACTTTCGGTGCGAATGCGTGTGCGCTTCTGCCAGTTCACGCTGTCGCGCAGATACACGGGCTTGGCTTCATGGGCTTGCACTGGCACAGCATCCGCCTGCCGGGCGAGGTGAAGTATATCCAACGCATCGGGCTCCAATTCCGGCAGGCACACTGCAGGCCGCTGCTGGTTTAACGGGGCCAATTGCCAGCCACTGCCCGCGCCAGCATCGACGTTTTCCAGCAAGGCAGCCGCATCGGCGAGCGGCACCAATTGCTCGGCACCGTCGTTCACCAGACGTTGCCCCTCGAGCCTGAAATGGGCCGCGTAGAGTTCGCCCATGCGGGCATCCACCGCCACCAGTAATCTGCCGTCAACGTCGGGCTGGGTACGCTGGAAGCCCGCCGCAATTGCCCGCAGGGTCGACACCGGTATCACTGGAAGATCTGCACCCCACGCCAGGCCCTGCACGATGCCGGTTGCCACCCGCAAGCCGGTAAACGAACCAGGGCCTCGGCCAAAGGCTATTGCATCCAGCTGGTTCACAGCCAGCCCCGCTGCTTGCAACAATTCGTCCGCCATTGGCAGCAGCCGTTGCATGTGGCCACGCGGCGCCAACTCCCAGCGATGAGTGACCGAGCCATTGCATAACAGCGCGGCGGAACAGGCGTTGGAGGAACTATCGAGCGCGAGTAGATTTTTCATTTCAATCGCTTAGGTAAAAGCCGCTATTGTCCCAGAAATGCGTCGCCTGCGCAGCATCAACCCAAACGTTCGGCCACCAGATTGGCCAGGAAAAACACCTGATCTTCGGAATCGTTCAGGCACGGAATGTATTGGTAATCTTCGCCGCCGGACTCCAGAAACACCTCGCGGTTTTCCACGTCGATTTCTTCCAGCGTTTCAAGACAATCAATCGCAAAGGCCGGGCAGATCACATCCAGACGCTTAATACCCTCGGACGGCAACTGGCGCAGAGTTTCGTCGGTATAAGGTTTGAGCCATTCAGCCCGCCCCAGACGGGACTGGAAGCTGACCCGCCATTGGTGCTCTTCCAGCCCCAGAATGGTGGCCACGTCGCGCGCGGTGTGCAGGCAATGCTGTTCGTAAGGGTCGCCCAGATCCACATTGCGACGTGGAATCCCATGAAACGAAAACAACAGGCAATCGGCACCCGGGTGTTGGGCGCGATGCGTGCGGATACTGTTAACCAACGCTCGTACGTAATCAGGGCGGGAATAATAGTGCTTCTGGATCACCAGATCGGGGATATCGCGGCTGGCTTTCATCACCGCCGCGCATTGGTCATACACGGAGCCGGTGGTGGTGGCCGAGTACTGCGGATACAACGGCAGGACCAACGTCCGCTCCACTCCGGCCTCGCGCAGCACCGACAGCTGATGCGCCACAGAAGGCTCCCCATAGGTATAGGCAACGGCGACCTTGGGTGCGGTTTCGCCGGATTCTGCCGACAGGCGCGCTTGCAGCCGGGCGGCCAGAGATTCCGTCAACACCCGCAGGGGCGACCCCTGCTCTGTCCAGATCGAGGCATAGGCATGGGCCACTTTGCGGGGGCGAAACGGCAGTATCACGCCGTAGAGAATGCACAGCCAGATCAGCCGGGGAATCTCCACCACCCGGGGGTCACTCAGGAAGTCGCGCAGAAATGCACGGACCGCGCCAGGCGTGGGCGCTTCCGGCGTCCCCAGATTAACCAGCAAAACCCCCGTGGCAGACTTGTTCATATTGCTCCGCTTAAAATCCGTTGCTGAACACCCGCCGCATCGCCCTGTAGATTCAGGGCAACACCGCGGGCGCTAAAAAAAACACCCGCTGAAGCGGGTGTTTGACACTCTTGATACACACTCAGCTGAGTACGTTCAGCACCCGCTGGCGGATTTCATCCACGCTGCCGACACCGGCAACTTTCGCGCACTTAACGGACGACGTGGCCTGGCGATCGGCATAGAAACCCACCAGTGGCTTGGTTTGCTCGTGGTAGAGCGCCAGGCGCTTGCGCACGGTGTCTTCCTGGTCGTCGGGGCGCTGCACCAGAGGCTCGCCGGTTTCGTCGTCCACACCAGCCTGCTTGGGCGGGTTGTATACGGTGTGGTACACACGGCCTGAACCTTCGTGCACGCGACGGCCACTCAGGCGGGTGACGATTTCTTCGTCAGCAACGTCGATTTCCAGCACATAGTCGATGTCCACGCCGGCCTCGACCATGGCTTCTGCCTGCGGAATGGTGCGGGGGAAGCCATCAAACAGGAAACCTTTGGCGCAGTCGGGCTGGGCAATACGCTCTTTTACCAGCGCGATGATGATATCGTCAGATACCAGACCACCGCTGGACATGATGTCTTTTACTTTCAAACCCAATGGGGTGCCGGCTTTTACTGCCGCGCGCAGCATATCACCCGTGGAGATCTGGGGAATGCCAAATTGCTCCATGATGAATTTTGCCTGAGTGCCTTTCCCAGCGCCGGGGGCGCCTAACAGTATCACTCGCATTTGTCTCGCTCCTACAGTTCTCGTCTAATTTTTGTGCCAGATGCCGCTACCAATCACGATCGCAGTCGCCGCAGGAACACCTTGGGATTTTGGGTGGCATAAGATACACGCAGCAGCCAGACCACTCAAGCCAGACTATTGTCGGGGGTGTTTTGGGGCCTTTTCTTGCTTATTTTGCAGCCAACTCGCCCCTTTTGCATAAAATTTGCTCAGCATCGCAGTATATATAGCGTTTGCGAACTATCTTCCGAGTAGTTATTCCCAAAGGTTAGTAAACAAGCCATTGAAGTCAACTATGCTGTTATATGGGGCGTTGCCCCCCAACCATCAACAGGAAAGGAGTGCACCATGGGTCTGTTTTCCCGCAAGACAGAAGAGGAAGAAACCACCAACTTGTTCGACAGCGACGAGCTGCCCAACAGCGGCGATCTCGATCACAAACTGTTTGAGCCCGAGAACGAGCCGGTAGTAGCCGCCAGCCCCAAGGCCGCGGCCCCCAAACGCAGCCCTACCTACGGCATTCAGGACGCCATTGACCTGATGCGGAAACTGCCTGCCGACAACAAGGAAATTGTCGTGTCGGTGGTCAAACAGACACTGGAGTCCACGCACATCAGCGTGGAGGACATCATTGCGGACGCCACCGATAAAGAATCGCGCCTGCTGAACAAGAACACCCAACTTGAAACGGAAATAAAACAGCTGCAACAACAAATTGCGGATCGCAAATCGCAAATTGCAGCCCTGCTGGAAGATCACAAGGAAACCGTGAGCGTGCGCGAGCGACTGGAACTGGCGATCAATCTGGATAAACCCAAGCAGGCACCTAAACCGGCAGCGCCCAACCCCGCAACCAGTGCGGCTGCACCCAAATCAGCGGCACCAGATGCGCAACCTGCCAGCGCACGCCCCGAACCCACAGCAACCAAACCCGGCCCCGGATCAGGTAATCCCCTGCCCCACTGAAACGCCCCGCGGGCGCCCTGTTAAGCGGGCGCCCGGCCCTCCGCCCCACAACGATTTGCAAGCCCGCCAAAGTTAAACCATAGTCTTTACTGACGTGGTTAGGCATAATGCGCGCCAGCAAAGGTGCGAGACGTATTCATGGCAAAGAAATTGTTCAAGCGGCTGATGCCGGATCCCTACAAGATCCGGAATCATAAATCCCTGCAATTTCTCGGCACCCTGCTCCACGACCCCAACCTGTTCCACCTGAATCGGTCGTCCGTCTCCCGGGCGTTTTTTGTAGGCATTTTTGTTTGCTTTCTGCCGCTGCCCGGGCAAATGGCGATTGCCGCGTTTGGCGCACTCTGGCTCAGGGCCAATCTTCCTATCAGCGCCGCCCTGGTGTGGGTGAGCAACCCGGTCACCATGCCACCCATGTTTTATGCCTGTTATCAGCTCGGCCTGTGGGTGTTGGGCGCACCGAGCCGCCCGTTCGAATTTGAGCTTTCACTCGACTGGATTATCGCCGAACTCGGCGCACTGGTGCCGCCATTGTTGGTGGGTTCGCTGATGAGTGCGGCGTTCTTTGGCTGCCTCAGCTTTTTAGTGGTCAATCAGCTTTGGCGCTGGCATGTGGCCCGCAGCTGGCAGCGCCGCATTGCGCTGCGTTTGGAAAAACTCAAACAGTTGAAATAGCGGTCTGCGTCAGCGGTCGTAACGCAAAGCATCGGCTGGCTGAACTCTTGCCGCACGCCACGCGGGGTACAAGGTCGCCACCAGGCTCATGGACAGTGCCACCAGGCCAATCTCCAGGCAATCCGACCAACGGAAATCGCTCGGCAAATAGCTGACCGGATAGACATCTGATGCCAGAAAGTGGATACCCAACGCACTTTCCAATGCGGCCACAGCATCGGTCACGTAATGAGCCCCCAGCACACCCAATGCCAGCCCCACACCGGTACCCACCAGACCGATCAGGCCGCCCTGAACCACAAAAATACCCATAATTGTGGCGCGACTGGCCCCCAGGGTCTGCAAAATGGCAATCTGGCCCTGTTTGTCCACCACTACCATGACCAGGGTAGACACGACGTTGAATGCGGCGATGGCGATAATCAAAAACAGCAACAAGCCCACCAGCTTGCGCGACATTTGCACTGCCTGAAACAAGTTACCGTGACTGCGAGTCCAATCCGAACCATAAAAACCGTAGCTGAGATTGGCCATCAGATCGCGCAATACCTGACGCGAGTTGAACAGGTCGGCAATCTTCAATCGGATCCCGGTGACTGCCTCACCCAGATCAGCCACCTGCTGGGCATCCACCAGACGCACAACCGCCAAGCCGTTATCCACCTCTGTGCGGGTGCGGATAATACCTGCGACGATAAAAGTGGCCACCGCAGGCATGGCGCTGGCATCTTCCCGGCTCGGCGCAACAAAGGTCAGGCTATCGCCTACGTTTGCACCCAACTGCCGCGCCACACCAGCACCAAGCAATAGGTCCCCGGCGCTCAATTGCCGCAGGGTTTTACCGGTAATAAATTCATCCAGCCGCGACACGCGGTGCTCCAGGCTGGCATCGACACCATAAAGTGACACCGGCGTGACCTGCCCGGCCTTTGATGCCAACCCCTGCAGCTGCACGAACGGCGCGGCCGCCAATACATCCGGGTGCTGACTGAACGCCTGGGCATGCGTGCGCCAGTCGGTAATACCCTGACGATGAAACACCGTCGCCTGGGGCATAACGCCCAGAATGCGCTCCCGTAATTCCCGGTCAAAGCCGTTCATCACCGACAACACAATCAACAGCAATGCAACACCCATGACCAAACCCAGCATGGACAGCAGCGAAATAAAACTCACCAATTGGTTGCGCCGCTTGCTGGCGGTGTAGCGTAAACCGATGACCCAGGGCAGGCTCATGTACCGACGCTCTCTGGCTGCAGGCGACCGGATTCCAGCCGCAATACGCGGTCCATTTTCTTCGCCAGTTGCGGGTCGTGGGTCACCACCACAAATGCTACCTTGTGCTGCTGGGTCAATGTCAGCATCAGCTGCTCGATCGCCAGCGCGTTGTCCTTATCGAGATTGCCCGTGGGCTCGTCCATCAAAACACAGGCCGGTTGCATGGCCAGCGCACGGGCGATGGCAACGCGCTGACGCTCGCCGCCGGACAATTCAGCTGGCTTGTGCTGCAAACGCTTGGATAATCCCACTTGCGCCAGCAATTCCGCGGCTCGTGCCTGAAACTGGCTGCGGGATTGACCCGCGATACGCAACGGCATTTCCACATTTTCCTGCGCAGTAAATTCCGGCAACAGGTGATGAAACTGATACACAAACCCCATATGCTGATTACGCAATCGACCGCGCGCCGTTTCAGACAAGGAAGAAAACGGTTGCCCCATGAGATCGACTTCGCCGGTGGTGGGTTTATCCAGACCACCCAGCAAGTTCAGCAGTGTGGATTTTCCGGATCCCGAACTGCCGACCACGGCAACCCGCTCGCCCGGATAAAGTGCAAAATCCAGCTGCTCCAGTACCACCACCGGTTCCGGCCCTTCGCTATAGGTTTTGCCCAGTGCCCGGGCTTGCAGCACAGGTGCATGATCATTCATATCGTAAAGTCTCCGCAGGCTCCACGCGGGAAGCCCGATAGGCAGGATAAAGGCTCGCCAGTAAACTCAAGACCACACCGGCACAGGCCACCAGGGCTACGTCCGCCCATTGCAGGTGGGACGGCAAATAACTGATGAAGTAGACCGCGGGATCAAACACATACAGGCCGGTAATGGTTTCAAACCAGGCCACGATTGGTCCCAGATAAAACGCCACGGGACAAGCAATCAGCACGCCGATGAGTATGCCCACCAGCCCTACGCTCACACCCTGCACAAGAAAGATCCACAGTATCTGGCCCGCACTCATGCCCTGCGTGCGCAGCACGGCAATATCCGCGCGTTTGTCGGCCACCATCAATACCAGACTGGTCACAATATTAAATGCGGCCACCATAACAATGATGAGTAACAATACAGTCACCACCGTTTTTTCCATTTTAATGGCCTGGAACAAACTGCCCTGGGTGTCGGTCCAGTCACGCACCACCTGCCCTTCGGGCAGGGAAAGCTGAAGCTGCCTGAACACCGAAGCGGAACTGAACATATCGGGCGTACGCAAGTGCAGCCCCTGGGCTTGTGCGGGATACCGCAACAACCGGCGCGCGTCCGCGCGGTGCATCACCACCAAGGATTGATCCACTTCTGCACCCACCTCGAACACACCCACAACGGTGAACCGTTTGACGCGAGGAAAAATGCCCGCCGGCGTGATGGTTAACTGCGGCAGTGTGAGCTGGATCTTGTCGCCGGGGACTACCGCTAACTGGCGGGCCAACAACCGCCCGATAACAACGCCGTAGGTACCCGCCTGCAATTCATCAAAATCGCCCATGACCATATGACTGGCGAGATCTGAAATGGCTTTTTCGGGTTCAGGCTCCACCCCGGTAAAAGCGACCGCCTGCAGCGCCCGACCAAAACCGACCATGGCAAAGCCATCAATATAGGGGGCAGCAGCCACGATTCCCGGATGCTGGGTCACCTGATCGGCCAGCGGCTGCCAGTCTTCGATGCCAGCCTCGACTTCCAGGACGCCGTGTGGAATTGCTGCCAGCAAGCGGCCCTTGAGCTCGCGATCAAAGCCGTTCATCACCGACAGCACGATGATCAACGCGGCCACGCCCAACAGCATGCCCAGCATGGAAAAGCCGCTCAGGAAGGAAATAAACTGGTTCCTTCTGCGCGCGCGGATGTAGCGCAGACCAATAAACAGAGGCGTAAAATTCATCCGGGCATTAAACCTGAGCTCTACGGTGACCACAAGTGGGCGCTATACTTTAACAGGCTGTTGAAAAACCCCTTACATGCTCAGCGAGACCTGAAGCGTACAGATGTTGTGGTTTGACTCGACGCTCAGGGTGGCTCCCTTTGCAAGAGGCAAAACGCAGCAGATGTGCGCTTCAGGTCTCGCCCTGCGGGGCTTTCAGGCTGGCTCGTACTTGTCGTTGCCGTTTTTCGGTGGGTGGACACACACCTTCAAAACGGCGCCTAAATTACGAACCAGCCTGAGAGCCTGAGCATGCAAGGGGTTTTTCAACAGCCTGTTAATACACCGACTCAATTGAGCAAATTCACACGGGCCAACGCGATGGATCAGGCGGATGAAAAACGCAATTACTACCGGGTCTCTGAGACCCTGAGTTTACATCTGGTTCCCCTGCCGCCCGATGCCGACACCGATCGGCTGCCGAATGAATGGTTCCCCGATCTGAATGCGCCGATTTGGCTGGAAGAATTCCGTGCGCTACAGCGCGATTTGCAACGCGAAATAGTCTCGCTGAGCACGGATACTGCCAACGCTATTAAACTTTTGCTACGACAAAACGAGTTGTTGGCAGGCGCACTCATGAAAAGTCAGGTGCAGCCAGAGCTGACTTTAACCAACCTCAGCGAAGGCGGCCTGTCTTTCGAAACCAACGCAACCCTGATACCAGGGCAAATGCTGGCCCTGGCGATACTGCTGAACACCACCGCGCTACCCTTGTTCTGTTATGGTCAGGTGGTGAGGATCACACCCGGGACCGACACACGTGGACAGTCTTCGTTGGTAGCGGTAGGCTTTGTGGATATCAGTGCATCCACGCGCGACATGATTGCGCGCCAGGTGCTTCAATCCCAGCGAAAACGTGGGGCTTAGACATGAACAAGATAACAGCGATCGGCACCAGCCTGAGCTTATGTGTACTGCTTGTGACCGCTGCACATGCCGAAGAGATTGCTATTCCCGTGGGACAACAGGGTATTGATGGACTGCAGATGCCGGTCAAAGGCTTGACCATGACCAAGGTCCGCGACAATTTCGGCGAACCTGCCAAAGCGCTGCCCGCCCGCGGCACGCCACCCATCACACGCTGGGAATACGAAAATTTCGTGGTGTACTTCGAGGGTGAACACGTGATTCACTCGGTCTTGCGCCACAAGCCCAAAGCCCAATACCAGAAGCCGACCGCCCCGATAGAAGATGGTCAGAACTGATTTATCCGGGTCCAGTCGCGCAATCCATTGCGCGACAAGGACTGGCAATTAAATCCGCTGCACGCGGTTTAACCCATCCAGTGCCGCTGTGCGGTAGGCCTCAGCCATGGTCGGGTAGTTAAAGGTGGTATTCACAAAATAGGCGATGGAGTTGGCCTCACCGTCCTGATTCATGATGGCCTGACCAATGTGAATAATCTCTGACGCCTCAGCACCGAAGCAATGAATGCCGAGAATCTCCAAAGATTCCGCATGGAACAATATTTTCAGTACACCGACCTTTTCACCGGAAATCTGCGCACGGGCAGTATTCTTAAAAAAGGCCCGGCCCACTTCATAGGGTATTTTGGCCGCGGTCAATTCACTTTCGGTTTTTCCGATTGAACTGATTTCCGGCAGCGTATAAATGCCCGTGGGCGCATCGGTCACATAGCGGCTGGCCTGCCCAAGAATGTTGGAAGCGGCAGCACGCCCCTGATCATAGGAGGCACTGGCCAGGCTGGGCCAGCCAATGACATCGCCAACCGCGTAAATGTTTTCCACATTGGTCTGGTAGCGTTCGTTCACCTCCAGCTGACCCCGTCCATCGGCCTTCAGGCCAATTTTATCCAGCGCCAGCGTGTCGGTGTTGCCGGTGCGCCCGTTAGACCAGAGCAACGCGTCGCCGTGAATGCGCTTACCGGATTTCAACTTGAGCGTTACGCCCCGTTCAGTGGCTTCAACCGATTCGTATTCTTCGTTGTGGCGGACTGTTACGCCCATATCACGCAGGTGATAACTCAACGCATCACAAATCTCATCGTCCAAGAAGGTCAACAGATGCTCGCGGCTGTTGATCAGATCCACCTTGATACCAAGACCGGAGAAAATCGATGCATACTCACAACCAATCACACCGGCACCATAAATAATGAGGTTGCGCGGTGTGTGTTTCATATTGAGGATGGTATCGCTGTCGTACACGCGCGGGTGGCCGAAATCGATATCCGAGGGCCGGTAAGGGCGCGAGCCGGTAGCCACGACAATGTGCTCGGCGGTCAAGCGCTCGCGGGCGCCATCGGGCAGTTTCACCGAGACGGTGTTGGCATCCACAAAACTTGCCTCACCCATGTGAATAGTGGCGCGATTGCGAATGTAATAATCCGTATGCAAATCAACATAGCGGGGAATGACGCGTGACGCTTCTGCCAGCACCTCGGGGTAACTCAGACGCTGGGCATCGCCCATGGCGCGGAACAAGGGGTAAACTTTGTGACGAATCACCTGCTTGACCACATGCCGCAGAGACTTTGAAGGAATCGTGCCCTTGTGGACGCAACCGCCACCTACGCCGGGTCGGTTTTCGATAACACCCACGCGCTTGCCGGCCTTCGCCGCTGCCATTGCTGCACCCTCGCCCCCGGGGCCAGCACCGATCACCAATACATCATAGTGATGCTTCTTCGCCATTGCGTTCACTCCCACGCGAAATTCTGTTTAGTCTTTTGTGGCGTCGTAGGCCAGATCTTCAGCAGCAGTTTTGTCTGCCTTTTTGGTTTCTTTTTCGCACTTCTGCTTGTCACCGCAACAGATGTCGCAGGCCACTTCCATACCCAGTGCACTCATGCCGCCGCAGGAACCGCTGATGGGCTTACGGCCCAACAACACACCAACAGACATCGCAATAATCACCAATCCCAACACCACAAAGGTTACCAATAAGGTTGCCATGGGTAATTACCTCTTTAGTCGAAAGCCCGCCTGCTCAGTGCTGAGACAGGTAAGGCAAAAAATGACTGGATGACAATTCACGGATCTCTCCGCCCTCATCCACCAATATAAATACTGCCAGGCCTCTGGCCTCGGCTTCGGCCAGCGCTGCCTCAGGCCCCATCACATTAAAACCGGTTGCCAGCGCATCGGCCTCGGCGCAGGTGTCCGCCAGCACAGTGATCGACACCATATTGTGGGTCACGGGTTGCCCGGTTGATGGATCAATGGTGTGCGAATACTGAACACCATTATACATCTGATAGTTCCGGTAACTGCCGGAGGTGGCCACCGCCAGATTACTGACACCGATGGCTGCCTGCACGCCACCCTGGGCCAGGCTGGGTCGTTCTACCGCAATAGACCAGTTGGCGCCACGCGCGTTTTTGCCGGATACCCGGAGCTCACCGCCAATTTCCACCAGAAAATCCTGGTAACCACGCGCGACCAGCATCCCGGCCAGCTCATCAACCGCCCACCCCTTGGCGATGGCAGACAAGTCGATGAATACCGGTTTGTGTTTGACCAGTTGCCATCCGCTGTCAGCCTGTTCAAGCGTCAAGGCATCGCTGCCGACCGATGCCAGCAACGTTGCCACCTCAGCCTCATCGGGCTTGCCCTTGGCCTCTACAGGGCCAAAGCCCCAGCGATTCACCAACGGGCCTACGGTGACATCAAATCCACCGGCGGTTTGCGAATATATCTGCAAACTGAGCGCTAACACCGCGGCCAGATCGTCGGAGATAGGTAAGGGTTGTGCCACTGGCGCGCGATTGATTTGCATAAGCTCCGATTCGGGATCGTAGGTAGACATGACCTTGTTGATCTCCGCAAGGCGCTTGTCAAACGCCGCTTTCAGTGCATCCGCATCCGTCTCGGCCACCAGCGTAACATGGTACTGGGTACCCATGGTCTGTCCGGCGACCTTGACGTGCGGCAGAACCGATACCGTATCGCTGCAGCCCAGCAGAAAAATGCAGAGCCCAAAAAGCAAAAACGAGGTGCGCCGAAGCGCCCTCGCTTTTGTGTAACACGTTGCAATCAAATCAGCCACCAAAGTCGTCGAGCAGGATATTTTCATCCTCTACGCCCAGATCTTTCAGCATCTTGATCACCGCCGCGTTCATCATGGGCGGGCCACACATATAAAACTCGCAATCTTCCGGCGCCGGATGGTCCTTCAGATACTGCTCGTACAATACGTTATGGATAAAGCCGGTCAGCCCATTCCAGTTATCTTCCGGCTGCGGGTCGGACAGCGCGATGTTCCAGGTAAAGTTATCGTTCTCCGCGGCCAGCATGTCGTAGTCTTCTTTATAGAAGAGCTCGCGCAATGAACGGGCACCGTACCAGAAACTGATTTTACGCTTGGATTTAAGACGGCGCAGCTGGTCAAAAATATGCGACCGCATGGGCGCCATACCCGCACCACCACCAACAAAGATCATTTCGGCATCGGTTTCTTTGGCGAAGAACTCACCGAAGGGACCGTACACGGTAATCTTGTCGCCGGGCTTCAGACTGAACACATAAGACGACATCTGACCTGGCGGCAAACCCTGCGTGCGTGGCGGTGGGGTTGCAATACGGATATTGAACTTCACAATGCCCTTTTCTTCGGGGTAGTTAGCCATGGAGTATGCGCGGATCACCGGCTCAGTTACCTTGGACTCAAGGTTAAAGAAGCCAAAGTGTTCCCAGTCACCACGGAACTTCTCTTCAATATCGAAGTCCTTGAATTTTACGTGGTGGGGTGGCGCTTCCAGCTGAACGTAACCACCAGCGCGGAAGTCCACGTTCTCGCCCTCGGGCAGACGCAGCGTCAGCTCTTTAATGAAGGTGGCCACGTTGGGGTTGGATTCAACCACACACTCCCACTGCTTAACACCGAATACGTCTTCCTCAACATGCACTTTCATGTCTTGTTTGACGGGCGTCTGGCAGGACAAGCGCCAGCCTTCTTTGGCTTCGCGCTTGGTAAAGTGGGATTCTTCCGTGGGCAGCATTTCGCCGCCGCCCTCATTCACAATGCACTTGCACTGGGCACAGCTACCACCGCCACCACAGGCACTGGGCAAAAACAGCCCGCTGCCTGCCAGGGTTTGCAGCAATTTGCCACCCGCGGGCACGGTAATGGTTTTTTCGTCGTTAACGATGATGGTCACATCGCCCGAGTTAACCAGTTTTGCGCGAGCGCTCAGGATCACAGCTACGAGCAACAGCACGATAACTGTAAACATGACTACGCCAGCGATAATTGTAATGTCCATCTGTAGTCCTTACCTCGCTTACAGGTCGATGCCGCCGAATGACATAAAGCCAAGCGACATCAGACCAACGGTGATAAAGGTAATGCCAAGGCCACGCAGGCCCTCTGGCACATCGCTGTATTTCATTTTTTCGCGAATACCCGCCAATGCGGTAATCGCCAGCGCCCAACCAATACCGGAACCAATACCGAAAACGGTCGACTCCACCAGGTTGTAATCGCGCTCTACCATGAACAGTGATGCACCCATGATGGCACAGTTAACGGTGATCAGCGGCAGGAACACGCCCAACGCGTTGTACAACGCCGGCACGTATTTATCCAACAGCATTTCCAGAATCTGTACCATGGCGGCGATCACGCCGATGTAGGTAATCAGACCCAGAAAACTCAGATCAACGCTGGCAAATTGTGGACCCAGCCACACCAACGCACCGTCTTTTAACAGGTAGGTGTAAAGCAGGTTGTTGACGGGCACGGTAATACCCAGCACCACAACAACTGCCACGCCCAGACCAAAGGCAGCTTCAATCTTTTTGGAAATTGCCAAAAAGGTACACATACCCAGGAAGAAGGCCAACGCCATGTTCTGGATAAAGATCGACTTAACGAATAAACCCAATAATGCTTCCATCGATTAAGCCTCCTGCGCTTTGGTGTTAGGGCAGATTTTGAACTCTTCTTCTTCAACCTGGTTAGGCTTGTAAGCGCGAATTGCCCAGATGATCAAACCGATCAGGAAGAATGCAGAAGGTGCCAACAGCAGCATGCCGTTAGAAATATACCAACCACCTTCGGTAGCCAGCGGCAGCAGTTTGTAGCCGAGCAATGAGCCCGCGCCAAACAACTCCCGGATCACACCCAACACAATCAGCAATGCAGAGTAGCCAAGCCCGTTACCGATACCGTCCAGAAAACTGGGCAGTGGCGGATTCTTCATGGCGAAGGCTTCGGCACGCCCCATCACGATACAGTTGGTAATGATCAGACCCACGAATACCGACAGCTGCTTACTGATGTCGTAAGCCACGGCCTTCAGGATCTGGTCTACCACAATTACCAGCGAGGCAATAATCGTCATCTGCACGATGATACGGATGTTGTTGGGAATGTGGTTGCGCACCAGCGCCACAAACAGGTTGGAGAACGCCGTTACCAGCGTCAGGGCCACACACATTACCAGCGTTACTTTCAGCGACGTGGTCACTGCCAGCGCGGAACAAATACCCAGAATCTGCAGTGCGATGGGGTTGTTCTCGATGACCGGTTTAAACAGAAGCTCTTTAGTCTTCATGAATTAAGCCTCCCCGTTTTTCAGGTGAGTGAGGAAACTGGCGTAACCATTTTCGCCCATCCAGAATTGCACCAGATTGCCCACGCCGCGGCTGGTCAAGGTAGCACCGGAAATACCGTCTACTTTGTGCGCGTCGCCTGCAGGTGCCTGGCCCTTGATCACATCAAGCGCTACGTCACCGTTGTCATAGACTTCTTTGCCAACCCACAGTGCTTTCCACTTGGGATTGTCCACTTCACCACCCAGGCCGGGGGTTTCAGCGTGTTCGTAAAAGCCCAAGCCAACAACCGTGTTCAGGTCTGCTTCCAGTGCGATAAAGCCGTACAGGGTAGACCAGAGGCCGTAGCCTTTAATCGGCAGAATAACCTTGTCGAGCTGGCCGTCTTTTTCCACCAGGTAAACTTTGGCGATATTTTCACGGCTGCCGATTTTGGCTATGTCGGTATCTGCGGACAGCTTCTCAGACTGCTTAGGGTCTTTTGAAGCTTTACGCTGATCGTAAGTGTCGACATTGACCGCATCGGTAAATTTACCGGTGTTGAGGTCAACCAGACGGGTGTTCACTTGCTTGAACAGCTCATCAACCGACTTACCTTCTTCCATCAGGCCGGCGGCCAACAGAATGTTGCGTTTGAAATCCAGCGCCTTGTTGGCTACCTGCATGGGCTTGAGCATGACCGCCGCGGTAGACACCACAACGGAGCACACAATACACAGGGACAAGGCAACAATAACTGTCTTCTTGATTGTATCGTTATTAGCCACGTGCCAACCTCCGCTTGATGTTAGCCTGAACAACAAAGTGGTCGATCAGCGGCGCAAACAGGTTGGCAAACAGAATGGCCAACATCATGCCTTCCGGGAAGGCAGGGTTCACAACACGGATCACAACCACCATGAAACCGATCAGCGCACCGAACCACAATTTGCCGGTTTCGGTCATGGCTGCAGACACGGGGTCGGTTGCCATGAAAATCATGCCGAAAGCAAAACCACCGACGACCAGGTGCCAGTACCAGGGCATGGCCATCATTGGGTTGGTCTCGGGGTTGCCGGTCACATTGAACAGGAAGGACGTTGCCATCATGCCCGCCATGACACCGATAATGATACGCAGCGAAGCAATCTTGCAGGCGACGAGCACTACACCACCCAGCAGGATGGCCAATGTCGACACTTCACCAATTGAGCCCTGCATCTTGCCGAAGAAGGCATCGAGCCAGGTCATCTGACTGGTCAGCGCTGACATGCCGTCGGTGTAAGCGACAGACAGTGCGGTGGCACCGGAGAAGCCATCCACTGCAGTCCATACCTGATCACCGGACAACTCGGCCGGGTAGGCAAAGAACAGGAACGCGCGACCCGCCAGTGCGGGGTTAAGGAAGTTTTTGCCGGTACCGCCGAACACTTCCTTGGCAATCACCACACCAAAGGAAATACCCAACGCCGCCATCCAGAGAGGGATATCTGGTGGGCAAATCAGGGCGAACAGAATGGAGGTTACGAAGAAACCTTCGTTCACTTCATGGCCGCGCTTCATGGCGAACAACACTTCCCAGAAACCACCGACCACGAACACGGTCATGTAGATGGGCAGGAAATACGCCGCGCCGTGGATCAGGTTGTCCCAAATGCTGGCGGCATCGTAGCCGGCAAACAACTCGATCAGGCCACCGCGCCAGCCTTCAACGGCGGCAATGCCCAGGTCTGCCATGGCCGTGTTGGCCTGGAAACCGAGGTTGTACATACCGTAGAACATGGCGGGGAAAGTACAGGCCCACACAGTGATCATGATGCGCTTCAGGTCGATACCGTCGCGCACATGTGAAGTGGTCTTGGTCACGTCAGAAGGACGGAACAAACCGGTGTCAATGGCTTCGTAAAGGGCGTACCAGTTTTCGTACTTGCCACCCTTGTGGAAGTGAGGCTCGAGGCTGTCGAACCAGTTGCGTAATGCTTTCACCTTAGCCCTCCTTCTCAATGCGGGTCAGGTTGTCGCGAAGGATCGGGCCGTACTCGTATTTGCCGGGGCAAACATAAGTACACAGCGCCAGATCTTCTTCATCCAATTCCAGAGCGCCCAGTTTCTGCGCAGTGTCTGTGTCGCCCACGATTATGGCGCGCAGCAGCTGCGTCGGAAGAATATCCAGAGGCATGATGCGTTCGTAGGTGCCGATGGGCACCATGGCACGCTCACTGCCCGAGGTGGTGGTAGTGAAGTCGTACTTCTTACCGCCGCCCAGCAACTTGGAGATGTAGATACCGGTAGTCGAGAAAAGGTTGAAACCGGCGCGCAGGTAATGCAGGAAAGGCCGATCGCGACCTTCCAGCAATACGGTGACCTGCTGGTGGTAACGGCCGAGGTAGGCGTAGGCACCACGCGCGGTGCGCCCGCCGAATACAGAGCCAGATACCACCCGGTTTTCACCCTCTTTCAGCTGACCGGCGGTCAACTCGTCCAGGTTCGCGCCCAGACGGGTACGCACCAGACGGGGCTGCTGGACTTGTGGGCCAGCCAACGCCACCACGCGATCGGTGTACAGGGTGCCGGTTTCAAACAACTTGCCAATGGCGATCACGTCCTGGTAGCCAATGCTCCACAGGGTTTTGTTGACGCTGGCAGGGTCGATGAAATGAATGTGGGTGCCGGCGTTGCCCGCCGGATGCACGCCGCCAAACTCGTGGACAACGATACGGTCAGCGTTGTTTACGGCCACATTGGCGCCAACGGCTTTACAGACATTCACGTTGCCGTCGGTCAGACGGGACAGCAGCACCAGCCCCTGATTGAAGGCCTCGGACTGTTCTGCAATGATCAGCGCGGCATCGGCGGCACACGGATTGGTATCCATGGCGGTCACGAAGATCGCCTTGGGACGGCTGCCGAGCGCGGGCACCTTGGAATAAGGTCGCGTTCGCAGCGCGGTCCAGAGGCCGGAGGCCACCAGATTTTCTTCGACTTTTTCAGCCGACAGACTGGCGAGCTCGGAAGCCGGGTAGCTGGCAAATTGCTCAGCCTCATCGCCTTCCACGTCGATGACAACGGACTGCAGCATGCGGCGCTCACCGCGATTAATCGCGGCCACGGTACCCGCTGCCGGTGCCGTGTAACGCACACCTTCAGTCTTTTTGTCAGTAAACAGCAGCTGCCCAAGCTTGACCTTGTCGCCCTCCTTTACCGCCATGGTCGGTTTCATGCCGTGGTAATCCACGCCAATCACTGCAACAGACCTGGCTTTAGGGGCGTCATGAATAGTCTGCTCGGGAGCACCGGATATAGGTAAATCCAATCCCCGACGGATCTTGATCATACGTCCTGCCTAGTTACTTGGTAGTTTATAAGTAGTGGTTAAAAGTACGTTTTCGTTCGAAATCTGCGTGAAAGCCCGGATCACCGGGCCCTCATAAATACTTCTGTCCTTTGCGTCGCTTCGTCGTGCACACCAGATCTGGGTGTTTTTTGAGCTACAAATCCCGTTGTAGTTTAGACGAAAGCCCCAAAAACGCATTGGCCGGTAGATAAACGGCGGCATTATAAAGAGGCGGTCTGATACTTGCCAGTCATCACGCCCGGAAACTGGGCATAATTGGGGTAAAAAAACGTTTGCGCTCAACTCCTTACGGGCCACGCCGGCAATTTGACCAGTTTTTAACCAAAACCATCCCAACCCAATAAAAAAGCCCGCTTGCGCGGGCTTCGGTCTCACTCAGCTCAATCAGAGCTTGGGATACATGTCGTATTTGACACCGGCCATGTCTTCCAGACAGCGCACTACCTGGCAGCTGTAGCCGAATTCATTGTCATACCAGCAGTAGAGCACTACGTTGTTGCCATCAGCAATGGTGGCCACACTGTCGAATACACAGGCGTGACGCGAACCCACGAAATCCGACGACACCACCTCGGTCGAGTTGGTGAAGTCAATCTGCTGCTGCAGAGGCGAGTGTAATGCCACTTCACGCATGTAGTCGTTCAGCTCTTCCTTGGTGGTTTCCTTATCCAGCACCAGGTTCAGGATCGCCATAGATACATTGGGTGTAGGTACCCGGATCGCATTGCCGGTCAGCTTGCCGGCCAGGCTCGGCAGGGCCTTAGCGACTGCCTTGGCGGCACCAGTTTCGGTCAGCACCATGTTCAACGGCGCACTGCGTCCACGCCGCTCGCCCTTGTGGAAGTTATCGATCAGGTTCTGGTCGTTGGTGTAGGAATGCACGGTTTCCACGTGGCCATGCTGTACGCCAAACTTGTCCATGACCGCTTTCAACACCGGCACAATGGCATTGGTGGTACAGGAAGCGGCAGACACAATGGCATCGTCGGCAGTGATATCTTTGTTGTTGATACCGTAAACGATATTTTTGATATCGCCTTTACCCGGCGCCGTCAGCATCACTTTGGCAACACCTTTGGATTTGAGGTGCTGACCAAGACCGGCCTCGTCGCGCCAGACACCGGTGTTGTCCACGATGGTGGCATTGTTGATGCCGTAGGCGGTGTAGTCGATTTCTGCCGGGTTATCGGCGTAAATCACCTTAACCACGTTGCCATTGCAGATCAGGCTCTGGGTCTCTTCATCGACCCGGATAGTGCCCTTGAACTGGCCATGGACCGAGTCGCGGCGCAACAGGCAGGCGCGCTTCTCGAGGTCGTTGTCCAACTTGCTTTTGCGCACCACAATCGCTCGCAGGCGCAATACGTCACCACTGCCCGCCTTTTCGATCAGCAGGCGAGCCACCAGGCGACCAATACGACCAAAGCCGTAAAGCACCACGTCCTGGGGCTGCGGCAGCGGCTTGAATTCGGAGCCGATCGCGCTCGACAACTCCTGCTTGACGAAATCTTTCACCGAAAGACCGCGCGAGTCCTTCATGTATTTGACGGTAATCTGGCCGATGTCGATATGGGCACGCCCCAGATCCAGCTCGGCAATCGCCTGCAGCACCGGGAAGGTCTCGAACTCGGACAGTTCGTTAGCCTCAACCTGGCGAACAAAGCGGTGGGTTTTCATGATGTCAATGACGGAGCTGTTCACCAACGAGCGGCCGTATATATAGACGCTGACGTTTTGCTCACGATTGAGCTTACCCACCATGGGAATCATGGCTTCGGCTAGCGCTTCGCGCTCTTTCCAGTCCTTGAAGAAGTCTACGGGCTTAGGACGATTCACAGATATGCACCTTTTAAAGTAAAAGAAAGTTTCAGTATGGTCGACGCCATACCGTTGTACCTGCTCTTTTGGCGGGTTCCGTCATTCTTTTAACCCCTACCACCGAAATGTGACAGAGGCCGCCATTATCGCGGTTGCACGCCCATTGAGCAAGATTCAAACGGCCGTTTAGTTACAATTTTTACTATTTTTTCACGCCTGCTGCCAAAGCCGGCGCCAGACGCTACAATAGCCGGCTTTTTGGACCACCAGACAAGGCAGCATGGATCTTACAGAGCCCCTGGGCCAGCTATCTCCGCCTCTCTCAAACAAACCCAAATTCAATCAGCGCTGGGGCAAGCTGCCCGGTGCCGCAGTCGCTCTCGCCGTCAGCCAGGCCACCCGGGCTTTCGACGGCCTGCTGCTGGTCATCACACCCGATACTGCCAGTTCCCTGGCACTGCAGGATGAATTGCGGTTCTTCTGTGGCGATAGCACGCCGATACTGACCCTGCCGGACTGGGAAACCCTGCCCTACGATACGTTCAGCCCTCACCAGGACATTATTTCCGAGCGGATCAAAGCGCTGTACCGGTTGCCGACTACCCGCAAGGGCATTCTGGTGGCCCCGCTCACCACCCTGATGTGCCGACTGCCGCCTCAGCAATTTGTGGCGGGCCACAGCCTGGTGCTCAACAAAGGCCAGACATTCGATCTCAATGCTCAGGCCCGGGTGCTGGAGGCCAACGGCTACCACCGGGTAGACACTGTGTATGAACACGGCGAATTTGCCGTTCGCGGGGCACTGCTGGATATCTACCCGGCGGGCAGCGACTGGCCACTGCGCATCGACCTGTTCGATGATGAAATCGAAAGCCTGCGCAGTTTTGACCCCGATACCCAGCGCACACTGGAACAGATAGACAGCATCGAGTTGTTGCCTGCGCGGGAATTTCCGCTCACCAAAGCCGCCATCAGCGACTTCCGTTTGCGCTGGCATGACGCCTTTGATGTGGACCACAAAGCCTGTCCCGTTTACCAGGATATTTGCGATGGCATTGCACCGGCCGGTATCGAATATTATCTGCCCCTGTTCTTTGACCAGTGCGCCACCCTGTTCGACTACCTGCCCGAGAACAGCCGTGTCCTTACCTACGACAACCTGATTCCAAAGGCTGACCGGTTCTGGACTGAAGCCAGCAACCGCTATGAAAGCCGGCGCGTGGACCCCGAGCGCCCCCTGCTGCCACCGGCCAAAGTATTTGTGCCGGTCAACGAGCTGTTCGAACATATCAACAGCCTGCCACGCACCGAACTCAATGATGATGCTCCCGTCATTCCGGCCCTGACGCCACCCCAAGCGCCGGTGGACGCCAAAGCAGACCAGCCATTGCAGGCGCTGCTGGATCTGTTGCGCTCGGACCGCAAAACCCTGTTTACAGTCGATAGCGCCGGCCGCCGGGAAATCTTATTGGAAATGTTGGCGAAAGCAGGCATAAAACCTACTGCCGTCAACGGTTGGTCCGATTTTATCGCGGCCGAAAATTCACCCTGCATTGCCATCGCCGGCCTCGACCAGGGCCTGGCGCTGAGCACGCCAGCGGTACAAATCATCACCGAAAACCAATTGTTCGGTGAGCGGGTTCAGCAGCGCCGGCGCCGGCGGGTCACACAGGAAAATGAGCTCGCGGTCAAAAACCTGAGCGAATTGAACCCGGGCGCGCCGGTGGTTCATATCGATCATGGCGTGGGCCGTTATCAGGGTCTGATTACGCTGGACCTCGATGGTCAGCCACAGGAATTTTTACAGCTCAGCTACGCCAACGACGCCAAACTCTATGTACCGGTTGCGAACCTGCACCTGATCAGCCGCTATTCGGGCGCCGATGACAACCTGGCACCACTGCACAAATTAGGCAGCGACAGCTGGGATAAAGCCAAACGCAAAGCCGCTGAAAAAGTCCGCGATACCGCCGCAGAACTGCTCGATATCTATGCCCGGCGGGCCGCACGCAAGGGCTTCGCATTTGCCGACCCCGGCGCTGCTTACCAGGCGTTTGCAGCCTCCTTTCCGTTTGAGGAAACCCCCGATCAGGAACAGGCCATTGCCAACGTGCGCAAGGACATGCTCGCCTCCACACCCATGGACCGTCTGGTGTGCGGCGACGTGGGCTTTGGCAAAACCGAAGTGGCCATGCGCGCCGCATTCATCGCCGTGCAAAGTGGCAAACAGGTGGCCATGCTGGTGCCCACCACCCTGCTCGCACAACAGCACTATGAAAGCTTTAAAGACCGCTTTGCCGACTGGCCGGTAAATATCGAAGTGGTCTCACGGTTTAAGACCGGCAAAGAAATTGATGCCATTGCCGACAAACTCAAAGACGGCAAGGTGGACATCATTGTCGGCACCCATAAATTATTGCAGCCCGACTTCAATTACCAGTCGCTGGGTCTTCTGATTATTGACGAAGAACACCGGTTTGGTGTTCGTCAAAAAGAAGCACTGAAATCCATTCGCTCGGAAGTGGATATTCTGACCCTGACCGCAACGCCAATTCCCCGCACGCTGAACATGAGCATGGCGGGCATTCGCGACCTGTCCATCATCGCCACGCCGCCGAACAAACGCCTGAGCATCAAAACCTTTGTGCGCGTGCATGACGATGCACTGATCAAAGAGGCCATATTGCGGGAGCTCCTGCGCGGCGGCCAGGTGTATTATTTGCACAACGAAGTCAAAAGCATCGAAAAAACCGCGCGCGAATTGCAGGCATTGGTTCCCGAGGCCCGCATCGGTATCGGCCATGGACAAATGCGCGAACGGGACCTGGAAAAAGTCATGGCAGACTTTTACCACAAACGGTTCAACTTACTGGTGGCCACCACGATCATTGAAACCGGCATTGATGTTCCGAGCGCAAACACCATCATCATTGAGCGCGCGGATAAATTCGGGCTTGCGCAGTTGCACCAATTGCGTGGGCGCGTGGGTCGCTCGCACCATCAGGCCTATGCCTATTTAATGACCCCCAATCCGAAAACCCTGACCAGCGACGCCACCAAGCGGTTGGAGGCAATCGCTCAGGCCGACACCCTGGGTGCCGGCTTTACCCTTGCGACCCACGACATGGAAATCCGCGGCGCCGGCGAACTGCTCGGCGACGAGCAAAGCGGTCAAATTGAAGCGGTCGGTTTCAGCATGTACATGGACATGCTCAATCGCGCGGTCAAAGCCATTCAGGCGGGTAAAACCCCTGACCTCGATGCGCCATTAGGCAGCGCAGTAGAAATCAACCTGCGCATACCGGCACTGATCCCCGACGACTATCTGCCCGATGTGCACAGCCGTCTGATCATGTACAAGCGCATCGCCAACGCCGCCGATGAAGGCGCGTTAAAAGAACTGCAAGTGGAAATGATCGACCGCTTCGGGCTCTTGCCTGACCCGGTCAAAAACCTGTTCCGCATTACCGGCCTGAAACTCACCGCAGAGGCAATGGGCATCGAAAAACTCGAGGCGGGCCCCACCGGGGGCAAAATCAGTTTCAACAAAGAGCCCAAGGTCGACCCGTTGAAAATCATCAAGCTGGTGCAAACTCAACCGCAAAAATACCAAATGCACGGTGCCAATGGTTTGAAATTCCTGCATGATATGGAAAGCACTGAAATCCGACTGGCCACCACCGAGGCCTTACTTGCCAACCTGGTTTAACACTATGATTTTTTTTCGCGTTATCACCTTCGGAATGCTGTTGTTCGCCAATGTTGCATGGGCCCAGACAGCGGCACCAGACCAGCCGCGCTGGTATCAGGTAGAAGTGGCGATCTTTACCCAACCGGCCAACAGTCAATTGGTTTCAGGCATAGAAACATTCCGCAAGGACGTAACACTGGCGTATCGTCCGGGCGCCCGCTACCTCAAAACCGCTGAAGCCTATTTCGAAGCGCAACAGACGCCGGCATTACCGGCCCAGACGGTCGATGGGACCTTGCCGCTGGAATCGGCACCCACTGCACCTCTGGCACCCTCAGAGCAGGAGTTGGCGCAGATTCTGGCACACCAACCTTACATCCAGCTCCCCGAAGCCGAGCGGGGGCTGAATGACACCATCGCCGCACTGGCGAGGCGCAACCGGCAACGGATTCTGTTTCATCAGGCCTGGCGACAACCAGTCAATGAAACACCGCAGGCCATTGTCGTTGAAGGCGGGGACAGTTTTGATCAAGACACCGAATTGTCCGGACAAATCGGCGTTGGCGTATCGCGCTACCTGCACTTCGATACCGACCTTTGGATGGCCTCCTTCGCCGAAAACTTCGGTCAGGGAGACCAGGGCTGGCCTCCCTTGCCTGTTAAGCCTCACCTGGAAAAAGCCCAACAGGAAGAAAGCGCATTCAATTTCATGGCGAGTCAGACATTCAATGGCCAGGGACAGGATTTGTGGAACCAGCAGGTCGCGATCGACAACACCTACCAAAGTATTCTGACCAAACCGTTTGTGATCAGCGAGCTGGCAACACTGAAACAAACGCGCAGAATGCGCAGTGGCGAGGTGCACTACATCGATCACCCCAAAATCGGGGTAATGGTACTGATTACGCCGTATGAAAAGCCGGCGCTGGAGGTAACACCCGAGAGCGAACCGCCCTCAGGTTTGCAATAAAAAATACCGGCCACTGGCCGGTATTTTTTTATACGCAGACGACGTCTTCAGCCTGCAAGCCTTTGTCGCCTTTGAGCAAATCGAATTCGACGCTCTGACCTTCGGCCAGCGAGCGATAACCTTCGCCACGGATATTGCGGTAGTGAACAAACACGTCTTCTTGTTGTTCGCCGAAAGAGATGAAGCCATAGCCCCTGGCATTGTTAAACCATTTAACAACACCGACTGCGCGATCAGCCATTGTGATAAAACCTCATTATTGTTATGTGTGTAACGCTTGCCGGTCAAGGTAATCGAGTCGACGCAGGATCGACCTTGCCCCAAGTGGTTCAGGCCCAGGCCTGAACGTGTTTTAGAGAACAGTGTGATACCGACACTGCCATCCCTAAAAAAACGGGTATAACCCCCAAAGGACAATACCCCGAATACTCTTCTATGCAGTGGCTTTCGCCCGCTATACCTGCCCCAATGCAGGCGGATCAACACTTGACGAATCGATCCGACATATTTGACCGACTGTAAAGAAAAAACGCCAGCTTGTCTATTTTTCCGACACCTTATTCGGGTGTCACCGATCCGGCCGCGGCCAGCGCGCTAATCAGGGTTAAAACCGGCGTACGACTTTGCGCCAGCACCGCCAATATCGCGTCCATGGTGATAGGCAGGTCTGACAAACCCGCCGCCCAGTTGACCGAGATACACAGGCTGACGTAGGCAAGCCCAAGTTCCCGCGCGAGCGCGGCCTCTGGCATGGCGGTCATCCCCACCAGCGTGCAGCCATCGCGACGCAGGCGCTCAATTTCAGCCCGGGTTTCCAACCGGGGACCCTGGGTACACCCGTACACGCCGCCGTCAACCAGCGCTATACCGGCCCCTTTCGCGCCTTGCAAAAGACGCCGACGCAAAGCGGTATCAAACGGATCGGCAAACTCGATATGCTCAACCGGGTCTGCAAAAAAGGTCTGCTCCCGGCCCCAGGTGTAATCAATCAACTGATCTGGGCATACCAGCTGGCCCGGGCCAGAATCGGGCCCTATGCCGCCGACGGCATTAATGGCCAGAATTTCTCTGGCCCCTAGTTGTTTGAGCGCCCACAGGTTGGCCCGGTAGTTTATCCGATGAGGTGCCAGCCGGTGCCCCTGACCATGCCGGGACAGAAACATCAACGGCCGCCCCGCCAATTCGCCTTCCACAATGTCGCCGGCGATCTCGCCATAGGGAGTGTCAGGGCGATGCTGCCCACGCGGATTGAACCCGGGCAGCGCCTCCCAGCCACTGCCACCAATAACTGCCAGCATCAGGCCTCCGGCAAATAATAAAGCGCGGGCAGGTTGCGCAAGAGACCATTGAGGTCCATGCCACAGCCAAACACATAGTGATCCGGTATCTGACAGGCCACAATCTGCGCCTGCACATTCACCAACCGGCAGGACGCCGGCTTTTCCAACATCACGGCCAGCGTGGTCTCGGTGGCGGCCTGGAGCCGGCAGTGCTCCACCAACGCTTGCGCGGTAACGCCCTGATCGAGAATATCGTCAATCAAAAGCAGCCGCCGACCGGTGAGTGATTTGGACGGCAAGGTTCGCCACTCAAGCTCCCTGCCACGGGTGGTATCGCGATACCGGCTCAGGTGCACGTAATCGAGCTCCAGCGGAAAGTGCAAACGTCCCAGCAGCTGGCCGGCGAACCATAGCCCGCCATTCATCACCACGAGCATCAGCACCGGCTCCTGGATGCCGGCAAAACGGGCGTTGAGGGCCTGTGCAGCAGCCTCAATGTGGCGCTGCATGGCATCTGCGTCCAGCAGGCATAGCGCGCCTTCGGGTAATGCCCAGCCCGCCTCAGCCTGCATGGCTAGCCTCGGGCTCCGCATCCGATTGAATGTGCAGCGTGCGGGTCGGGAAGGCACACTCAGCGCCGTGCTGCTCAATGATCGCCAGAATTTTCAGCAACACATCCTGCTTGATCTGATGAAACTCAACCCAGTTGGTGGTTTTGGTGAAGGTGTAAACAAAGAAGTCGAGGCTGGAGTTGGCAAAGGCATTGAAGTTCACTATCAGCGTTTGCTCGGTGTCGATGGCCTCATGCGCGCGCAACATGGCCTCCACGTCACGCACCACGGCGGGCATGGCCGCCGCATCCGCGTAACGGATGCCGATGGTCTCGTAGATGCGCCGATTGGTCATGCGCGAGGGGTTTTCCACCGCAATCTGGGTAAACACGGAATTGGGCACATACAAGGGCCGCTTGTCGAATGTGCGGATACGGGTCAGGCGCCAGCCGATATGCTCCACGGTGCCTTCGATGGATTTGTCCGGCGAACGCACCCAGTCACCCACGGCAAAGGGGCGGTCCAGATAAATCATCAAGCCACCAAAAAAATTCGCCAGCAAATCTTTGGCAGCAAAGCCAACCGCGATACCGCCGATACCACCAAACGCGAGCACACCGGAAATGCTGTAACCGAAGGTCTGCAAGCCCACCAGCACGGCAGTGATAATGACGGAAAGACGCAACAGTTTGCCCAGCGCCATGACCGTGGTTTCATCAATGGGCGCCTCCATGAATTCCGGACTCATGAGGTTTTGTTCGGCGCGTTTGATAAATGACACCACAAACCAGGTGAGCAGTACGATCAGACCGGCCTCGCGCACAGGCCCCACCAAAGCCAGAATTTCTGAGCTGGACGCCCGCTCAACAATTTCGGCCGCCAGACTCAAACCCAACAGCCAGAACAGCCACTCAAGCGGCTTTTGTGCCGACAAAAATAATGCATCGTCCCACAAGCTTTTAGTGGCGCCTGCGTGATTAACCAAACGGCGCAGCAGCCGGCGCACCAGATACGCCACCAGCAAGGTCGCCGTCACAACAAAAAACACCTGCACCATCCAGGCATCCGCATGCCCGGCCCAGGACCTGATCCATTGATTAAACGTTTCCATGGCCACTAGCCTTCCATAGTCTCGGGTGAAAGTTCGGCAGCCATGCGCTGCCAGCGTGGATTATCGTGAAGATCCTGCCAATGACAGCGCTTGCGCGCGCGCATCGCAGGCAAACGTTCAGAGCCGGGTTGAGCAAGCTCGGACAAATGCTGCACCACTTCCTGCGCCGCCTCGCGCTGGTTGCACACCAACACCATGTCACAGCCCGCCTTCAACGCGGCATCCGCGCGCGCGGCATAGCTGCCCGCACTCTCGGCACCAGCCATTGACAAGTCATCGCTGAAAATGACCCCATTGAAATTCAACTGCCCGCGCAAAACGGTTTTTAACCAATGCGCGGAAAATCCCACTGGCTGGTCATCCACCTGACTGAAAACGATATGTGCAGGCATAACGGCGTCCAGCTTTGGTGCAAGCCGGGCAAAAGGAATCAAATCATGCGCGGTCACTTGTGCCAGGGGCCTGTCGTCTATCGGCTGGACCAAATGACTGTCGCCGGTTACAGAGCCATGGCCAGGAAAATGCTTGCCCGTGGTCGCCATACCCGCTTCATGCATGCCATCCATAAACGCTCCTGCCAGCACAACCACCTCACTGGGGTCGGGCGAAAACGCGCGATCGGCAATGACCTGACAGTGATGGTCATCCACATCCAGCACCGGTGCGAAACTGATATCGATCCCGCACGCCAGTAATTCACTCGCCATCAGCCAGCCCACATCGCGCACTCGCGCAAGTGTCGCTGCCGGCGCCGTCCGGTAGGCGGGCAAAAAGCTTTGCATAGCGGGAATCCGGGTAAAGCCGTCGCGAAACCGCTGCACGCGCCCACCCTCATGGTCCACAGCGATCACAATGTCCGGACTGCAAGCACGGATTGAGGTAACCAGCGCCATGAGCTGCTCACGGTCGCGGTAATTGCGGGAAAACAGGATCAAGCCGCCAACCTGAGGATTTTTCAGCAGGGCTTTATCGTACGGCGTAAGCGCAAGGCCCGCCACGTCGAGCATGACAACACCAACCGTCATGAAATGATCTCTTATACTGAATTATTTTACGGTAAACATACCGGCCAGTGCCGGCACCATCATTTGGGTTGTGCCGAGTACGGTACTGTCCTGACCAAAATCTTCTTTCAGGATGCCACTGATGGAATCAAAACTCGACAAGGTAAAAATGGTGGCCCCCAGCATGAAATACAATCGCCAGTAAAAAGTCACCGGGTCGATTTCAGGCGCCGCTTTTTTCAGCAAGCCGGTGAATCGCTGATAGTGCTCGCCATAACGGGCAATGATAAACCGCCGGATATGGCCTTGCGACTGGGCATAGGCGAGCCCCAACAACCGCATAAAGCGCTGGGCGGCATAACTGCCCTCCTCCGAACCGTCACATATGGTGGAAAACAGGCATTCGAGCAAATCTTCCGGCGACAGCTCGGTTCCCTTGCGGTCAACCAGCTTGACCAATGAACGCTCAAGCTCCTGGCAGAATGGCGTGAGAAAGCGGGCGAAAACCGCCTGAATCAGTTCTTTTTTCGACCCAAAGTGGTAGTTAACCGCAGCCAGATTGACACCGGCGGTGCTGGTAATGGTTCTGAGTGATGTTTCCGCAAAACCCCGCTCGGCAAACAGCGCTTCGGCTGCATCGAGAATGCGGGCTACGGTATCGGGTTGTGACATGGACAGTCTCTTGAATGTTCAGGCGTGGCAGTCAATATAAGCTTTCGAACATACGTTTACATTAATTTTCTGTCAAGGATACCCATTGTGTAAAAAATCACCGGTGGGCGTATAGTGTTTGAGGAGGTGGCAATGATGAAAATACTGGCGCGCACCGGACAATGGTATCTGAACGTCGAAACCGGTCAGCATTTTGAGATTGTGGCGATCGACGAGCATACCGCCAGCATCGCCATCCAGTACGTTGATGGCGACCTCGACGAGCTGGATGCAGAAAACTGGCAGGCACTGGCGCTGCAATACGCCGCAGAGCCCGAAGATGCGATGGCGGGCTTTGGTGACACCGCAACCCTACCCAACGCGCCAGATAATGATTCCACCACACCGTTTGATCCCGACAGCGTCATCGACCTGCTAGAGGGCGATACGTTCGAGGGCTTTGACGATGCCTGAAACACCCCCTTAACTGGACCCCGCATTGCGTGCCACCAGGTGGGCTTTGATAATATCGGCGGCCTGTTCCGGCGTATCGACCACCTGCACCAGCGCCATATCCTCCAGATTGATATTGCCATCGGCCAACATCCGGTTTTTTAACCAGTCCACCAGCCCGGCCCAGTATTCACGATTCACCAACACAATCGGAAAGCTGGCCACTTTGCCGGTCTGAACCAGGGTGAGAGCTTCGAACAGCTCATCGAGGGTACCAAAACCGCCCGGCATGATTACAAACCCGACCGCGTGTTTGACAAACATGAGCTTGCGGACAAAGAAATACCGGAAAGTCAGACTGATGGTCTGGTAGGGATTGGGCGCCTGCTCCATGGGTAAAGTGATATTGAGCCCGATACTGACGCCGCCGGCGTCCTTCGCGCCCTTATTGGCCGCCTCCATGATGCCGGGTCCGCCACCGGTAATCACCGGCACCCCGGCTTCTGCCATCAGGCGACCCAGGGTTTCCGCCGCCGCATAATAGGGATGTTCTTCCGGCGTACGGGCGCTGCCGAATACGGTCACAGCACCTTTGATTTTGATCAGCTGCTCTATCCCATCCACCAGTTCAGATTGAATTCGCAGCACCCGCCAGGCTTCTGGCATTTTTGCATCAAACATAAAAACTCCTTATATATCAATGCACTATTCTCTTTTCCTTCCAATTCAGTATAGCTATTCCCCGCAACTGCTTGCCGAATAAATTTTACTGTATATAATCACAGCAACTGTACAAATAAACAGACCAGCCTCAGGAGCTACGGATGATCAAACTCACCGCCCGTCAACAGGAAGTGCTCGACCTGATCAAACGCTGCATTGATGAAACCGGCTACCCGCCAACCCGTGCCGAGATCGCACAAGAACTGGGCTTCCGATCGGCCAATGCCGCGGAGGAACACCTGAAGGCGCTGGCGCGCAAAGGTGCCATTGAGATGGTGGCCGGCGCATCCCGGGGCATCCGGTTACCGGAGTCAGAAACCGGCCTGCCTCTGGTGGGCCGGGTGGCCGCGGGCAACCCCATACTGGCCGAAGAAAATATCGAAGAGTATTGCGAAGTGCCCGCCAATTTTTTCAGCCCCCGCGCCGACTACCTGCTGCGCGTACATGGGATGAGTATGAAAGACATCGGCATACTCGATGGGGATCTGTTAGCGGTACACAGCACACAGAACGCCCGCAATGGCGATATTGTGGTGGCGCGCATTGGCGATGATGTGACGGTCAAACGGTTTGAGCACAAGCGCGGCAGTGCCAGCGTGAGACTGCACCCGGAAAACCCGGACTTTGAGGTCATTGAAGTCGACCTTAAATCGGAAGAATTTGCCATCGAAGGCTTGAGCGTGGGTGTCATGCGCCGGGGTAAACTGTGATGAATCTGGCGCTGCAACAATCCCCCAACGCCTTTACCCAGCCCCATGCCCCAGAGCATCGGGTCACCGAGCTGATCATTCCCTGGAGCCAGCAATCGGCGCTATTACTGCCCATGCTGCGCTTTCTGGGCAATGAAGATGACCAGCGCTGGCTTACCATCATCAGCCACGGCAGCATCAGCCAGGCGTGGTTACGACAGCAAGGATTAAACCCTCGCAGCATCAGGGTAATCCGGGCCGACTCGCCCGAAAGTGCACTGTGGATGACCTGGGAGGCTCTCGCCGCAGGGAACAGCCATACGGTGGTTGCTGAAATCAACGCTGAATCGGCCATTACGGCGGAAATGGAGCAAGCCGCAAGCATTGGGAATTGCAGGGCGCTCCTGGTAAAAGGCAACTTGCACTAGAACACGGTTAAAAACCCTGTCAGGGCAATATTGAAAGGTAAGCCGCACGAACTGGGATCGCGAATCCCGGGATTAATTAAGGCTTGGGTGGTTTTAATGCCGGCCATTGCGGCTGGCCAGCCGTGTCACCATCAGCCCCTTGAGATCAATGCAGTGTTTTGGTTTGATCGCGGGTGATATCGCCACCGTCAGGCTCTATGCCGGACGCTATAGCTGCCTCACCGGCGGCTTCCATACCGGCTTCAATCATGGCCTTGGCAACTTCGTACTTAGCATCCTTCAAGAAATACAAGGACTCCTCGGAGAACTTAATCACCACCAGCGGCTCACCCTCTTCCGCTGCCCGCCGCAATGCGATTTCACCGGTTGAGAGCTCAATGATTTCGTATAAATCAGAGGACATGCTTACTCCTGACTGCATTCAGACGCTAGTCTAACAGTATTTTGCATATCATGCGCGCCGGTCTGGAGGCAGCGAAAGCCGCTAGTACTCCTGCCCGAGTTCTCGCCAGCGCTCGGTGAAGCGTTTGAGCGCCACCAGCGCCTCGCGGCAACCATTCACATCCAGAGCCGCACCCTGGCTCGAGGCAATCAAGGCGTTTTGCGCTTGTCCTGTGTCCAATACCTGGGCGGGCGTCGCCGGCTGTGAGCGTAAAGCCGAAAGCCAACTATCCCCGGACTCCAGCTGCGCCAGCTCTTCCCACTCGGCAGGGCAGTTACGGCCGTCCGGGATTCGTTCGATCAGGGCGAGAACACTGGTAGGCGCCACCGTCAGCGGCAAACGCGCAGCGCCCGCCATATCGCGCAGCAACGCACAATAGGCGATGTGCAGGTGCCAGCTGAGCGACTGCACCAACGCGTCCTGTCGCCACGGCAGACTGTCAGCGCCCCATTGGGCCAGCAGCAGCTCACACCAGGCAAATTGTTGATTCAGGCTGGCGGCCATGGCTCAGGCCTTTTTGGCCGGGGCTTTTTTCTTGGTTGCCTTTTTCTTGACCGGGGCTTTTTTGGCTTTACGTGCCACCTCGGTCACCCACTTGCCGCCTTCGTACACGGCTTTCCAACCCGATGCCTTACCATCCACTTCAGACTGGACGTAGTGGGTTTTTTCTTTCCGGTTGAACCGGACCAGCGTGGGATTACCTTCGTCGTCCACAACAGGCGCCTTCATAAGAAACGCATATTTGGAATCGATCTCATCCTTGTGCGGTAGCAATTCGCTCACCAGCGGTGCCCGGGTCTCGCGGTTTTTCGGAAACTGACTGGCAGCCAGGAACAAACCTGCAGCACCATCGCGCAGGATGTAGGTGTCGTCCACTTTCTGGCAAGCCAGTTCCGGCATGGGCACCGGATCCATTTTGGGGGGTGCCGCTTCGCCATTTTTAAGCAGCTTGCGGGTGTTCTTACAGGCCTCATTGGTGCAGCCAAAGTACTTGCCAAAGCGGCCGGTTTTGAGCTGCATTTCGCTGCCACACTTATCGCACTCGAGCGTGGGCCCATCGTAACCTTTGATCTTGAAGCTACCGGCTTCCACTTCAAAACCGGAACAATCGGGGTTGTTGCCGCAGATGTGCAGCTTGCGCGTTTCATCCAGCAGGTAGCTGTCCATGGCCGCACGGCACAATTTGCAGCGCCGCTTTTTGCGCAATGCCTGAGTCTCTGCGTCCTCGTCATCGGCACTGATCACTTCATCGCCGGACACCAGATTCATGGTATTTTTGCATCGCTCTTTGGGTGGTAAACCGTAGCCCGAGCAACCCAGAAACACACCCGTCGAGCCAGTGCGAATCTGCATATGGCGGCCACACTGACCGCAGGCGATATCGGTATCGGTGGGATCATTGGCGCGCATACCGCCGTCGGCCGCTTTGGCTTCTGCCAGTTTCTTGGAAAAGTTCTGGTAAAACTCGTCCAGTACGTCCTGCCAGCCGCGCTCACCGGTCGCGATCTGATCCAACGATTGCTCCAACTCTGCGGTAAAGGAGTAAGCCATCAGATCATCGAAGCTTTCGACCAGGCGCTCGGTGACGATGTCCCCCATTTTTTCAGCAAAGAACCGCCGCCCTTCCAGACGCGCGTAACCCCGATCCTGAATGGTGGAAATAATCGCAGCGTAGGTTGAAGGCCGGCCAATACCGCGCTTTTCAAGCTCTTTCACCAACGCCGCTTCCGAGTATCGTGCGGGCGGCTTGGTGAAATGCTGGTTTGGCTCGAGTTTGACCAGGTTCAACAGCTCGCCCACTTTCACGTCGGGCAATACCACGTCTTCGTCTTTTTTGGCTTGCGGCGGCATGACTTTCATAAAACCATCAAACCGGATCACGCGCCCGCGGGTGCGCAACTCGTAGTCCGCCGCATGTACCACAACGGAGGTCGATGTAAATTCAGCTGGCGTCATCTGACAGGCCACAAATTGCTGCCAGATCAAGGCATACAAGCGCTCGGCATCCCGCTCCATGCCTTTGAGTTGCGTGGGCATCAAGGTTACTTCGGACGGCCGGATGGCTTCGTGAGCCTCTTGTGCACCCTCTTTGCTGCCGTAGGTATTAGGCGCTTCGGGCAGGTAACGATCCCCGAACTGTGACTGGATGTAGTGACGACAGGCGTTCACGGCTTCCGCAGATAAATTGGTCGAGTCCGTTCGCATGTAGGTGATGTAGCCCGCCTCATACAGCCGTTGCGCCATCATCATGGTTTTCTTGACCGAGAAGCCAAGCCGCGTACTGGCAGCCTGTTGCAAAGTAGAGGTGATAAACGGCGCCGACGGTTTTGATTTTGTGGGTTTGTCTTCCCGCTCTGCCACCCTGAACTCGGCCGGCTGCAAAGCCTTAACCGCCACCATGGCATCGGCTTCGTTCAACGGCTTGAATGCCTGCCCTGCATGGCGTTTGACTTCAAAGCGCAATGACTGCTGTTGCTGGTTGGTCAGATTGGCAAAAATATCCCAGTATTCTTCGGGAACAAAGGCGCGGATTTCACGTTCACGCTCGACCAACAAACGCACCGCAACAGACTGAACCCGCCCGGCAGACAGCCCGCGTGCAACCTTTTCCCACAACAGGGGAGACACCATATAACCCACCACCCGGTCCAGAAAGCGGCGGGCCTGCTGTGCGTTTACGCGGTCCATATCCAGCGAGCCGGGTTCCGAAAACGCCTCCTGAATAGCGGATTTGGTAATCTCGTTGAACACTACGCGCTTGTAGCGTGATTCATCACCACCAATGGCTTCCCGCAGGTGCCAGGCAATGGCCTCTCCTTCGCGGTCCAAGTCCGTTGCGAGATAAATTTCATCGGCTTTGGCCGCCAGTGAGCGCAATTCAGCAACCACTTTTTCCTTGCCCGGCAAGATTGCGTATTGGGCCTGCCAATGATGCTCAGGGTCGATGCCCATGCGGTTGATCAGTTGTTCCCGGGCTTTGGTTTCCTTGTGCCTGGCCTTTTCTTCCGGCGACATTTTGCGCGTTATGGCGGCTTGCCTGGCCCGCTCCTTTGGGTCTACGGCACCCTTTGCACTGCCACTGGTGGGTAGGTCGCGGATATGCCCCACGCTGGACTTAACGACGAAATCACTGCCCAGGTATTTATTGATCGTTTTTGCCTTGGCCGGGGATTCCACGATGACAAGTGCTTTAGCCATAAAAATTCTCGAATTTTGCTTCTTTGTTCTTTATATACGCGCAACTGACAAAACTATTTATAAGACCCCATCGGGACTTGTACAAGGCGAACAGGCCCCGCAAACGCCATTGGCAGCAACTCAGGGTGCGCATATATAAAACCTGAAACTCACAGGGTCAAGTGATAAGTGTTTAGCACATCGGCACAAAAAGCCCAGAATCAGGGTCTAAACTGAGTCTGGAGTCACTACACAAAACGGCACTTAACCTACTGATTTTTATAAAATTTATCCCGCAAGCCTTCAAGCTTTAGCGGAACCGGCCGACAGCCTTGTGAAAATTTTTAGCTTCAGGACCCAGAATTGGCCTACCTGATCATTTTTTGCTCTATCGCACTGCTTTCCTTACTCGTGGTCAGCATTGCCAACCAACGCGAGGAACGACTCCGCTCGCGGCGGATCCGGCTGCACAAATTAAAGCTCCGGGTCGACGAGCTGGAATCCTTGTTGCTCCAGGTGAGTCCACTGGTGGAGAGCCCGGATATCCTCACCCAAATCAACGATGAAATCATCGATATGTACAAAATGATGATAGAACTGGATTCCTCCCTGCCTTATCTGGAATCGGCACTCAATTCCGCTGAAGCCCGCAGCCAGCAAATCACGGAAAGACAAACGCGCCCCAACAGGATCATGGAGTCTGACGTAAAAATCGCCATGGCACAAAAGCATTTGACGGAAGCAGCCAAAGTGATCCGGCACCGTCAGAGTCACAATAAAATCACACTCGAGGAAATGCAGGCGTTTCTGAAAGAACTGGCCTACCAACACCTGATGGTGGACGTGATATCCATGGTGGCGCAAGGTCACAAGGCCACCAACAAAAGCAATCTGTTTTCGGCCCAGGCCTACTACAAAAAGGCGCGCCAGATGTTGGTACAGTCGACCCATTCAGATCCGCGACGGCACGAGATGAGCCGACAGCTGGTGGAAATTATCGAGAGCAATCGACAGTCAATCAGCGAAACGCTCATGCCTGAATCTCAATTCAATCCCGAAAAACAGGCCAACACAGCAGAGCCCATGCTGGACGATATGCTTGCGGATAATGACGACCAGCACCGATAGATAGCAGGCTGTTGAAAAACCCCTTGCATGCTCAGGCTTACAGGCTGGTTCGTAATTTAGGCGCCGTTTTGAAGGTGTGTATCCACCCACCGAAAAGCGGCAACGACAAGTACGGGCCAGCCTGTAAGCCCCGGAGGGCAAGGCCTGAAGCGCCAAGTCAACGACCGGCCGCGACCTCAAGCCATTGCAGAATAAACGCCAACTCCTCCTTGCCTGCCGGTTCAGACCAGAATAGCGCCACGCCGTCGGGCGCAGCTTCCACAAAGCCTATGGACGCAGGTAATGCATGCAATTGCTGGGTCAGCCATTCGCGCTCCGACGGGTCGGGTTCGGACGTAGACTCCACCGACCAGAACTCCGCTAAATGCACCGGATGCGAGTAGTTTTTCCGCATCAGACGCCAGAAATTCCGATCGCGACGCTTGGCCTGCCACGGCATCGAATAGCGGGTAAAACCCTGCGCCTGGCCCGAACCCAGTGATACACGGGCGCCACGGCTAATGGCCTGGCTGCGCAGGCTGGCCAGACGTTTATCGCGCGCACTGGGCTGAAACATCATCACAGGCCCTATGCAAAGCGCGATGACCGCTAAAATTACAAGCCAGGTTGTATAGCTCACGCTACCCCCAAATATGAGTTGCCTTTTTCTGCGGATCTGCGCAGGCTAGTATGGACTGAGACTGAGCTTATCAGGAGATGCCAATGAATAACTATTCTCACCTGCTCGTCGGCGTAGATCTGTCGCCCGAATCAGCCCAGATTATCGAGCGGGCCCGGCAGATTTCCCGAAATCACAATGCCCGGCTCACGCTGGTGCATGTGCTTGAACCGCTGACCTTTGCTTATGGTGGTGACATCCCAATGGATCTCACCGAAGTCCAAACGCAACTCCAGGCACAAGCCGACGAACAACTCAAGCAGCTGGCCAAGCGCACACAAATCTCAGAGGACGACTGTCAGTTACTCATTGGCCAACCGGCGGCGGAGTTACATCAACTGGCAGCACAACAGGGCTGCGATTTGATTGTTGTTGGCAGCCACGGCAGGCAGGGCCTTGCGTTGCTTTTAGGCTCCACCGCCAATGGCGTTCTGCATGGTGCCAATTGCGATGTGCTTGCCGTGCGCGTGAACGAAGCAGATTAATTAAACCCCTGGGCAGCCGGCCAGATCAACGCCAACTCAATCGCCTAATTCCGCCCAACGCTCGTAGGCCTGTTCCAACGCAGCTTCTTTCTCTGCCAGCTGCAACAGCAACGGCTCGGTTACCGATCGATCCTGGTTGAAGAACGCGGGGTCGGCCATCTGACCTTGCAAGCCTTCGATTTCACTCTCCAATGACTCTATAAGCCCGGGTAGCTGGTCGAGCTCACGCTGTAATTTGTAACTCAGCTTTTTCGGTTTTTCTGTTTTTTCAGGCTCCGATTTTACGCTCGCCTCTGGCACCTCGGGCGACTCCGAGCCGGAATATCCGGACTCATCCCTCTCGTATTTGTGCCAGCTGCCACCTTGTCGCAACCAATCCTGATAACCGCCCACATAGTCGTTCACAACCCCCTCACCTTCAAACGCCAGACAGGAGGTCACGACATTATCGAGAAAAGCACGATCGTGACTCACCAACAACAGCGTACCTTCGTAGTTGAGTAACAACTCTTCCAGCAGTTCCAGGGTTTCCACGTCAAGGTCATTGGTAGGTTCATCCATGACCAGCAGATTCGCAGGCTTACTGAACAGCTTGGCCAGCAATACCCGGTTGCGCTCGCCACCGGATAACGCACACAGGGGCGTGCGGGCACGCTCACCGGTAAACAGAAAATCGGATAAGTAAGAAATGATGTGTTTGCGCTTGCCGTTGACATCGATGAACTCGCGCCCTTCGGCAATATTGTCCACCGCGTGTTTATCGAGTTCCAATTGATTGCGCAGCTGATCGAAATACGCAACGGTCAGGTTGGTCCCGAGTCGCACCTGGCCTTGCTGGGGCGCCAATTCACCCAGCAAAATTTTGAGCAAGGTACTTTTTCCTGCCCCATTGGGTCCGAGGATGCCAATTTTATCGCCACGCATAATCCGGGTGGATAAACACCTGATCACGGGTTTCTCGTCCCAACTGTGCGACACGTTGTGCAGCTCCGCGACCAGTTTGCCACTGCTATCCGCTTGCTGAACTTCAAACTGCGCCCGACCGTGGCGCTCACGCCGCTCGCTGCGTTCAACCCGCATCGCCTTGAGTGCCCTTACCCGACCTTCGTTGCGCGTCCGGCGCGCCTTGATCCCCTGTCGGATCCACACCTCCTCTTCGGCCAGGCGTTTGTCAAACAGGGCATTGTGGCGTGCCTCTTCCGCCAACTGGGCTTCGCGAAAGGTCAGAAAGCTGGCGTAGTCCCCTTCCCAATAACGCAGATGCCCACGATCCAACTCTATGATGTGGGTGGCAAGCTTTTGCAATAACGCGCGGTCATGGGTGATAAAAACAATTGCGCCCCGGTAGGCCAGCACTTGTTGCTCCAGCCACTCAATCGCTTCGATATCCAAATGGTTGGTGGGTTCGTCGAGCAACAACACATCAGGTTCGGTTACCAGCGCGCGCGCCAACGCCACCCGCCGCCGCCAACCGCCGGAGAGTGAGCCCATGGACTCATCTGCAGGCAATTGCAACCGGGTCAGGATCGCGGTCACTTTCTGCTCGATCAACCAACCATCTTTGGCTTCTATTTCCGATTGCAGACGACCGATCTGCTCCAGATCATCCGACCCCGTTGCCAGCAACCGGTGATAAGTGGCGATGCGTTCGCCAACGTCGGCAAAGGCACGCGCGACCACATCGAATACCGTCAGGTGATCCGGGTCGGGCAGATCCTGTTCAAGGCGAGCAAGGCGCAACCCGGGCTGACGCCATACTTCACCATCATCCAACGCCAGATCGCCACTGATAACTTTGAGCAAAGAAGATTTGCCGGCACCGTTGTGGCCAATCAGGCACACCCGCTGACCCGCATCCACCTGCAAAGAGACTCCATCAAGGATGGTATTGACGCCAAAATGCAACGCGGCGTTATCCAGTTTTATCAGGGGCATGGTTCAAACATCTCCGGCCGGGCTTGGCTGTTCTATAGTAAACAGGTATGGTGATATAACAGATGAGCATCTGCAGTGGGCCTACAGGGGTATCTATGGTTCTGTTTTCAACGGCGCGCATTCTATCAAAAAAGCTGCACCAATCGTGGCATTCCCGACAAGGCAATGGGCTGCTGCTGTGTTTTTTATTATGTTGTGGTGGGCTACCCGCCCAGGCGCAATCTGATTCAGCCCCGGATGACCGCCAGCGTTTCATCGATGCCCGCAAGGCTATCCAGCAAAATCGCGAAGCCGATGCGCTTGAGCACATGGCCGCCCTGACGCAGTACCCGCTCTACCCTTACCTGACCTACTACCAGCTCAGCCGGAAACTCGGCAGCCTGCCTTACCCAGAGGTGGACGCCTTTCTGGATCAACACCGCAACACCTATCTGGGCGACCGATTGCAACGGCAGTGGTTGAGCCTGCTCGCGGCGCGCAAACGCTGGCATGAATACCAGAGTTATTTTGACCCCGCCCGCGCAGATACAGCGCAAACCTGTACCTGGCTGATGGCCCGATTGAACACCGGTGAAGAAGCTGCGTTGGCCGAGGTTGAACCGCTCTGGAACGTGGGGCGCTCACAACCCAAGGTTTGCGATCCACTGTTCAAGCAATGGCAGGCATCTGTGCATTACACCCCGGCACTGGCCTGGAGCCGCGCCGTCAAAGCCATTGAATCGCGCAACCGCAGCCTGGCAAGGTTCATTGGCAAATACGCCCCTGAACCTGCAAAGGCCGACATTGAACGTCTGGTGTGGTTGGACCGCTATCCTTCGGAAATACGGCATACCCGGAAATACGGCGGCAATGATTCCCGCAGCCAGTATGTGGTGATGCATGCCATTGCCCGCCTGGCGCGAACGGATGCCAAACAGGCACTTCAGCTTTGGGAAAGGTACGATGCCAATGGTCTCTATCCGGACCAGGCCAGGCGTGAACTGCAGGAACAACTGACGCTCTACCTGAGCCGTCAGGGCCATGACGATCACGCCCACGCACTGGCGAGCAGCATGACTGATGGCAGCAGTGAAAAATTGCAGGAAACCCTGCTGCGTCAGGCGCTGGAAAACGGTCATTGGCAGCGTGTGCAGGCGGGCATCCGAGAATTACCGGCGCCGCTTCAGGACAGTGACCGCTGGCGCTACTGGCAACTGCGGGCAGCCGAACAATTGGGGCAGAACCACCCCCCTTTCGCCAAACTTGAAAACGAATGGCAACAACTGGCGCAAAAACGCAGCTTCTACGGATTTCTGGCGGCAGATCGCCTGGGCCTGAGCTACGCCATGGAAGACGAACCCTCCATGGTTGAACGCGCCGATCAGGAATGGGTCGCCAATCATGATGGTTTAGCGCGCGCGCGCGAGCTTTACGCGCTAGACCAGGTACACGAAGCACGTCAGGAGTGGCTCTATGCTTCGCGCAGCCTCTCGCCGGCTCAGCTGCAGGCCGCCGGCAATCTGGCCGCTCAATGGGGTTGGCACCGCTCCGGTATCCAGGCAATGATCGATGCTCAGGCCTGGAACGACCTGCAAGTGCGCTTTCCACGTGCTTACGAGGACATTGTCGAGCGCCAGGCTCACAGTCAGGATGTGGACCCTAATTTGTTATTTGCCATCGCACGACAGGAAAGTGCCTTTGCACCAGATGCCCGCTCGAGTGCCGGCGCCATGGGCCTGATGCAACTCATGCCCGCTACCGCACGTCAAACCGCCCGGAAAGCCGGCATCCGCTACAACACGCCTGACCTGCTGACGCCTGAGACCAATATCGCGCTGGGCAGCCGTTATTTCAAAGAAATGCTGTCGCGGTTCGAGAATAACGCAGCCCACGCGGCAGCGGCCTACAATGCCGGGCCCCATCGGGTTGATCGCTGGTTAGCCGATGGCAGGGACCAATTGCCGGCAGATGTATGGATCGAAACCATTCCGTTCACTGAAACCCGGGGATACGTGCAAAACGTCATGGTATTCAGTGTCATCTATGCCTATCGGGGTGGCGTTGAGCCTGAGTCACTCAAAGGCCGGATGCCGGTATCGTTGGACCTGCCCACCAATCCTGTCAGCTCTTTCCAGGGTCAGCGGCCGCCAGAGCTTCAGGCGTCTCCCTGAGTCAGCGTTGAAGCACATCGCGCACGCGCGACTGAACCAGATCAGCTAACTGGTCTGGCTGGAATTTGGACAGGAAGCCGTTGCACCCCACCTTTTCCACCATTGCCTTGTTAAAGCTGCCGCTCAGCGATGTGTGCAGCACTATGTAGAGATCCCGCAGGCCGGGATCTTTCCGGATCTCATAGGTTAACCGGTAGCCGTCCATTTCCGGCATTTCGGCATCGGTGATCAGCATGAATATGTGCTCCAGCGGATTGATGCCCTCCGACTGCCAGCGCTTCAGTAAATTCAGCGCTTGCAGGCCATCCTGCACACCGATGACCTCCACGCCCAGGTGCTTGAGGGTGTCGCGCACCTGGCTCATGGCAGTGGGGGAATCATCCGCCATCAACACCCGCAAATGCCTCTGGCGCGCCATACGGGCAAGATCCTGATCCAGCACTTCGTCCGAAACCGACGTGTCATAGGGGATAATTTCTGCCAGTACCCGCTCCACATCCAACACCTCGACAATCTGGTTGTCCACGTGGGTGATGGCGGTCAGGAAGTGTGACCGGCCCGAACCCGACGGTGGCGGCAAAATCACTTCCCAGTTCAGATTGACGATCCTGTCCACTGACTTAACCAGAAAACCCTGTATTGAGCGGTTATATTCGGTGACGATCATATTGCAACCTGTTATATCGCCCAGTGGCTTCAGCCCGATGGCGGCACTCAGGTCAATGACCGATATGGTCTGATCCCGCAGATGGGTGACGCCGACAACCACCGAATGCCGGTGCGGCATGGCGGTTACCGGTGGCACCTGCACCACCTCCTGGATCTTAAATACGTTCAACGCGAACACCTGGCGCCCCGCCAACCTGAATAACAACAGCTCAAGCCGGTTTTCCCCCACCAGTTGCGTTCTCGCATCTACACTCTCTAACAGCTTGGACATGCACATCCACCTTTCAGGACCATGTAAAGAGCTTAGCAGCCGCCAACACAAGCGTGGCCTGCAACACACTCCACAACAGCTACACTTACCCTTAAGCCTGTATTAGTGAATTAGGAATGGCCGCTGACGACCCCACAAATAACCAGCCTCTGCTGGCAAGGCAACCGATCTTTGACCGTTCCATGGCCGTTATTGCCTACGAGCTGCTTTGCCGGGACAGCAGAGAGAACCGGGCCATTATCAAAGATGGAGATCAGGCCAGCTCGCAGGTCTTGTTGCGCACCTTTACCGACCTGACCATTACCGATGTGGTGGGCCCGCATAAAGCTTTTATCAACTTCACCCGCAACCTGCTGTTGACACCCCCGCCCTTCAGCCGCAATCAATTGGTGATAGAAGTACTGGAAGATCAGTTGGTAGACAACCGCCTACTGGCGGCGTTGGGGCAAATCCGCGCACAGGGCTACACCATCGCTCTGGATGATTTCACACTGAACTCCAGCAGTTTCAAGATGCTGGAATATGCCGACATCATCAAACTGGATGTATTGGCCCTGAATGACCAGGAACTGCGTTATCACATCAAATACCTGCAACCGTTAGGCGTCACACTACTCGCCGAGAAAATCGAAACCCATGAAATGCTTGAACACTGCAAAGATCTTGGGTTTGAACTGTTTCAGGGCTATTTTCTGTCTCACCCTCAGATCATGTCGGGCAAGAGTTATTCCGAGAACCGGCAGACAATCATCCAGCTTCTGGCCACCTTGAACGATCCGCGAACTGAAATTGACAAGGTCGAGCAACTGATCGCTCAGGACCCGGTGATCAGCTACAAGCTGCTGAAATTAATCAACTCGGCCGCGTTTCATTTTGTGTGCAAAATCGAGAGCCTGCGTCAGGCCATCACCTTGCTTGGGCTTATTCAGATCCGCAGCTGGGTGACGCTGCTGTCAATGGCAAATATCGACGACAAACCCCGGGAACTGTGCGTAACCACCATGGTCCGCGCGCGATTCTGTCAGACTCTGGGAGAGGCCGTCACCGGTACCAAACGCGGCGACACCTACTTCACTGCAGGTCTGCTTTCCACACTCGACGCCTTCATGGACAGCCCGCTTGAAGAACTATTGAAGAAAATCTCCATCAGCGAGACCCTTTCCGAGGCATTACTGCATTATCGGGGCAACGAAGGCGAAGTGCTGCGTATTGTGATGCAATATGAAAAGGCTGATTGGGACGCAATTAACTGGGAGTTTCTGGAACAACGCGGCGTAGATGAATCGGCATTGAGCCATTTTTACACCGAGAGTCTGGTGTGGGTGACCAGCGCGCTGGAGTCTATGGTGTTTGACTGACAGCCCCAACCAACGCCAATAAGTCCGCTTGCAGCTCTGCCGGTTCGGGAAACGGCCAACACCAGGACTCACCGGAACTTGTGCGCAATACCGGGATCGATGTGGCAAAACGTTCCATCAGGACCTGATCATCCGCAATATCGATAATGTCGACCGTGCAATGCTGGCGAAGCACTCCACTGGCGTCGGTTTCTATGCAGTGGTAAATCAGACTCTCTGCCACGTCGCACAAATGACAACCAGCGGTACCCAATAATTCAACACGCACGTTCAGGCCCACCCTAAAAGGCGATAGTTTACCTCAGGCCGCTCCCGCGTGCTCAGCCATTCAGCAGTTTTTGGGCCATCGCCTGCCCAACATCTGAAAACAGTTTATGCTTGCCCGCCCGGCCCTCATGGTCAATACCGGGCGCTGTTTGCTCCATCAAATCGCCCAGCAAAGCCAACGGCTGCAGGAATTCCTTTGCTTTTTCCAGCGCTTGTTCAATCTGATCGGCAAGCTGGGCAAAAGGCTGCATCTGCTGGCGCACGGGACTGGTCTCTGCGGCCGGCTGACCATAGACAGTACGCACTTTGGTGACCATCGTCTGACGCAAATCGAGGGCATAGCCGGCGATTTCATTGGCGTCAAAATCGAGCGCCAGCGCTGCATCGAACGCACCCTCCAGATCGCCACTGTAGAACATTTCACTCAGATCGTTGACCTGACCCAGCAGATCATTGAGCGCGGCCATCTCGTTCTCGTTCAGGTCACCCTCGACATTGAAACTGAAGCGCTGCGATTGCTGCTGGTAAAAACCGAAGCCCTGATCAGATACGCTGGCAGCCTGGCCAAAACGGCTGACACTGGAAATGGTGACCTTATCGCCCTCTTGTGTGGTGAGCGAAAAGGAAAAGCTGTTGCGACCGAAAACCACACCACTCATCGCAGACGGGGGCTGCGTTACTGGCGGTTCAACCGGGGCCGGCGCCTCTTCTGCAGGTAGCGCATCTGTATTCAAACCAAATTCCTGTGCCATATCGCGCAAACCCTGCAGAACTTTGTCGCGCGTGGCGCCCAATTCTGCCTCCAGTTCAGGCGATAGCAGGCCCCTGGCGTCCAATTCCTCCAGCGCCTCATTGAAGCCTTTCAGAAAGCCCTCGGCACCGGCATCAAAGCGGGACTGCAGCTGCTCTGACGACCTGCCGGCCTCTGCGTCAACCTTGAGTTGATTGTGGACAAAATTGAGGATGGTGCCGGCCGCCCTGTTAACGCGGGCATCCTGCCCCACAGCGGTGGTGGCTTGGGTTTCCGCTGGCCTGGTGACCTCCACAGGGGGCGTGAAGGTCGGCATTCTGGGCGCGGGGGGAAGTCCGGGAGCGAACTGGTTCAGCGGGGCAAAAGGTGCAGCGAACATGGTGAGTACCTCCTGTGGCATGTGGGCCATGCCGGGGTATCGACCGATATCCGGAAAACTTTAGCGCAATTTCAGGCTAAATCTGCCCTGTCCTGGGATCAGAACCAGCCCTGCTGCCACGCCCAGTAGCCCACACCGGCCAGCACCAGCACTAACACAGACAGGCCGGTGAACGCCGATGAGCGGGGTTTATCCTCAACCTGCGGTTCTGCTGATGACGCCATGCTGGCCTTCAGCTCCTCCCGGAATTTGAGGTCGGGCTTGCGCGGCGCTTTGTTGGCGGCCGCTGCCGCCGGCTTCTGTCCGGCGACCTTCTTGGGCATTTCCCGAACCGTGGTTTTATCCAGGTCGTCCGCAGGCCCCATTACGCCGAAGCTCAAGGTGTCGAACCTGAGTTCGTCTCCACGCTTGACCCGGGCTTCGTTCACCTGACTGCCATTGACGAATGTGCCATTGGCACTGCCCAGATCCTTAACGTACAGCAAGCCATCTTTCACCGTTAACTGTGCATGCCGACGGGAGAGGTGCGCCGCAGCCAACACGATGTCGCAATCATTTGCTCGTCCGACTACGGTGTTAACCCCGAGATTAAAGACCTTGCTGGATAACGCCGGATGATTGGCTTTTAAACTCCAGCCAGTGGCCTCGGCCCGCACCAGTGTGGGCGCTGCTTTGGGCTCTTGCTTGGGATCGACCACTTGCAACTGCGCGCGGCCCACGACCAATACGTCGTTCACGCTCAACGGCTGTTCGGATGTGACCTGCGTCCCATTTACTGAAACAGGCGACGCGGCATCCACCACTTTGAGCGTCAATTGCTCATGGTCTACGAGAATTTCTGCGTGGAATTCGGCCACATCAGCATCGTCAACTACCAGATCGTTTTTCGCTGCTTTCCCGATTGTAACCTTGGGCTCCACGAGCCAAACCGCATTGTGCTTATTGTTTTTAAAGCGGAGTTTTAACATAAACTGCTATCCCATACCTGATGCTGAGCATAAGGGTCGATTTCTAGTGGATAATGCCGCAAAAGAGCAAAGCGTTTCAATAGGTTAGCGAAAAATGGCTTTACCGTTTACATTTAACCGGTAAACTGTGAATCCATCCACTGAATGCCGTTAAACAGGCAAGGATGATAACGATAACAACTGCCACAGGGGCCTAGATGCCACCACTGAACTATAGCGCAGCTTCCGATAAAGGCCATTGCCGGGATAACAACGAAGACACCTACTTTGCCGGTCCCGATGCCGGTGTCTGGCTGGTGGCAGATGGCATGGGAGGCCACGAAGCCGGAGAGGTGGCAAGCGCTATTGCCCGCGACGTGATCAGTGTTCAGACCCGGGCCCAGGTTCCGCTCGCCACCGCAATCGAACAGGCACATAAAGCAATTCTGGAGGCCAGCGCCCGCGGCGAAGGTGCCGCCGGAATGGGCTCAACTGTGGTGGCGCTGAAGTGTGTTGGCCAAGAATACGAAATTGCCTGGGTAGGCGACAGCCGGGCGTATTTATGGACGTTTACCGATGAAGGCGGCAGCCTTGAGCAGTTGACGCTGGACCACTCTTACGTCCAGATGCTGGTAGACACGGGCGCTATCAGCGCCTCGGATATGGACAAGCATCCCGATAAAAATGTCATTACCCAATGTCTGGGCTCAACCGATTTACAACGGGTGAAAGTCGATACCATCCACGGTATCTGGGAGAAAAACCAGTGGATTCTGCTTTGCTCCGATGGATTGTCGGATGAACTGAATGACGAAGCCCTGGCCCGCCTCTTGTGCAGTGCGCGTTCTCCTCGCGACGCCGCCGCCAAGTTGATGGATGCCGCACTGGATGAGGGTGGCAACGACAACATCACGCTACAGGTGATTGAGTCGCCTCTGACCAAACGCTATTTCTATACCCCCATCACCGATTGGCTGCCCGCACTCACGGGCAATGCCGGACTGGACTTTTCTTTATACACATTGGCCACTGCCTCGCTGGCGTTGCTGTGTTTCTGGGTGATAGGTTAATCACACGCCATGCAAATTCCCGGTTACCGCATTATTCGCAAAATTAATCAGGGCGGCATGTCGACCGTGTACCTTGCAATCCAACTCAGCGTTGGACGCGAGGTGGCACTCAAAGTGATGTCCCCTGCCCTCAACGCCGACCCGGTTTTCAGTGAGCGCTTTCAACGGGAAGCCAATATTGTTGGCCAATTGTCACATCCGAATATCGTCTCTATCTACGATATTGGCCGCTATAAAAACCTGAATTACATTGCCATGGACTACCTGCCCGGTGGTTCGGTGCACGACAAGATGGCCACCGGTCTGAGCACATCGGAAATTTTACGGATCGTGCGTGAAATGGCGCTCGCGCTGGACCTGGCCCATGAAAAAGGCTACATCCACCGCGACATCAAACCCGAAAACATTCTGTTCAGGGAAAACAATTCAGCCGTGCTCTCGGATTTCGGCGTGGCGAAAACTGTCAGCAGCGCGTCACAAATGACAAACGCCGGCATGGTCGTGGGCACGCCCCACTACATGAGCCCGGAACAGGCACGCGGTAAGGCCATTGATGGCCGCTCCGACATTTACAGCCTGGGCGTGGTTTTTTATGAAATGCTCACCGGCACCGTGCCCTATAAGGCCGAAGAAGCGGTTGCCATCGCCATCAAACACCTGACGGCACCGATTCCCAAGTTACCCCCGCAATACTCGCTTTATCAGAAATTACTGAATACTTTGCTGGCCAAAGATCCCGACGACAGGTTTCAGCGTGGTCGCGAGATTGTCAATGCCATCGACGAGCTTGATGCCACACTCAGCGGCAGCCGGCCACGCTATATGTCGAATACCGAGCCCTCCGCCATGCATATTGCATCGCTGTTCAAGGCGTTGGTATTGACCAGCTACGCGGCACTGTCAGCCCAGGCCAAAGCCGCCGTCACCGAGATAGCCCGCTGGCGCTGGTCACCGAAGCGCAGTTTTTATCGTCGGCCTGACTCCACTGTCACAGAAATCAGAACCAATCCGGACAGTGGCGAAAACGACCGGACCACCGTGGTATCCACCCGCATTCAGAAGGCGGCCTATTTTCAGGCGGGTAATCACCGGACGGGTTTCAGCATTGCCCGCGTGCTGTCGATTGTGCTGGTGGTCGGCAGCCTTTGGTTTACCTTCAGTGTTGCATTGATCCGATTTCACTTACCGGGTGAAAATCACTACCCGATTGCACTGCGCAATGCGGCAATATTCAGTGCAGCGTTGCTCAATCAACGTGACCTGACAGCCCCGATTATCATCGAAGCCAGTGAACCTGAACCCCTGGCACAGATGACCTCGACACCCCAACCCGTTTTGCGCACGCCAGAACCAGAAGTCGCTGAGACTGAAATCAATGAATCTGAAGCACTTCCAACGGATACCTTGCCCGATACCGACACGCCTGAAGCCGAGGTAGCAGAGCCTGCGCCTGAACCCATACCTGAACCGCCGCCCGCCCCTCGATTTGCGTTGACCGTTAATCCAGAGCCGGTATCAGCACGCGTGCGCATTCTTAATATCAAAGAAAAGTATCAACCCGGTATAGCGTTACTGCCTGATCGCTATCTGGTCGAAGTTACCGCGGAGGGTTACCACACCTACAAGGAATGGGTGCGCCTTGGCACACAGGACCGGTCACTGGATGTGAGTTTACGCAAGGTAGTGGTGCCCGGGACTCTGTTTAAAAACGAGCTCGCCAACGGTGACCAAGGGCCGGAAATGGTGATCATTCCTGCCGGCACCTTCACCATGGGTGATAAAGGGTCGAGCGTTACCATGCCCGAGCGACGCGTGACCATTGATCAGCCCTTTGCCGTCAGCCGATTTGAAATCACCTTTGCCGATTTCGACAAATTCCTCAGTGCCAATAATCTGGGGCAACCCGACGATGAACGCTGGGGACGAGGCAGCCGACCGGTCATCAATGTCAGCTGGGAGCAGGCGCGCGCGTACACGCAATGGCTGTCTGAATCCACCGGAAAGAAATACCGCTTGCCCACCGAGGCTGAATGGGAGTTTCTGGCGCGCGCCAACAGTGAAGGCGATTACTGGTGGACCGGCGACGCCAAAAAGCGTGCAAACTGCCGCAACGGCTGCCAAAGTGATTACGCCGGCTTGTTTACCACCAAAACAGCACCGGTTGGCAGTTACAACCCCAATGCATTTGGTGTGCATGACACCGCCGGCAACGTGGCAGAATGGGTTGAGGATTGTTTCCAGAATCATTATCTGAGCGCCCCCAGGGACGCCAGTGCAGTTAAATTAGCCCAATGTGATTTGCGCAGCGTGCGCGGCGGATCCATGAAGGACTCCGCCAAAGATATTACCGTCCATCACCGGGAAGGCCGCGATGCCAGCAAAGCCTATAACGATGTTGGCTTCAGAGTAGTCGTCGAGCTTTACTAACCACAGCTCACGCTCGCGTCAGGCGCGAGCTTTGAGCTTGTGAATCGCATCGCGCAATTGTGCCGCCTGCTCAAACTCCAGATCCTTGGCATGCTGAAACATTTTTTGCTCCAGCTCAGCAATGGTTTTCCAAATATCTTCGCCCTCAGCCAATGCGTAATCGGCAGGTTTTTCGGCCACTTTCTGACGTTTTTTCTTACCAGGTGCCTGCCCGGCTTCCAGAATATCGGCGATGGATTTTTTAACCCCTACCGGGGTAATGCCGTGCTTTTCATTGTGCGCCAACTGCTTTTCCCGCCGGCGATCCGTTTCGTCAATCGCGCGCTGCATGGAGCCAGTGATTTTGTCCGCATACAAAATCGCCTTGCCGTTCAAGTTGCGGGCCGCGCGCCCGATGGTCTGGATCAAGGAACGGTCCGAACGCAGGAAACCCTCTTTATCGGCATCCATGATCAGTACCAATGATACCTCTGGCATATCCAAACCTTCACGCAACAGGTTGATTCCCACCAACACGTCAAATTCGCCCAGGCGCAGGTCGCGGATGATTTCCATGCGCTCGACCGTGTCGATATCGGAATGCAGATAACGCACCCTGACACCGTGCTCCTGTAAATAATCGGTCAGGTCTTCGGCCATGCGTTTGGTCAGCACGGTAATCAATACCCGGTCGCCGGCGCCGACGCGTTGCCGAATCTGCGACAGCGCATCATCCACCTGGCTGCCGGCCGGGCGCACCTCCACCACCGGATCCACGAGACCAGTGGGACGCACCACCTGCTCCACTGTCTGACCGGCATGCTGCTTTTCGTAGTCTCCGGGTGTGGCGGAAACAAATATCGTCTGGGGCGCGAGTTTTTCCCATTCATCAAAGCGCATGGGCCGGTTATCCAGCGCCGATGGCAGTCGAAAACCGTATTCCACCAAGGTTTCTTTGCGCGACCGATCGCCGCGGTACATACCCCCGATCTGTGGCACTGCCACATGAGATTCATCCACCACCAGCAAAGCATCGGCCGGCAGGTAATCGAACAAGGTGGGCGGTGCCATGCCAGGCTCCCGCCCGGACAAATAGCGCGAATAGTTTTCAATGCCGTTGCAGTAACCCAGCTCCACCATCATTTCAATATCGTAACGGGTGCGCTGCTCCAGCCGTTCAGCGGCAACCAGCTGGTTTTCATTGCGTAAAAACGTCAATCGTTCAGCCAGATCCGCCTTGATCTGCTCTACCGCTTCCAGCACGCGTTCGCGCGGGGTGACGTAGTGAGATTTCGGGTAAATAGTGAATCGCGGTACTTTCGATTGCACCCGCCCGGTGAGCGGATCAAACAGGCTGATTTGTTCAATTTCATCGTCGAATAATTCCACCCGCACAGCCAGATCGTCGGCATCGGCGGGGAAAATATCCACTACCTCGCCGCGCACGCGGTAGGTGGCTCGGTGAAACGCCGCGTCGTTGCGCGTGTACTGCAGCTCGGCCAATCGACGCAGTAAGGTGCGCTGATTCATCGGGTCGCCGCGATCCAGGTGAATCACCATTTTCAGGTAGGCATCCGGATCACCCAGACCATAGATCGCCGAGACAGTGGCGACCACAATGGCATCGCGCCGCTCCATCAGCGCTTTGGTGGCAGATAGCCGCATTTGCTCAATGTGTTCGTTGATGGATGCGTCTTTTTCAATAAACGTATCAGACGACGGTACGTAGGCTTCCGGCTGATAGTAATCGTAGTAAGACACGAAGTACTCCACCGCATTATTGGGAAAGAACTCCTTGAACTCGCCATAGAGTTGTGCAGCCAGCGTTTTATTCGGCGCCATGATCATGGTGGGCTTTTGCAACGCGGCGATCACATTGGCAATGGTGAACGTTTTTCCCGAGCCGGTAACACCCAACAAGGTCTGGTGACTCAAGCCCGCTTCCAACCCCTTGACCAGGGCCGCAATTGCATTGGGTTGATCGCCAGCCGGCGCGAACGCGCTGTGTACCTCGAACTGCTTCATCATCTATATCCCGATTCACCAGAGCGCATCATAACAAATTCAGCCCCGGCCTCCTTGTAGTCGGCCAAGCCGCACGCGACAATACCGCAAAGCCACAAGGATACCCCCGATGAAAGCGCCTCACCTCGTCGCCCAGCCCGTCAGTGTCACCCGTAAAATGGCGGCGGCATTGCCCAAACTGGCCAAACTCGCCGCCGAAAAAGGCCTGCAACTGCATCACCTGGGCGCAGGCTACCCGCACCCGGAGGTCACAGACCCCACGGATTACATTGCGCGCAGCAAGGCCTGGTTTGACCATCTGGCCCAGGACACCAGCTTGCGGGACGTGATGCGGCCACTCTACGGCTATACGGATACGCTTGGCCCGAGGATTGCCCGCGAGCGCTTTGCCGAGGTCTATGGTCGCGATTTCAACGCCAGCATCGACCCCGACAGCTGCATCCCCACCATCGGCTCCACCGGCGGCATCAACCTCTTGTGCTCCTTGTTCGAACGGGCCGGGGAAAAAATAGGCTACATCACCGACGCCCCGACCTATGCTGGATTTCTGGCCCGGGCTGGTCTGTGTCAACAAGCCAGAATCTACAGCGTGGATATGGATGCGGAAGGGCCAGACCCGGCACAGCTGCGCGCCCAGATCCACCGCGCGCGCGCAGAAGGCCGTTTTGTCCCCTTCTACTACACGGTGCCCGATGGTCACAACCCGGGCGGCATCTCCTTCAGCAACGCGCGTCGCCGCGCGATTCTCGAGGTGCTAAGAGACGAAGATGTGTTAGTGGTTGAAGATGCACCCTACAACTACATCAGTTTTGATGCGCCGGAAGACCGCCCGCACATTTTTTACAGCCTGGCGCCAGAGCAGACGGTACATCTGTTTACCGCGTCCAAAGTCGGTCTACCGGGCCCGCGTATCGGTTTTGCCTTCACCCAGGCCCGGATCACACTCAAGGATGGCAGCAATAAGGCTTTAACCGACTTGCTGCTCACAGAAGCCAGCAGCCAGACGTTGCTGCACAATCCGGAAGCGCTGATGGCCTTTGCCGCATTTTTGGGCGATGACAGTTTCGCCACCCGCGCCAGCCTCTGGCCCATGGCCGAGCAAAAAATTGCGCTCTACCGCGAGAACCGCGACCTGTTGCTGTCGACGCTGAAACAGCGCCTGGGCGACCACCCGGATTTGTTTCAATGGACAGAGCCCGGCGCCGGCTTTTTTTCCGTGTTTACGCTCAATCACCCGAGCTTGCACTGTGATACCGCCTTTACCGAGCGACTGGTGGCAGACTATGGCGTGGTCACCATTCCCACCTTCAGTTTTTATCCGGACGATGCCCGTGCACGCAACCCGATGGCTGGACTGAACCAATTGCGCCTGTCCTTCTGCTTCAGCGAAGGCGAAGGCGCGGCGCGCAGGCAGCAATTGCTGGATGCCAGCAATGCCTTTGCCAGCGCCCTGCGTCAGGAGTGCCGGATCGACCAGCAGTGATGGATTTTGCTGTTGCGTGAAAAATCGGGGTCGAGTGTCTCGCGGGTAATATCTTCCACCCGATAGCGAGTCTCGATCTCCGGTGCCAGGGTGAAGCTGCGCAGGTTATTGGAAAAATACAGCACGCCTTTTGGCGCCAGCAAGCGCATGGCATCATCAATCAGCTGAACCTGATCGCGCTGGATATCAAGTACGCCCTCCATGCGTTTGGAATTGGAAAAACTCGGGGGGTCGAGCATGATGATGTCGTACTCGCCTTTGGCCGTTGCCAACCACTGCAAACAGTCCGCCTGCTCAAGGCGATTCTGCTGTTCACCCAGGCCATTTTCGGCAAAATTCTTGCGGGCCCAATCCAGGTAGGTGCGCGACATGTCCACCGAGTGAGTAAAACGCGCGCCGCCTACCGCCGCATGCACAGAAGCCGTTGCGGTATAACAAAACAGATTCAGGAAGCGTTTACCGCGCGACTCGTTGGCAATGCGCAGCCGCAACGGGCGATGATCCAGGAACAAGCCGGCATCCAGGTATTGCCACAGATCCACCAATAGCCGGACCTGCCCTTCACGCACTGGCACCAGCGGGTGGACCGCGCGCACCTGCTGTTTCTCATACTGTTGTTTGCCGGCGGTACGGCGACGGGTTTTGTAACTGATGTGATCCTGGCTGATGCCAAGCACGCCCGGCAGCGCATCGCGCACCTCTTCCATCCGGCGCCGTGCTGCGGTCTCGTCCACTTTTGCCGGAGGTTGATACTCCTGCACATGGGCATAGCCTTCGTACACATCCACCGCCACGGCATATTCGGGCATATCTGCATCATACAGGCGATAGCAGTGAATATTTTCCCGCTTGATCCATTTGGCCAACTGCTTCTGGTTTTTCTTTAACCGGTTAGCAAACATTTCCGCGCCGGCCGACAAAACCACTGGGCGCAATTCGATTGGCGCATCGGGCTTGCGTTCGGGTTGAGCCTGCTGTTCGCGAATATCAAATAAGAGCAATTCAGACGGCAACTTGCCGTTAAAGAACTTGTACTTCTTGTGCGCCTTCAGTTTCATTTCATGGCACAGATCGGGATTGCCGGTAAACACCGCCAACGACCAACCCGGAAATGCCGAACGCATGCGATCGCCCAGGTAGGCATACAGATAGCGCAACGCATCGGCATCGCCCAGGCGCTCGCCGTAGGGCGGATTGGTGATCACCAGGCCCGCCTCGAGTTGCTTGTGGGTGGGCAGGGTGAAATCCTTCAGTTCTTTACGGCTCAGGCGTACCCAATGGTCCAGCTTGGCCGCCAGCACATTAGCCTCTGCGCTTCGGATCACGTGAATATCGGCATCATAGCCGCGGATTTCCGGCAGCGTTCTGGCAAGACCGGCTCGTTTGCGCTCGATCGCCTCTTCCCGAATCGTCAACCAGACATCATTGCGGTGCTGCAACCAGCGCTCAAAACCAAAACGCGCGCGCAACAGACCCGGCGCAATATCGGCTGCCATCATCGCCGCTTCAACCAGCAGCGTGCCGGAACCGCACATGGGGTCGAGTAACGCGCCGCCCCGGGCAGCGATGGCGGGCCAGTCGGCACGCAGCAAAAGTGCCGCGGCCAGGTTTTCCTTCAGTGGCGCCGCCCCTTGTTTCTGCCGATAGCCCCGCCGGTGCAGGCTGTCGCCGGATAAATCCAGCGAGACCGCCGCCTTACCGCGACTGAGCCGTACGTTGATACGCAGATCGGGATTATCGCGCGCAACCGATGGACGTTCGCCGGTCGCATTGCGGATTACGTCAACGATAGCGTCCTTGGTCTTTAACGCGCCGAATTGGCTGTTGCGTACCGCCGCGTTAGTCCCCACGAAATCCACCACAAAACTGCTGCTGGGCGAAAGATGCTCGTGCCAGGCAATGGCACTGACGCCCTCATACAAATCCTCGGCGTCCTGTAAATCAAAATTGGCCAATGGCAACAAAATTTTATTTGCCAGACGGGACCAGAGGCAGGCCCGATAGCCGAGCTCCAAGCCACCGGTAAAGTACACTCCTGCCACTGTTTCTCGCACAGGGCTGGCCCCAAGGCCGGTCAATTCCTCTAACAGGAGTGATTCCAGGCCTTTTGGACAAGCGGCAAAAAATTCATAAGAAACCATGTTTTAACTTCCTGAGCCTCTAAGCTCCGAGTTTATGCTCACATGCCATAAAAGGCGCTAAGCATAGACCATTAAATTCATTCACAAGCCGACGGCAATTTGGTGTACTGAACCCCGCGCCGTCAAAAGGCGCCATTGTAACGGGTTAACGCCCGCTATGCCTGCGTAAAGCAGACTTGGTGGCCGGTCATGACGGACACCCCCTCTGGCGAAGCAGCCCCCGCGTTCGCGGTCGTGGTTGCTGTCGCCAGAGTTAATCAAGGTAAGCCTGCCCGACGGTCACTCGCACCCAGGGCTATGGTCGGGGACAGCAGCATTAGCAACAAGGATACTGACAGACGACTTCTCATTGCCCGCACCAATGACCGGTGCGTGCCTATTCACACAACACTCGCTTAAGGCCGTCCCGGAGGACACAGGCTCTCTGTGCGTCTGCGCACACCAGAACTCCAACTTTCCACAAGCACAGGTGTTTATATGAAGAGACAAAAACGTAGCCAGATCGAACATGCCTTCAACAGAGGCTATAGCGCTGCTATCAAAGGCCGCTCACGCGACGGTTGCCCCCATCTCACCGGCGAGGCACGACAGGAATGGATGAGCGGGTGGCGCGAAGCGCGAGAAGATCAGTGGAACGGTTACAACCGCGCAGCCTGTGCGCAGAAACTCAGCAACCTGTAAAACGCTGAACTTATTCATTCACAGGGCGAACACGGGTTCGCCCTTTTTCCAGGACACCGCTGAAAAACGCTGATGCCGCTCTGACATTCAGCAAATTACGTGCACCAGGGGTCGCCGTCGGTATCGACGGAGCGATCAGAGCGATGCAATGGCATCCGCCGCTTCGGCGATCAGCTCGGGTCCCCGATAAATAAACCCGCTGTAAATCTGGACCAAGGCCGCGCCTGCGGCAATCTTCTCCGCCGCATCTTCACCCGAGCAAATACCGCCAACGCCGATAATCGGAATCTGCTGGTCCAATGCCGCACTGAGCAACCGCACCACGGTAGTGGATTTCTCTCGCACGGGGGCACCACTCAGCCCACCAGCCTCTTCTGCATGCAACGCCCCCTGCACGCCTTCGCGGCCTATGGTGGTGTTAGTGGCAATCACGCCATCCACCTCTACCGCCAACAGGGTCTCCGCCACCTGTCCCACTTCTTCTGCGGTCATATCCGGCGCAATTTTAACGGCCACCGGCACGTATTTACCCACCGTCTGCGCATGCATGGCCTGCTGTTCTTTCAACTCACTCAACAATGCGGTGAGCGTTTCACCGTACTGAAGATTGCGCAGGCCGGGCGTGTTCGGGGAGGAGATATTCACCGTGATGTAATCGGCATAGGGATACACTTTTTCCATGCCGATAATGTAATCGTTTACCGCGGATTCTACGGGCGTGTCAGCGTTTTTGCCGATATTGATTCCCAGTATGCCGTCAAAGCGGCGACGCTTTACCTGGCTGACCAGGTGGTCCACACCTTTGTTGTTAAAGCCCATACGATTGATGATGGCTTGCTGGTCGGGCAAACGAAACAGGCGGGGTTTCGGGTTGCCAGGCTGTGGCCGTGGGGTGACTGTACCGATTTCCACATGGCCGAATCCCAGCTTGCCGAGCGCGTTGAAGTAGTCGCCATTTTTATCCAGGCCCGCGGCCATACCCACGGCATTCGGAAACTGGAGGCCCATCACCTCGGTTGGCCTGGCGGCCACAGCCGGCGCAAATACGCCCAGCAGCTGCATGCGCTCAAGCGCACCAAGCATGTCTAGTGCCAGATGGTGGGATGATTCAGGGTTGATAGCAAAAAGTACTTTACGGGCCAGAGCGTACATGAATATCTCCTCGTTGGACCGCGCAAGGATACTGGAATCTGTTCAGGGGTGCGACTGGGGATCCACCGGATAGAACCGGGTCAAACGGAAATTGTGGTCGAATTCGAGACAAAAACGCCCCGCCACCCCGTGCGCCGATATATAGGGGCGCAAGTGGCTGGCGGGAAAACGGATTCGGCGGCCGTCCAGAGCACGCGCCACAACCACCGGGGCACCGCCCCGGTAGAGTGTTTTCAGTGCCTCAGGGCCGATCTGAAGATCGACGACCACCGACGCCATCAGTTGGAAAAGTGACTCGCTTGCGCCAGGTCCAGCAGTTCGCGCAGGGCTACGGAGAAAATCGCGTAATCGGTTCCCGTATTGCCCTTGAGGTCGGCAATCATGGTGCGCCAGCGATCCACTAATACCTTATGCTTTTCTGCCCAGGTCTCAATAGTCGTATCAATTGCCTGCTTGGCATCGCTGCCCTTGATAAGCGAAACCGTAATCGTGCGTAGTTGAGAGTCCAGATCATCCAGGAATGCCTCCCGGGCCATGGACTGCCAGTAGTTTTCCACTTTGACGTCGGAAATCTGGTCGGCGAACCAATCCAGTCCCAGATAATCACTGACCGCCATATGAATTTCGGCCACCCGCAGAATATCGGTGCCGGATTGCACTGCGGCTTCCACCATGCTCAGACCGGGCGCCACGTTAATGGGAATGGACGCGCGGGCTGCCACATCTTCGGGAACGCCGGCCGCCTTCAGGCGCTTGGACTCGCGCTGCCACTGCTTTTTCGGCTCACCCCGGACTATGCCGGGTAACGCTTTGCGCAGTTTGGTGAGCGGTTCACCGAACGCTTTGACCTCGGTCGTGACATCCAGCGTGGCCCGACGATTGCGCAGGAACCAGCGGGTAGCGCGCCGGATACGGCGCATCATGCGGCTCATCACCTCCAGCTGAATCTGAGCATCAACCTTGAAATCGAGTGCTTCAATGTCGCGCCAGAAATCATCCAATGCATACACTTCGCGAGCGGCCACATAAGCGCGCGCCACTTCCGCAGGCTTGGCACCGGTGGACTCCATTTGCCGCTGACAGAAATTAATGCCCATGATATTGACCATGTCGTTGGCCAATTGGGTCGCAATAATCTCTGCCCGCAGACGGTGGTTGTACATCTGCTCGCTGTAGCGTTCGCGCACGGCCAGCGGAAACGCGGTTTCCACCAAACGGGCGATGAATACATCTTCGGTAATTTCGGGTACCGCCAGCTCCTCTTTAAGCTGAACCTTGGCGTAGGACACCAATACCGACAATTCAGGCCGGGTCAGGGATTTACCCTGTGACTGGCGCTCTACCAACACATCATCCGGCGGCAAAAACTCCAGCGCGCGGTTCAGGCGGCCATTGGCTTCCAGTGCATTGATAAAGCGACGGTATTCACCCACGCGCTGGCGCGATTGGAACTGGGCAATACTGATTGCCTGAGTCTGGCGATAATTGTTGTACAACACCAGGTCGGCTACGTTGTCGGTCATTTGTTCCAACAAGGCATTACGCTGTTTTTCCGTGAGATTGCCGGCAGACACCACTTCGTTGAGCAGAATCTTGACGTTAACCTCATGGTCGGAACAATCCACGCCGGCCGAGTTATCTATAAAGTCGGTATTACAGGCCCCGCCATTGAGACAGAATTCAATCCGGCCCAACTGTGTCATGCCCAGATTGCCGCCCTCACCAAACACTTTGCAGCGCAACTCACCACCGTTCACACGCAAGCCGTCATTGGCCTTGTCGCCCACTTGGGCGTGTGACTCAGTACCGGATTTGACATAAGTACCAATGCCTCCGTTCCAGATCAGGTCCACGGGTGCCCTCAGCAACGCAGAAATCAATTCGGTGGGGGTAAGCTTGTCTTCCTTGATCGAGAACGCCTTTTTCATCTCTGGGGTAATCGATATCGATTTGGCCGATCGCTCAAAAATACCACCGCCAGCAGAAATCAGTTTGCGATCGTAGTCAGTCCAACTAGAGCGCGGCAGTTCAAATAAACGCTTACGCTCCTTGAACGACTTGGCCGAATCCGGCGTAGGATCAATGAAGATGTGCAGGTGGTTAAAGGCGGCCGTCAGACAAATGTGTTCAGACATCAGCATGCCATTACCAAACACATCGCCGGCCATGTCGCCAATACCGATCACGGTGAAATCCGTCGTCTGGGTATTGATCCCCTTCTCCATAAAATGGCGTTTCACACCCACCCAGGCGCCGCGGGCAGTAATGCCCATGCCCTTGTGGTCGTATCCCTGGCTGCCGCCAGACGCAAAAGCATCGCCCAACCAATGGCCGTATTCGGCAGAAATACTGTTGGCAATGTCGGAAAAGGTCGCCGTGCCTTTATCGGCCGCCACCACCAGGTAGGGATCGTCACCATCGTGACGCACCACAGCCTTGGGCGGCACCAATTCGCCGTCAATCAGGTTATCGGTGACATCCAGCAAACCACGGATGAAAATTTTGTAACACTCAATACCTTCACGCTGAATCGCTTCGCGGTCACCGCCTTTGGGTTTCTGTTTGGAAACAAAACCGCCTTTTGCACCATTCGGCACGATGACCGCATTTTTTACCTGTTGTGCCTTGACCAGCCCAAGCACCTCGGTGCGGTAATCCTGTAAGCGATCGGACCAACGCAGGCCACCGCGGGCGACCGCCCCCCCTCGCAAATGTACGCCTTCTATACGCGGCGAGTAGACGAAGATTTCATACATTGGCCGCGGTTCGGGAATCTCGGCAATGGTGCGCGGCGCAAACTTAATGGACACATAATCCTTGAATCCACCGTCCTGACTGACCTGGAAGAAATTGGTCCGCAAGCTACCGTTGATCATATCCAGATAGCGGCGAATAATGCGGTCTTCGTTCAGGTTATCCACCTGATCCAGCGCATCGAGAATATTGGCCTGCAATTCCGCACAGCGTTTTTTCGACGCCGAAAGCGATTCAGTTTCAGACGGATCAAACCGGGCTTTGAATAAAGCCACCAGATTGCGGGTTATCCCCATGTGATTGGCCAGCGTGTTGGCAATGTAGCTCTGGCTGAAATTGAATGCGGTCTGTTTCATGTAACGCGCATAAATCCGCAGCACCAGCACTTCGCGCCAATTGAGGGACGCACCCAACACCAGCTGGTTAAAGCTGTCGCTCTCTGTTTTTTCGGACCATACCGCTGCAAACGCTTCCTGAAACAAGAAACGTGCGCTTTGGATGTCGACATCTGCCGGCAAATCATAGACCAGTTCGAAATCGTGCATCCAATAGCGTTCTTCTCCCAAATCTATCAGATAGGGATGCTCGCCGATGACACGCATACCCATGCGCTCCAACACCGGAATAACCTCGGACAGCTCCAACGTCTTGTTGCGCTGAAAGACTTTGAACCGGAACTCGTGCTTCTCGGAACCCACAGGCTGATAGAAACTCATCCCCAGCGACTCGGGGCTGTCGATTTTGCGCATGGTTTCGATATCAAACACCGCGGCGCGCGCATCAAAGTGCTCTTTATAAGCACTCGAAAACGCATGCTGATAGGCCTTGAACAGGCTTGCACCTTTTTCCTCGCCATGATTCTCGACCAGTGCGGAATGCAGGTGGTCTTCCCAGGTGCGGGTGATGTCGACAATTTTATCCTGCAGCTTTTTAACGTCGTACTCAATGGGCTTATTTGGATCGACCCGGAAAACCAGGTGCGCCCGCGCCAGAATCGACTCGCTGAAATAGGTGGTGAATTCACACTCTTTGGCGTTGATGGCTTTGCTGATCAGGTCCTGAATGCGCACGCGAATGGCCGTAGAAAAAATATCGCGCGGGACATACACCAGTGCATTGACAAACTTGCCATAGGGATCGCGGCGCATGAACAGCCGCACGCGATAGCGCTCATTGATCCGCACCACGCCGACAGCGGTTTCAAACAACTCGGACCCACTGCTTTGGAATAATTCATCGCGCGGAAAGGTTTCCAGCACCTGCTTCAACGCTTTACAGTCGTGGCTTTGTGGGTCGAGGTTGGCACGACTCACGACCTGCTCGACTTTTTTGCGGATCAGCGGAATACGGGTGGGGCTCAAGGTATACACCGGCGAGGTATACAAGCCCATAAAACGGCACTCGCCCACCACTTTGCCTTTTTGATAACGCTTGACCACCACATAGTCGGAGTAGGCATGACGGTGCACACGCGAGCGCACCGATGACTTGGAAAACGCCAACACCTTGGGTGTGAGGTGGAAGCGGGCCATACCGGGGTTGAAGTCGTCAATCGAGACCGGACCGGTATCTTTGGCGTGATGGCGGAACAGCCCCAAACGCTTGTCGGTGACTTCACGCAACGCCCGGTTACCGTCCTGGTCAAAAAATTCGTATTCCGAATAGGCCATAAAGGTGAAATGGCCTTCACCCAGCCAGCGCACAAATTCGCGGCTTTCCTCCAGGTCCACCACGTGCTCGCTGTCGGGCACTTTCTCCAGCTCTGCCACCACATTGGCAACCGCGGCAAGCATGGGTTTGTAATCGGCCACCACGACAGATACATCTTCCAGCACATCGGACAAGCTACCGGCAATTTCGGCCATTTCCTTGGGGTCGGTGTGCAGATTGACCTCAAAGTAAACCAACGCCTCTTTGTGGTACTCCACACCCTTGGTGTTGGGCGCCTTTGCCGCGCGCGGCAAGGTGGCCACCCGCTGCATTTTTTTGTCGCGCCCGATCAGGTGAATACTGGAATACACCCCGTGCACAGTAATGCCGCGACGGTTCAGCTCCATGCGCAAGGAATCCACCAGGAACGGCATATCCTTTTGCAACACCGCCACCACCGTGTGCGGGCACAGCCAATCGTCCTCATCAAGATTGGGGTTAAACACACGGACCTTGGCTTTGCCGTCGTCCGGCCGATCAGCGATCATGCTCCACCAACCGTACAGGCACCCGCAGATATCGCTGATTTTGCGGCCTTCAAGCTCATCAATGGGGAATAAGTCGTAATAATCGGTTGCAAAGGCAGCCAGGGGCTCAGCTTCCTCGGCGCTGTAGCGCTGCTTGATCAATCCAAGCAATTGCTCCATAAAGGCTTGCTTGCTGTCGGTTGCCACCAAACTTGTATCCACGAATCGACTCCAGAGGGTGTCCATCACCCCGTAGTTGCACCTGATTTTGGCAGTTGACCTGCCCTGCTTGTTCTGAACTGCAGGTCCCTGGCGCCTACGGAGGTGGAAATTAACCACAAATCAACCCCAGATTCGCGCTTTACAAAGCATAGACCACTTAAGAGAATTCAAGACCTTGTAACCGGCTTTGAAGACCCAACATTAGCTTTGAGGGACCCAACGTGACCGATGGGCCATTTTGACAGCTATAACGAACGAAGGACCCATGACCACACAAGCGCATGTACTGAATTTAAGAAATTGGCTGAACGATCAAATTGTTGGCCAAGAGGCCTTGGTAGACCGGCTATTTATTGCACTGCTGGCCGATGGTCATTTGTTGGTGGAAGGTGCGCCCGGATTGGCCAAAACCAAAGCCATTAAGCTTCTGAGCGATGGCATCGAAGGCAGTTTTCACCGCATCCAATTCACGCCCGACTTGCTGCCGTCCGATGTCACAGGTACCGATATCTACCGGGCCCAGACCGGAACCTTCGAATTCCAGCAAGGTCCTATCTTCCACAACCTGGTGCTGGCAGACGAAATCAACCGTGCGCCCGCCAAAGTGCAGTCAGCGCTGCTTGAAGCCATGGCGGAACGGCAAATCACTGTGGGCCGGCAGACTTATCCTTTGCCGGGACTGTTCCTGGTCATGGCAACCCAGAACCCGATTGAACAGGAAGGGACCTACCCGCTGCCCGAAGCCCAACTCGATCGATTCCTCATGCACGTCAAGGTGGCCTATCCGAGTCCCGAGGCCGAGCGCCAGATCCTGCGGTTGGTGCGCAATGAAAACCTGGCACAGATCGCACAGCCGCCGGTCAAAATTTCTGAGACCTCGCTGTTGCAGGCGCGCCGCGAACTGATGGAAATCCACATGGCCGAGGCCATTGAGGACTACATCGTGCACCTGATCGACGCCACCCGCCAACCCGCAAAATACGACAGTCAATTGGCCCAGTGGTTGGAATATGGCGCCAGTCCAAGGGGTACACTTGCGCTTGAGCGCGTGGCCAGAGCCCGGGCCTGGATGCAAGGTCGGGACTTTGTCACCCCCGATGACGTCCAGGCGCTGGCAACCGATGTTTTGCGACACCGTATTATCCTCACGTTTGAAGCGGAGGCCGAAGGCATCAATGCTGATCAGGTCATTGAAAAGCTGCTTGGGGTTGTGACTGCGGCCTGAGTTCACTATGGATACGTTAGAGCCGAAAGGCGCCTACACCGAGTTGCCTCTGTTGCTGGCCACCCGCCAAGCCGCCAAGGGTTTGTCGCTGTTCCACCGGCGCCAACCGCGTTCAGCCCTGGCGGGTGGCCACGCCAGCCGGTTGCGGGGTCGGGGCATGGAATTTGCCGAGGTCAGGCCCTATCAACCCGGCGATGATGTCCGCAGTATCGACTGGCGGGTGACCGCGCGCACACAGAAACCACACACCAAATTATTTGTGGAAGAGCGCCAGCGCCCGGTGTTTTTTATGATTGATCAGCGGGCAGCGATGTTTTTTGGTTCCCGACGCTGCTTTAAATCGGTCTACGCGGCCCAGTTGGGCGCATTACTCAGTTGGTCTGTAAGCGCCAGCGGCGACAAGGTTGGCGGCCTGATCGCACACGCAAGCGGCGTCCAGGACGACCGGGCACAAGGCTCCCAACACGCGGCGCTGGCCCTCATTCATCGGCTGCACCAATGCAACCATCAGTTGCACTCGCCCACCGCCAGTGACCAAGAGTCGAGTCTCGCCAGCTGGCTGTCTGATGCACGGCGTGCAGCCAAACCGGGCGCCACCCTGGTGTTGATCAGCGATTTTCATGACTGGGATGCGGACTGTGAAAAGTCGCTGGCATTGATCCAGCGCCACAACGACACCCTGGTGTTTCAGATACACGACCCACTGGAGCGTCACTGGCCCGGCGATGGCGAGCTGTCTGTCAGCGCCGGCGGTGAAGCCATTGCGCTGAATCCCGCTTTGGCCAAAACCTTTAACCGACATTGGTTAGCGAGACAACAAGCTGTGGAAGCCTGCTGTGCTCGATTGGGCATCCGGTATTATTTACTGGACACGGCGACTCCGCTGGCCCCCTTCGTTCAACAACATTTTGGCAGCCGGACCCATCGATGAGTGCAACGCCCCTGCCCCTCAAGCCTATGCATCTGCCGCCTGACGTGGGACTTTGGCCACTGGCACCCGGTTGGTGGATACTGCTGGCGTTGCTGTTGTCGGGTCTTTTTCTGGGCTGGCGCGCGTGGCGTCGCCGTCAACGGAGGCAGGCACCCAATCGCTGGCTCAGACATCAGCTCGAGGCGCTGTTTGAACAGCAACTCGACGCTCACGCTACTGCGCAGGCCTGCAACCGCTTACTGAAACGCTGGGCCCTGAGTCAGGGTGCCGCACCCGGACTGCAGGGCAAACCCTGGCTCGCCTTCCTGCAACAGCACAGCCCCCAGCCTCTGGAGCAATCGGTGGGCCTATTTTTAACTGAACAGGCCTATCAGACGAAGCCACTCCTCGACGCTGCAGCGCTCAAGGATATCGAAGCGTCATTGATGCGTTTTGCCCGTACAGCTCACTCGCGGGAGTTCACCGGTGTTTAGTTTTGACTGGCCAATGGTTTTCTGGCTCCTGCCCCTGCCGTTGATCTGGCTGCTGGCACGTAGCTCAAGCCAACAACAAGCGGCCATTGTCATTCCATCCGATTGGTATACCCAGCCGGTGAGCCAGGCAGACAAACACGCCACCCGGCTCCTGCCCTGGCTATTCAGCCTGCTGTTGTGGGCGCTGCTATTGACCGCGGCCGCCGTACCCCGCTGGCAGGGTGAGGCGATTGAACTGCCTGCCAGCGGTCGCGATCTGATGCTCGCGGTAGACATATCCGGCTCGATGGAAACCCCGGATATGGTGTTTAACGATCAGCAGGCCAATCGCCTGCAGGTGGTCAAAGCCGTGGTCAGCGACTTTGTCGAGCGCCGGGCCGGCGATCGGTTGGGCCTCATTCTGTTTGGTACCCACGCGTATTTACAGGCGCCACTGACCTTCGACCGCGCGACCGTTGGCCAGCTTCTGCGAGAAGCGCAACTTGGCTTTGCCGGGGAAAAAACCGCCATTGGCGATGCCATTGGCCTGGCGATAAAGCGCTTGCGCGAACGGCCGGCCGAATCCAGGGTGTTGATTCTGCTGACCGATGGCGCAAATACCGCCGGCGCGATAACACCGGCGCAGGCGGCCACGCTGGCGCAGCAGGCGGGTTTGAAAATCTACACCATCGGTCTGGGCGCAGAACAGATAATCCAACCCGGCCTGTTCGGTTCGCAGTTTGGCTCTCGGGTGATCAATCCCTCGCAGGATCTGGATGAAAAGAGCCTGCAGGACATTGCCGAAAAAACCGGTGGCCGTTATTTCCGTGCACGCAACCCGCAGGAACTGGATACCATTTATACACTGCTCGATACACTCGAACCGAATGAACACGACAAGGAAGTCTTCAGGCCCACCCGGACGTTAACCCATTGGCCAATCGGCCTGGCGCTGTGCCTGATGATCCTGAAGCTGTTGGGCCAATGGTTTACACAATGGCGGGAGGCGCAGGTATGACAATGCCCGACGCCCTGCACTTCGCCCGCCCCTTGTGGTTACTTGCGCTGCTCGTGATCCCGCTGGTGCTGTGGTTGTTTGTCCGGACCCGGAAGCGCCGCGGTCACTGGCATCGCTATATCGACCCGTCGCTGCTGCCTTTTCTGGCAATGCCATCAAACACCCGCAGCTCGCAGCTGCAGGCGCCCTTACTGGCGTCAGTTATGGTACTGCTGGTGATTGCAGCGGCCGGCCCCAGCTGGGAGCGCAAACCCCTGCCGGTGATGAAAAGTGAGGCGGCCACCGTTTACATACTGGATTTATCGCCCTCGATGCTGGCCGAAGATGTGAAACCAAGCCGGCTGGTTCGGGCCCGCCAGAAATTATCCGACGCATTGAAGGCAGACACGGAAGGCCTGAAAGCGCTGGTGGTTTATGCGGGAGAAGCGCACCTGGTAACCCCCCTCACCGATGATGCACGCACCTTAATATCACTGGTTCCGTCACTCAGTCCACGCATCATGCCTTTGACCGGCAGTAATATTGAAATGGCACTGGCACTCGCCAATGACACCCTGACCAGCAGCCGGATCAAGAACGGGCAAGTAGTGCTACTGACGGACGGCATAACACCCGATAGCCTGAACGCCGCCAAAAGTGCCTTGCTGAAAGCGGGCTATCCCCTGTTTATTATTGGTCTGGGCAATGAGTCCGGCGCCCCGATTCCCTTAGGCCAACAAGGCTTTGCCAAAACGCCCGACGGCGAAGTGGTGATCGCGCGCAACGATCGCGCATTACTGCGGGAACTCGCCAGCGCGACCGGTGGCGAATACCGCGACATTACGCTGGATGACAGCGACCTGATTTTTCTGCAACGCAAGCATCAGACTCCCAAGGCCGACGGGCGCCAGGTGGAGCGGGAGTTTGATCAGTGGATCGACCGCGGTCACTGGCTGGTATGGATTGCCCTGCCACTGGCGTTTATGGCATTCCGGCAGAAAGCACTACTGAGTCTGATGCTGTGCGGGATAATGGTCTCTGCCGTGGTCAGTCCGAACGCGTCTGCGCAGGACCCGGCCGGCGCCAACCAGCCCTCTGCGCTATGGCCGTCGCTTTGGCTAAACAACAATCAGCGCGGTGCTCAGGCGCTCGAAAACGACGATCCGGCAGCGGCGGCCGACGCGTTTACTGATCCGCGCTGGAAAGCCTATGCGCAATATAAGGCCGGCAATTTCCCGGCGGCACAATCCGCACTGAGTGAAGTAGAACCGGGTTCTGCCAGTGACTGGTACAACCTGGGTAATACGCAAGCACAGGCCGGCAACCTGCAAGCCGCACTGAACAGTTACGATCAGGCGCTTGCAATCAATCCGGATATGGCAGACGCGCTTCACAACAAACAGGTGGTGCAACAGGCGCTTGAGCAACAGCAGGAATCGCAGAATCAAAATCAAAATCAGGATCAGGATCAGGATCACAGCGAGGATCAGAACCAGCCACAAGCCGGCCAGCAACAGAACCAATCCGACGCCGGTCAACAAGGCGATGGTCAGCCGTCGCAGGAACAGGGCGACAACACGGCTGGACAGCAGCAAAAACCGAAAAGCCAGGAAGCGGATTCAATACCACCAACCGATTCTGATCCCGCTAATGATCAAGCCGGTGACAGCCAGGGTGAGCAGGACCAGGGTGAACTCGATGCCCGCCGGGGCAATGAATCCGATCGCCGCAGACAGGACGCTTTGCCAGAGCAACAGCCCAGGCCCTCGGCGGAAAATCCTGTTCCGCAATCCGCGCCCGATGAACCTCAACAAGCCGACGGCGATCAGTCGTCAGCGGCCATTGATGCGTTCTCAGACCTGAATGACGAGCAACGCCAGGCCGCAGAACAGTGGTTGAACCGAATTGAGGACGACCCCTCCAATCTGTTGAAACGAAAGTTCGAGTACCAATATCGCCAGAGAAAACAGGCAATTCGCAATGATGAATGGACAGCGCCCGAGAACAATGCCCATGAACGTTGGTAAATACCGATTACGCTGGCTGGCGGCTTTAGCACTGCTGCTGTGCAGCGCAGTAACATTGGCCGACACCATCAGCGCGACCGTGGATCGGCGCGAACTGAATCTCGATGAAACCTTGCGTTTACTGGTCAGGGTTTCCCCGCAAGCGAACCAGACACCGGATTTCAGTCTTTTGGAAAACCAATTTGATGTCCTGAGTCGCAACCAAAGCAGTCAGTACCGGAATTTCAATGGTCAGGTGGAGGCGTTCACCGAGTGGCAACTGATACTCGCCCCCAAAAACGCGGGCAAACTGCTCATCCCCTCCTTCCAGTATGGTAATCAATTCAGTGACGCCATTGAAATTCAGGTCCACGACACCAACAGCGCACTCGGCGGGATCAAACCCGATATCTTTCTGGAACTCACTGCCGACCTGAAAACACCTTATGTGCAACAACAGGTGCTGGCCACGCTCACCTTGTACACCGCCGTTGCGCTGCGGATCGAAGACGCGCCGGAGCTGAACGTACCCGGTGCTCTGGTGATTCCACTCAACCAAAGCCAGTTTCAGAAACGCGTTGACGACAAGGTCTATTCGGTCAGTGAACTGCGCTATGCACTGTTCCCGCAGCAATCGGGCGAGCTGGAAATCCCCATTCAAACCTTTACGGTGACCAGCGGAGGCAATAACTGGGGCGGTTTCAACCGAGGCCAGATCAAACGCATCAGAAGCCAGCCCCTGACGCTCGAAGTCAAACCCCAGGCCAGCCAGTTTCAAGGCAAACACTGGCTGCCCGCCAGCAATGTCCAATTGGAAGATAACCTGAATGACAGCCTGACCTGGCAGGTCGGCGAACCCATCACACGAAGAATCACTCTGCGCGCAGAGGGCGTTACCGCCGACCAGCTGCCCGTACTCGCACTGCCCGAAGTGAGCCAGATTAAGCAATACCGCGAAGCACCGGACAAGAGCGAGCAAAAAAATCTGAATGGGGTCAACGCGGTGATCACTGAAACCGTCGCATTGGTACCCACCGCCCCCGGGCAAATGCAATTGCCTGCCGTCACCTTGCAATGGTGGGATACCAATACACAACAACCGCGCACCGCCACCCTGCCTGCAAGAACCATCAGCGTAGAAGGCAGCTTGCCACAATCCGCACTGCCCGCCCCTGCAAACTCAGCGCCTGCTGCGGTGGGCACACCCGCTATTGATACAAGCTCCGCATCAGTCCACGCGGGGTTCTGGCCCTGGCTCACCGCATTGCTTTTGTTAACCAACCTGCTGAGCCTTTGGCTGTTTTGGCGTCGCAAGCCCAGCACCGGGCTCGCTGAATCGCCTGCGATCCCGAGTAACACCCGCGATTGGTCGGCGCTGATGAACCGGGCAGGTCGGGTCGACAGCCCATCCGATCTGGCAAGCTGCCTGAATCATCTGAATGCGTTGGTGCGCGCCGCGGGATATGCCGATGCAACCGCCGTCCTGCAACAATACCAGTCGCAATCCTGCCTGCAGACATTACAAGCGTTTCAGGCACAGGTCTGGCGCGCAGGCGATGCCGCTAAAGACATTGAGAGCCGGAACCTGGTTGCGGTGGTCTCGACAATTCGCCAATTGATTGAAACTCAGCCACTGGCGGCTGGCACAGACGAACCTGTACCTGACTGCTACCCGCATTGACTGCCACCGGGCGGGAATGTGCACAGCCCGTAATGACTTGCAGGCCCGCGCGGCAGTGGTTACATTGGCCGCGTTTACGCTTCTAATAATTCCAGAGAGAGACTATGAACAATCGCTATCACTTGAGTACGCGCATTCTGCACTGGCTGATGGCCCTGATGTTTTTTGGCCTGATTGCAATCGGCTATACCATGGGCGATATTCCGCGCGAAGACCCCTTGCGGGGCACTTTGTTCGGCTGGCACAAAGCCACCGGCTTTATCTTTCTTTGCCTGGCATTTATCCGTGTGGCGATGCTGGCCTTCGTCAAGGCACCCGAGTTACCCGCCGCGTTCAGCAACACCGAGCGCAAGCTGACAAAAAGCACCAAGCACCTTCTGTACCTGGGGTTGGTATTGGTGCCGCTGAGTGGCTGGGGCATGAGTAATTTTAACGGCTACCCGATCAAGCTCGGCGACTTCGCCGTGCCGTTGGTTTTTGGCAAACACGAGGGGCTGGCCGACCTTTTCCACGAGATCCACGAATATGCGCCCTGGGTATTGCTGGCACTTGTTGTCGCGCACCTGACGGCGGTGATTTATCACAAATTGGAAGGTGGCGAAAAAGACATTCTCCGCCGTATGCTTTGAGCGACGTCAGCTGACAGGTGGCAGATAATACACTCTAGCTGAGCATGGCCGCCGCACTGGCGGCCAGTGTCATAACCAGTAGAAACCACTTCAGCGTCCGCTGCGATACGTTCAGGCTCCATTTGACAGCGACGGCAGCACCCAATGAAGCACTCGCGGCCAATGCCAAACCCGGCAACCACTGCACCAGCCCATCGGCAATAAACACCACCAACGCGACCCCGGTGAATCCCAGCGCACACAATACTTTCAAGGCATTGGCTCGCACCAGGTCATAGCGCAGACCTCCTGCAATCGCGGCCAACAATACAAATCCCACTCCGGCCTGAACAAAGCCACCGTATACACCGGCAGCAAACAGACCAAACAATGCCAGCGGTGACTCGGTCACCCGTCGCGGTTGCTCATGTGGCTCAGGCGCCACCAATCCGGGGCTGACCAACATGACCACCGCCATCGTAATCATGGTACCCAGCAGCAAAGGTTTGAGAATACTGACAGGCGCAATCGCTGCTATGCCGGCACCGACCAATCCACCGCACAAGGTGGGCAATAACACGGGGATTATAGATTGGCGCGGTAGCTTACCGCGTTTGGCAAAGCCTGCGCTGGCAGACAGCGACTGAAAGAACACGCCTACCCGGTTGGTGGCATTGGCGACATCCGCGGGCATGCCTAACACCATCAGCGCTGGCACCGTGAGGTTACTGCCTCCGCCGGCAAGCGTATTAATAATGCCTGCAATAAACCCGGTGATCAGCAATAACAGATAAAACCACTCAATTGCCACAGGCCTGCCCCTCAGGAAAGCGGGCAGTGTACAGAAATTTGGTCTTTCAACCAATTCCGTGCTTCAGATCGCATTGGCCGCAGCGTTCAACCCGGGCAGCTTTTGATTGAATGCCTCCAGCATGCGTTCGATTTTTCCAGCATCAATGCCTAGCAATTGGATCAATTGACTGCTGGCAACCTGAGTGCGCTCCTGGTCTTCGGCTAAGCAGGCCAGTACATATTCATGCAATACCAGAATAAGCCCCGCCTGAGCACTCATATTGTTTTTTTCGCTCGCCAATTGCCGCATAAATACGCTGACCGCGCGCGGCAGCTGCCATTTGGCGACCAATAACGCACCTGCCTCACTGGCATCGACACCCAAGCGGAGTTTTTCCATCGCCAGCATTTCCTGCGGCGCAGGCGCCTGATTGAGCTGTGCCAGCAGTTGCTGCATTTTAACCGGAAAGCATTGCACCAAGACCAAGCGGCCAATGGCGTGCAGCAAGCCGGCGAGATAGATATCCGCCTGTTGTTCCTGAGGCTGACCTTGTAACCGAACACACTCACAGGCGAGTTGCGCGACCGACAAAGACACGACCCAGAACTGCGCCATAGAAAAAGCCGGACAATGGCTGGTGGAAAAGCCCGACGCTGCCAGCACCGAGAGTGCCAGATAGCGCAGCCGATCCACACCAAAAACGCGGATAACCGCATCGCGAATCCGGGTCCCGGGCGGCAACCCGTAGTAGGCGCTACAGGCGATATTCAACAATTTGGCGGTGAGTACAGGGTCCCGCTCCACCAAGGCTGCCATGTCCTCGAGGCTGGCCTGATCATCCTGAGCCATCGCCAGTAGTTCGGATGCAATTGCGGGCAATGCCGGCAACTGCTCCGGCGAAATCAGACGTTCAATATCCACGTCCCGGGATAATCTACGGTACTGCGCCTGGAATTTGGCCGGCGTCACCCCTTGCCAGCCCTTGAAGGCACGCTCAAACGCTGCCCGTTCAGAAAAGCCCAGTGCCGCACTCAAGACATCGATGGCATCGCCCTGACAAAGCCCCGCCACCGCACGCGCATTGCGCTGACGCGTCAGTAGTTCCCTGAAATTTGTGCCCTCGTCGGCCAGCTGGCGTGACAGGGTGCGATCGCTCATGGCCAGGGATTGTGCTAGTTGGGCCTGATTCACCTCTGCCAACGAAACCATGGACTCCAGCTGCCGATAGACTTTGCCCGCCACACTGTCATCCTCATCGCCCTGCAAAAAAACCAGGCTCTCGGATAACAGCGGCAGCAATTTCCGGTTGTGAGTGACAAAAGGCGCCTGCCAGGCATCCTCGCCAATATCGAGCGTAACGCCGGTGGCTGCCGGATCTTCGACCAGGTTCAGACACTGGCCCTCCAAATACGCCCTGATACCCGCCGGCAGCTCTGGCACCAGCACGCGATCAATAGGAATGCGCCGGCTGGCGGCCTGATTATGCAAACGCCACAGCAGTGCGGCGGCAAAAGCTGCCAGCTCTATCTGTGGATGCTCAATCAATAGGTGGCGGGTCCCTCCTCCGGTCACCCTCAATCCATCAATCCAGTGGCGCAATACCGCGGCCTGCTGCACCAGACAGGGCTCCAGGCTGGCATTGGCAAGAAACCAGTAACCCGCAATCCCCAATTGTGCAGCCTGCAGATGGCTGAAGTAGTCGCCCCAGCCCCGTGTCCCCAGCACTGAGAACAGCTCGTCAACGGCCACCCGCTCGGCCCCGGGTTGGGCGATATCAGTGCTCGCCAACAGCTCGCGTGCAATCAATTACGTGACTCCGTCATCGTTAATAGTCATCCAAATGGCCGGTTTCATCATAAACGCGGCGTTACCTGTCATGCACATCCTTGTACAAATGCCCGATACTGGCAACATCAAAGAGGAATTTGCTATGTCTCAACAACTCATATGGAACCTGGCCGGAATTGTCTATAAGGAGCAAGCGGTCAATTTTCTGAAGCGCTTTGAAGCCTCACTGTGCGTGTTTTCAGGCTCTGTTGAACAAGTATATGCAAATTACAACATTTGGCCTGTCACTGCCGACAACAGCAAACTGCTGGTATTGCCGAACCCCAACAACCACCACGACACCTACCAGGCTGTGAGTGCAGATGCCGTGGTAAAAACCGGCCTGTTTATTGTTCCGGGCGAAGCCATTGGCAAGACCGGTCTTTATCTGGCCAAGCGCCAGGCGACCACCGGCAAGCTGCAATTTGCCCCTCTGGCTTCGGGCTTACGCAAGGTTGCGGAACAGATGCCGGCCAATGAACCTTTTTTACCGGTCATTACCAACAATGATTTGCGGGAGTTAAACAAACACGCCCCCATTCTCCATTTGCATCGGGTTCGCCCCGACCTGTTAAAAGACCTCTCACATTTTGACGCCGGAAGTTTACAAAAAACCATCCGCGCGAAAATGGACAAGTATCTTATGTGTGCGTAACGCTAGTTTTCGGGCTCTTCGGAGCCCTGTTTTTTTTTCAGCCCGCCCGCTATGCTGTGGCCATGAAATTGCCACCCAACAAACACACTGGATTCACCCTCATCGAAATGATGGTGGTGCTCTCGATCATCGCCATCCTGGTTATGATGGCCATTCCCAACACCAAAGGCCGGCTGAGCCGGGTGCAAATAGAAGAGAGTTTGTCACTGACCGAAGATTTCAAATCTCAGGTAGAGGCTTACTATCGTATGAGTGGCGAGTGGCCGGAGAATAACAACACGCTGCATATGCCGGACCCCGAGCGCATTATTGGCAACTATGTTGTGGCAGTCACCTTAAGTCAGGGCGCGTTGCATATAGAACTGGGCAATAAAATTGGCGAAGGCCTGACCGGCAGAGTGTTATCGCTGACACCGGTTTACGTGCCCGGCTCGCCCAAAAGCCCGGTGTCGTGGGTGTGCGGCGTGAGCCGCATTCCCGATGGCATGCGGGCTGCGGGGGAGAACCTGACTGATATTGAGCCGGCTTACTTGCCCAACAGCTGCAAATTCTGACGTTTATCGATACCGCAATTCGTTATCTACGTCATCAAGCCCTTTGCGGAATTTTTTCGTGCAGGCACGCCATTGCCGGCGTTTGAGCGCGTTGGTTGAGTCGGTGGGATCCAGCAGGGGTTCACGGCCACAGGTCTGCTCCATGTCCCGCTCCAAGCCCGCGCGCACATCCTGCAGACGACTGGTTTCAGACCGGCCTTCGGTGGCTGCGGTAACCTGGGTGCTTTGGCTGTCTTGCGCCCACGCGAGCGCGCAGCGCAGCTCACGCATCTCTTCTATGTCTTCCTGCATTTGTTCCTGATAATTGCTGTTGCGCTCAGCAGTTCTGGAAATACCATAGCCTCCGCCGGAAGAGAGCTTATCTCTCGACCGCTCGCTGGCATTGCGCTCCAACCGGTTGAGCCGTTCCTGCCAGTAGCGCACATCTTCCCTTAAGGATTCCGCCCGTCGCTCCGCATAGCGATCTGAGCTCGAAGTGGAACGGTAAGACACGACCATATCGCCACAATAAACCCGGTTGCCCACTTCTCTCAACGCAGCTTTTCCACCGGAATTGACTTCCACACCTTCGACCGTGGTGTTCTCGCTTTTTTCTTTAGGCGGAAACTGGGAAAACGTCACATTGCCGTTTTCATCCACAATTTTATATAACTTACCGGCCAAAGCAGGCAAAGCCAGGCTCCCTAAAAGCATAACAAGCAGGAATTTCTTGCCCACTTTCTATCTCCCCTCACATCAAATCCTTCAGATCAGCAGTTCCGTCTGCGCGTAACTTGCCATAACTAAGCAATATACCACAGCCTCTGACCCCAATGCCGCTCCATGCACCAAGGTACCAACTAAAACCCTAGAGCGCTTTATGCACCACTTCGTACAGGTCCCGACTCAGATCCTGTCCCGCCAACCCCTGCAAGGCATTGCGCATTGCAGTGCCGCGCGCGCCATACTGCTTCCACCGGGTCAAAGGCGTCACCAGGCGCGATGCCAGCTGGGGATTGGACTGATCCAGTTTACCCACCACGTCGGCCAGCCACTGGTAGCCTTGGCCGTCATTGCGGTGAAACTGGGGATAATTCTGACCGGCAAAGGTGCCCACCAACGCCCTGACCTTGTTGGGGTTCCCCCATTGAAACCCTGCGGTTTCGGTCAGGCGCTGGAGACGGACCAGAGTATCGCCGCGCTCATCGGCCGCCTGAACGGCCAACCATTGATTAACCACAAGCGCTTCGTGCGACCACTGCTGGAAGAAATAATCCAGACAGCGTGCAGACACATCGGCATCGGGCAATAGTAACGACATACGCAAAGCAGCCAGTTGATCGGTCATATTGGTTGCCGCACGCACCTGGGCCTCGATCCAATCTGCCGCCTGCTCCCACCCGGCAATCACACAAAGCCTGGCCGCCACATTCCGCAGAGAACGCCGCGCGATCTGGCCAGCTTCCGGTTGATATTGTGCGGGCGGATGGTAGGCCTGTAGCGCTTTATGCAGTCTTGGTTTTAACGCGATGGCCAGCTTTTCCTCAACCGTCTTTCGCGCCGCATGCAATGCCAGAACATCATGGCCTTCCAACCGGTCAATGAGATAACTCATGGTGGGTAAATGCAGAAGCTCCGCCATCACCGCACTATCCAAAGCGGCATCTGCAAGACATTGCTCCAGCGCGCCAGTCCAGCGATCCATTGACAGGGGATTGCCATCCAGTTCAGCCGCAATGTGGCGGATTGCAATTTCCTGCGACGCCTGCCAACGATTGAACAGGTCATCATCCCGGGCCAGTAACTGGACCAATGCGGGCTCATCATAGGGATAACGCACATGCACGGGCGCCGAAAAATTCCGGCACAGTGACGGCACCGGGCGCTCGGGTACCCGGGTAAACACAAAGGTCTGCTCAGTATCAGTGAGCTCCAGAACAACGTCGGTGTTATCCGCCAACTCCTGCGTGGCCAACTGGTCACAATACAGTGCCAGAGCACCCGCCTCGCCCAGCAACCCTATGCGTACCGGTATATGAAAGGGTTGTTTATCGGGTGTTTCAGGGGTTGGTCGGCAGCTTTGGCGCAACGTCATCCGGTAGATTTGCGACTCGGCATTATACTCATCCTGCACGTCAATCACCGGCGTACCGGCCTGAGAATACCAGCGAGCAAAGCGGGACAAATCCCTGCCGCTGACCTCCTCCATTACCGAGAGAAAATCATCGCAGGTAACCGCCTGACCATCAAATCGCTCGAAGTAGCGATCGGTGGCTTGCCTGAACGTTTCCGGGCCCAGCATATTTGCAAGCATGCGGACGATTTCAGCGCCCTTCTCATAAATAGTCAGCGTATAAAAATTGGAGATTTCAATAAACGATGCCGGTCGCACCGCATGCGCCAGCGGACCGGCGTCTTCCGCAAATTGGGCACTGCGCAGTAGATTGACATCCTCGATGCGTTTAACCGTGGCAGAATTCATATCCGCCGAAAAACAGGCATCGCGGTACACCGTAAAGCCTTCTTTCAGACTCAATTGAAACCAATCCCGGCACGTCACCCGATTGCCCGACCAGTTGTGAAAATACTCGTGGGCAACGACTGCTTCTACGCGCTGAAAACCAGCATCAGTGGTGGTCGCAGGATGCGCCAAGACACAGGAAGTATTGAAAATATTGAGTCCCTTGTTTTCCATCGCCCCCATGTTGAAATCATCGACGGCCACAATCATGTAGCAATCCAGATCGTATTCGCGCCCATACTTTTCTTCATCCCATCGCATCGCGCGTTTCAACGAAGCTATGGCATGTGCACACTTATCGAGGTCTTTGGGCTCTACATAGACCTCTATGACCACACGCCGGCCTGAAACGGTGACAAATTCATCCGTCACGCATTCCAGATCGCCGGCCACTAAGGCAAACAAATAGCTGGGTTTGGGATGAGGATCATGCCATTCGGCAAAGTGCCTGCCATCGGACAAATCCCCCCGGTTAATGCAATTGCCATTGGATAATAAGATCGGACAGTCAGACTTGTCGGCTTCTACCCGCGTGGTGTACACGCTCAGCACATCGGGCCGATCCAGAAACCAGGTGATTTTACGGAATCCCTCAGCTTCACACTGCGTACAAAACATGGTTCGGGATTTGTACAGTCCTTCCAAAGAGCTGTTGCCCCAGGGGTCTATTGCTACCCGGGTTTCAAGCCAGCAGGCGGAGTCAATGCCTCTGACAGTCAGCGTGGACTCCGTTTCGGTCATGCGTGCCGCGTCCACGGGCACCCCATCCAGACTGACAGCCAGCGTGGTCAGATTTTCCCCCTGCAGAACCAGATCAGTGTCTGAGCCACAGGGCACTACCCGCAGCCGGGACGACACGATGACACTGTCAGGCCCGATGTCAAAATTCAACTGGGTTTGTTCAATGGCAAATGCAGGTGGTTGATAGTCCTTCAGATAAATGACTTTTGGCTCGCTCATTTAGGCCCCTACACTCAATGCCAGCTCGTAGCCGGAAAATTTTCGGATATTGATAACACCTGAATCCAGTAATAGGTACTGCCCCCTGATACCCTCCAGTCGGCCGCTCACCAACGGTGTTTTTTCCGGATTCAGGGTCGACACTTTGTCCGGGTATTGCAACACCGGATAACTCAGGGAAACACTGTCTGGATTACGTACGGCCTGTACCGCCTGCAACCCATACTGGCTTTGTAAGGTTTGCACCGCCGGCATCAGCTTTGCCTGCAAGTCTGCGGCCGCAGTCTTTAAACAGGTGTCCGGCTGGGCGTTTTTCAACATGAGCCGCCAGTTGGTTTTATCTGCCACGTGGGTTTTGGCAGCGGCCTCAACCAAGCCGGAGAGTTGCCGTGTAGCCACGCGGTACAGCGGCACAGCCTCAATGGCCCCCTGATCAATCCAGCGGGTGGGAATCTGATTGATCCGGGTAATACCCACTTTCACCCCGGACGCGTTTGCGAGATAAACCAAATGATCGGTCATACAAAATGTCTGGGCCCAATCCGGCTCCCTGCAGGTACCGGCATGAAAGTGGCACAACTCGGGGCTCATTATACAGCGGTCGCATTGAGCCAATTGATTAAAACAGGTAAAGCAGTAGCCCTGACTGAAGCTCTTATTGGTGCCGGCACCGCAATGAATACAGGCTATCTGCCCGCTGAATTCCAGCTGTATTGACTTACCCAACAGATCGGCCATCGGTAACTCGCCTGCGGACAAACGAAAAAAATAGCTGACCTTGCCATCGCTCGATAATTCAGCCCGCATTTTTTCAATGCAGCCTTTCAGCTTTACTTCCATCAATGTTTCCAGGTTAACGGTTTTTCGGCCTCGGGCTCAGCGACATCACCTTCGCCACCACAATGATCATGGTTCTTTGGCGGGATGTAGCCCGTGTGTTGCTCGGGAGGCAGGTGTTTATGCTCGTACGCGATGATGGCCTGCATGCACGTCTCTTTTTGGTCTGCACTCAACACCCGGCCATCCGGCCACTTGCCCAGCTCAACCGCCCGTTTGAGATTCTGGTAAATCTCGGGCGTCAGTGAATCCAACAATTGCTCATAATTCATCGTTCGCTACCTTTACGCGTTAGCACTATTCGTTTAATCAGGAGAAGAGTCGCCGCCAAACCCACACCGGACAAGAGCCCGCCCAAATGTGCGCCATTGGCTACGGCGCCATCAATAAAAATATCCACCGTACCGGTAAAACCAAGCACCAGAAACAACAGCATAAATCCCAGAAGCGCCGGACTGACATTGAAGCTGTGTTGACCTTCAAGCCGTTGCCAAAGTGCGATGTAACCCACCAGCCCATACACCACGCCCGACATGCCACCAAAAAGCGAAGGACCGGAGAGCGCATACTGCAGCAGATTAGCGCCCAGGGAGGTGACGGTAACCACTAACAGCAACCGGCGCCACGATTGCATTCGCTCTATACGGCGACCCAATTCCCAAACCCACAAGCTGTTGAACAGCACATGCAACACACCAAAATGTAAAAACATCGGCGTAAGCAGCCGCCACCACTCGCCTTGGCGCAATACACTGGTCAGATCGGAAAAATACAACCTGCCTTGTGATGCTCCGATATCGGTGAAACTCAGAATCCGCACCAGACTCCAGCCTCCGTCCCACGCGGTCGGAAGCGCACCCAAAACACTGCAAAGAATGAGTAACAATGTGAGCGGCTGACCTCGCAAGAGCCTGGCAATAGTCAGAGGCGACACACCACGTCGGCGTTCGGTTTCAGGTGGGGTGTAATGTGGCTCAGCGGTGCGCAACACCTCATTCAGTTCATCTTCAGTCACGGGCTGGTTTAACCACAAAACCTGATCTCCGGCGTCTTCGGTGACGTGCACCTGAAATCCACGGCGTTGAAAGGCCTGCAAATAAGGCCGCAGATCCTGCTGCAATGCAAACCGCTTAGCGGGATACCAATTCACAATAAAACCTAGGGATTGTCCACGTGGACCCAAGTGTATTTATTGGCATCCAGCTGGGTTTCATTGTCGAAGGAATAAGCCACCAGACGACCGTATTTAACGGCGCTGTAATCAAGGCAGGCCAGATTATCCGTCACCGGTGCCGGCCTGCCAGACAGCCAGTAATGGCCAACAAACAGCGGGCGTTCATTGCGCCCGTAACGGACCAATTGAAAATCATCGTTAGGCTCCAGAGGCTGACTGGCGATGTGCTCTGGCAAAGGATCGGGTTGAAACGCCAGCTCTCCATAGGTTTTGGGTTTCCTGCCCCAGAATCTGGCCCTAAACGAGCGACGCTCGAATCCTTCTGCGCTGACCATAGCGTGGCCCTCGGGCAGCGGTAGATCCGCACCCCGGGTGAGGCGCGAAATACAGCGCCATTCAAATGAGGTCTGATCGGCCGTAGCGGCAATAAAATCATCATTTATGCAGGGCCCGCCGTAACGCGTGATCATTTCATCGATCAAGGGCTGATCCCAATAGGCGTGCACTACACGGAAATTCGGATGCTCGATAAAAAGCGGCAGGGATTTAAACCACGCCAGATAATCCTGCCATTCTTGCGGATGATCTTCGAATTGGGCCAGCGTTTCTGCAATCAGGCGCGTATGTCGTTCAGTGTGTTCCCGTAGATAATTACGACCGGAGTCGGCCGGCGCCTTGGTGTGATAACCGATCGCGTCAAATTCATGATTACCCATTATCATGCGCGCATAACCTGCATCGCACATACGCTTTACGATGGCCAAGGCCTCACGAATACCGGGACCGCGATCGAGAATATCGCCCGCGAAAATAGCCTGACGATGGGGATGACAGAATACGCCGTTTATTTCGTGATAGCCGAGCTTATCCAGCAGGCGCACCAGCGCATCTGCGCAACCGTGCACATCACCGATAATATCGTAGCCCTGCGGGCTCTGGACACAGACCTCTGCCATGGTATTACCGCATTAATCCACCAGGTGGCTACCCCATCCCAGTTTAGTTCTACAGGTTTCGTAAAAGTTGTGGTTGAGCGGATGAATCAATTGCAACCGATGTGGTTTTTTGTGGATATGAATTTCATCACCCGGTTCGGCAACCACATGCGTTTGGCCGTCACAGGTGACATGCGGTGACGTGGTATTGTGATCGCCAATCAAAATTTTAATTTCGCTATTGCCATCGACCACGATCGGCCTGCTGGATAATGTGTGGGGGTTCATGGGCACCAGAACAATGGCTTCTAACCGGGGGTGCATGATGGGCCCCCCGCCGCTGAGTGCATAGGCTGTGCTGCCGGTTGGCGTGGACACAATCAGACCATCGGAACGCTGGCTGTACACAAATTGACCATCGATATACAGCTCAAATTCGATCATGCGGATAAACTGCCCGGGATGCAGCACCACGTCATTCAACGCGTCGCCCTGACCTACCGGTTTACCGTTGCGGGTCACCGCCATATCCAGCAAAAAACGCGACTCCATCATGAACTTGCCGGCCAGCACTTCAGAGACTTTTTCGTCGATATCGTCGGGGGAGATGTCGGTGAGAAACCCCAAACGACCGCGGTTTACACCCAGAACCGGTACCTTGTAGCGCGCCAACGAACGCGCAGCGCCAAGCAAGCTGCCATCACCGCCCACCACAATCACCAGGTCGGCACGCTGGCCCAACTGCTCGCGGGACACCGATTCACAGGCGTGATCGGGCAGGACCCGGCTCAGGCTATCGTCGAGTAGCACATGCTTGTTTTCGCGCTCGAGAAATTTAATCAGGCGCTTTAACGTATATACCGCCCTATCGCCGCCTAAACGACCGATGAGTCCGATTGTGGAAAATTCCGCCATACCTTGACACTCGACTACCTTGGAAACACAGTATAACGCCGAGCACCCAAAAGGCCCACCATGGCACCCCGCCTCGCCCCGGAACAAATAATGCGCGATCTGCATTGGTGCAGAACCAGCGAACCGCTGGTTGGGCAACGCCCCTGTGCGTCGCCGACGTCCGATGAAGCGTTAATCGCGCGGGTCGAGGCGATCTGGCGCCAGCGCACCAGCCATCGACTGGGACACTACTACGAAATGCTGTGGCAGGTGCTGATCGAATCCCATCAATCCACCACGTTACTCGCCTGTGACTTTCAATTGAACCGCCAGGGCAAAACCCTTGGCGCGCTGGACTTTTTGCTCTGGGATAGCGCAAGCAAACGCTATACACATCTGGAGGTGGCCATAAAATTCTATCTGTTGGCCGGTTCTGCCAGCAATCCCATGGATTGGATCGGCCCGAACGCCAAGGATCGACTGGGCCGAAAGCTGGATCACATGCGGCATGCTCAATCCCGGCTACTTGCCCATGCAGACACGCGGGCACTGCTGAACCAGGATCTGATCACCCCGCCGTATCCGGCACTCACACAAGACAATCTGGATGCACGCATCATGATGCAGGGCTGGTTGTTCACTCCCGCCCTGAATGCACAACCGCACCATCACACCCATACGGGCCACTGGTGCCGTCTGTCAGAGCTGGCGGCATTGGCCGCACAACTGCCTGAGCAACTGCTTTGGCTGCCTAAGTTCTATTGGATAGCCGGCGCACCGGAGACGAAATTCGATGCCGCCGGGCATGCGAAGGGAAAGATACCGGAAACGCCAGTCGTCATAGACAAATCAAGCATTGCCGATTGGCATCGCGCGCACCCGCGCGCGCACTTGTATGAGTACAGTACCGCCAGCGGCCAGCAACGGTTGTTTATAGTACCTGACAGCTGGCCCGAACTCGAAGGTTATTGAATCACGCCGAGCGCTGAGAAACCCCATCCCGCAAAATATAGTCGCCCGTTTCCTCTGAAAGCGAACGCCACAAAGCCAAATCCTGCCCCACTCCCCGCTGCAAATAACTGACCTTGTAGCCGAGTTTTTGCAACAGGTGGGTCGCGGCATGGGAGCGGCGGCCAGTGTCACAGTACAATAGATAGGTGTGATCTTTGACCAACTGCCGGGTTTTCAGGCGCAGCAAACTGACAGGAATATTAACCGCTGCCGGCAAATGCCCGCGACTGTACTCTTCGTCTGTGCGCACATCGATCAAGGTGGCATCGCCCGTTGCCGTCTCTAATGCCGACAGGGGCAATGAATTGACCTCGGGCTCTTTTAACAGGTGGATAAAATCTGGTTTGGACATAACCATGAGCACGCCGTCCGAGGTCATTTTCACCGTGGCATTGCGCACTGTTTCATGCACCAAGGCATCCTCACCAAAGCAACGCCCCGGACCGATATCTGCAATGGGTTGCGGCTTTTGCACACCGTCGGGTGAGCGCAGCACCTGCGCCTGCCCCTCTTTGATGAAATAACAACGGTCACCGACCTCTCCCTGACGCAGAATGACCTGCCCTGCATCCACCGTTTCCGGTTTGAGGCGAGAAAAAATATCACCGATATTGGTGGGAGGGACCTTAAAAAACAAATTGGATCTGAGCACAGTCAGCATCCAATCAGCATCTTCATCGAGTTCGGGCTGATACGCCACATCGATCTGCAGGTATTCTGCGACCTGACTCCAGGTCAGCAGCTTATCCAGCTGCTCACTATTGATTCGCAACACAGAGCAATCCGTCAGCGCGGTCGCCGTGCAAGGTCTGGGTTGTTCATGCATTAATGGAAACAGTGTCGCCCGACCTTTTACCAGCTCTGTCCGGCCATCATTCCAACGATATTCAACATCGCCGTGTAACAAATAAATGTGCTGACGATCGTAACTACCCGCTTCAAACAGACGCTGCCCTTTGAATACAGCCTGTACAGGACAATGCTGAAGCAACTCAAGCAAATGGGGGTCACCCATGGACTTCAATGGCACCAGGGTTTTCACCCATCCAAAATCCAGTGCTGCACCTGTATTCATAACCGATTCCAAAAAAACGTCGCCATCTTACTTTTGCGCGACCAGATTCAAAATCCGGCGCGCTCACAATCCCGGTGCACATTCAGCGCAAGGTGTTTTCACAGGCCAAATTTCTATTGCCGTCAGCCTCTATTGCCCCTGCAGCCCCCGTAAGCCCTGCAACCCCCCCGTGTGCATTGCCAGCAAACGCGTGCCGCGCTCAATCGAACCCGATATCAGTCCGGACCGGAGTGCCCAAAACAGTTTCCCAGTATATACATGATCGAGCTGCACACCAGTTTCCCGATAGAAATCCTGCAAAAATGCAAGGTATTCCGGGGTGGTTTTGGCGTAACCGCCCAAACTGAATCCCGTCTCGAGTCGCCAGCGGCTGTTGATACCACAGCGGTCTTTAATGCTCTCTGAAAGCGGATGATAACCCTGCTCCGGATGCGGCCCGATCACCGGAACACCCACCACCTGTTGCACTCGTGCATCGCCCCCTATGCCGTTCACCAGTCCGGCCAAGGTCGTGCCCGTGCCGACAGCTAACCACAATGCATGCAGCGCGCGTCCGGGGCCCACTATGGGTTGCGCCAGAATGCGCTCTGCCAACACCTGCGCACCACACAACCCCTCGGCATTAGCCCCCCCTTCTGGAATGATATGCAAAGGGCGATCTCTGATCCCGATCTTATCCTGGCACCAGGCATGTCGCCCAGCATCCACTTGCGGCGCACTGTAACGTGCGTAATCCCGACGCGAAACAAACACCAGCTGCATACCCGCCGCCTGCGCATCCGCCAGCGTTGGGGTCAGGGATTTACCGGCATACCCACGGACAATGCCCACCGAGTGCACACACATTTTCTGCGCAACCAGCGCCAGTGCGTGCAAATGATTGGAGTATGGGCCGCCAAAGCTGACGCAGACCGCATCGCTGGGCAGCGCCTGCAGGTTGTAATACAACTTGTAGAATTTGTTGCCCTGCCCCCAGGCCGGCAACAGATCGTCGCGTCGCACAAATATCTCGACACCGGCGGCGCGAGCCACAGACCAATTCAGCAATTCACACGGAACACCGTCGGCCACCGCCGACAACGGAGGCAAACCTGACCCTGACCGGTTCACGAAAGGACGGCAAACGTCTGGGTAACGGGTGCACGGTGATCCGCGCAACGATCATTTTCACCCGGGTGAAAGTCTCTGGGATTATGGACCCGCTCGATAACGGCGCCGCACACACTGCCATCAGATTTCAATGCGCAGCAATTGGGTTTGTGGTAGTGCGCAAGCCAATTGCGGTATTGGGTACCGCTCAGACCAATTTTGCGCGCTGCGTACTCTTCCGGGCTCTCCATGAAATCGGCCAGATCGGATACCGGAATGGTAATGTGTCCGGCACCCGGTTGATAAGATACAAAATTGATGCCCTGCTCCTGAAGCTGACTCAACAGTTCGTTGCCACTGTTGTTCATCAAATTCTGGAGTTCGGCTTTCAAACGGTTAATTTCTTCATTCAGACTGGCTTCCTGCTCGTTGCGGTAGGTAAGCTCCATATTCAGCAGCTGAACCTGCTCCTCCAGCTCCGCCGTGGCAGAATCAAGTTTGAGCTGCATTTCTGCCTGATATTGAGCCTGAAGGCTCTGCAATGATTCCTGCTCACCCGCCTGTGCGGACTGAAGCTTATGCTCGAAATACTCGCGAATTCCCGCCATTTTTTCCAGCTGCGCTTCGGTCTTCTCTTTTAATTGCTGGTTGGCGAGCTGAATTCTTTGCAGCTCATGATTTTTCGCCTCCAGCTGCAACTGGTAATGCCCGAGCCGCTGTTGATGCTCCAGCTTCAGACTATCCACTTGCTGCTGATACTGGTTTTTCAACACGCTCATTTTGAACCGCTGATCTTTGATCAGCTGCGCCATATGCAAACGGGCTTCCATGGTTTGCTGTTGCGCTGTTTGCTGGATGGTCTCCTGCTCGATGGCTTTTTCGTCACGCTTGAAAATCAACCCCAACCGGTTGGCACTTGCACATTTTTTGAGCTGCGAAAAATTATTCCTGCCGGTTTGCAGGTTGGGATCCCAGAGCTTGGGCTGATGCCAGTCGATAGCACATTGGGATGCACAAGCCAGGCGAATAGGACCAGCCCCCAAATCCGGGCCGCTGCTTGCGGTATCTGCCAATTGACCCAACGGGATATTCCAGCGCCGATCGGGAAAACCCTCGGCATCAAATTCGATCAGAAAAAAAACCGCGGCCACGATCGCCAAACGAGAATTGATACGCACATAGACGGCCCGAACCTGTTTGCGGGCAAAATCCGGAATTGGAACGTAACCATCCAGGATTGCCTCAAACTCGGAATACAGCATTTCCCGGATAATTTTATTGCCGGAGAAAATATAGATGGCCTCTGCCTGTTCATTTTCAGCAAGGGGCATAAAAAAAGGTAGTCCTGCCTGTTTATGGTTCGATTGTGCGCTTTCTGTTCACCCGGCGTCGAGTGGGTAGAAACCCAGCTGCCCAGCATACGCCGGCAGACTGTAACTATAGAAGCTTAAAGTATGATCCACAAAGGCGGGAGTCGGTGTGACGGGGGTAGCAAATTAACCGGTGCTATACCGGCATCGGTCAAAGTTCCAGGATTTCCACCTCCCAGACTTCGTCCAACTCATCCAACTGCCCTTGTTCCAACAACTCTTCCAGATAGTCCTGCATGTTATATCTCCTTTGATATTCAGGGTTAGTGTTATCTCATTCAGTTACAAATTGATGACGACTATCACTGAATTACGACCGAATGACCCGACCGGGTCACAAATTCCTTGATTATCGAAATAGATCGCAAATGTAACGGGAAGTTCCCTGATTGGGGTCAGGTTGGCCTAATGGCGCGCTAAGCGTCTTCGCCAGCAAGCCCTCCTGCCTTGTCGCGGAACAAATAGCACCAACGTGATTGACCAACACCACCACACGCTTTGCAAAGACCATGGATGGCCTGCGAGCGAACGGGTTCAGGACGTATCGTTGAGCGGCAAAGCGTGGGGTGGGGTTGGACCTGTGAGCTGGCGGTGGGGGCGCTGCGGTTTCGCGGTCGGTAGGTATTGGGATTTGGATGGTGCGCTAGATGGCTCGGTGGGTTCGGACGGGAATGACTCGCACCCTTCGGGGCCGGCTATCAATCATAGATTGATAGCGTTCGGTTGTGCACAAAGCATCGCTTTGTAAACGCTTGCCTCACCCATGTGCTCGGGGCTTCGCCCCATCGGCTATCGCCGATGCCCAAAATCGCTCCCGGCGATTAGTGACTCGGGCCGTCCTGGCCCTCGGGGCTTCGCCCCATCGGCTATCGCCGATGCCCAAAATCGCTCCCGGCGATTTTGTCGAACCCGAGCGCGGGTTCTTGTCCGCTCACTCTGTACTACAAACTGAGCTAACCACCCGTTGTTCAGAAGCCGCGCATTCTACCGATTTCAGGGGCCCTGTCAACGAATTTGTTTGAAATGCTAACAAATTGATTTAAAAGCGCTTTTTGACCAAATTATAGCCAAATGGCAATCTTATAAAGCCCGCGTACAATAGGCTCATAACCATAAAGGAGTCGCCCGCCTTGCACCCCCTTACCCTGCTGATTCTGAGCGCCTGCTTCACGGCTCCGGCGCACGCCAGCGAAAGTAACTCCATGGACACACTGCTATGGATTTTGGGCGTCCTTTCCGCACTGCAGGCACTCATGATCGGGCTGTTGCAAAAAAGCCGGCTCAAGTACAAAGCAGCACGCAAAGCACTGAAACGTGCAAAAGACGAATTGGAAAGCCGGGTACAAGAACGAACTGATTCCCTGCGCGACATCAACTCACAATTAAGCGATACCCTCGCCCGTCGCGAAATCGCAGAGGACCTCCTCAAGGAAACCCAGGACTACTTGCATTCGATAATCAATTCCATGCCTTCCGTTCTGATAGGTGTGAGTCGCTCGGGCCACATCACACTGTGGAATGCCGCTGCCGAGCGCCAGATAGGCGTTTCTTCGCGAGTCGCACTCGGCAAAATCATTACCGAAATCTATGAAGACCTGCCGATCAGTCTAAGCCTGGTAGAAGCCGCAATTGACCAGCAATTGCCGCAAACCCTCGAAAACCTCAAGCAAGGCCAGGGCAGCCAGGCCACCTACTCGGACATTACCGTTTACCCTCTGGTGGCCAATGCCGCGGGTGGCGCCGTTATCCGTATAGACGACGTCACTCTGCGCGTAAGAGTGGAAAACATGATGATTCAAAATGAGAAGATGTTGTCACTCGGCGAGCTTGCGGCCGGCATGGCCCACGAAATCAACAACCCGCTGGCCGCCATTCTGAGCAACATCCAGAACGTACAACGCCGAACCGACATGACTCTGAAGGCCAGCTTGGACATTGCCGCAGAAATGGCGTTGGATCCGGAAAAGTTTTCAGCCTACTGGCAACGCAGGGAACTGCCGAAACTATTGGCCCATGTACGGGAGGCCGGCGAGCGCGCATCGCGCATTGTCAACAACATGCTGGAGTTCTCCCGCTCACACCATCGGGATCACACCGCGACCCACATTCCCACCCTGCTGGATAACTCGCTCGAACTCGCCATCAACAGTATGCAGTTGGACATGGGCGATGAAATCACCTTGCCAAGAATTGAAAAACATTATCAGACCAACCTCCCATCACTGACCTGCTCCGCGGTAGAGATCCAGCAAGTCATCCTGAATTTGCTGCGTAACGCATTCCAGGCGTTCACCCATGCGGACTATGGTGCGCCCAGCAACCCCACGATCGCCATCCACGCAGAAACTGACGGAGACTGGTTTTTGTTGAGGTTTGTCGATAATGGCCCTGGCATGCCCGAAGACGTGCGCCGGCATATATTCGAACCCTTTTACACCACCAAAGACGTTGGCCAAGGCACGGGGCTGGGTTTATCGGTCTCTTATTTTATTATTACAGAACATCACGGAGGCAGTATTCACGTAGACTCCACCCCTGGGGAGGGTACAGAGTTTTCCATCCGGCTACCGGTTGGTTAAGCCGCGGACCTAAAATCCGTGCCATATCCGATTATTTGCAATTACGTTGATCCATCGTCTGCCAGGCGGTTTGCGCAGAAAAAAGACATGAATACAACGCAAATCAATGCTCAAAAGCTGGATTAAAGGCCACACAAACTACACAGCTTTTTTTCAAAATCCAGCCAAACGCCAATCACAGTCATTAATCCGGATAAGGATTATTGCGTTTTGCTGCCTGTTCGCGCTCTTTTTTTAAATTTTCTTCCGCTGAAGACCAGAGCAGCGTAAATAACATGGCGCCAACATGCCCCGCTAAAAACGCCGGCGCCATAGCCAGCATCCCCATCGCAGCATCTTCCGGGCGGTAGCCCAGAAACCATTCGTTAACAATCGGACCAATAAAAAAGCCGGTACCAACAACAAGGTTTGCACACCATCAGCAGACAGGCCGATTTTTCCGCGCCCAAAAACACCAATCGCATGCGACACAAGGTAAAAGCCCGCAAAAATCGAAGCCTGGAGCAATAACACCGGCTTAAACCAGAGCGAACATACCGCCACCCATATAACAAAATACACCAATAACAAAAAACCCAGATAGAGTTTATCGCCAGAAGTTTCAGCCATCACAGCCTCCTGTACAAACATGCAATTATCCGCAGACAATACCAACTTATTTGGCTATAGTCTTCAGCTTTGAGCACTGATCACTTGCCCATGAAGCATCGTCTGAGCCTGCGCAGAAAACTACCGATAATCGCTGTACTTTGGGCGGTCGCCGGCTGTATACCCTCCATAGGCACAAGGCCCGCAGGGCCGGTATTTCAAGGGCAATTACTTTCCGTACAAACATTAAAGCCGGTTGGCGGTGTTAGTATTCACCTCCACCGGGTTGTATTCACATCAACCACTGCGGCCGCCGTAATGGGCACCGAAGCTGAAATCATAGGCCAAACCGATCGCACGGGTAAGTTCCAAACCTCACCACCCACGCTGACCTCGCCCATTTTACTCATGCCCGGCCATGCGCTTACTCTTTACCGCGCAGAAACCTGGCACCCAGAACACGGCACCTTGCTGCTGGCGGCCTACGGCACAAAGAACATGCGAACCTCTGAAATGGCCAGCATGGGTACGCTTTTTCTCGACAGCGAACCCAATAGCATCGCCCCGCCCAGCACACCGGAAGGCATACCCCACCACGAATTGCAAAACTACCTGTACCCGCATCATCTATTAGGTGAATGCGATCAACAGCTAAGCCAGGCCGCGCTGGCGTATACCAACAGCTTTCGCAAGCTGAATCAAATGCCACGTTCAACCTTTACAACGGAATATAGCCAAGCGGGAAAGGCCTATGCCTCCCACCTCTGGGCCGCCACCTATGCCAGCTGCCCCCCTGTGAAATCAAACCACTTGGACCGTGTTTTTGAACGAATCTTTGCAGAAGTGGGTCACTGGCCCGAAGTCGTCACCCACCCACTCTCGGCAACAGGAGAACAGGAATGAACAATTCCAAGGCAAAGGCCTTACCACAGGTTCTAACGCTACTTGGATTGCTGACTATTGCGGCTCCGGACACAAGTTTGGGTTATGAAAAAACCGGCGGGGCCTGTGACTACGTCCATCTGGAATTACCCGGCCTACTACAGCCCTCACCCTCAGGATGGTTTATTGAAACCACAGAAGGCTCTGTGGCCGTTAAAAAATCGGCGCACCTCACTGACACCCGCTATGTTAGGGCAAGTATCAGCCGGCAAACCAAAGGCAGCTGTACGCCATTGGTTTTGAACCGCTATCAAACATTGCCGTTGGTGCCTTATCCGAAGAGTAGCAAACACCCACAAAGCGAAATTGAAGAAAAGGAATCAGACCCACACCAGTGTAAATTGACAGAGGCAACTGCCTTCCTGAATTCGCCGGCCGCAGAAACGATCGAGGCGCTTTCCAACACACACTGGCTGGCGTGCTGGAACCACACCGCACCAACGCTTCTGCCCACACCGCAGCTAAATCAATGAAATATCAGTTATCAGCGTTTTATCTACTGCTCCCCGTGCTTTTCTCGCCCAATACCTGGGCCTGCAGCTGTGCGGAACCCAGCAGCAACCCGTTTGCGGAAGCCACACATATTTACATTGGAATTTTGGAGCACGCCGCCGTCAGAGCCTACGAACACAAGGACTCGCCCTATCAGGCGAAGCTGGTAGTGCAACAGGTCATCAAAGGCCAGCAATTGCCCGGCCTTAACCTGACTACGCCGGCAAATAGCAGCTACTGCGGAGTCTCGCTACACACAGAGCAAGCTTACATTGTATTCGTCAATGCGGATCAGAACCCTCAGGAACTGATTGATATTTCAGCTTGCGACCCCAGCGGCCCACTGACCGAAAAGCACAAACAATACATTAAAACACTGCAAACAACGCCCTGGCAGTAAAACACACGAGCGCCGGCCCATGTATTTCAAACGAATTATCGTCTTTATCCTGCTGGCGATGGCACTGGAACTCTATGTGGTTTGCGAGTTTTTAGCGTGGTCTGATCGCGCCATTATTGTTTTGTACTCAGTACAACTTGGCCTGGCACTTCCAGGATTGCTTTATGGGATCTACTGCTTTCTGACTGGTCATTGACGCCATTCAGGCGAAACGCATTACCCAGGTAATAAATCGTGGCTCACGTTGTACACCGATTCATCGCAAGCGGAATACGCGGACACCTGCATCAACTGCCAGAATACTGAGAAAAGTAAAAGGGGAAATGGGGTGGACGATGGGACTTGAACCCACGACGACTGGAATCACAATCCAGGGCTCTACCAACTGAGCTACGCCCACCATAACGCGGTGCTTGCTTGCCTCTCTGCCATCGGTAGATGGCGCGCCCGGCAGGGCTCGAACCTGCGACCCACGGCTTAGAAGGCCGTTGCTCTATCCAGCTGAGCTACGGGCGCCTGTTCTTGCCGGCGACATGGCAAACAAGGAGTAAAATTGGTCGGAGAGGAGGGATTCGAACCCCCGACATCCTGGTCCCAAACCAGGCGCGCTACCAGACTGCGCTACACTCCGACATACCCAAACCGGCAGTCACCTGCCTTTCGAGTGGTGCGCATCATACCCATGCCCCCTGCCCTCGTCAACGGGAAAAACAGCCCTTTTTTCAATTAATTAGCCATAGAAATCAACGACTACAATGGTAGCTGCCCGCACGGGCTATTGGCGCTCTGTAGCCCCTGTGGGACAATGCGCCCCGCAGAATGACACCCACCCCATAACCAGAGGACCAGCACTGCCATGGCTGCACTGCTACTCGACGGCAAAGCCCTTGCCCAGAAAACCGAACAAGAACTCAGCGCCCGCGTAGCGGCCCTGAAAGCCAAATCCAACGGCCAGACGCCCATACTTGCTACCATCCTGGTGGGCGACGACCCAGCCTCTGCCACCTATGTGAGCATGAAAGGCAAAGCCTGCGAGCGCATTGGCATGGAATCCATCCGGGTGGAAATGCCTTCGTCCACCACTACCGAACAGCTGCTGGCCAAAATCGACGAGCTGAACACCAACCCCAACGTGCACGGCATCCTGTTGCAACACCCCGTACCCGAGCAAATTGACGAGCGCGCCTGCTTCGATGCCATCGCGCTGGAAAAAGACGTGGACGGCGTTACCTGCCTTGGTTTTGGCCGTATGAGCATGGGCGAATCAGCCTATGGTTGTGCAACCCCCAAGGGCATTATGCGCCTGCTGGAAGCCTACAACATCGAAATCGCTGGCAAGCACGCCGTGGTGGTGGGTCGCAGCCCCATTCTGGGCAAGCCAATGGCCATGATGCTGCTGGGTGCCAACGCGACAGTCACCATCTGCCATTCGCGCACCCAAAACCTGGCCGAGCACATCAAGCAGGCGGATATTGTGGTGGGCGCCGTGGGTAAGCCTGAGTTCATTAAAGCCGAGTGGATCAAAGACGGCGCCGTTGTGGTGGATGCCGGCTATCATCCAGGCGGTGTGGGCGACATTGAACTCGAACCCCTGAAAGCGCGCGCGGCCGCGTACACACCGGTACCCGGTGGCGTTGGCCCCATGACCATCAACACCCTGATTTACCAATCCGTGGATTCCGGCGAAAAATCGCTGGGCTGATGGTACCGGGGCGGCATTGCCGCCCCGCACTCCTGCATGACGGAACCAACAACTACCACGCCCCTGCCCATCGTCTACCAGGATGAACACCTGGTGGTGATCAACAAGCCCACCGGCTTACTGGTGCACCGCAGCCCCATCGACAAACGCGAAACCCGTTTTGCCGTGCAGGAACTGCGCAACCAGATAGGCCAGCATGTCTACCCGATTCACCGATTGGACAAACCCACGTCAGGTCTGCTGGTGTTCGCGCTCAATAGCGACGTAGCACGCCAATTGAGTGATGCATTCAACGACCGCACCGTGCACAAATCCTACCTGGCGCTGGCGCGCGGGTATGTGCCGAGCCAGCGGCTGGATTATGCACTGTCGGTCAAACTGGATCGCATTGCCGATAAACATCGACAGCAAGATAAAGATGCGCAGGAGGCAGCCACGCGATTCACCACTCTCGCCACCTGTGAGTTACCGGTAGAAATCGATCGCTACCCGCAATCCCGCTATTCGCTGGTGTTGTGCGAGCCGGAGACCGGCAGAAAACACCAGATCCGTCGCCACCTGAAACACCTGGGTCACCCGATTATTGGCGATGCCAAGCACGGCAAAAGCAAGCACAACCACTACTTCAGTGAGCATCTGAACGCCGGCCACTTACTGCTGAGCGCCGTGGGCCTCGGATTTATTCACCCGGTGACAGGCGAACAACTCTCGTTGAGCTGCCCTGCCGCACCGGCTTTTTGCCAGCTGATCGATCGCCTGCCCTGGAATGAAAACGGCTGGCGGAAAAACCTGCCAGCCGTCTGGTTTGAAACGGGCGCCGATTAACCGACCAAAAATTTCAGAATCTTGTTCACCAGCCCACCATAGGGCGGATATAACATCTGCATGCCGTTAAATTTCGGTTTATACAGCACGGCTTTCGGCTTGGAGAAAGTCAGGAATCCTTCCTTACCGTGGTAATGACCCATGCCGGATGGACCAACACCGCCGAAAGGCAGATCGTCCACCGCCACATGAAACATGGTTTCGTTAAACACCACACCACCCGAGTGAGTGCGATCCAGCACCTGCTGTTGCTGCTGCTTGTCGAATCCGAAATAGTAAAGCGCCAGCGGCCGATCACCCCCATTGATGTAGTCAATGGCTTCCTGCAGGGAGTCGTAAGGGATCAGCGGCAAGACCGGACCAAAGATTTCTTCCTGCATCAATGTCATATCGCGATTCACATTGGTCACCAGCAAAGGCACCGTGCGCCGACTGCCATCATTAACCACTTCGTCCGTTACCGGCTCAACCAAGGCTCCCTGGGCTTTTGCAGCTTCAACCCAACCCTGCAATCGCTGGGCGTGGCGCTCACTGATCACGCCGGTAAGGTCAGGATTATTGTTGACCGTGGGGTAAAAGGTGCTGAACGCTTTTTTGTAGGCCGCACGAAAGGTATCCATTTTTGCGCGCGGCACAAAAATATAATCCGGCGCCACACAGGTCTGGCCGCAATTCATGGTTTTGGAGAAGCACAAACGGCGCGCAGCTTCTTCAATAGGAAAATCGTCCGCCACAATCACCGGCGACTTACCACCCAACTCCAGCGTCACCGGCGTCAGATTTTCGGCTGCCGCGCGCATCACATGCTTGCCGATGCTGCCGGCACCGGTAAATAACAAATGATCAAACGGCAAGGCTGAAAAATTCGCCGCCACTGCGGGCCCGCCGTTGATCACGGTGACGTGCGCAGGCGAAAACGTCTGAGCGATCAATTCGGCCAACAGCGCCGAGGTTTTCGGCGTGGCTTCCGGCATTTTGATCATGGCGTGGTTACCTGCTGCGAGCGCCGTGGCCAACGGCCCCAACGCCAGAAACAGCGGGTAATTGAACGGTACCATAATACCCACCACCCCAAGCGGCTGGTAGTAAACCCGCGCCTTACCCGGCTGCATATGCAGGGCAAGGTGACGCTTTTCAGGCTTCATCCACTTAGCCAGGCGCTTAGACAAATACTTGGTCAGCTCCGACACGCTCAGAAACTCTGCCAATAGCATTTCGTGCCGTGAACGCGCAGAAAAATCGGCGTTCATGGCCTCCATCAACGCATCCTGATTATCCAGTGCCATCGCGCGCAACCTGGCCAGATTAGCGCGCCGCTCTGCCGCAGAAGGCATAGGATTTTGCGCGTAAGACGCTCGCTGTGCGGCCAACAGATCGGCCAACGCCTGTGAGGAGATTTCCTGGTCGAGAATGGCATTTGCCGCGGTATTCATGGTGCCTCCAGCTTGAGCTGAGAAAAAGGATGCTGCATTTTTAGAGTATTTGCTCTAACCTGTCAAGCCGCTATAATCGCGCCTTCAAGCGAGTAGACCCATGCCAAAAACACAGCCAGCTGCCAGCAAAGCCGCCAAGCCCAACAGCACCCGCGCCCGTATTCTTGCGGCCGCCCGCAGCCTGTTTAACCGCGATGGCGAGCGCAACGTCACCACCAATCACATCGCCGCCAGTCTGAACATCTCGCCAGGCAACCTCTACTACTACTTTCGCAACAAGAGCGACATCTTGCTGGAACTCTATAGCGTTCACCGCGATCGCATGCTGGCCATGCTGAGCCTGCCCCCGCAAACCCCGTTCAGCATCGCCCTGAAAGCGGAACTGATGGCCAAGCTGGCCCAGGCTATGTGGGAGGACCGCTATATCTACCGCGACCTGGAGCACATACTGTCCGCTTCAGACGCCATCGCGACCCTGCACCAACAAACCTTTCACGCTGTATTTGCCAAGACGCTGGAACTGCATACCGCGCTCGAGCAGGCGGGCCTGATAGTCGCCACGCCCCGGGAACAGCGCGACCTCACCTACAATGCGTGGATCATTCTCACCAACTGGATCGGCTTTTTGCGCACCACGGCGCAGGTGGATGTGGGTGATGAGGCCAGCCAGGCACTGATCAATCGAGGGGTATACCAGGTGTTGGCGCTGGAAAAAGCGTTTATGACCGCCGAAGCGCGCGCGCAGGTGGATGCCTGGGCCGATCGCTATTACACGGCTCTGGACGAACTGCACGAGCCCGACCATGCGCATTGACCGCTGGGTGGCACAGGCCACCGATCTGTCCAGAAAAGCCGTTCAGCTTGCCATCAAACAAGGGCGCATTCAGGTGGATGAAAAAGCCATCAACAGCCCGGCGTTTCCCGTGCGCGCCAACGACAAAGTGACACTGGACGGCCACTTGCTGAAAGCCCCGGGCGCGCGCTACTTCATGCTGCACAAGCCCGCTGGCTACCTGTGTGCCACCACCGACGCCCACCACCCCACCGTGCTGGATCTGCTGGATGAAGCCAATAAGCACGGCCTGCAGATTGTAGGCAGGCTCGACATAGACACCACCGGACTGCTACTGATTACCGATGACGGCCAGTGGAATCACCGTGTCACCAGTCCGCGCCGCGCGTGTGAAAAAACCTATCTGGCGGGGCTCGCCGAGCCGCTCGCCAGCGAAGCGCCCGCGCTGTTTGCCGAAGGCATCCTGCTGCGCAATGAACAGCACCCGACCCGACCGGCGCAGGTGCAAAGCCTGCCCGACAACTATTGCCGCATCACCATTACCGAAGGCCGCTATCACCAGGTCAAACGCATGTTGGGCGCGGTCAACAACCGGGTTGTCAGCCTGCACCGTGAGCGTATCGGCGAGATATTGCTGGACCCGACACTGACACCCGGTCAATACCGGCCGCTGACTGCGGCAGAAATTGCAAGCGTGCAATAATCCCCTATTCACACCCAACGGACACTGCATGAGCCACGCATCGGAAGATCAATTGCTGCTGGACTTACTGACCCACTCACCGGAACACACCCTGTGGCTGGCCGATGAAAACGTGCTGCACCTGGTTCACCGCGCGCCCGACAGCGTGACCCTGCTGACCAACCGCTGGGATATCCAGGCGCGCGCGCAGCAGCTGCCACAGCGCCATTTCAGCGACTGGGATCTGACCGCACTCTCAGAGCCTGCGCGCATCCAGCGCGTGGTGTACCAGGTGTCTAAAGAAAAAGCGGTGGTGGCGCACCTGATCAACGAAATCGCAGACCGGCTGGCGCCCGGCACCGAGATACTGATGCTCGGGCGGAAAAACGAGGGCATAAAAACGCTGGCCACACTCGCGGCAGCGCGCCTGCAAGGCGGCAAACTCAAAAAGACCGGCAACCTTTACGTAGCTACATTCGCGGTGGCACAGGCCGGCTCCCCACCGGTGGATGACATGGATTACGCCCGCGTGCGCCCCATACTGACTTATCAGGGGCAAACCTTGCGCAGCAAACCGGGCACCTTTGGCTGGCAAAAGCTGGATGAGGGCAGCCTGCTGTTGCTGGCGACACTGGCGGAACACCGGGACACGATTCAGCCCCGGCGCATCCTCGATCTGGGCTGTGGCTATGGTTTGCTGACCGCGGGCGCGCAAGCGCTGCTGCAAGAGCCGGGCATCGAATGGCTTGCCACCGACAATTGTGCCGCCGCCCTCGCCTGCACCACCGCCAATTGCGACCCGACCACCCAGGTGTTTGCGGGCGATCGCGGCTTGGACACCAATGGGTCGCCATTGGCCGCGCCGGTAGACCTGATACTCTGCAACCCCCCGTTTCACCAGGGATTTGATGCCACCGGCGACCTGACCGATAAATTCCTGCAGGCCACCCACCGGTGGCTGACGCGCGACGGCCGCGCCATCTGGGTAGTGAACCGCTTTGTCGGTGTGGAAAAACGCCTGGCAGGCCGTTTCCGGCAGTGTCAAACGCTGGCCGATAACGGCAGCTTCAGGGTTCTTTTGCTTTCAGAACGAGTTTGAGCCTGGCGTAGGCATCATTCAGGCGCTGCATTTCAGCCGTGTCGGCCTGCGCGCCACCTTTATCCGGATGCGCCAACGCCACCCGACGCCGGTAATGGTGTTTGAGCGCACCGAGGTCTTCCGGCAGTGCAGACAAGCCTAAGGCAGCCAATGCCGGCGCGATCTGGTCTTCGGCAGTAAACCCGGCGTACCGACGCCAAAAGCTGTCCAGCAACCGCTCGACGTCGTCCGCACTCAGATCCAGATTGGCCCAGTTCAAGTAGTATTCAGCCAAGGCAGCACTGCCCGGCGCGTGCGCCAGTGACCGCCCCTCCTGTCCGGTGCCGGTGTCGAGCGCCTGCCAGCGCACACCCAATACATCCAGATGCCAGGAAAAGCCTGGGTATTCCGGCATGAGCCGGTAAAGGGCGTTGCGCATCAGAAAGTGCACCTTGTACAAGGCGCTGTCAGCCAGCCGGTCCTCAACCCATCCCTCTGCGCGCAACCAACCGAGCAGGTCCCCTTCTTTCAATTCTCCGGCCAACGGCATCGACGCCGTGAGCATGTCCAGGCGGGCGCCAATGGGGCCCAGCAGGGGGTTGGTTTGGGGCGGGCGAGTCGAGACAGCAGTCATGCCTGCAGTGTGCACTGACGCACTGCCAGATGCAAAACCTGCCCACACTGTGCGCGATTTAGCCAAGCTGCATAGCCTGTGAACAGCAAGAGCCGGCTTTCGCTAAGCCCATGAATTTTTTTATAAAAATCGCTTGACCACTTAAAACTCTGACAATAAGATACGCGCCACTTCCACAGAGGAAGCCGTTTTTCCGGTGTAGCTCAGCGGTAGAGCAGCGGACTGTTAATCCGTTGGTCGCTGGTTCGATCCCAGCCACCGGAGCCATATTTAAAAGCCCTGAATACCCTGTATTCAGGGCTTTTTTCGTTTAACTACAACAAACTCTGTCACAGGTATAAACATGTTCAAAACTAACCAGTATTTCGACGGCAAAGTCGCTTCCATTGCGTTTCAGACTACCGATCTGCCCGCCACCGTAGGCGTGATGGATATCGGCGAGTTCACCTTTGGCACCAGCCAGAAGGAATACATGACCGTTGTCAGCGGCGCCCTTACCGTGCAACTGCCCGGTCGCGAGGACTGGCAAACATTTAATGCCGGTGAAACCTTCATCGTGGAAGCCAACCAGCAATTTCACCTCAAAGTGGCTGTGCAAACCGCCTATTTGTGCAAATACGAATAAACTGCCGATCGGAACTGGTCAGTCATGAGGCCGGGCAGTAAGATATTCCCAACGACTACAAGCGTTACCGGAGTCAGATCTCGTCCTCATGCCCGCCGACACCACCCGTAAGTCCACCCGCCTTGGCAGCCGCAAAGTCGCGGTGGACGACCTGCGACCAGGCATGTTTGTCTGCAAACTGGATCGTGACTGGCTCGAAACCCCCTTCTTGCTTCAGGGCTTTCGCATCGAGCATGCAAGTGACATTGCCAAGCTCAGAGAGTACTGCCGTTACGTGTGGATCGATGTCGCCGAAGAGGTGTGGGAAGGCGTTGGCCATGAATCCACCCATCCGCAGGATCCTGGCCGACGACAAATCCACGCCATCAAGCAATCGGCGCAGGCTGAGCACGCCAGGGCGCGCAAGATTTACGACACCAGCCGGACTGTCACCAAAAACCTGCTGACCAAAGCGTCCTCCGGCCCCCCTATCGCTTTTGATCAGGCAGAAAGCACTGTTCAGCACTGCGTGGACAGTATCCTGAGCAACCCCGATGCCCTGCTGTGGATGTCAAAGATACGCGATCAGGATGAATACACGGCAGAGCACTGTCTCAACGTGTGCATTCTGGCCATCGCATTTGGCCGCCATCTGCAACTGGCCGAACAACAGCTATTTCAATTGGGCATGGCCGGGTTGCTTCACGATGTGGGCAAGATGAGGGTCCCGTCAGAGATCCTCAACAAACCCGGCGAGTTGTCCGAGAAGGAAATGCGCGCCATGCGCGCGCATGTGGTGCATGGGCGTAACTTACTGCAACAGACCCCCAACATCGCCAAGCAGGTCATTGAAGCCGCTCATGCGCACCACGAAAGGCTGGATGGCGGGGGCTATCCTCGCAAACTGGACGCCACCGACATCGGTAAAATCACCCGCCTGATTTCTATTGTGGATACCTTCGATGCCATCACCAGCCATCGCTGTTATGCACCCGCACGGCCTGTCACCGAAGCGTTGCGGATTCTCTATGAAGCCCGCGGCAGCCAATTTGATGAAGCCCTTGTGCTGGAGTTCATCCAGTTTATCGGTCTGTACCCGCCCGGCAGTATCGTTGAGCTTGAAAACGGCATGGTCGGTCTGGTCATCGCGACCAACGAAGAAGCACACCACCTCCCGAAAATCATCAAAGTATGCGGTCCGGACAAACAACCCTGCGAGCAGGAGTTTCTCGATTTGTCGCTCACACGCTCGGGCGAACTGGGCCGGGACCACCTGATCAGGCAGCTACACGTAGACGGCAGTTTCGGGATTTTCATTCGGGATTTTAAGGCCCGCGGCTTGAGTTTTGCCATCGGCTGAGGCCACAATGCGCTGGGTTGCAAGGATACCAAGCATGAAATTCAGCGACAGTGAACGACGTATTTTACGACTGCTTCAACAAAATGGCCGCACCAGCAATGTAGAGCTCGCCCAACAGGTAGGACTGAGCGAATCCCCCTGTTTCCGTCGCGTTAAACAACTGGAGGAAGCCGGCGTCATCAGCGGTTATGCCGCCATTGTGGACCAGCGCAAACTCGGGCTGGATGTCACCGCCTTTGTCCAGGTAACACTGGACCAACGCTCGGAGAGCGCAACCCAGGGCTTTCTGGATGCCGTAGAAGCCGAAAGCAGCATCATGGAGTGCTATGCAACCAGTGGCGAATACGATTTCATGCTGAAAGTCGTGGCCAGCAATATCGACGACTTTGCCCATATCTCCATGCGCCGCATCCTCAAATTTCCTGGCGTCAAAAACATCGTATCGACTTTCAGCCTGCAGGCCATCAAGCAGTCCCGCGTTCTCCCCACCTGAATCTCCGGTGTCCTGCTAGCCACCCTACAAGTCTTGGCTACACTCTTAGGGGAGCGAATTGACCCGCAGCGAGTATCAGGGACGCATCTATGGACTTCGGCGCACACTACTTACTGGAGCGTAAAGCGGTACAGGCCGCCAGCGAACAGGACGGCAATCCGTTCTTCTGCCAGCACCTGTCCACACTAAACAAAACCCAGAAGGTGGTGGCCAGCGAAGATATCTGCAATCGCCAGGGCGCGGTGGTACTCAAGAAAGGCGAAGATTTTACCGAACGCCGTGCACAGATCATTGTGCAACACAAATTGATCAAGCCCATTGAGCAGTGCATCCAACTGTCTGAGACCTTTGATGCTGCGCAACTGCACCAGCACCTGAAAAAATTTGCCCGCACGGTGCCGGGCCTGCAATCGGTGGCCGGGGCAGAGCCCTTTGACCAGAATCTGAGGAAGATGTGCAAATACTACGGCCAGTTTCCGCTCATCAAGCAAAACCTGACCGTGCTGGCCAACCGACTCCCCGATATTTATCGCAACGCTCTGTTTACCGCCATTGCCGGATTAGCCATTGCGCTGCAGATGCAACGCTCGGAACGCGAACAGCAAATCATATTTATGGCGGCGCTGACCCATGACTGCGGTTTTCTTTACATTCCCCATGAATTAGCCACCCAGAAAACCGATTTCAGTGCCGACCAATGGCACTCGCTGCTCGCCCACCCGATTATTGCCAAACGCTTCCTGGACTCGGTTCCCCATCTGCCCAAAGAGGTAGGCCAAGCCGTATTGGACCACCACGAGCGCACCGACGGCACGGGTTATCCGCATCAACGCTTTGGTGATGAGCTGACAATCGCCTCGCAGATCATCGGTATTACCGATGACATTGTCGATGGTTTCAGGCAGTACGCCGCGTTCGGCGAGCACACCCACCGGATGATTCTCGTTGCACTGAAATTGAACGATCACTTGCATTTCGAACAGGTATTCAAAGCCACTGCCGTGCTGTTTGGCCGCACACCAAAGCCCACAACACCGGTACCGGCATTGAACAGCGCACGCCAATTGCTGGACCGGCATCAATCGCTGGTGAGTTATTTTGAATCCATCAGAACCTTGGCCAGAAAGCTGATTGCGCAGACCAAACACCCGTTGAATCGGTCAATCGCCTCTATGCTTGGCCGCCTGGCCATTTCCATCGTGCGCGCCGGGATCATGCAGGATGAACATGTTGATTGGCTGACTGAGCTGGCAGGCAAAAACACCCATGAAGAAACCGAACAGCTGACCGAAACTGCCGTCATGTATGACCAGGTCGACGTCCAGCTCAACCATCTGAAAAACCTGCTGCACAGGGTTATTGAGGATATCCCTGAAGAACAGCAGACAATAAAAGAAGATGCGCAGGCCACCTTCAGTCAATTTCCTGTGAGTAAAACGCCAGCTTTGGCGATGACGCCTTAAAACAGGGTCATCGCCACGGCTTTATCAGCCTGCGGTGAACTGCCTAGACTTTAGCGCTCGGGCGCGCAGACACCTCGGCATGCCAACGCAGCAAATGCGTCAGCTCCGGCGCCGGGCGCAATTTGACCACACGAGCGAAGTCCAGGGCACAGAGCGCAGTGATATCGGCGATAGAGAAGGTGTCGCCCGCCAGATACTGGCTGGCCGCCAGATGGTCATTCAACGTAGCCATGAACTCCAGCGCCTGTTTTCCACACACCTCACCATAGGCCGGCACCGGCGTCATCCGGTCTTTGAAATAGCCCGTGGTATGTTGAAAACACATGCCCACTGGCAACAACAGATGAAACTCTGCCCGCCGCTGCCACATCTCAATTGTGGCTTGGGCCAAGGGGGTTTGCCCCATTAAAGAAGGTGTGGGGTAAAGCGCCTCGAAATAGCGGCAGATAGCAACCGACTCACCTATACAGGTGCCGTCCTCGAGCTCCATGACCGGAATTTTGGTGGTTACATTGCGCTTGCGATAATCGGCCGAAAGATTTTCACCGGTCTGAATATCCACCTGCACGAATTCCACACTGTCCAGCAACTGCTTTTCGGCGAGAAACATGCGTACCCGCCGTGCATTGGGCGCGGTTTTGGTTTCAAAAATACGCATCAGATTGCCTCGTAGATAAGGGCGACCCACTGATCAGCCTTTAAAAAACCGCCGTTCCATTTGGCGTCCAGGTCTTTGGTCGGTTTGGCGGCTACTGCTTCCTCCGCCGAACGGCCCGCGTTTTTCATCGCGGCCACCCGCTCATAGGCCGCGGTCAGCATCTGGTGGTACTCACGCAGCTCGGCTTTGTTGCTGAGCTTTCCGTGTCCGGGAATAACTTTGGTGTTGTCATCAATCTTGGCTAGCACACCAGCCACGGCATCAATCACCCCTTTCATCTTGCCGCCACTGCCGGCATCAATGAAGGGATACATGCCGTTGAAAAAAATATCCCCCATGTGCACTACGTTGGCTTTTTCAAAATAGAGGATTGCGTCACCGTCCGTGTGGGCCGGTGCAGGGTGCTCGATGCGGATTGCATCGCCATTGAAATGAAAGGTCATTGCGGTGTCGAAGGTAATAACCGGTAATGCCGCAGGCGATGCGGGTTCCACCGTGCGCTTGAATGCCTCGATAACACCACCGGCCGCCATGCGCGTACGTACATTGTTATGCGCCACAATCACACTGCCCGACTTGCCAAAGTTTTCGTTGCCACCCGTGTGATCAAAATGCCAATGGGTGTTAACAAGGAATTTGACCGGTTTGTCTGTCACTGTGCGTATGCTGGCCTGAATCTTGTCCGACAAAGGTGCAAACTGATCGTCAATCAGAAAAGCGCCGTCTTCACCGACGGACAACCCCATATTGCCACCACTGCCGGTGAGCATGTAGACCTGATCCGCCACCGGTGTCGCAACAATCTCCACTTGCGTTTCCTGCGCCACAGCGGCGCTGCCCATCAACAGTAAGCCCATGCCGAGCCAATGATTCAGTCTGAACATTGCATAATCCTTTGTTATATACAGTTATTCTCTTACTCTCGATTGATCTTACACCAAGGCCAGACCCAAGGCCGGTGCAATAGAGCTTAACTATACTCAATTCACCCTCCCTTGGATGCATTGGTAGTCGCCCGATAATGAACAATACCCTTCTCACGCCTTTTTGCGCGGCCTTGCAGGACGTACTCAGCACTATGGCCCAACTGGACGTTGAGCTGGGGGAACAAGGCGTTAAACAGGGGCTGAGCGCCCAGGGCGAAGTGTCCGGGGTGATCGCTTTGGTGTGTAACCAGCAGCAGGGCAGCATGGCCATCAGCTTTTCCGGCCCACTGATTATGGCTATTTTCGAACGGATGCTGGGGGAAGCCCACACGGAAATTGACGCCGAAATCTGCGATTTGGCGGGTGAAATAACCAATATGGTCACCGGGGCGGCCAAACCCAGGTTAGTGGAGCTCGGTTTTGACCTGGCCCTGACCAGACCGCAAACCTTCAGCGGCAATCCGCACGACATTCTTCACAATGGCAGCGGCACTGTGCTGGCGCAACGGATTCATTCCTCCCTCGGCGATGCCACCCTCGAGCTGTGCTTTTGACCCCGCCGGCCCCTGTAATACATTTCGTACAACGCGTTGCGACACAAACGCTCAGCGGTTGACGCCACGGCTGATAGTGCCATTCCCGCGCTGAACATACACTGGCTGTAACATCAACGCAGGAATAAAGGACACCTCAAGATGCCCCAATCAGCCTCTGACCGGATCGGCATTGCCGTAGACTCCAGCTGCGATCTCTCGCCAGAATTCATTCGCAAACATGGCATCGAGATTCTGCCTATTTACATCCATCATGCGGACGGTACTTATCAGGACAACCGCGACGATGGGGCTATGACGCGCTTCTATCAGGAGCACTCGCGCCAGCGCTACAGCAGCGCGCAATCAGAGCCGCTGTCTGTCAATGATGTGTCTGATATTTTCGAACAGCAGTTTTTACCCAAGTACGACAGGGTTAACGTCATCACCATCAACAGCCGTAAAAGTCAGGTCTATAACCGCGTGACTGAAGCGGCGATGATCAATGAGCCCAAATTCCGCGACAAGCGCCAAACACCCTTCCGCATCCGCATGCTCGACAGCTACTCCATGTTCAGCGGCCATGCAGTGCTGGTGTGTGAATTTGCCCGTTTGGTCCACGACAAAGGCCAACCACAGGCCAAGGCCATCGCTCGCATCAATCAACTGCGCGACAAAGTTTATGGTTACATAGTGCCGTTTGATCTTTCATACATGCGCGAACGACGCAACCTGCGCAAAGGCGACCACAAAATCTCCTGGCTGAGCTACAAACTCGCAGAAACCTTTGGCATTAATCCCATCATCGAGTTGCACCAGGGCGAAACCCATTCGTTTAAAAAGAGCAAAGGCTACCCACAAGCCCTGCGCGATTTGTTTGAACACGCCAAAAGTTCCATTCTGTCTGGCCTCGCCACCGACACCATCGTGATGAGCTATGGTGGCGTGTTATCCGAGATTCATGACAACCCGGATCTGGTGGCGTTTCGGGAATTCGCCCGTCAACACGGCGTGCGCACCATGCTCTCCATGATGTCTGCCACCGCCGCAGTCAATGTGGGGCCAAAAGCATTCTCTCTGGCGTTTGCCCGCGAAGAACACTGATCGCCGCTGGTTTCAGACGAAAAAAAAGCCCGCTATGCGGGCTTTTTTCGTTTCAGCCGGTAAAACATTACATACCGGACACCATCGAAATCATCACGCCGGCGGCGACCGCCGATCCAATCACACCTGCAACGTTTGGCCCCATGGCGTGCATCAGCAGGAAGTTCTGCGGATTCGCCTCCAGGCCCACTTTATTGGAAACCCGCGCGGCCATAGGTACGGCCGACACGCCGGCAGAACCGATCAACGGGTTGATGGGCATTTTGCTGAACTTGTTCATCAGTTTCGCCATCAACACGCCAGCCGCGGTGCCGATACAGAAAGCCACAATACCAAGGATCAGGATGCCCAGGGTTTTCGGGTCAAGAAACTTATCGGCAGCGAGTTTGGAACCCACCGACAGGCCCAGAAAGATCGTCACGATGTTGATCAGTGCGTTCTGGGCAGTATCGCTCAGACGTTCTACCACACCACATTCGCGCATCAGGTTGCCCAGACAGAACATCCCAAGCAGCGGCGCCGCCGAAGGCAACACCAGCGCCACCAGCACAACCAGCACAATAGGGAAGGCAATCTTCTCGCGCACCGACACCTGGCGCAGCTGCACCATTTTGATTTTGCGTTCTTCCGGGGTGGTCAGCGCCTTCATAATGGGCGGCTGAATTAACGGCACCAGTGCCATGTAGGAATAGGCCGCCACTGCAATGGCGCCCAACAGATTCGGCGCCAGCATACTGGTCACGTAGATCGCCGTCGGGCCGTCCGCGCCACCGATAATACCGATGGCCGCCGCTTCCTTGATGGAGAAATCCATCACCCCCAGCGCCGACAAACCGACCGCACCGAGTACAGTGGCGAAGATACCGAACTGGGCCGCAGCACCCAGAAACAAGGTGCGCGGGTTGGCCAGTAGCGGGCCGAAGTCGGTCATCGCGCCCACGCCCATAAAAATCAGCAAAGGTGCAATGCCGCTGGCAATGGCCACGTTGTAAAACACATACAACATGCCGTCGGCATAGTTGTTGTCCGTCGCCACCTGCACCGCCGCCACGTGGGCCGCGGCATCGGCTGCGTGATAGGCCTCCAGCAATTGCGCCGGGTCTTCATAGGTCACACCCAGTGCCGCCGCCATGGCCGCCATCACCGCCGGCTTGGCGAAATAAATGGCGTTTTCTACCGACGACATGGCCAGGCCCGCGCCCGGAATGTTGGCCAGAATGCCACCAAACCCAATGGGTACCAGCAGCAACGGCTCAAAACCTTTGCGGATGGCCAGAAACAGCAGCCCCACCCCCACCAGAATCATGAAGAACTGGCCGGACTGCATATGGAAAATTCCCGAGTCACGCCACAGCGTTAATAAAGCATCCATCAGTCAGCCCTCACGCTATGCTCAACAGGGTGTCGCCCACCGCCACGGAATCACCTTCCTTGACGCTGATCTCACCCACCACACCGGCTTTCGGTGCGCTGACTTCGGTTTCCATTTTCATGGCTTCCAGCACGATGATGGGTGTGCCCTCTTCTACTTGCTGACCGGGCTTCACCAGTACGCGGAAAATATTACCCGCCAGTGGCGCGGGCACAGGCTCGCCGCCAGTGACGGGCGCACCAGCGGTTGCGGCCGCCGGCGCAGAAGCGCCCACGGGCACGATGGCGGTCAGATCGCCACCGTTGGCCACGTTGACAGTGTACTGCTTGCCTTCAACGGTGACGGTATAAACTTCTTCACCTTTGTCGTTTTTCACCACAGCGGATTCTTTGCCGGTGGGCACCGGTTCAAACGCATCCGGGTTGCCGCGGTTTTCCAGGAACTTGAGGCCGATCTGGGTGAACAGCGCATAAGTGAGCACGTCGTCAATTTCGCGCTCGCCCTCGGCCAGCTTAATACCTTTGGTTTTCGCCACGTCTCGCAGCTCGGCCACCAGCTTGTCGACTTCGGGCGCGATATTGTCGGCCGGGCGACAGGTGATGGCTTCAGCGCCATCCAGCACGCGCGCCTGCAACTCTTTATTGACCGGCGCCGGTGTGGCACCGTACTCGCCTTTTAATACGCCCTGAGTCTCTTTGGAAATCGACTTGTAGCGCTCGCCGGTGAGTACGTTCAGTACCGCCTGAGTGCCCACTATTTGGGACGTGGGCGTGACCAGCGGGATGTAACCGAGGTCTTCACGCACGCGCGGAATTTCGGCCAGCACTTCATCGAACTTGTCAGACGCACCCTGATCGCGCAGCTGATTCTCCATATTGGTCAGCATGCCGCCAGGCACCTGGGCCACCAGAATGCGGCTGTCCACACCGCGCAGTGAACCTTCGAACTTTGCGTATTTCTTCCGCACCTCGCGGAAGTAGTTGGCAATGTCTTCCAGCAGATCAATATCCAACCCGGTGTCGCGCTCGGTGCCCTTCAGCATGGCCACTACCGCTTCGGTCGGGCTGTGACCGTAGGTCATGGACATGGAGGAAATGGCGGTATCCACATTGTCGATACCCGCTTCCACGCATTTCAGAATGGTGGAGGTGGAAAGACCGGTGGTGGCGTGACAATGCAGCTGGATCGGAATATCCACACTCGCCTTCAGGCGCTTCACCAACTCATAGCCTTCGTAAGGACGCAACAGACCAGCCATGTCTTTAATGGCAATGGAGTCGGCGCCTTCGTCTTCCAGACGCTTGCCAAGGTCCACCCACATATCCAGTGTGTGTACCGGGCTCACGGTATAGGAGATGGTGCCCTGCGCGTGCTTGCCCACTTTCTTAACCGCCTTCAACGCCGTCTGCAGGTTGCGCACATCGTTCATGGCGTCGAACACGCGGAACACGTCGATACCGTTAGTGGCGGCGCGCTCGACAAATTTTTCCACCACGTCATCGGCGTAGTGGCGGTAGCCCAGAATATTCTGCCCGCGGAACAACATCTGGTGCGGGGTCTTGGGCATGGCTTTTTTAAGCTCGCGAATGCGATCCCACGGATCTTCGCCCAGATACCGGATACAGGCATCGAAGGTGGCGCCGCCCCAGGACTCCAAAGACCAGAAGCCCACACTGTCGAGCTTTTCGGCAATGGGCAGCATGTCATCGATGCGCATGCGGGTGGCGAACAGCGACTGGTGCGCATCACGCAGTACCACATCGGTGATGCCGAGTTTTTTGTTGTTGGTGGTCATGGGGTTACCCTTTGATCTGCATTATTCGGGGGCGGCTCAGCCGGCCCGGTGTTTATCGATGGCGGCCTTGATAATGGCGCGGGTGCGCGCATCCACCTGACCCGGCGCTACGGCGACCGGTGCAGCGGGCTTTTCTGCCTCGGGGAAAAAGCGCCCCACCAGGCCCGACATTATCACTGTGGCAATCACCAGAATGGTCAGGAACACAAACACGGTGCCCATACCAAAAAGCATCAGGTCGACGCCCTGCTGGACGATACTTTCCTGCATTTGCCTGTCTCCAGAATAGAAATATTGACCAGCCGGATGGGGCTGGCGGCGCATATGAAACCAAATTTCCGGAAATTCCTCAAAATTCAGTATCATAGGAAACCAAATTCCACTCAGTTTAGCGCACTTAAGCCACCGTGAAATCCACCAACCCGCTTTATCTCGCCCCTATGGAAGGCGTGGTCGACGCCCCCTTCCGCCAGATCCTCACGGCCATTGGCGGCATAGACCAATGCGTCACCGAATTTTTACGGGTGACCGACCAACGCTTGCCGCACAAGGTATTCAGGCGCCTGTGTCCTGAATTGGACAGCCAGAGCCGCACTGCGGCCGGTACCCCGGTGGCGCTGCAATTGCTGGGTGGTAAACCAGAATGGATGGCGGTGAATGGCGAGCGCGCCGCTTATCTGGGCGCGCACGAGGTAGACATCAATTTCGGCTGCCCGGCCAAGGCCGTCAACAACCACGACGGTGGCGCCTGCCTGCTGCAAACGCCGCAGCGCATTTACGACATTGTCAGCGCCGTGCGCCGCGAGGTGCCCGCCCACATTCCGGTCACCGCTAAAATCCGCCTGGGCTTTGGCGCCCGCACCGGTTACCTGGACATTGCCCGCGCGGTGGAAGACGCCGGCGCCGCTCGTCTTGTGGTTCACGCCCGTTCGAAAGTGGATGGCTACAAGCCGCCGGCCTATTGGCATCAAGTGGGAGAGATTGAGCAGCGCGCGTCCATTCCCATTGTGGTCAATGGCGACATATTCACCGTGGCCGATTACCACAAAGCGCTGTCGGAGAGCGGTTGCCGCGATGTGATGATCGGCCGCGGCCTGCTGCGCTGCCCGGATCTGGCCTTGCAGATCAAGGCTTCAATCACTGGCGAACACTACACGCCTATGGACTGGCCCACTGTCGCAGGCTGGGTCAAGCTGCACTTTGACATGGGCAAACCGCTCTACCCGCGCAAATACCTGGGCAACCGGCTCAAGCAATGGCTTTCGCACCTGCGCTTGAATTACGCGGGCGCCGCCCTGATGTTTGAACAGATCAAGCGGGTCAATGATGAGGCCACGCTCGATGCCGCTTTCGACCCATTCACCAACGGCCGCGTTGAGCACACGCAACCCGCCGCCTGAAGCTGTCACACTGTGGCCGCTTATCAATGCCAAGGAACATCAGCATGAGTGCAACGCAGGACACGGCTGCAAACGCTACCTCGTCTTCTTCAGCGGACGCTAAAGAACAGAAAAAACCCGCTAAAGACTTGCGCATCTTACTCGCGCTATTGCCGTTTCTTACGCCCTATCGTTGGCGCCTGCTCGGCGCGCTGCTGGCGCTGCTGTTTACCGCAGGCTCTACCTTGCTGCTGGGCCAGGGCGTCAAATTACTCATCGATCAGGGCTTTGGCGGCGATTCTGTCAGCCAGTTGAATCAGGCCATTTTATTCATCAGCCTGATCACCGGCCTGATTGCGGTGGGCACCTTTGCCCGGTTTTATCTGGTGTCCTGGCTGGGCGAGCGGGTGACGGCCGATTTGCGCCGCAAGGTATTCAATCATTTGCTCACGTTGCACCCCAGCTATTTTGAAACCAACAAGAGCGGCGACATCATGTCGCGTCTCACTACCGATACCACGCTGCTGGAAACCATTATCGGCTCCTCCATTTCCATGGCCCTGCGCTCCAGCCTCACCTTTACCGGCGCGTTGATTTTATTGCTGGTCACCAACCTGAAACTGTCGTTGATGGTGTTGTTGTGCGTGCCCCTGGTGATAGGCCCGCTGCTGTATTTCGGCCGCAAGGTGCGGGATCTGTCGCGCAAGAGTCAGGACTCCATTGCCGATGTGGGCACCTACGCCGGTGAAATCGTCCGGCAAATTAAAACCGTGCAAAGCTACACCCGCGAAGCCCACGAAAGCCGCGCTTTTGAGGGCGAAGTGGAGTCGGCTTTCCAGATGGCGCGCGCGCGCATCCAGCAGCGCTCGGTGCTGATTGCGGCGGTAATTGTGCTGATTTTTGGTGCCCTGTCGGCCATGCTCTGGGTGGGCGGCACCGATGTGATTGAAGGCCGCATGAGTGGCGGTGATCTGGGCGCCTTTGTGTTTTACGCCATTATGGTGGCCAGTGCCGTGGCCACCATTTCCGAAGTGTACGGCGATCTGCAACGCGCCGCCGGCGCCACCGAAAGGTTACTGGAACTGATGGCGGCGGAAAGCGAGATTGCCGCGCCCGCAGAACCCAGGTCGCTCCCCACAACCCCGCTCACCCTTGCGTTTGATCAGGTCGGTTTCCACTACCCTTCCCGGCCCGAAGTGGCTGCCCTGCAGGATGTGACGCTCACCATTCAACCGGGCGAGATTGTCGCGTTGGTGGGCCCCAGTGGTGCCGGCAAATCCACCCTGTTTGAATTACTGTTGCGTTTTTACGATCCCTCCAGCGGCTGCATTCGCGTCGCGGGCGAAGACCTGCGCCAGTTCGCGCCTACACAATTCCGCAGCCGCATTGCACTGGTACCCCAGCAGCCCAGCCTGTTTACCGCCGACGTGCGCTACAACATTGCCTATGGCCGCCCCGATGCCTCGGACGAAGACATCATCGCCGCCGCCAAAGCCGCCTACGCCCATGAATTCATTGAGGCCTTGCCCGGTGGCTATGGTGCCTATCTGGGCGAACAGGGTGTGCGGCTGTCCGGTGGACAACGCCAGCGCGTGGCCATTGCACGCGCGATTCTTAACAACCCGGAAATTCTGTTACTCGATGAAGCCACCAGTGCCCTGGATGCCGATTCTGAAAAGAAAGTTCAGGAAGCACTGGATAATCTGATGCAAAACCGCACCACCCTGATCATTGCCCACCGGCTCGCCACGGTATTGCATGCGGATCGCATACTGGTGCTGGATCAGGGCAAACTGGTGGCGCAGGGAACCCACGCCGAGCTGATACAGTCCAGCCCCTTGTATAAACGGCTGGCGCAATTGCAGTTCAACGATAAACCGCCAGCCCCGGTTGAGCCATTGACAGACGCCTGAGCCGGCTCCATGGTGGAGCCAGAATAATGAATAAGGCATCACCATGAAACAACCCATCCTGATCCTGGGCGCCGGCCACAATGGCCTGGTATGCGCCTGTTATCTGGCCCGCGCGGGCCACAAGGTGACCTTGTTGGAGCGCCGCCACATTGTAGGCGGTGCGGCGGTTACCGAAGAAATTCATCCCGGTTTCCGCAATTCCACCGCCAGTTACACGGTCAGCCTGCTGAATCCGAAAATCATCAAGGATCTGAATCTGGCGGAACACGGCTTGAAGGTGGTGTTGCGCGGCCAGTCCAATTTGTTCCCGCAGGAAAATGGCGACAGTCTGAGTTTTTACGGCAACGTCGCCGCCAACCAGCAAGAGTTCGCCCGCTTCAGCCAGAAAGATGCCGACGCCCTGCCCGGCTTTTACCGGATGCTGGATTCCGTGGCCGACCTGATCAAGGATCTGCTGCTGCAAACCCCACCCAATGTGGGTGGCGGTATCGTGGACCTGATCCGTGCCGGCAAAGTGGGCTGGCGCGCCAAGGCCATGACCATGGATGAGCGCCGCTGGGCCATGGCCATGTTCACCAAGAGCGCCACCGAGGTGCTGGATGCCTGGTTTGAGCACGATGCCATCAAGGCGGCCTTCGCCTTCGACAGCATCGTAGGTAACTACGCCGCTCCTTCAACACCGGGTTCGGCCTATGTGTTATTGCACCATGTATTTGGTGAAGCCAACGGCGTGGCCGGTGCCTGGGGCCATGCCATCGGCGGCATGGGCGCGATCACCCAGGCCATGGCGGCCGAGGCAAAACGCCTGGGCGTGGACATCATTACCGACGCCAGTGTGAGTGAGGTGCTGGTCGATAACGGTCGCGCCCGCGGCGTGAAGCTGGAGGATGGCCGTGAATACACCAGTGACTGTCTGGTGGCCAACATGGGCCCCAAGCTGCTGTTTGAGCGGCTGATGGCGCCCGAGCATCTGCCCGAGGACTTCCGCCGCCATCTCGCCAGTTTCAAAACCGGTTCCGGCAGCTTCCGCATGAATGTGGCCCTGTCGGAATTGCCCGACTTCTTGTGCCGCCCGGGCACCCAGCAACAGCCGCACCACACCTCCGGCATCGTGATCGGCCCTACCATGCAGTACCTGGAACAGGCCTATCTGGACGCCAAGCAATCCGGCTACGCCAAACACCCCATTGTGGAAATGCTGATTCCGTCGGTGGTGGACGATACGCTGGCACCCAAGGGCCAGCACGTGGCCAGCCTCTTCTGCCAGCAATTCGCACCGCAGCTGCCCAATGGCGACAGCTGGGACGACCACCGCGAAGCCGCGGCCGACACCATCATCGATACCGTGACCCGCTACGCACCCAATTTCAAAGCCAGCGTGATCGCCCGCCAGATCCATTCGCCACTGGATCTGGAGCGCAAATTCGGGTTGGTGAATGGCGACATTTTTCACGGCGCGCTGGGTCTGGATCAGCTCTGGCTCAACCGCCCGCTCATGGGCCACGCAGATTACCGCACGCCCATCAAAGGCTTGTACCTGTGCGGCTCAGGCACCCATCCGGGCGGCGGCGTCACGGGTTGCCCAGGGCACAATGCGGCGAGGGAGATTTTGAGGGATCTGTAATCGGACACGAATGGTGGAATGCGCTGTGCTTATTCCACCCTACGGCGCACATCCCGGCGGTGGTGTCACGGGCTGCCCGCGACACCATGCGGCGAGGGAGGTTTTGCGGGATCTGTAATCAGACACGAATGGTGGAATGCGCTGCGCTTATTCCACCCTAGGGCGCACATCCCGGTGGTGGTGTCACGGGCTGCAAGGGACACAATGCGGCGAGGGAGATTTTGCGGGATCTGTAATCAGACACGAATGGTGGAATGCGCTGCGCTTATTCCACCCTACCTATGGTGTGCTGTAGGGTGGAATAAGCGCAGCGCATTCCACCATCACCCATCAATGAAACTTCCCCGCCCCATCCCCGTCACCCATGGGCGCACCCATCTGGTCGCCCATCAGGTAACCCTGCTGCTGGCAATCAACAATAATCTTGTGAATCTGCTCAAGGGACGCGGTCACGAAGTGGGCAAACTGCTCGTAGCTCACGCCGGCGCCGGTCATTAAGGTATCGCACAGCACCAGCCGTGGAATGCCTTCATCAACCACGTCGAGAAACGCCTTGATGGTGGGGAAGCCCATGTTCAGGAAACTCAGCTCGGCGTTCATGCCCAGCAGGATGGAGGGCCGGATTTCCAGCTCCACGCTCAGCAACACCCCTTCCGGCTCCATCAGTAGGCGGGCATCCAGCACGCCCTCCTCGGATTGCACGGCCTCCAGATGCAGGCCCGGGCACTGGCCGCACAGGTAACACACCTGGCCCATGCGCTTGAGCCACTGCTCAATGGTATCAATATCGGGTAATTGCAATTCAGACATGGGACCTCCTTCCGGGCGGGCAGGATACGCCCGCAACCACGAGCAGTCTATTGAAAAACTCCTTGCATGCTCAGGTTTTCAGGCTGGCTTGTAATTTAGGCGCCGTTTTGAAGGTGTGTGTCCACCCACCGAAAAACGGCAACGACAAGTACGGACCAGCCTGAAATCCCCGAAGGGCGAGGCCTGAAGCGCACACCTGCTGCGCTTTGCCTCTAGCAAAGGGAACCACCCTGTGCGTCGAGGCAAAACACAACATCTGCGCGCTTCATGCCTCGCTGAGAATACAAGGGGTTTATCAACAGCCTGCTAAGCTTCAACCGTGTATTCATGTATACTCGCGCCCCCGAATGCTGGCGCCACAACGAGGAAATGCCGTGTTTACTGAATTAGGCCTGGACGAACGCTTGATCAAGGCCCTGGACGCCCAGTCCATCACCGATCCCACCCAGGTACAGAATGCCGCCATTCCTGCAGCCCTGGCAGGCAAAGACCTGTTGGTGATGTCGGAAACCGGCAGCGGTAAGACATTGGCTTTCCTATTGCCCCTGGCACAGAAGCTTCTCAATAATGACAATCGCAACACCGGCACCCTGGCGCTGATTCTCGCGCCCACCCGCGAGCTGGCCAAGCAGATCCTGAAGGAAGCCAAAGCCGCGCTGAAATTCACCCACCTGAAGGTGGGTATTGTGTCCGGTGGCGATGACTACAAATTCCAGGCCGCGCAGCTGCGCAAAAACCCGGAGATCCTGATCGCCACCCCCGGCCGCTTGCTGGAGCACTTCAACCGTAATCTACCGGCCATGGACGACTTGCAGGTACTGATTCTGGATGAAGCCGACCGCATGCTGGACATGGGTTTCCACGATGACATGGTGTCTATTTGCAACAAGCTCGCCGCCACCCGCTCTACCTGGTTGTTTTCTGCCACCTTATCGCACATGGGTTTCAATACCCTGGCGAAAGAGCTGACCCGCGAGCCGGAAAAAATCAATCTGAGCAGCGGCCGTGAATCCCAGGCCAATATCCGCCAGCAGGTGATCCTGTCTGACGGCGCCAACCACAAACAGAAAACCATTACCCAACTGCTGAAAACCCTGAGCTACGAGCAGGCACTGGTATTCACCAATACCCGCACCCAGGTGGATCATCTGTGCCAGTATCTGCGCGCGCAGGAAATCAAAACCGGTGCCATTCACGGTGAAATGGCGCAGGAAGACCGCAACAAGGTAATGGAACTGATGCGCAAGGGCCATGTGCAGGTACTGGTGGCCACCGACGTGGCCGCCCGCGGTATCGACATTGGCGGCATTGAGCTGGTCATCAACTACGACATGGCGCGCAATGGCGACGACTACACCCACCGCATCGGCCGCACCGGCCGCGCGGGCGCCGAAGGCACCGCCATCAGCTTTATCACGCCGCAGGAATGGAACCTGAAGGCCGGTGTGGAGCGCTACCTGAGCACCCGCTTCGAACAAATCGAAATTCCCGGCTTTGAATCGCGCTACAAGGGCCCGGAAAAAATCAAAGCCTCCGGCAAAGCCGGCGGCCCGAAAAAAGCCGATAAAAAAGCCGCCAAAGAACGCGCGGCGAAAAAAGCGGCCAAAGACAACAAACCCAAACTGCGCGAACGCGACCAGAAAAATATCGGCAAGCGGCGCAAGCCCAGTGCGGTGCAATTGGGTGATGGTTTTGCGCCACCTACGGGCATCAAGAAAAAAGGCCCTGGGGTAGACGAAGATTAAAAATAACGCCTGGCAATGCCAGGCGTTTTTTCATTCAGTGCGCTCAACCACCAAACTGATAATAGGTCGGCGCCCCCGGCCCCACCGGCAGGCCAAATACAAACACCCACAAATAAAACAACGTCACCCAACCCACAAAAAACACCAGGGTATAAGGCAGCATGGTGGCGATCAATGTCCCTATCCCCAGATCTTTTTTGTATCGCGCCGCTACCGCTAAAATGAGCCCGAAATAACTCATCATGGGCGTGATCAGGTTGGTGACCGAATCCCCAATGCGATAGGCCGCCTGAATCACTTCCGGCGAGTAGCCCACAATCATCAGCATGGGCACAAAGATGGGCGCAAAAATGGCCCACTGGGCCGAAGCCGAACCGAGTGACAAATTCACAATGGCGCACATGGCGATGAAGAAAACGAATAATTCCGGCCCGGTCAGGCCAATAGTCTGCAAAAAGGTCGCGCCTTTTACCGCGATGATGGAACCCAGGTTAGACCAGCCGAAAAATGCCACAAATTGCGCGGCAAAAAACACCAGCACAATATAAAGCCCCAAAGCACTGATGCTCTTGGACATGGCGTTAATCACATCGCGCTCGTTTTTCATGCTGCCGACAATGCGGCCATACACAAAACCGGGAATGGCAAAGCTGATGAAGATGAATACCACAATTCCCTTCAGGAAGGGCGAGCCCTCCACCAAACCGGTATCCGGATGACGCAGCGGCCCCCATTCGGGCACCACGCTCAGTGCCAACATCACCGCGACACCGGCAAAGGCCACGCCGGCCCAGGCCAGGCCTTTTTTTTCGATCGGCAGCAAGCCTTCCAACTTCTGTTCTTCCAGATCAACACTGGCCTCGGAGCGGTCGTATTTTCCAAGCTTGGGCTCCACGATTTTTTCCGTCACAAAGGCACCTAATGCCGAAATAACGAAAGTACTCACAATCATGAAAAACCAGTTGGCATCGGGGCTGACGGTGTAGTTGGGATCGATCAGATTGGCGGCAGACTGGGTAAAACCGGCCAATAAAGGATCAACCGTTCCGATCAGCAGGTTGGCACTGTAACCACCGGACACGCCGGCAAACGCCGCTGCCAGCCCCGCCAACGGGTGCCGGCCGAGCGAGTGGAAGATCACCGCCGCCATGGGGATCAACACCACGTAACCCAACTCAGATGCGGTATTGGACACAATGCCGGCGAACACGACCGTCACTGTCACCATGCGACGGGACGCGCCCATGACCAAGCCGCGCATGGCGGCAGAAATGAGTCCGGAATGTTCGGCCAGGCTCACGCCCAGCAATGCCACCAACACTACGCCCAGTGGGGGAAAGCCGGTGAAGTTGGTTACCAGGTTGGAGACAATCCGCTGCAGCCCGTCAACGCTCAGCAGGTTCACCACCCGGATGACGCCATCTGCCGCACGCCCCGCAGCGCCCTCTGGCCGCGGATCGACGGCACTCACCTCAAAATAGGACGCAATCCCACTGCCAAACACCACGGCTACCGCGAAACAGGCAAACAAGGTCACAGGATGTGGCAGCAGGTTACCCAGGTATTCAACGGTATCGAGAAAACGGGTAAACCAGCCGCGCTTTCCGTTTTCGGCATCAACTACTGCCGCTTTTTCATTCGCAGCCATTTTGGCTCCTTTTTTCACGCTGTTTTATAACCGGCACCAAATGACAAACCTGCTAAAAATGCGCCCTTCACAGCAACAATTCATTAACTGAAGTGCGAAGACCAAACGAACATTTCAAACGGGAAATGAAGACGGCAACCAGAATTTGAGGATCGAAAATGTACCACAACTTGAAGCCGCTTTGGCATTAAGCGGTATCCCACATAGCCCGATGAAATCCACGCCCTGAATGTCTGACCCTGTAGAGAATCAACATGAATACCGGACTGTGCAGGCACTGGGCAAGCGTGTACCAACGCCCCTGACGACCCCACCAACTTTTAACCTCTCCGCCCAAACCATCTGACCAATAATAAAAACAGGTACGATAGTTCAGACCAATAAGGGTGTAAAAAACAACGCATCTGATGAGCAATTTAAACCTATATATCTGTTTTTAAATATATTTAATCTAATCAGGCAAAAAAACATTGTCATACCAATTAGCAAGATAGAGACAACCAATTGCGCAAACCCCCGATCAACCCTAAGATAAAATCAGACACAAAAAGTATTTTGGGCGCCCAATTATATATAACGAAACGCCCCTGCTCGACGCGCTCTGCTCGAGTATCCAGATTCAGAGGTACCTGCAGTCCCGCCTGCCTGGCCAGCCGACGGAGAGGTGAATACCGAGGTAATGACGGCCGTTATTGCAATCGCCCGATGCCAGTTGCAGCTGACCTGGCGGGTATAACCATGAGAACAACATAATGAAAATAACATTTCCAAGCGCAATGAAAGTAACAAAGTATCTCAGCCTCTTTGCCTTCACCGGTATGGCTTCCCTTGCGGGCGCAGCCACGTTTGTAATCGAAAAATACGGCACCGGCTACTCCATCGATGGCAATGGCGGCGCCATTGAAGGCCAGCAAATTTATTTGTGGCCGACTAATACCGGCAACGTAAACCAGAAATGGGTCCAGATTGACCAGGGCAACGGTTATTACTCTTATAAAAAAGAAGGCACAAACCTGTGCTGGGACGGCGGCAATGGCGGCGCCAAGCGCCAGGCTATCACATTGCAAACCTGCGACAACAACGACTACAACCAGCACTTTTCCAAAGTGAAAATCTATGCCGGCACCGAGGTTTACCGGGTCAAGAAACGTGGTGTGTCTTACTCAATCGATGGCAATAATGGCGCTGCCAAGCGCCAGATGATCTATCTGTGGAATTCTTCCGACAGCAATGTCAATCAGCACTGGGAGTACAAAAATGTCGCCGACAGTGGCACACCCGGTGGTGACACCGGCGGTGGCACTGGCGGCAATGCCGAAATCCCGTCAGACCTGATGCGCAATTGCAAACAGTGGAAGATTACCTACCCTACCGGCGCAGAAGATAAAACCCTGTGTGACGAATACAACAATGAATACTTCCACGTAAACGACAACAAAGACGGCATCGTGTTTTTCGCACCGATCAGAAACAGCAATGGCACCACGCCCAACTCCAGCTATATCCGCTCGGAACTGCGCGAACGCACAACGGATGGCAGTTCAGATATTTATTGGACCACCAGCGGCACACACGTTATCTATGTTAAACAGGCCATTACCCACCTGCCTATCGTAAAACCACACCTGGTTGCCACCCAGATCCACGGTGACAAGAGCGCCGGTATCGATGACGCCATGGTATTGCGGCTGGAAAACCAGCACCTGTTCCTGAGTTTTAATGGCGGCGTGCTGCGCAGCGATCACACCATCAAAACCAACTACAGTCTGGGTAAAGTACACGAGGTAATATTTGAAGTTATCAACGGCAAACACTATGTGTACTACAGCGAAGACGGCAAACTAGAAGCGGCGTACAAAGCCGGGAATGCCAGCGCCTATCTGGTGAAAGACGGTTCCAACAATTACGTGATGAACAAGAGCTACGATCAGGCCTACTTCAAGGTAGGAAACTATACCCAAAGCAACCCCGACAAGGAAGGCAGTCAGACCGGCAATGCCAATAACTACGGCGAAGTGGTTGTGTACGATTTTTGGGTCGAGCACAAGTAATACGGTACGAACCTAAAACAAGCCAATAAAAAACCCGGTCTGCAGACCGGGTTTCACTCACCATTACTCGGCGGATTTTTCCCGCTCCGCCATTTTTTCATGCCGCTGTTTCATTTTTGCTTCATGCTTTTGGTGGCGTTGCTCGATCAGTTCATCCATTTTGACTAGCTGCTCGGCGGTGAGAATCGCCCTGAACTCACGCATTTGTACTGCACGTTCAACCATCTTTTCACTCATCAACGCAGCCATCACATCGGCCTGGGCCTTAAGCTCCGCAACGCTTGCACCGGCCCGCTCCAACACTTTGAATTGCTTCATCTGCGCCTTCATCTGCTCGCGCGCCGCCTTGTGATCAGCGCGGTACTTGTCGCGCATTGCGCGCGCCTGCTCCTGCTGAGCCTCGGTCAGCTCAAGCTTTTTTATCATTTTTTCACCCAAGGCCGGCCCGTGCATGCCAAAGGGGTCACCTTTGGCCACCGCCACCGATGCCATCCCACCCAGCGCAACCAAAGTCGCCGCTACCACCCAACGTTTTACATTGCCTTGTACGTTCATAGGAACTCCTTCTAAGTGTCTGTTTTCAAACCACAGGGTTATCCTAGAACCAGACCGGGTAAACAAGGGCTGTGGGCAGGTTAAATACTGTTAAGAAGGGTTATTCATGGGATCGCAGGTTCACAAAGGTGTCGCTTTTTCGCCACAATAGCCTCAATTGCAGAGGACTCATACTATGAACCGTATTTTGCTGGTGGATGACGACCTGGAGCTGGCGGAGTTATTGAGGGACTACCTGGGCGCCGAAGGCTTCGCCGTGCACCACTGCCCCAATGGCGTTGCCGCTGTCGACTATCTGGCCCGCCACGTCACCGACCTGCTGGTGCTGGATGTGATGATGCCCGAAATGGACGGCATGACCCTGCTGAAAACCCTGCGCAATCAACAAGCCAACCAGACCCCTATCCTCATGTTGACTGCCAAGGGGGATCCGGTGGATCGCATCCTCGGGCTGGAATTGGGTGCAGATGACTATCTGGCTAAACCGTGTAATCCGCGCGAATTGCTGGCCCGGATCAAGGCGATTCTGCGTCGGACCCAGAGTGTCCCTGCCAGTGGCGGCAAGCTGGAGGTCAGCGGTATCCAGATAAACAAAGGCAACCGTACCGCACTGTTCCGCCAGACACCATTGGAGCTTACGGGCGCCGAGTTCACGGTACTTGAGCTGTTGATGGCCAAAGCCGGTGAAGTGATTTCCAAGGATGAACTCACTGAACAAGCTTTGGGCCGCAAGCTCACAGCCTACGACCGCTCCATCGATGTGCATGTGAGCAACATCCGCAAAAAGCTTCAGGCCACGGGCGCAGACAAAGATCTGATCATCAATATTCGTGGTGCCGGCTATATGCTCAAGGTTGATGCATGATCCGCTTATTCTGGAAAATTTTTATTGGTTTCTGGCTTGCCACCATTGTGATTCTGGCCGGCACCGCGTGGGTGATGCACGAACTCGAACCCAGCAACTTCCCCCGGCCTCCACGCGCCCCCCTGTTCAGCAAAGACCCCGAGGCCATGCGGCTACTCCACTTTGCAACCCGCGACGCAGTCAACGCCACCGAAAGGGAATTCACCGAGCGCATCCGCACCCTGCCGCACTGGGCCAGACGCAATGTGTTTGTACTGGATTCCCAGGGCTTTGAAATATTTGACCGCGAATTGCCTAGCCCGGTGGCAGACCTGATGCGGAAATTGGACCTGGACCGGCCTTTCAAAAAGCTCGAGCGCAAAAACCGCACCTATTACGGCCGCCTGATACAACTTGAGGACGGCCAGTACGTGCGCATGGTGGTCGCGGCACATGACGGCCAGCGCAACATGCTTCTGCAAATGTTTTTGCTGAATCTTTGGCCGGTTTTACTGATGGCGGTGCTGGTGAGCGGCTCGGTGTGCTATCTGATGGCCCGCTACCTCACGCGTCCGGTCGAAGCACTGAAGCAAGCCACACGACGCGTCGCCGCCGGGGATTTCGATTATCGCGTGTCGCCGCAAATGCCGCGGGGTAAGGATGAAATGAGCAGTCTGGCTATCGATTTTGACCTGATGACGGAGCAACTGCAATCGGCACGCGCCGCCCAAGACAGATTGATCAAGGATGTCTCCCATGAATTGCGCTCGCCGCTGATGCGCCTTCAATTCGCGCTGGGCCTTGCCCAGCAACACGCAGGAGAGGCAGCTAACGACCATATCAACAAGGCTCGTCAGGCCGCGGATTACCTGAACAACATCATTTCCGATATTTTGTCGCTACCGGTGAATCCAACCGACGAATGGCCGCGCGACGATGTGGTGGACCTGGTGCCGCTGCTGTCGGGACTGATGGAAGAGTTTATGCCGCAAGCATCCGCCAAAACGATTCAACTGACCTTTGATCATGGCAGCTTTAAAGAAGCGCTGGTGGATACCCGCAGCAATACGCTGGTGGGCGTTTTCGATAACATCCTCACCAATGCAATTCGCCACACACCCAAGGGTGGGCGCATCCACATAGACCTGCAAGAACAAAAAAACCAATGGCAGATCACGCTGGAAGATTCGGGGCCAGGCGTGGCGGATTCGGAACTCGATAAACTGTTCACCCCCTTCTTCCGCACAGATGAGGCGCGCGACCGGATGAGTGGCGGGGTCGGTCTTGGCCTGAGCATTGCGAGGCGTACGGTTGAGCTGCATGACGGCGCGATCAGCGCGCACCGGGCCAAACTGGGCGGGCTCGCCCTGCGTATTTGCCTGCCCAGATCCCGGGTGCCGGATTGAACAAAAAAAGACCATTACAGAGCTGAGCAGGTGCTTTACACTGGTAGACTGCAAACCAAGACCAGAAGAAGCCCTGTAACACCTTGATTGACCAGCTTAAAAAAAACCTGCGCCGGCGCGCCATAGGCGACTCTCTGCTACTCGCCGGCCTGTCTGTTTGCACCTTTCTGGTATTTGCCAGCCTGGATGTTTTTGAGTTACTCCACCTGACACTGGAAGAGCTGGAGCTTTACGAGTTAGACGAAGTGCTGTCGGCCTCGCTGGTGATCGCGTTGTTGTTCGCGGGCTTTTCCTGGCGCCGCTGGCAGGATGTCCGTCGATTGCAACGTTATTGCGAAGAGCTCTCCATGATCGACCCGGCCACCGAGCTGCCCAATCGGCGCGCCATCGAAAGACTGCTGTCCCACCCGGCACAACACCAGGATGAACTGCCGTTGAGTTTAATTCTGGTCAATCTGAGCGGAATGGAAGCCCTGCAACAACGCTACGGCGCCCAGGTGGCAGAGCAAACCTTGTTGCGTTACCTGTACCAATGCGCGCATGTGCTCAATGACCGGCAACTGCTGAGCATATACGGGATGAACCAGTTATTGATTTACAGCCCGGGTACCGACGAGGCAGCGGCCGATCAACTGGCCAGAAAGTTGGAACACACTGAAATCCACTCTCCGATTGTGCAAGGCCTGTTGACGTATCAGGCGGTCGCTTTGTGCCTGGCTCAAAACAAAGACTTCACCGGCGCACTGGAACATCTGGAAGATAAACTGTACCAGCGGCTATTCACAGCGTCTTAAGCTGAAGCTGATATTGCGCAGCCCCGGTATCAACAAACAACTCACCCCCGGCCACACTCACGCTCCAGTGCATGGTGCGCTCCACGGCGCCAGCGAGCGCCGTGACCTGGGCCCAATCAAACTGCGCAATGGCCAGTTTATCTGAGCGGGCAATGTGTTTTTGTTCTAACGACCACCAGGTATCTGCCGTTTTTCCGAACGGATAGAGCAACACCTTTGCCGCCCTGCCCTGCGCTTTTTTCAGGCGCTCGGGTTTGGGTTGCCCGACTTCAATCCACATTGCAATCTGGCCATCCAGGGTTTGTTGCCACAGGTCGGGCTCATCATCGGTTGAAAGCCCTTTGGTAAACGCCAGATCCTCGTGCGCATTCAGCGCAAACGCCAGAATGCGAACCGCCATGCGCTCGAGGGTTTCCGACGGATGCTGGGCCAAGGTGAGATTGTAGCTCTGGTAATGATGGCGATCGCTGTCTGCCACATCCAGTTGCAACTTATAGATGGTGGGTTTCAGGGCCATTAACGCCGGGGTCCTTTACGTTTCCCGCCGGCCGGCTTGCCGCCCCGGGGGCTGCGGGCAGGTATTTTGTCAAATTTATTTGCGCTGGCTTTCTGACGTGCTCCGCCCTGCACAAACGGCTTACGCCCTTTGGTTTGCTCAGCGGGAATCAATTTGTCGATCAGATTAGCTTTGTTCATGCGCACTAACGATTCGCGCAGAAAGCCCCAGTTGTCCGGATCGTGGTAGCGCAACAGCGCCTTGTGCAAGCGGCGCTGATCCTTATCTTTGGGAATGGTGATTTTATCGCCTTTGTAGCGCAATTTTTTTCAGCGGATTGCGCCCGGAATAATACATGGCCGTGGCCAGCGACATGGGCGACGGATAAAACGTCTGCACCTGATCCACTTCAAAATTATTCTGCTTTAACCACAGCGCAAGATTGAGCATATCCTCGTCTTCAGTGCCGGGGTGAGCGGCAATAAAGTACGGCACCAGATACTGGGTCTTGCCCGCCTCTTTTGAGTACTTATCAAACATTTTCTTGAATGCCTGATAACTGCTCATTTTCGGCTTCATCATCATCGACAGCGGCCGCTCTTCCGTGTGTTCGGGTGCGATTTTCAGCATGCCGCCCACGTGATGGGTGACCAGTTCCTTGACGTACTCCGGGTCCAGCACCGCCAGATCGTAACGCAGCCCGGAGGCAATACTGATGCGATTCACCCCCGGGATTGCGCGCGCTTTGCGGTAGAGCTCGGTGGTGTGCTTATGACTGGTGATCAGGTTTTTGCACACTGTCGGGTAAACACAGCTCAACCGGCGACAGCTGGCGAGAATTTTTTCTGATTTGCATTCCAGCCGGTACATATTGGCTGTGGGGCCACCCAGATCCGATACATGGCCGGTAAAGCCCGGCACCTTGTCGCGCATATCTTCAATTTCGCGCAGGATGCTGGCTTCGGAACGGCTTTGGATAATGCGGCCTTCGTGTTCGGTAATCGAGCAGAAAGTACAACCGCCAAAGCACCCGCGCATGATATTGACCGAGGTTTTGATCATGTCATAGGCGGGAATTTTTGCCTTGCCATAGCTGGGGTGTGGCACCCGCGCATAGGGCAGATCAAATACGCCGTCGATCTCTTCCGTACTCAACGGCATGGCCGGCGGATTAATCCACACTTCCCGGTTACCGTGCTTCTGAATCAATGCACGCGCATTGTAGGGATTGGATTCCTGGTGCAATACACGCGACGCATGGGCGTAGAGTACCGGGTCATTGCGGACCTTTTCAAAACTGGGCAAGCGGATATAGGTATTCTCATCTTTCACCGAACGCCCGGCTAAGGGCATGGGAATGATGCGCACCGGTTGCACGTCATCTTGCGAAGCCAACACATTTTGCTGGCAGGCGGGCGCCGTGTTCATCACAGCCCCCGATAACTCGCCCGCTTTTTTCCCGGCCTGGGTGTCGTTGCTGTCGTCGCCACTTTGATAATCGTAGGGGTTGGGCAGCTGATCAATATGCCCGGGCCAATCGATACGCGAGGAATCAATTTCGGTCCAGCCACCGGGGGGCGATCTGCGCACCACCGCCGTGCCGCGCAGATGGCTTAACTGATCAATGGTTTTGCCGGCCGCCAGGCCATGGGCAATGTCTGCGATCGCGCGCTCGGCATTGCCGTACAATAAAATATCCGCCGTGGCATCCACCAACACCGAACGGCGCACCTGATCGCTCCAGTAGTCGTACTGGGCAATGCGACGCAGGCTGGCTTCAATACCCCCCAAGACCACCGGCACATCGCTGTAGGCTTCCTTGCAGCGCTGGGAATACACCAGCACGGCACGGTCTGGCCGCTTGCCGCCCACCCCGCCAGGCGTGTAGGCGTCGTCATTGCGGACTTTTTTATCGGCGGTGTAACGGTTGATCATGGAATCCATATTGCCCGCACTGACACCAAAAAACAGGTTGGGTTTACCGAGCTCACGGAACGGATCAACTCGGGTCCAGTCAGGTTGGCAAATCAGGCCCACGCGGAAGCCCTGGCTTTCCAGAAAGCGGCCAATCACCGCCATGCCAAAACTGGGATGATCCACATAGGCATCGCCGCACACGATGATAATGTCGCAGCTGTCCCAGCCCAATTGATCCATCTCGGCCCGGGACATGGGTAAAAATGGCGCCGGGCCGTAACACTCGGCCCAGAAGCGGGGGTATGAAAACAGACCAGCCGGTTGCGTCGGATAGATCACAGCTTACTCCGGGCGCGCCTTCTTCAATTGCCGCGCTTGCGGTTTACGACCGGGGGATTTACGCAGTTTTCGTTCGTGGCGCTCGCGGGTTTCCTTGTGCTCCACGGTTTCCCGCTGACGTTTGTGCTTGATGCCAGCGGTATCGCACAAATCTTTGATTTCTTTGTCGTTCAGCTCAATCCACTGCCCCACACGCACGTGCGAGGGAATAAAGCAGTTACCATAGCGCACCCGCTTCAGGCGGCTGACACGCACTCCCTGGGATTCCCACAGGCGCCGTACTTCGCGGTTGCGGCCTTCCATTACCACACAATAAAACCAGCGGTTACGACCTTCACCGGCACCGTCTACGATATCGGTGAACTTTGCCACGCCATCTTCCAGCAGCACGCCATCGAGCAGGCGCTGACGCATATCGTCATCCACTTCGCCCTGAATCCGTACCAGGTATTCGCGATCGATCACCGAGGACGGGTGCATCAGCTTATTGGCCAGCTCGCCGTCGTTGGTGAACAGCAACAACCCACTGGTATTGAAATCCAGCCGACCCACGGATATCCAGCGTTCCCCGCGCAGCGGCGGCAACCGATCGTACACGGTACGGCGACCTTCGGGGTCGGAGCGGGAGCAGATTTCACCTTCCGGCTTGTTGTAGAGCAGCACGCGCCGGGTCACCTGACCATCGGATGTGGTTACGGGCTTGCCATCGACCCGGATGCGCGCATCGGCCTGCACCCGGTCGCCCAGTGTTGCCACTTTGCCATCCACCTCTACGCGGCCAGCCTCGATCATCCGCTCCATTTCACGGCGAGAGCCAACGCCCGCGCGTGCGAGTACTTTTTGCAATTTTTCGCCACTGTCCGTGTGCAGCGTTTTTGGTTCGGACGGGTTACTCATGATTGTGGCGTCTGCTCTGATTCGGTGTGTTCAACGGGGTTGTCGTGCCCGGTACTTTCTATTGATGTTTCTGCTTCTGCTTCTGCTTCTGCTTCTGCTTCTGCTTCTGCTTCTGCTTCTGCTTCTGCTTCTGCTTCTGCTTCTGCTTCTGCTTCTGCTTCTGCTTCTGCTTCTGCTGATTCAGTGTTGCCTTCAGCGGCGGCCTCTGCAACTTCGGTTTGCGCTTCTTCTATGCCATCGCGCTCTTCCGCTTCAGCCAGCGCTTCTTTTTCAGAGTCGTCCAGATCCAGCGATTGATTCAATTCTTCAAAATCGCGCAATTCCGACAAAGACGGCAAATCCTCCAGGCTTTTCAGATTGAAATAATCCAGAAATTGCCGGGTGGTGGCATACAGGCTCGGGCGGCCGGGCACATCGCGATGCCCTACCACTTTTACCCATTCGCGCTCGGTCAGGGTCTTGATAATGTGCGAGCTGACGGCCACGCCACGGATTTCTTCTATGTCACCCCGGGTAATGGGTTGACGGTAGGCAATCAATGCCAATGTTTCCAATAACGCGCGCGAATATTTTTGCGGTTTCTCTTCCCATAAGCGGTTCACCCAGGGAGCAGTTTCGGCGCGCACCTGAAAGCGCCAACCGCTACCCACTTCCACCAGTTCAAAACCACGGCCGTCACAATCGGCGGCGATATCTTCGAGCATCGCCTGCACCAGGTCTTTGGCCGGCGGCTCGCGGTCTTCGTCAACGGCAAAAAGTTCTAACAATTTGGCCACGGTCATGGGTTGACCGGCAGCCAATAAAGCGCCTTCAATGACCTTGCGCACCATGGCATCGTCCAGCGGTGCCACTGCGGTCTCGACGACTTCTTCTGTTTCCGCTTCGGGGGTTTCAACAACGTCTGTCATGTTATTGGGTTCTCACTCGCACGTGGATGGCGGCAAAATTTTCGTTCTGCACTATCTCCACCAGGGATTCTTTGATCAATTCCAGCACGGCCATAAAAGTCACCACCACGCCCAGTCGCCCTTCTTCCACTTTAAAAAGTTTGACGAATGGCATGAACTGTTTATGGCTGAGCATATCCAGCACCTGGCCCATGCGTTCACGCGTGGTGAGTTTTTCTTTGGTCACGTGATGACTTTCGAACATGTCGGCCCGGCGCAATACTTCGGACAGCGCCAACAACAATTCTTTCAGATCCACATCGGGCTCGGGCCGGGTCAGATTGCGGTCCGGCGCCTGTGCGCTGGCGTGGAATATATCGCGGCCAACGCGCGGGATTTCGTCCAGATCTTCGGCCGCCTGTTTGAAGCGTTCGTACTCCTGCAAGCGACGGATCAACTGGGCCCTTGGGTCTTCCTCTTCCTCTTCACCCTCGTTGGACCGCGGCAGCAACATGCGCGATTTGATTTCCGCCAGCATCGCCGCCATCACCAGGTATTCGGCCGCCAGCTCAAACTGCATGGCGCTCATCATTTCCACGTAAGCCATGTACTGGCGGGTGATTTCGGCCACGTTGATTTCCAGAATATCCAGATTCTGGCGGCGGATCAGATACAGCAGCAAATCCAGCGGACCTTCAAAAGCCTCCAGAATCACTTCCAGCGCATCTGGCGGAATGTAGAGGTCTTTGGGCAGATCGGTAAAAGCTTTGCCCTGCACGATGGCAAACGGCATTTCCGCCTGATCGGGATGCCCGACCGGCTCCTGGGAATCCGGGTTTTCATCGGTATGGGGGTCAGGCTCTGCGCCTTCGCCGACTAAGGCGGCACCTTCGGCAACCTCATCGCTGACCCCGTTCGGGTCGGCAGGCTCACCCGCGGTCGCGGGGTCCAACAGGGTCAGGTTTTCGGGATCTTGGCTCACGGGGTGACATCTCTCAGCACGGGTTGCTCTCTCAGCAGGCTAAAACGGGGCATTATAGCCCCGTTTGTCCGCGACCTGCCAGCACTCAAGCGGGCTCGAACGGGCTGAAATCGCCCAGTCCCTGCCGCACCAATGTGGGCAAATCGCCGGTCAGATCCACCACTGTGGTAGCCTCCATGCCGCAATAACCGCCGTCGATGACCAGATCCAGCTGGTGCTGAAGGGTATCGCGGATGTCGTAGGGATCGGTCATGGGGTATTCCTCACCCGGCATCTGCAAAGTCACGCTCATCAAGGGCTCGCCCAACTGGCTGAGAATCTCGCGCACAATGTTGTTGTCGGGCACCCGAATACCAATGGTTTTGCGCTTGGGGTGCTGGAGCCGGCGAGGCACCTCGCTGGTGGCCTCCAGAATAAAAGTGTAAGGCCCAGGGGTCTGGTGTTTGAGCATCCGGTATACCTGATTATCGACCTTGGCGTAGGTGGCCAGCTCTGATAAGTCCCTGCATACCAACGTGAAGTTGTGGTTTTTATCGAGTTGACGTAAAACCCGGATGCGCTCAACCGCGTTTTTATCGCCAATATGACAGCCCAGCGCGTAGGCGCTGTCGGTGGGAAAGGCCACCAGGCCGCCCTTGCTGATGATCTCGGCTGCCTGCACCACCAGCCGGTGTTGCGGGTTTTCAGGATGTATCTGGAAAAACTGGGCCACCTGGCCTCCTTATACTTGGTTATTCTCGGCTCGGGCGCCCTGCACCCAGGGCGCCAATTCGGCCAATTGCCACACGGGCGTAATGCCCGCCGGCAGCTCACCGGCGCACCCCAAGGCCTGCCATCCCTGCTCCGGCACATGAAAATCACTGCCCAGAGAACCTGCCAGGCCTGCCGCCTGTGCCAGCTGGAGCATATCACGGGTGTCGGCTACAGCCTGTACCCCGCTGATCACTTCCACTGCCTGACCACCGGCATCGGCAAAGTCAGCCAGCAACTCCCTGAGCTTGGTGCGGGTGAGATTGTACTTCAGCGGGTGTGCCAGCACAGCCACGCCGCTGGCCTCATTCAGCCATGCCACCCCATCGACCAACTCCGGGAATGCCTGTTTGATATCGCCGGGTTTACCCGCGCCCAGATACTTCTTAAACGCCTGATTCAGGCTTTTGACTTTGCCCAATTCCACCAGTGCACGGGCAAAATGCGGCCGTCCGACCGAGCCGCCATCGGCCAGAGCCAGGGCGCGCTGGTAAATGGTGTTTTCATCACTCAGGCCTGCCCTGGCCAATGCCCGGGCAATGAGACCAGCGCGCTCGGCCCGCGCGGTTGCCATAGCAGCCAAGCGCACGCGCATGACGTCTGACGTGGGATCTATGCCAAGACCCACCACATGGACGCCTCGCCCGCGCCAGACACAGGACAGTTCCAACCCCGGAATCAGGGTGATACCTTCCTCCTGGGCACGGATGCGGGCGGCGGCGATTCCCTGCTGGGTATCGTGATCGGTCAACGCCAGAAACTGTACGCCCGCCCTGGCAGCACTCGACACCAGCGATTCTGGGCTTAAAATACCGTCGGACGCGGTTGAATGGGTATGCAAATCGTACAAAACTACCGCCATGAACCCTATACAAGGCCGGTTATCGGCCTGAACATCCCATTTTGCCACTGAGTAGCCAATGACCCAAGCGAAACCCACCGATTCAGCGCCGCAACGTGAAAACCTGCTGGTTAACCTGCTGTTCAACATTGTCATCCCCACGCTGATCCTGACCAAATTCAGTAATGAGCAATGGTTGGGTACCAAAATGGGGCTGGTGGTCGCGCTGCTGTTTCCTCTCGCCTATGGTGCACGGGACTACTTTAAGCGCGGCAAAGTCAATTTCATTTCTGTCCTTGGCACCTTCAGCGTTCTGCTCACGGGCGGCATCGGCCTGCTGGAGTTGGATCCCAAGTACATCGCGATTAAAGAAGCCGCCATTCCCGGCATCATTGGCCTCGCCACACTGTTTTCACTGCGCACGCGCTATCCATTGGTGCGCACCTTTCTGTACAACGACCAGGTACTGCAGGTGAATAAAGTGGACGCGGCGCTGGATCAATTCAACAATCATGCGGCTTTCGAAACCGTATTGAAAAACGCCACCTATATGCTGGCGGCGTCGTTTTTCCTGAGCTCATTCCTGAATTACGTCTTGGCCAAGTGGATCGTGGTCAGCCAGCCCGGCACCGAAGCTTTTAACGAAGAATTGGGTAAAATGACCGCCCTCAGCTACCCGGTGATTGCCTTGCCAGCGATGGTGATTATGATGTTCACCTTTTATTATTTGTTCAAAAACATCAAACAGCTTACCCATTTGGATATTGAAGATATCATGCACGGCTGATGCCGAGCCCACAAAGGAATTTCTATGTTTTACGCCATCATCAGTGAAGACGTCGCCAACTCCCTGCCGCTGCGCAAACAAGCAAGGCCCGCACACATTGCCCGCCTTGAAGCCCTGCGCGATCAGGGCCGATTACTGATAGCCGGCCCCTGCCCGGCAATCGACAGCGAAGATCCTGGTGAAGCCGGTTTCAGTGGCAGTCTGGTGGTTGCCGAATTTGACAGCCTGGCCGCCGCCCAGGCATGGGCAGATACCGACCCTTACATCACCGCCGGGGTCTATCAATCCGTCGTGGTTAAGCCCTATAAAAAAGTGTTGCCCTGAGGCCGGCATCACAGGCATTTTGCCACCGGCTGCTTTACAATGATCAAAATAAAAATTGCGCTAAGACATTTTATGAAACCATATCTCATTGCCTGCATCGCATTTGCCGTCTTTGCCACACTGGCATCCGGCGCCAACGCCCAAACCACCACCCGGTACGTTTCCGATGAGCTGTTCGTGCCATTGCGCAGCGGTCAGGGCAACCAATACCGCATTGTGCACCGTGGCTTGCCGTCGGGCACCGAGCTGAAATTCATTGAAGCCAGCGAAGACAACGAATGGTCGCTGGTGGAAATGCGCAACGGAGAGCAGGGCTGGATTCGCACACAGTATCTGCTGGACAAGCCCACCGCGGGCATCCAGCTGAAGTCTGCGCAAGCCGAGCTGGAAAAACTGCGCACCCAGTACGCCAATCTGCAGAACGACTACCGCGCACTGAGCGGCGACAAAAGTTCAGCATTGAACAATATTTCCAGCCTGTCAGAGCAACGCGACCAGCTGGAAAGAGAACTGAACGAACTCAAGCAGTTGTCCAGCGGTACGATTGAGCTCAACCAGCGCTATCAGGATTTACTGGAAAAACACCAGATGCTGCAAACGGAATCCGATATCGTAAAAGCCGACAACGAACGCCTGCGCAAAGAAAAAACCTACGACCAATGGATTTACGGTGCCAGCATTTTAGGTGCAGGCATGATTATCACCCTGATCATCCAGGGATTTGGTGGTCGTAAACGTCGGTCTGAATGGATTAACTGAGGAGACAATCACTGTGCGAAACCTTTTCGGCATCGGCCTGTTATTACTGAGTTCACTGGCTTTAGCGGGGAACCCGAAAGTCAAACTGGAAACCGATATGGGCACCATCGTGCTCGAAGTTTTTGAGGACAAGGCCCCGATCACGGCACAGAATTTCCTGGATTACGTGGATTCCGGCTTCTATGACGGCACTATTTTTCACCGGGTTATCCCCAACTTTGTGGTTCAGGGCGGCGGTTTCACATTTGACTTCCAACGCAAGGAAACCAAAGCCCCGATTAAAAACGAGTCCGACAATGGCCTGCTGAATAACTACGGTACCCTCTCCATGGCTCGTCTGTCCGACCCCAATAGCGCCACCAGCCAGTTCTTCATCAATGTGAATGTGCGCGGGAACCCTCACCTGGATCCGCAGAAAAATAAACCGGGTTACGCGGTATTTGCCAAAGTCGTCGAAGGTATCGACGTTGTCGACGCCATTACCCGCGAGCCACGCGGAAACATCAGAGCGTTTCCGGAAGCACCCAACGTGGCAATACGCATTTTGAAAGCGCGCAGGCTTTAAGCCTGCCCCGCAGTCCTAAAGGAATCGCCGTGAACACCGCCCTCAGCATCAATATCAACAAAATTGCCCTGATCCGTAATTCACGCGAAGGCAACTACCCCGATTTAATTGAATATGCGCGCCAATGCATTGATCTGGGAGCGGCGGGCATAACCGTACACCCGCGCCCCGACCAACGGCACATCCGCGCCAGCGATATCGCCCCGTTGGCAGCGCTATGCGAGCCACTGGTGAACGTAGAATTCAATATCGAAGGCAACCCGTTTGCCGATGCGCAAGGCAGTTACCCTGGCTTTATGGCGCTGGTAGAAGCCAGCAAACCCGACCAGGCCACGCTGGTACCTGACACCGACAGCCAGCTCACCTCGGACCACGGCTTCGACCTGTCAACCAGCGGCAAAACGCTCGAACCGATTATCCGGCGCCTGAAAGACCTGGGCGTTCGCGTCAGCCTGTTTATGGACCCCGATGCAGAGCAGATCCGGCGGGCAGCGGATATCGGCGCCGACCGCATTGAGTTATACACCGGCCCCTATGCCTGGGCACACAAGGCTAAGGATGGCTCGCTGGCGGAGGTGATCACCCGCTTTGCCGATGCAGCCGAGGTGGCAAAATCCGTTAACCTGGGGGTTAACGCCGGCCACGACCTCAATCTCGATAACTTGCCCGCGTTACGCAATGCCATTCCACACCTGCTCGAAGTATCCATCGGCCACGCATTTACCGTGGACTGCATCCAGATGGGCATTGCCGGCGCAATGAGCGCCTATCTGGATGCCTGCATCAAGTCGTGACCAGCCTACCATTATTAATCTGCAAATCAGCACTATAGCAAGTTGCTATAAGACAGCCCCCGGATTCTGTTCTAGGCTATGAAAAGGTCTCGGATACGGGGGAATACTATGAAATCCATTCTGGTAAAGGACTATATGAATCCACAACCGCTGGTGCTCAGCACCCGCGACAATGTGCGGGATGTGGTGGCGCGGTTGATTGACGCCAAAGTCACCGGCGCACCGGTGCTCGATGACAATGGCGCACTGGCAGGCTTTGTTTCGGAGCAGGACTGCATCCAGGAAATGCTCAACGAAGCCTTCTTCTGCGAAGAGGCGGTCAACGTGAGCAAGGTTATGCAAACCAACGTTCTGACGCTGACACCCGACACCAGTGTGGTGGAAGTTGCTCAAACCATGATGGGCAACAAACCCAAAAATTACCCCGTGATCCAACACGGCAAGCTGGTGGGACTGATTAACCGGCGCGACATACTGCGCGCCCTGCTGGAAAACGACGATGATTGCCATCTGAAAATCCCTGCCTAACCCAGGGCATAGACAGAAGCGGTTATAACAACCTAGATCACATAGCGTGTTCTATGACTTACAACTGCTTTCCAGAATGGACCTCAAATGCTCGTGACCCAGCTTTGCAATATAATCATAGGCGTCATCGCCTTGATAATCAGTTTGGTTACAATTTGAAAGCGCCGCAAACAGCTTTACGGCTTCGGGCTTATTCTCTGCAATACTCGTCATCAGCAAGGTTACCCCACTCTCGCTGAGACCGTGATTTCGGGGAAGATCATAAATAAACCGCATAACCAAGGGCAATCGATCATTTTTGATGTATGACATGATTGCTTTTGTCTTCATGTCTTCACGGATGGTTTTCTTAAGCTGAAATAAATCGCTGGGGCTACCGCTATCGGCCACATAATCTTCCCCAATGAACAGACTCTCGCTCCACCCCAGTTTCCGTTTTGTCACATCTGGCTCAATCAAACCGGCGACCCTACCACCGACAAACTCAGCTGCAAACTCCTGCCAAAGCTCCAAATAAGCTGCAGCCTTCAATCGGTAAACCGGCAGTTCAGTTTCAATATAGATTGCATGATAGGTGGCCATAGTGACATAAAGGGCAATTACCGTGAGGGCAGGCTGGTCGATATTCAGTTTCGCCAGAGGTTCGACAAGCGTTAGTGGTAGTCCGTAATCCCCCATTTCCACACTATCAAACACCAGTGTCTGAGAAGCATCTAACCAGACATCCAACTCAGCCTGCTCATCTGTTAGCGCCAGCGCAAACCCTTCAGCAACCTGCTGGCGTCGCACCTCAGAAAAATCTGCGACAACATCACTACAGAACATCGAAACAATAAAAACCAAGCTAAGCCTTAACACGACACCCCCTTATTCATCCATTTGCGCCAGTAGCTTAAGCGCTATTTCATCGCCCTTTTCAGCAGCTTTTTCGTACCAATAACGGGCTTTTTTAAAATTATTCTGCTCATAATAAATTCTGCCTACTGCCCTCTGACTTTTGACATTGCCCATATTGGCAGCAAATTCGTAATACTCCCTCGCAATATCGACATTCGGCACCACACCTTCTCCATTAAAATAGAAATAGCCCAGCATCCTGTAGGCATCGTCACTACCCAGCTTTGCCGCTAATTTGAAGTAGCGGATTTTCTTTTCATGATCCACACTGCCAACCTGAAAATCACCCTGATATAACAACCCAAGATTATAAGCTGCCGTTGAACTGCCTTTTTCCGCGGCTTTACCCCACCAATGGATCGCTTTTTCCGCACTGAGAAAACCAACTTCATTCGCGAAGATACTTCCCAACCGATTCATTGACCAATCAGAGGCATCTTTTTCCGCTGCCAACGTGTAGTATTTAATCGCATTCTTGATATTCTTCTTGGGCAGCATCTTGTGATAAATATGCCCTAAATTGGCCACATCAACACCACCAGCAGCCAGGTGCGCCTCAAATATTGCTATCGCCTTATTTAAATCCTTCTCTACGCCCTGCCCATTCATATAAAGCAACGCCAGATTGGAATGCATCATGGCGCCTTTTGAGTTAGCCATTTCATAGTTCTTTCTGGCTTTTTGATAATCTTGGCGTACCCCCCTTCCAAAATCGTAAACCAAACCAAGATTGACATAACCATAAACATTGTCTTGTGCAGCAGAGCGGGAAAAATAATCGAATGCAATCTCATTTTTTCCAAGATCACGGTAGTAGGTTCCCATTAAGGACAAGGCATAACCATCATTGGCATCCACACCGGGCTTGAGAATCTTATCGATACCATCGTAGTCTTTTTTCTTCAACAGTGCCCTTACATACAAGGTTCTGACATCGATATTATCGGGAAATTGTTCAAGCGCCATCTGACAAAAATACAAGCTTTCAACAACGTCTAATTTTGAGAACTCAACAGGATCGTAATCTGGGAACTGGCCCAGCATGGCGCCACTTTTGTAGCATTTGGCGAGATCCGCCGAACCGTCACTATCAGGCCCCGCAACTTCAGTTAAGTTGGAATCAGCTTGCCCACGGGCCCGAAGCTCAGCCAGCGCATCAAGCTCTTTTTGCGCCAAAGCTTTGAACAAGGGACAACTAGAATACTGTTGAAGATAACCTTTAAGAAGCGATTCAGAACCACTCTCTGCAACAACAGACCACATATCCTTGGCATCACTGCATACATCAGCCGCCCACAATTTTACTCCCACTAAGGAACTGCTAAAAATTGCTGCCAATAGAATAAATCGTCTCATAAACCGTTCCACCCAGAACCTCCCAAATACCCGCGTGTCAGCATGCTTCATGCACACGCTTTTGAGACTTCACCAAGAATAATCAACCAAAGTGGCAAGCATATCAAACAAACGTACAACTATTAACAAGAAGCTTTCGCTTTCGGCACTTTTCTGTCATTTTGACTATGGCTGCTTTAGTCCACTCTGGCTTCGCATCAATCTGTTCTTACTGCCTACCGGCAATACCAATAAGCCTTAACACACAGAACGAATTGATGTTCAATAGTGGTTTTTGGATCGCCGAATGATCACCACATTAAATCTGCTAGGCGCAGGCAAACTGGGCCGGACACTGGCTGCAGTGTGGGCCCGGCAAAATATCCTTTCCATCCAACAGGTATTCGCGCGCAACCCGCCGCACGACGCCGTTGCGTTCATCGGTACCGGCGAGGCCTGCACCCTCAATCAGCAAGCGCGTGGTGCGGATTTCTGGCTACTCGCCTGTCCGGACGACCAGATCCCACAGGCTGTGCAGTGGCTTGCGCAACGGCAGATCATTGAGCCCGGCAATCTGGTGTTTCACTGCTCCGGCAGTCTGAACAGCAGAGTATTGTCGCCACTTACGACCCAAGGTGCTCAACTGGCCAGCGTACACCCGGCGCATTCATTTGCGGATCCGGCAAAATCCCTTGGCACTTTTGCCGGCAGCCTGTGTTGCGCGGAAGGCGATACCGAAGCATTGGCACAGCTTGAGCCCCTGTTCAGCGCCATTGGCGGTCAGTGGCAGACGCTGGATGCAGACCGTAAACCGCTCTACCACGCAGCCACGGTGGCCGCCAGTAACTATCTGGTGACGACCCTGCACTATGCCAAAACACTGGCCGCGAATGCTGGCCTGGATGAGGCCCATACCCGCGCACTGTTAACGCCGCTGGCGACGCAGGCCCTGGACAACGTATTGACCATGCCTTCAACAGCGGCGCTGACAGGGCCCATCAGCCGGGCGGACGCGGCAACACTGCAAAGTCACTGGCAGGCTTTGGCACAGGACAAGCCCGCGCAGGCGCTGTATCATGCGCTGGCGCGCGCCACGCTGGCATTGGCGCAACAGCAACCTGCCGCCAATACCGCTGCACTGGCCGCCATCGATGCGTTACTGGACCAATGGCAACCAACCCTTTCAGACATTACATCAAACCATCATGAATAAAATCGAGGACTCCGCCGCCTACCGGGCACGCAAACAATTTTTTGACGGCCTGCTTACGATCTATGGCCGCAAACCGGTGCTGGAGGCGCTCGAGCAACCCGGTGTGAAAATTCATCGCCTGCACCTGGCAGACAGTAACAAGCCAGCCGGCATACTCGATCAGATCGAAGGTATCGCCCGAGATCAAAATGCAGAAGTACTGCACCACAGTCGCCAGGCACTGTCGCGTATTTCAAAGAATGCAAAACAGGACCAAGGCGTTGCGGCCGACCTGCGCCTGCAGCAGTACCAAACCCTGGATGACTTTCTGGCAAACCAACCGGCGCAATTTGAGTTACTCGCGGTGGACGGCATCACCAACCCGCAAAACCTGGGTATGATTCTGCGCTCGGTGGCCGCCAGTGGTATCGCGGGCGTATTACTGCCAAGCCAGGGCTGCGCGCAAATTGATCCATTGGTGATTAAAGCCAGTGCGGGCGCCCTGTTCCGCTGCCCGATAATCCGCTGCGAAAAACTCGTGGACGCGCTGCGCACGTTGCAACAAACGGGGTCCCGCATAGGCACTCTGTCTTCGCATGCACAACACACACTCGGCGAACTGCCGCCTCAATCCAAATGCGTGTTTGTGTTAGGCAACGAAACTCACGGGGTATCGGAGCAGGTTCAGCAACTGAGCGATTTTGGTGTTCGCATTCCCATGCACAACGGGGTGGAATCACTCAATGTGGCGATTACTGCCAGTTTGATCGCGTTTCGCCACGCCCTGTGATTTGCTGAAACGCGCCACCCACTGGCGCAATAGTTGCTCGGCACGTACATCTTCTGCCCCTGCGCCGTACAGTCGATGATCAAAAACGCGCGCCAGATTCAGGCATTCCTGCTCCCGTTCAGGCATTGCCTGTGCCAGGCGACGGAAAAAATCACCCAGGGTTTCACCCGGTCGGCGCTGCAATTCCGGCCCGAGGCCCTTGGTTACCTGGCGCATCAGGCGTCTGATCATCGGTTCCGGAGCGGGCCGGCCGGACCACATCATCCACACCGCGACCAGAATGACCGGCCCCAGCACTAACGCCAGAAAGACCAACGCCAATTGCAGCGGATCCCGGCCGCCAAGCCATTGATCAAGCAGACCTTGCTGGGCATCTCGATCAAACCCGGCTACCCGGCTTTGCCACAAATAGTTCACATAATCCCACTGCAACCGCAGCTGGTTGAGCGTTGCAATGTAACTGAACCGCATCAGCGACATGGGCTCGCCCAGCAAGGCCTGTTGCTCGCGCATGGAATCACGTAGCCCCATCCGGATGCGTTCCGGTGCCACAAAGGCGGTTGGGTCAATCCGCCGCCATTGACCATCAATCCACAATTCAGCCCAGGCGTGCGCATCCATCTGATGCACCAACAGATACTGCCCGTCCACACTCAGCTCGCCGCCCTGATAGCCGGTAACCACCCGCGCGGGAATCCCGGCTGCCCGGGCCATCACCACAAAACTACTGGCGAAATGCTCACAAAACCCTTGTTGTGTGGTGAACAGAAATTCATCCACACTGTCCCGTCCTAAACCGGGTGGTTGCAGGGTATAGACAAATCGGCTGGCAACCCATTGACGAAATTTTTCGACAAAAAAATCCGCGCTGTCGCGCTCCGCCATCCAGGATTTTGCCAGCGCCAGCGTGCGTGGATTATAGCCCTCCGGCAAGGCCAGATAGCGCCGTTGGACAAACGCATGCAATGTCGATTGGGGCATAGGCAGATCGGCGCTGGTAACCGACAGCGCCGTGCGCTCACGCATAGGCTTGAGGGTAAACAGCGTGTGATCTCGGGTAATACCCCAGGCTTGCGACATACTCACTGTGACGGGTAACCCAAGCGTAAACAACCAGGATTGATGGGTTTCTTCCATCAACAGTTCGTACCGGTAAACCGGTACATTCTCGCCCATGAGCAGATTGCTCATGCGCCACGATGATGGTCGATCACGGAATAAATCCACCGCCCGCTCACCCGGCAGAAAATCGTAATCGTGCCGGCGCCAGGTTCGGCCATCAAACTCGCTCATCACCAATCCACGCCAGTAACGCGCTTCCGGCGGCGGCACATCGCCCTCAAAACTGACCCGGAATGCCAGCTTGCCGGACTGGGTTAAATCCACCACATCACCCGGCGCCATACTGTCGCTGATACCGGTGCGCGCCGCGTGTTGCTGACTGGGCATTGCCCAGAGCGGGGCCAGCCGGGGCATTAACATAAACAGTGCCAGCATGACCGGCAGCGCTTGTAACAACATCACCGCGCTGTGTCTGACAATGGCCTTGAACGAATTTCCGGCGCCACTGAATAGAAGCTGTTGTGCCACGAGCAGCGCCCAGATGCACAGTAACGCGTACAAGGAGGCCAATAATTGGGTGGAATACAGTAATTGTGCGGCGGTGACAAAATATCCCAGCATCACTACCAACAGGGCATCGCGCCGGTTGCGCATTTCCAGGCATTTCAGCACCAGTCCCGCAATCAGCAGTGCGGTCATGGGCTCAAGTCCCCGCAAATTGCCAAACGCGCGCCAAACCGCCAACCCACAAATGAGCACCAGCAGGGCCTTTATCCAGAACGACGGCAACGCCAACCGGCCCCGATAGATCTGCACCCGCCAGCCAAACACCAACGCCATGGCCAACCATAACCAACCGGGAGCATGCGGCCAGTGCGGCAAGCAGGCCGCCACCACCGCGCCGATCATCCACAGCAGACTGTTGCGGGGTATCTGGTCAATCAGCATGGCCGGCCCCCTCACCAAAGCGGGCAAGCGCATGTAAGCAGTTCTCCCGGTGACGGTCGCCCTGCCCCATGGCCGCCTGCCAGCCGGGCAGATTCAACGAGTAAGGCAGCCCCCGCCGATCGAGAAACAGTACCCAGTAGCACAGATAAGACAATCGCCGCTCCACATCCACACCGGCAAAAAAATCATAATCCAGCGCCTGGGCCTGGCCTTTCGGATCGGCAAAGGCTTTCACCTGCAACCCCTGCTCGCGCGCCAGATGCTTCCAGGAAATGCGATTGAGGGACATGCCCGGCTGGTAGCCTTTCAGGCCGATGAAGTCCTCGGCGCCATCCGCTTGGGCATGGTCATCAAGTTCACCGTCCGCACTCGCCCAGGGCGCCTGTTGGGTCTCGATCGGCGCGGGATAGACCAGTGCCCGACAACAGAGATCAAGCCAGGTCCAACACCGGATAATGCCGAGGGGGTAATAACTTTCGATCAGCAAACGTCCGGGCTGAACATAGCCCCGCCGGGTTGTAGGAAACCACAGCACCACCTCTTCAACCGGGTCGTACAGGCTCACTTCGGCATTGCCGCCCCCCGGCCAACTGACCTGCAGCATCAAGCCTTTAAGGGATTTGGGCTGGCGCTCGAAACGCAACCGGAAGGCAGCCCGATCACCGGCAAAAACCGGCGCGGCATCGAGAAAACTGACCTTGATGGACGCCAGGTTGTTATAAGAGTGCAATATGGCGATGACAAACAATGCGGTGAGCAAGAATGCCAGTAAAAGTATCAGGGTATTTTCAAAATTGGTGCCCAGCAGCCACAGCAGCAACAGGAGAACAATAAATGCCAAACCCGTCTTGCCCGGAAATACAAACAGATTGCGCTGACCCAGTTGAATCTGCGTCGCGCCTGCAATGCGTTTGTTAACCCAGCGACGAAACGCCTGCTGCCAGCGGGAAAGCCAATACTTCATGTAGCCATAGCCTGAGGGACTGAATCGCTACCCTACTGTACCGGCTGGTAAAAATGAAGCCTTATGGGTCGGTGAAGAACATGGCCTCGAAGCTGCCGTCTTCTGTCACCATATTGACCCCCACCATATCGCGGTACGCGGGCATCTGCTCCCCGATAAAAAAAGCCTTGGGCTGATGCGATACAACATTTTCCTTTTCTTGTTGCATTTTTGCGCAGGCATTTTTAACCACTATATCGGAAAAATGCTCGATGGCTTTTACCGGAATATAGGCCTGGTTTTGCTCCGTCCCTGTGAGCGCAGTGGATATTTTTTGCACTTGATCAGAACAGACCGCAAACCCGAAATGGAAACTGCTAGGCCCCGATACTTTTTGCAAAACCACGTAAGGCAAGCTTTGCTTGAGCTGGCCCTCCTTTTCAATCGCATTCACCGCCACCACCTGTTTACAGATGCGCTGCAGGCCCTTGATCAATTCGTTCAGACACAGTTGTACGCTTTCAGATTGCGGGATTTCGGTGAGAATTCGCTCACACAGTTTGCGCGTGAGTTTTTGCTTTTCAAGGTAGTCGAGCTCGAGCTCGCGAATATGTGTTTCGCTGAAATCACCCGATTCCACCAGCACCTGCGCCAATGAAACCTGAGTGGCTTTCTGCAGGATAATCAGGCGCTCGAGGTCATCCTGACTGAGCAATGCACGCTTGACCGCCAATTCACCCAGCATCATATCGGTAGTGCGCTGGGCATGATTGAGCTCACTTACCTCGGCCTGAGTGAGGTAGCCGCTATCAATAGCGAGCTGCCCCAAGGACCGGTTGCGCCGACGAACTTCATCGCTGGCTGCCTTCAATCGCTCAGGCGATATCACGTTGCGCTCTCGAAGGTATTGTCCGAACAGAGTTGCTGACATGCTACCTGACCTCCGACTGCTGCAAGCCACACACCGATGTATTAGGTATAGCCAAACGGGCCCACGGTGTCGACCGCGGGTTTGGCATATAAATCATCTTTTGGACGGTGAGAAGGTATAAGCCAGAAAGGCTCGGGGCTTCAGCCCAGCACATCCACGCTGTCGAGTGTGGAGCGGACCAGGCTTTCGCCCTGATGCTCGCCCGCGCCACGCACGCGATGGCCGGCTACATAAGGCATGAGCAGCTGGATATCCTCCGGCACCACATAGCGACGCTTGTGGATCAATGCCCAGGTGCGCGCCGCCCGCAGCAGCGACAGGGCACCGCGTGGTGAGAGGCCGTAACTGAACGCCGGATTATGGCGGGTATAATCTACCAGCCGTTGCAGATAGTCGAGCAAAGCATCCGAGGCCTGCACCTCTTCCACTTTGGTCTGAATCGCTTTCATCTGCGCGGGATTCAGGCAAGGCTTTAGACGGGTCAGCAACTTGCGGCTGTCTTCGCCACGATAGAGGGCCCGCTCGGCCTCTGCTGAGGGGTAGCCAAGACTGATACGCATCAGGAACCGGTCCAACTGGGATTCGGGCAATTGAAACGTACCGGCCTGGGACTGGGGATTCTGGGTCGCAATGACGAAAAATGGATCGGGCAAGGCGCGGGTCTCGCCCTCGGCCGTCACTTGCCCCTCTTCCATGGCTTCCAGCAACGCACTTTGGGTTTTTGGCGTAGACCGGTTGATCTCATCTGCCAGCAGCACCTGAGTGAACACGGGGCCGGGATGAAAAACGAACTCGCCTTTGCCCTGCTGGTACACGCTCACGCCCAGAATATCCCCAGGCAACAGATCGGAGGTAAACTGAACCCGCTGGTATTCCAGCCCCATCACCCGGGCCAGTGCATGAGCCAGGGTGGTTTTGCCCATGCCGGGCAAATCTTCTATCAGGAGATGGCCGCGGGCCAACATGCAGGTCACTGCCAGCTTGATCTGCTGCTCTTTGCCCAGCAATACACTGGCCACTTGCTCACAGGCAGCCGCAATGGGTTCTACCATGCCTTTAAAGTGCACGAATCCCCCGCTCAAGGTCTGCAATCAGATCGGCCGCATCCTCCAGCCCCACCGACAAGCGAATAAGATTTTCAGTGATGCCGGCCTGGGCCTTGTCCTGATCCGACAGGCGACCATGCGTGGTGGTAGCCGGATGTACAATGGTGGTTTTTGCATCGCCCAGATTGGCGGTGATGGAAAATACCCGGGTAGCATCGATAAAGCGCCAGGCGGCGTCGCGCCCCCCCTTCACTTTGAACGACAACACTCCGCCAAAGCCGCGCTGCTGTGCGGCCGCCAGCGCATGCCCCGGATGGGACGGCAAGCCGGCGTAATAAACTTGTTCTATCTGAGGCTGCGCGTTCAACCATTCTGCCAGCTGCTGTGCGTTGGCACAGTGAGCGTCCATTCGCAGCCGCAAGGTTTCCAGCCCCTTGAGGAACACCCAGGCATTGAATGCGCTCATGGTGGGTCCTGCCGTACGGACAAAGGCCAGCACCTCGTCCATGTGTTCTTGCCGGCCAACCACAACACCACCGACACAACGCCCCTGGCCATCCAGGTATTTGGTGGCCGAATGCACCACGATATCGGCACCCAGCGCCAGAGGTTTTTGCAACGCCGGCGAACAGAAGCAATTGTCCACCACCAACAACGCGCCAGCCGCACGGGCAATCTGGCTGATTACGCCGAGGTCTGCCACTTCACACAACGGGTTCGAAGGCGTTTCCAGAAACAGCATTTTGGTGGCTGGCGTCACCGCTTTGCGCCAATCGTCGTGGTCGGTCAGGGACACAAACGTAGTGCTGATACCCAGCTTGCCCAGGTATTTCTGGAACAATGCATTGGTGGTACCAAACACGCTGCGCGAGCACACCACGTGATCGCCCGCTTTCAGCAGGGCCATACAGGTGCTGAGAATCGCGGCCATGCCAGACGAGGTGGCTACCGCCGCTTCAGCGCCTTCCAACGCCGCCATGCGCTCCTGAAAATAACGCACGGTTGGATTGGTATAGCGGGAATAAACGTTACCCGGATTTTCACCACTGAAACGCGCCGCAGCGGCAGCCGCCGAATCGAACACATAACTGGAGGTCAGGAACATGGCCTCGGTGTGTTCGCCTTCAAAACTGCGCAATTGCCCCGCGCGCACCGCCAGCGTATCCAGGCCGGCACCGGCCAGGGCTTCATCCATAATCTCGCGCTGGGCGTCACGCCAGGCTGCGGCCCCAAGATCCTTTTTGGTCATTAACCGAGTTCCTGCATATCATTGTGCAAACCGATAACCGTGTCGCCATCCGGCTTTTTGCTTTTGCCGGCTTTGGCCGCATCGTTGCGGGCAGCCTCGATTTTAGCCAGGTAATCGGTACTCACATCGCCGGTGATGTATTCGCCGGTGAACACTGAACAATCAAATGCCTTTACATCTGGGTTACCCTCTGCTGAGGCGGCAATCAGGTCCTCGAGATCCTGATAAATCAACCAGTCGGCGCCGATTTCAGTGCATATTTCTTCCGTGGTCCGGCCATGGGCAATCAACTCTTTGGCCGTGGGCATATCAATACCGTACACGTTGGGATAGGCCACCGCCGGTGCGGCAGAGGCAAAATACACTTTGCGCGCGCCCGCTTCGCGGGCCATCTGAATAATCTGCTGACAGGTGGTACCGCGCACGATGGAGTCGTCCACCAGCAACACGTTTTTGCCTTTGAACTCCAACTCAATGGTATTGAGCTTCTGGCGCACAGATTTTTTCCGTTGTTGCTGGCCGGGCATAATAAAGGTACGGCCAATGTAACGGTTTTTCACCAGCCCTTCGCGGAATTTCACACCCAGGGTTTGCGCCAGTGCCTGTCCGGCCACGCGGGACGAATCCGGGATAGGAATCACCACATCGATGTCGTGATCGCGTCGTTCGCGCAGAATTTTTTCTGCCAGTTTTTCGCCCTGACGCAGGCGTGCTTTATACACGGAAATGCCGTCCATGATGGAATCGGGACGTGCAAAATACACGTGCTCAAAAATACACGGACGCAGATCGGCCTGTTCGGCACATTGACGGCGGTGCAGCTCACCATCAGTGGTAATGTAAATTGCTTCGCCCGGCGCCACATCACCCACCAGAGTGAAGCCCAGGGTGTCGAGCGCCACGCTCTCGGAGGCAACCATGTACTCTACACCTTGTTCGGTATCGCGCTTGCCATACACAATCGGGCGGATACCATGGGGATCGCGGAACGCCACCAGACCGTAATTTGCCACAAGCGCAACACAGGCATAGCCGCCGCGCACCCGCGCATGGACTTCTTTCACCGCGGTGAAAAAATCCTCGGCCGTTGGGTTCAGCTTATTAAGGCGATGCAATTCGTGCGCAAACACGTTGATCAACACTTCGGAATCAGAATCGGTATTGATATGACGCAGATCAGCCCGGTAAACGTGCTGGCTGACTTCTTCGGTATTGGTCAGGTTGCCGTTGTGCGCCAGGGCAATGCCGTAGGGCGAGTTCACATAAAACGGCTGCGCCAATGCCGGGCCGGAACTGCCCGCGGTGGGGTAGCGCACATGGCCGATACCCATATTACCTTTCAGTCGCAACATGTGGCTGGTGCGGAACACATCGCGCACCAGACCATTGGCTTTAACCTGTGCCAACCGACCATCATCACAGGTCACAATTCCTGCGGCATCCTGGCCGCGGTGTTGAAGCATCGTCAGTGCGTCATACAACTGAGTGTTGACGTTGCCCTTTCCGACAATTCCTACAATACCGCACATAGCTTGACCACCTTAGCACAAAAAAATCATTCGCCGCCTGAACATCCCATCCAGACTGACACAGGTAACACTGATTAGAACCCGCCGGAATCCGCCCGCGGGTTAAGAAACTTTGTTAAACAGTTTGCCGAACATATCGGCCACTTCACTGCCCAGGTGCCGCGCCCATTCTTCAAAACCCTGAAATTGGGGAATCAACGCCGATTCTTTCCACCAGGGGTCTTGTTCAACAGGTAACACATGCGGCAGCCAGATCACCAATACCATGACCACCACCAGCCCACGGGCGAGGCCGAATATCATGCCGAACAGACGATCGGTACCGGTCAGGCCAGTCATCTTCACCAGCTGGCTGATCAGATAATTCACCATAGCACCAACCACAAGGGTGCCAATGAAAAGAATTGCGAAGGCGAGGGAGTGGACCACGGAAGGGGTATCTGAAACGCCATCCAGTAAAGGCGCCAGGCGGTCGTCGAACCAGAGAGCCACCATGATCGCGACAACCCATATCACCATGGACAGCGCTTCTTTCACAAAGCCCCGGTAGATACTGATCAGGCTAGATACTACCAATATGGCCAAGATGGCCCAGTCAGCCCAGTTCATGCCTCGCCTCAATTAAAGTGGCTTGCCACTTCCCGTTAACAGGCAGCCGGCTGTACCGGTCCGCTGTGACAAGGCGCGCATTCTAACAACTGGCGCCAGTCAAAGGTAGGGTTGTCAGGGTTTAAATTCCCGGATCAGCGAATTGACTTTAAGGCTTTGGTCCAATTCGGCTTTGATGGCAACCAAGGCCTGGCGCTCCGCCTTCGGGCCCACGAAGACCCGCACCACCTGTTGGCCCTTGCTATTGACCAGCGGGCGGATGAAAGCCGTATGGCCAGCCTTGATCAAGCGGTTCTGCAGGTCTTCCGCCTTGGCCTGGTCGCTGAAGCTGGCCACCTGCAATACCCATCCGCGCAACACGCCCTGGTCATTGAGACCGACCGGCGTCGGCGGTTCGGGGCTGGGCTCCGGCGCCGGTGTGGCAACCGACGGGGTGACAGGCTCGGGCTCTTCGACCAACTGGTACATGGCCTGAGGCTCTGGCGCCGGGGCGATACCTTCGGGGCGGATGGGCTCGGCAATCTGAACAGGTTTGATTTCGGGTGCTGCCGGAATCTGGGATTGCCCGCCGATATAACGATCATCCGGCTCATCGAACAGGCTGGGGAAAAAAATCACCGCCACCGAAGCCAATACCACAGCGCCTACCAAGCGCTGCTTTACATTATCGTCCAAAACTCTGCTCCAAATTCCACATTCCGCCTGCGTCGGGTCTGATCAGGGGGTCAACCGCGCACACCGCTATTGTGCAGCCAATCCTGTGCCGCGGCCACCGTAAAGAAAGACCCGAGTACCCAGATATCGCCCGTGGCCTCGTGATCCCGCAAGCAGGCGTTCAAGGCCTCGGCCACGCTGGCGTGGCTTTGAATCTGCGCAAAGCCGAGCCCCTGGGCCTGTGCTGCCAACTGGCCGGGCGTGGCGGCGCGCGGATTTTCGGGCAGCGCGGCCAAATGCAACTGCACCTTCCCCGCCGTTGCCAACACAGACAATACCGCCTCCGTGTCTTTATCGGCCATCATCGCCAACACGATCTGCTTGACGGCAGCAGTGCCCTGCGCCTGCCCGGCTTTCTGCAGGAAAAAACGGCAAGCGGCCGGGTTGTGCGCCACGTCGAGTAACAGCGTCCGGCCACTAATCAGCACGTGCTGATGACGACCCGATAGCTGCAGTGCCGGCAAGGTCACCTCCAGCCAGGACTGCGGTAGCGCAAACCCCAGCCGATGCGCCAGCAAACAGGCGCCCACCACACTCGGCAGCGGCAGCGCTGGCCGCGCAATGGTTAACGCAATGTCGGGTGCCTTCACCCGAATCTGTTTGCCCTGCTCTATCAGCGCTAATTCTGTGCCGACCACCCACAGCGAAGTGCCCAGGGTATCGGCCAGTGCGCGCACCGACGCTACCGGCTCGGCATCCATGTAAATCGCCACCTGTTCAGGCCTGAAAATGCCGGCTTTTTCCCGCCCGATACCCTCCAGGTCGTCCCCTAACCAATCCTGGTGATCGAGTCCGATACTGGTCACCAGCGCGGCGTCGGGATCGACAATGTTGACCGCATCGAGCCGTCCGCCCAGCCCCACTTCCAGCACCCACACCGACAGATTCAGCTGAGCGAAAATCCACAGGGCCGCGAGCGTGCCAAATTCAAAGTAGGTCAGGCTGATATCGCCCGCCGCCTGATCGATGGCGTCGAAGGCGCGACAAATCAAACCGTCATCGGCCTCAACCCCGTTGACGCGGATACGCTCGTTGTAGCGGTGCAAATGGGGAGAGGTATAAGCGCCCACCGACTGGTCGAGCGTCAGCATCAGGCTTTCCAAAGTGGCGACGGCGCTGCCTTTGCCATTGGTACCGGCAATGGTCAGCACCCGGGCGCGGGCGGCTGCCTGCTGAAGGCCCAATCGGGTTGCCACTTCGGCAACCCGGGCCAACCCCAGATCAATGGCACTGGGGTGGTGGGAGGTCTGCCAGTTCAGCCAATCATCAAGACAGGCAAATCGCATTAAGCGGCGTGGCTTTTGGTGAACTTGGCCAGCAAACCGGCGACCCGGTCGCGCATGTCAGCGCGCGGGATAATCATGTCGATGGCGCCATGATCCAGCAGGAACTCTGCACGCTGGAAGCCTTTGGGCAACTTCTGGCGAATGGTCTGCTCGATGATATTGGGGCCGGCAAAACCGGCGCGGGCACCGGGTTCGGCAGCGTTGATATCGCCCAGCAGCGCCAGACTTGCGGACACGCCACCGTACACCGGGTCGGTCATGATGGAGATATAGGGAATACCGGCCATCTTCAGGCGTTCAATCACCGCACTGGTTTTTGCCATTTGCATTAACGAGATCAATGCTTCCTGCATACGGGCGCCACCGGTAGCGGAAAAACACACCAGCGGAATGCCTTCCTTGAGGGCCACCTGGGCTGCGCGGGTAAAGCGCTCGCCCACCACATAGCCCATAGAGCCGCCGTGGAAAGCGAATTCGAACGCCACAGCCACCACGGGCATGCCCTTGAGCTGGCCTTTCATAGCCACCAATGCATCTTTCTCGCCGGTGTCTTTCTGCGCCTGGGTCAGGCGGTCTTTGTATTTTTTGATGTCTTTGAATTTCAGACGGTCTACGGGCAACACGTCGGCCGCAATTTCCTCACGACCCTGTGGGTCCAGGAAAATATCCAGCCGGCGACGGGCCCCGATGCGCATATGGTGGTCACACTTGGGACACACGTCCATATTACGCTCAAGCTCCGGCCGGTAGAGTACCGCGGAACACTTCAGACACTTTTTCCACAGGCCTTCGGGCACCTTGCTCTCGCCCTTCTTGCCTTCTTTGCGCACCACGTTGGTTACGATTTTGTCCAACCAGCTCATGATTCGTTCACCAATTTTGTTGTTCTGTGTCGCCGCAGGTTACAGGCTGTCGAGCGCTGCGCGCATGGGCGCAATCAGACCTGCGGTTTGAGAGGCGATAGTATCCACACTTTCGCTGGCCAAATCACCCATTCTGGCCACCAGAAGGCTACCAACCACCACGCCATCGGCCACCTTGGCCACTGCTTTGGCTGAATCGGCATCCTTGATACCGAATCCCACGCACAGGGGCAGCGGGGTGTGACGGCGGATCTGGGCGGTTTTCTCGGTCACCGAGGCCACGTCCAGGTGACCAGCGCCAGTGACACCTTTGAGTGACACATAATAGAGGAATCCCGATGCCAACTCGGCCACATGGGCGATACGGTCATCCTGGGTAGTGGGTGCCAGCAAGAAAATGTTTTCCAACTCAGAGGCTTTCAGCACCTGGTTAAAATCAGCGGCCTCTTCCGGTGGCAGATCGACCGTCAGAAAGCCATCCACGCCCGCCTGTTTCGCGGCTTTGGCCACGGCGTCATAGCCCATGCGCACCACCGGGTTGGCATAGCCCATCAGCACCACTGGCGTGTCCCGGTTAGTGTCGCGGAAGGCTTGCACCACGGCAAAGGTATCGCGCAGGCTGGTGTTATGCGCCAGCGCGCGCTCATGGCCCAGCTGAATTACCGGGCCATCCGCCATCGGATCGGAAAATGGCACACCCAGCTCGATGATGTCCGCCCCGGCCGCCACCAGCGCGTGCATGGTAGCCAGTGTGGCGCCCGGTACCGGGTCGCCATTGACGATATAGGTGACCAGTGCTTTTCGGCCCTCCGCCTTCAGTTGGGAGAGACGTTGATTAATTCGGTTCATGCAAACATTCCCTGCTCTATCGGATGAGCACTATCGGTTAATGCCTTCCACTTCGATGCCGTCAATGTCGGCAACGGTGAGGATATCTTTGTCGCCACGGCCGGACAGGTTCACCACGATGACTTTGTCCTTGTCCATTTGTTTGGCGAGTTTCATGGCATAAGCCACCGCATGACTGGACTCCAGTGCGGGCATAATTCCCTCTACCCGGGTCAGGGTGCGGAACGCGGCCAATGCCTCGGCGTCGTTGATCGCCACATAGTTCGCACGGCCGGTGTCTTTCAGGAATGCATGCTCTGGACCCACACCGGGATAGTCGAGCCCGGCAGATACGCTGTGGGTCTCGATAATCTGGCCGTTCTCATCTTCCATCAGGTAAGTGCGGTTGCCGTGCAGAACGCCCGGGATACCGTCGTTCAGCGGCGCCGCATGGCGCCCGGTTTCAACGCCATCACCACCCGCTTCTACGCCGTAGATCGCAACATCCTGATCTTTCAGGAACGGATGGAACAGGCCAATGGCGTTGGAGCCACCGCCCACACACGCCACCAGCGCATCAGGCAGGCGCCCGATTTGCGCCAGTGACTGGGCGCGCGCTTCGCGACCGATAACGCACTGGAAGTCCCGCACCAGTTCAGGGTACGGCGCCGGGCCCGCAACAGTACCGATGATGTAAAAGGTATCGTCCACGTTAGTCGCCCAATCGCGCATGGCTTCGTTCATGGCATCCTTGAGCGTTTTGGAGCCGGACTTCACCGCGATCACTTCCGCGCCCAACAGCTTCATCCGGTACACATTCAACGCCTGTCGGCGCACGTCTTCGGCACCCATGTAGACCTGGCATTTCAGCCCCAGCCGGGCCGCTACCGTGGCCGTGGCCACGCCGTGCTGACCGGCGCCGGTCTCGGCAATAACGCGTTTTTTGCCGGAGTGCTTGGCCAGCAGGGCCTGACCGATGGTGTTGTTCACCTTGTGCGCACCGGTGTGATTGAGGTCTTCGCGCTTCAGGTAAATTTGTGCGCCGCCCACGTGGCGGGTGAGGTGCTCCGCAAAATACAGCGGCGAAGGACGCCCCACATAGTGCGCCAGATCCCGGTCAAATTCTGCCTGAAAATCCGGGTCAACCTTGAGCTGGCGATACATGGCATCCAGCTCATCCAATGCATGAATCAGGGTTTCGGACACGAACCGGCCACCAAATTCGCCGAACCGGCCTTTGGCATCAGGTACTGCGTCAAAATCCACGGTTTGCTTTTCACCCTTTGACACGATTAACTCCATTGCCGCCACCAGGGCGGAAGCTTGTCAGTTACACAAATCGATTCAGCCCGAACGGGCTGCATCGGCAGCCGCCACCGCGGCCACCAGCGCGCGCACGCGCGCCACGTCTTTTACGCCAGGCGCGCTTTCCACGCCACCGCTGAGATCCACACCGTATACATTGGTCTGCCGGATCGCCTGAGCCACGTTGTCGGGGTTGAGCCCGCCAGCGAGAATCAAGGGCCTACCGCAGTGTGAGGGCACCCTCGACCAATCAAATCGCTCTCCGGTCCCACCTGGCTGCCCGGGCTGAAAGGCGTCTAACAAAAACCCTGACGCCGACGGATAGGCAGCAATTGCCTGCTCACAATCCAGTCCTGGCCGCATACGCAGGGCTTTGAAATAAGGCACCCCGAAACGACGGCAAAACGCCTCGGGCTCATCGCCATGAAACTGCAGGCTGGTAATGTGTCCGGTGGACAACACCGCCTCAACCAACGCGGGCTCTGGGTCCACAAACAGGCCCACCCGGTGTGTCAGAGGGCCCAGTACTTCGCCAATTTTTGCGGCCTGCTCGGGTGTCACGGCACGTTTGCTGGCTGCGTAAAAAACCAACCCGATCGCATCGACACCGCAGGCCTCCACGGCCAACGCATTGTCGGGCTGAGTCAGACCACAGACTTTGATGCGGGTTCGGGAATTGGGATACATGGTTTACTTATCTGTTGTCTTGTCAGTGCCCGGCGGCGCAAAAGGGGCCTGCCGCGCAAGGATTGGCGATACTACCAGAAAATTCTGCTCACTTGTGCCCGAATTCTCCGAGACCTTCGGGGAAGAAACTCGGGCCAGGCGCAAAAACCGGCAAGCTGAAAGTGTCCGGGTAGGCCACATGCACCAGGTACAATCCATAGGGCGGCGCCGTTTCTGCCGCCCGGGTCCGGTCTCTGGACGCCAGTACTTCGGCCACCCAACCGGGTTCGGCCCAACCTTTGCCCACCCGCATTAACACGCCCGCGATATTTCTCACCATGTGATGCAGGAAGGCATTGGCGGTGATCTCCATCACGAGTAAATCGCCGCGTCGCGCCAGGTCTATACGCTTGATTTCCCGTACCGGATGGCGTGCCTGACACTGGGCCGCGCGAAACGCATTGAAATCGTGCTCGCCGATCAGGTGGGCGGCACCGGCCTGCATCCGCGCCAGATCCAATGGCTCGCGGCACCAGGTTAACTGATCGTGCATCAGCGCCGGTCGCGTGGGCGAATTGTAAATAACATAACGGTAGGTGCGCTCGCGGGCACTGAAGCGCGCGTGGAATTCCCCCGGCACTTCGCCAGCCCATTTGATCGCGACCCCGGCTGGCAGATGGGCGTTGACCCCCTGAGTCCAGGCCTTGGGCTGCCGCAGTGCGCGGGTATCGAAATGCACCACTTGATGCGTGGCGTGTACACAGGCATCCGTGCGCCCGGCACACACCAGGGTAATGGGCTCATTGGCCACTTTCGACAACGCCTGCTGCAGCGCTGCCTGCACCGTGGGCACACCCTCCTCCTGCTGCTGAAAACCCCGGAAGCTGCCACCGTGATACTCCAGCGCCAGGGCCACGCGGCGCACCCCTTCCGGCAAGGCCATCCCGGGCAGAATCTCACCGTTGGGCGTGTATATTTTCTGATCAGCCTGCACGCAATCTCTCTCTGCAGCCACAATAAAAAAGGCCCTGCACGCTAACGCCTGCAGGGCCCGATTTCAAGCGTTGAATCCTCAGCCAATACGGCCCATCAATTCTTCCGCTTCACCTTTCTGCTTGTCGTCGCCTTCCTCGAGCACTTCGCTCAGGATGTCGCGTGCACCTTCGCTGTCACCCATATCGATATAGGCACGTGCAAGGTCGAGCTTGGTGGCAACTTCATCGGAATCGGCCAGGAAACCCAATTCCGCGTCTTCGTCAGCCGCTTCGTCGTCCGCCATCATGGCTTCATCAAAGCTGTCGTCATCGGTCAGGGGGGGCAATTCATCTGCGCCATTTTCGATGCCCAAATCGGCGGAAATATCAAACTCCTCCGGCTCGTCGGTGGCAGGCTCCTCGGCCCCCATATCCAATGCGGACAAGTCATCATCCAGATCAAGATCGGCCGACAACGAGGCCATTTCCTGATCCAGCGCCTCCAGATCCATATCGCCCAGATTGGCATCGGCTTCAAAATCATCGGCCTCTACCGTCAACGTGTCGGCGTCACCGGCATCCAGATCATCCAGCGTCTCGGGCGCAGCGTCTGCCACAGGCTCGTCCAGCGACAGTGCGTCGTCCAGACTGAATGCCTCTTCGGCTGGCGCCTCGGCTTCGAGAGCCACTTCGTCCTCAAGGGATAAATCGAAACTCTCATCGGCTGCCGGCAGTTCAGTCTCAGGCTCGGCATCCAGGCTCAATTCAAATTCATCATCCAGCGACAAGGCCTCTTCTGCAGGCTGCTCACCGGCTTCATCCAGATCACCCAGATCCAGGTTGAGGTCGTCATCGCCCAGATCCAGCGCCAATTCATCGTCGGCTGAAACTGCCTCATCCAGATCCAGGGAGAACTCTTCTTCAACACTGTCAGCGCCCGAGTCATCCAGATCCAAAGAAAATTCTTCGGTCTCAGTCGCGCTATCGCTGTCATCCAGATCGAGCGAGAATTCCTCGGTCAGATCGGCATCGCTGGCGGGCGCCGGAGTCTCGTCCAGACCATCCAGGGAGAAATCCAAGTCATCGAGAGCGCTGTCCTCTGCATCGAGATCCAGATCCAACGCCAGATCCTCTTCTTCCAGGCCCTGCAAGGCACTGAACTCATCATCCTCGGCGCCCTCTTCCGCAAGACTGAGCAGGGGATCAACCTCATCCTCTGCACCCTCTTCCGCCAAGCTCAATAACGGGTCTTCGTCATCCAGCGCCACTGCCGCGGCAACGCCTGCAGCGCCGGCCGCAGCCAAGGGCTGCACCTGGGTGCGATCAAACTCACCGGCGCCCGGGATCGATGCGCGCAATTCTTCTCCGCGCTGCTGGGCCGCCATATCATCGCCATCCATTACACCGGCAAAGTGGCGGTCAAAGGCTTCCAGATTTTGCGTTTCGGCATACACCTCAAGCAGTTTCAGCGTGATATCCGTCCGGCCGGGCTCGCGCTCGAGGGCCTTGAGCAGCATCTCTTCGGCCTGATCGTATTTTCCGTAGGCAATGTAAATATCGGCTTCGCCAGCCACATCGGCTGTTTCTGCCTCGGCGGTTTCCAACTCTTCAAACGATTCTTCGGGCTCTTCATCGGCCTCGGGCAGCTCTTCGAAATCCGGCTCGTGGGCCAGATCAAAGTCCTGCTCTTCCGACTCGGGTTCGTCCTCTTCGAGGAACGCATCGAAGGCGGCCTGCTCTTCAGCCTCCTGGGCCTGCTTGCGGCGCCAGAACAACAAACCACCCAGCAAAGCCAGAATGGCAACGCCAATGTAGAGAATGTTGTCGATCAGCATGTCCACGATGCCAGGCTCAGGCTGCGCTTGCCGGACTACGGTTGTGGCGGCCGGCTTAGGTTGCTCGGGTTCGGCAGCGGGCGCCGGTGTTGCTTCAGGCGCTGGCTGCTCGGCGGTCTCTTCAACCGGTGCTGACTCAGGTAAAGGTTCGCCTTTGGCCATGGCCTGCTGCAGAGCAACCATTTCATCGTTGCTCACCTCGATCAGGCGCGCCATGGTTGCTATCTGCTCTTCCAGATCGCCAATGCGCGAACGCAAATCGCTGTTTTCACGCTGGGCTGCATCCAGTTGCTCTTGAGTAATGGCCAGCTCGTTCTCCAGTGCGGCAGCACGACCGCTGCCACGACCGGTTTCGGCATTTTCCGTGGCACCACCAGACGACAACTGCACACGGCCTTCACGGCTGCCGGCGCCGTCGGTTACCCGTCCGCTGCGGCGGCTGGCATCCAACGCTGCTCCACCATCCCACTGGCTGTTCTGATAAGCGACTTCATTGATGGCCTGGCGGGTACTCAGAGAGGCGATATCGTCCGCCGCCGGCAAGCGCAATACCTGCCCCTTGCGCAGCAGGTTGATGTTGCCATTGATGAACGCGTCCGGATTCAGACGCTGGATCGCCAACATGGTCTGCTGGACCGAATAACTGCGATCAGGACGCGCCTGCAATGCGATTTCCCAAAGGGTGTCGCCCGCACCAACGGCATAAGTTCCAGCGCCGCCCTGCATCGGACGCTCAGGGCGTGCGGCGGGCGCGGGCTGAGCCGCTTTGACGGTGGGTCTGGGCTTGACCTGTGGGGCGGCCTGACTTACGGGTGCCTGTTGCTGGGCGGGCGCAGTGACTGCGCGCTGATTGCGTTCACTGAAGGTGGGGAGGTCCATCAGCACCGTATATTCACGCAGCATCCGGCCCGTGGGCCACTGGGTTTCAATCAGAAAATTAAGGTAAGGCTCGCGAACGTTTTCCTGCGTGGTCAGCCGGACATGGGGGTTGGCCGGGTCATCCAGAACCACCTCAAACCGGATGCCTGACAGGAAAAACAACCGTTCGACATTGGCGGTTTCAAACGCCTCCCGACTGGCCAGCTTGACAATAATTTCCTGCTCGCTCAGGTCGCGGACTTGCAGCAGTTTAATCTGAGCATCCAACGGTTGATTGAGGGATGAATTCAGGGTGATTTCACCCAGTCCCAGAGCCAAAGCCAGATTGGAGCACAGCGCGGCGGTTGCCCCAACTGCCAAAGCCAACTTACGAAGACGCATATGACGATCCTTTTATTTTCTCCCCGACTCCGGAACAGTACCGGAACTGCCTTCAGGTTCCGGCAACCGATATTCCGTACCCGGGGTACTTCGCCTGATCGACGGCACATCACCCCGGGGAGCCACAACGGTCATGAAGTTAGACTGCAAACCTAGAATATTTCTTCAATAGTGCTCGTAAGTCTGCATTATAAATAGCTTTTTATCAACAATTCGGGGGCAGACCAAGCCCTGAGATGGCACCGGAATCGTCCAAAACCGTGGTTCGGGCAACGCGGAGCGGCACTATAGTGCATCGATTGCGCAGAATCTGCGTGTTTGATCACAGCCCGGGCCCCGCGCTAAGCGATTGATTTCCATTGGATTTAAGCACACCTCGCCAGCTTCGCCAGCAGACCGGACCGGACCGGCTGAGGCCGACCCTGCAGGCATAAAAAAACCGCGGAAACTGCCGCGGTTTTTTTTACAACGCCGGACTCAGCGAGCCAGCAATACCCGCAGCATCCTGCGCAGTGGTTCAGCCGCGCCCCACAACAACTGGTCACCGACGGTAAAGGCAGACAGGTATTCCGGCCCCATGTTCATTTTGCGCAACCGGCCAACCGGCACACTCAGGGTACCGGTGACCGCCGTTGGCGTCAGGTCCTTCAGGCTGGCTTCGCGGGTATTGGGGATCACTTTGACCCAATCGTTGGCCGACGCCAGTATCTGCTCGATGTCTGCCATGGGCACATCGCGATTGAGTTTGATGGTCAGACCCTGGCTATGGCAACGCATGGCGCCGATGCGCACACACAAGCCATCCACCGGCAGCGGGTTGGCCGAACGACCGAGGATCTTGTTGGTCTCGGCATTGCCCTTCCACTCTTCCTTGCTTTGCAGGTTATCCAGCTGCTTGTCGATATAGGGCAGCAGACTACCCGCCAGGGGTGCACCAAAATTGTCGACAGGGAAATCCGCACCGCGCATGGTATCGGCCACCTGGCGGTCAATTTCAAGAATGGCCGAAGCCGGATTATCCAACAGGGGTTTAACCGCCCCATGAATCGCCCCCATCTGACCAATCAACTCACGCATATTCTGCGCACCGGCACCACTGGCAGCCTGGTAGGTCATGGAACTGACCCACTCCACCAGACCCTCGCGGTACAGGCCACCAATGGCCATTAACATCAGACTCACGGTGCAGTTACCGCCGATGTAATTTTTCACACCCCGCGCGAGACCGTCCTTGATCACATCCAGATTGACCGGGTCGAGCACGATGATGGCGTCTTCTGCCATGCGCAGACTGGATGCAGCATCAATCCAGTAACCGTCCCAACCAGCCGCACGCAGGCCGGGGAAAACCGCGTTGGTGTAATCGCCTCCCTGACAGGAAATAATCGCGTCCAGGGTTTTCAGTTCGTCAATGCTGTTGGCATCCTTGAGGGGTGGAATGTCTTTACCAATCGACGGGCCTTTGCCACCTACGTTAGAGGTAGTAAAAAATACCGGCTCAATATCGGCAAAGTCATTTTCGGCCACCATGCGCTCCATCAGTACAGAGCCCACCATGCCGCGCCAACCTACAAATCCAACACGCATTGTTCTATTTCAACCTGTGATAAAAGTTTCATTGTAAAAATTAAAGTGCGGCCACCACCGCATCGCCCATGGCGGCGGTACTGACCTGCACCATGCCGGCCGACATGATGTCGGCGGTGCGCAAGCCCTGATCCAACACCTTCGACACGGCGAGTTCGATCGCATCCGCCACAGCGGGCTGATTCAGGGTATATCGAAGCATCATGGAGGCAGACAATATGGTTGCCAACGGATTGGCAATCCCCTGACCTGCAATATCCGGCGCCGAACCGTGACAGGGTTCGTACAGACCCCGACCGTTCTTATCGAGCGATGCTGAAGGCAGCATGCCAATGGAACCTGTGAGCATGGCCGCCGCGTCGGAGAGAATATCACCAAACATGTTGCCCGTAACCATCACATCGAATTGTTTGGGCGCACGCACCAGCTGCATGGCGGCGTTATCAACATACATATGTGATAACGTCACCTCGGGGTAGTCCGGCGCCAGCCGGTCCATGACTTCCCGCCACAACACCGTGGCCTCCAGCACATTGGCCTTATCCACACTGACCAAACGCTTGTTGCGCTTCATGGCCATCTCGAATGCATTGCGACCGATGCGCTCAATCTCACTTTCGGAATACTTATAGGTGTTAAAGCCTTCGCGCTCACCATTCTCCAGCGTGCGAATGCCACGCGGCTCACCAAAATAAATGCCGCCGGTGAGCTCGCGCACGATCAGAATATCCAGACCGGCAACCACCTCGGGCTTCAGACTGGACGCATCCGCCAACTGGGGATACAAAATCGCCGGGCGCAAATTAGCAAACAATTGCAGCGAGGAGCGCAACTTCAGCAATCCTTTTTCGGGACGGATGGCGCGATCAAGTTTGTCCCACTTCGGCCCGCCCACCGACCCCATCAGAATGGCGTCAGCGGCTCGCGCCTTGTCTAACGTCGAGTCCGCCAGCGGCACGCCGTGCTGGTCAATGGCCGCGCCACCCAACAGGTCCTCTTCAAAACAGAGCCCCAGATCGTACTGCGCGTTGACTTTGTCCAGCACTTTGCGGGCTTCCGCTACGATTTCGGGGCCGATACCATCACCGGGTAAAATCAGAATTTTCTTTGTCACATTACTGTCCTGATAAAATTAACGACCGGCTACCACGGCATCAAACAACCAGGGCGCGGATTGCCGGCGCTGCTGTTCGTAATGCCGAATGGCGTCCGCATCCTGCAGTGTAAGACCAATATCATCCAACCCATTGAGCAGACAATGCTTGCGGAACTCATCCACCTCGAAGTGGAACACCGCACCGGATGGCGACAACACCTGCTGCTTCGCCAGATCAACCGTCAGGGAAAAGCCTTCATTGGCGTACAAATCCGCAAACAGGCTATCCACTTCTGCATCGCTCAACACAATCGGTAGCAAGCCGTTTTTAAAGCAGTTGTTGTAAAAAATGTCGGCAAAACTGGGGGCGATCACAGCGCGAAAACCGTAATCATCCAGCGCCCAGGGTGCATGCTCACGGCTGGAGCCGCAACCGAAGTTTTTGCGGGCCAACAAAATACTGGCACCCTGATAACGGGCCTGGTTCAAGGGGAAATCCGGGTTCAGCGGGCGAGTGCTGCAGTCCTGATCGGGCTGCCCCTCGTCCAGGTAACGTAATTCATCAAACAGGTTTTTGCCGAACCCCGTGCGCTTGATGGATTTGAGAAACTGCTTCGGGATGATCATGTCCGTATCCACATTGGCACGGTCCATGGGTGCCACCACGCCTTCAACAACGGTAAATGCTTTCATGGTGTCTCCTTAAAACTCACGCACATCGACAAAATGACCGGCGATAGCGGCCGCCGCCGCCATCGCTGGGCTGACCAGATGGGTCCTTCCACCGTAGCCCTGACGCCCTTCAAAATTGCGGTTGGAAGTAGACGCACAATGTTCGCCGTTTCCGAGCTTGTCGGCATTCATCGCCAGACACATGGAGCAGCCGGGCTCACGCCATTCAATCCCGGCCTCCATCAGAATTTTATCCAGCCCTTCGGCTTCCGCCTGCTCCTTCACCAATCCGGAGCCAGGTACCACCATCGCCTGCTTCACGCTGGCTGCCACACGCTTGCCTTTCACCACCGCTGCCGCTGCGCGGATATCTTCGATGCGCGAATTGGTGCAGGAACCAATAAACACCCGATCCACTTTGATGTCGGTGATTGCCTGCCCCGCGCGCAGCCCCATGTACTGCAACGCGCGCTTCATGCCTTCGCGCTTGACCGGGTCGGCCTCTTGCTCCGGGTCGGGCACATGTGCGTCCACCGACACCACCATTTCGGGCGACGTGCCCCAGCTCACCTGCGGAAGAATACGCGCGCCATCCAGGGTGACCACCTTGTCGAACTGAGCGCCAGCATCCGAATGTAAATCGGACCATGCCGCCACGGCTTGCTCCCACACGTCTCCCGTGGGCGCATAGGGGCGACCTTTGACGTAGTCGATAGTGGTCTGATCGACCGCCACTATGCCCGCGCGTGCACCGGCCTCAATGGCCATGTTACAGACCGTCATGCGCCCTTCCATGGACATATCCCGGAACACCTGACCGGCAAATTCAATCGCGTAACCCGTGCCGCCGGCGGTACCGATTTCAGCGATAATGGCCAACACCACATCCTTCGCAGTCACACCGCGGCCCAGCACGCCATCGACCTGCACCCGCATGTTTTTCATTTTTTTGGCCACCAGACACTGGGTTGCCATCACATGCTCCACTTCACTGGTACCAATGCCATGAGCAAGCGCGCCCAAAGCCCCGTTTGTCGCGGTGTGGGAATCACCGCACACAATGGTCATGCCGGGCAAGCAGGCACCGGACTCGGGCCCGATCACGTGCACAATCCCTTGGCGCCGGTCATTAATCTTGAATTCCAGGATGCCAAACTCATCGCAATTGTCGTCCAGGGTTTTTACCTGGATGCGCGAGACCGGGTCTTCAATACCTTCAACACCGGCGGCGCGCTCGACCTGCGTTGTCGGTACATTGTGATCCGGTGTAGCCAGAATCGAATCTACCCGCCAGGGTTTGCGCCCCGCCAGACGCAGGCCCTCAAACGCCTGCGGGGTGGTGACTTCATGGATGATATGCCGGTCTATGTAAATCAACGCGGAACCGTCATCGCGCTGCTTGACCAAATGCGCATCCCACAACTTGTCGTAAAGGGTTCTGGCTGTCATGGCTAACCTCTGTTGTCGTATCTCGCACCGGGATCACGGACCGGACCCCTCTGTTTATCTGAGCGGATTGTAATCAGGGCATTACCATTACTCAAATTCATATTTTTTATTCAATCGATTCCATATGGTTATCTATTTGCTACACTGGACGACCAAGCAGGAGCTCTCTATGGACACTCAGAACCTGGCCGCGTTTTGCGCGGTGGCCGACTGCGGCTCATTTTCGGAGGCTGCCGGGCGACTGTTCATCACCCAACCGGCGATCAGCAAGCGCATTGCGAACCTCGAAAACCAGTTGGATTGCCGTTTATTTGATCGCATCGGTCGCTCGGTCGAACTGACCGCCGAAGGCCAGCTGCTGTTGCCTAACGCCCGCCACATATTGCAAACCCTGGCAGATTCCCGCCAGGCACTGATTGACCTGAAAGGCGGCGTGGGCGGCCAGCTGCGCCTCGCCTGCAGTCATCACATCGGCCTGCACCGCCTGCCGGCGCTGTTGAAAGGTTACCGCCAGACCTACCCGGAGGTGGATATCCAGGTGAGTTTTCTGGATTCCGAAGCGGCCTATGACGATATCCGGCATGGCCGCCACGACCTGGCACTGGTGACACTTTCCACCGACCCCGGTCAGGACCTTGTGACCGAACGCTGGTGGCCTGATCCCATGGTGTTTATGTGCGCCAATCATCACCCGCTCGCCCACAGAAAAAATATCCTGGCACAGGATCTGGTGACCTATCCAGCCCTGCTACCCGATCCCTACAGTGAAACCACGCGCCTGATCTTGCAGGCATTCAACCAGCAGGGCCTTGAACCCGGCATTGCCAACACCACCAAATCACTCGACGCCCTGCGCATGCTTGCCGAAGCAGGTCTGGGCTGGACAGTGTTGCCCAACAGACTAAAAACCGACCAATTGACCGCCCTTAAAGTCACCTCCTTTAATGCGCCCCTGCACCGGGACCTGGGCTGCATCCGGCACAAAGACCGGAGCCTCAATAACGCCGCCCGCGCGTTTCTGACCCTGGCCAATAAAATGCCCGAGCGTGAACCGGGGCTTTAAAACTACACAGGGTTTACCGCTATAATGCCGCCCAACCGCGTCGCCGACGCCTCTGAAGCACGTTCATCAGGAGATACACATGACCGCTTCCCGTTTTATTTCTGCAATGACCCTTTGCCTGGTTGGCAGCACGGCAGCCGTTGCCGATACCGCTGGCATCCACATGGGCCTGGGCCAATGGCAATCTGATATTTCCGGCAGCCTGGGTGGCATCTCAACCGACATTCAGAACTTCAAGAAAGCCAATAACGGCCACATGTATCTTGCGGTAGAACACCCCATCCCGCTGCTGCCTAACGTGCGGTTGGCGTATCAGGTGCTCGAGCAAAAAGGCAGTTTTTTCCCGCAAGGCGGATCGGTGCAGATTCAACCCAAAATCGATATCAGCCATACCGACGCCACCTTCTACTATGAGCTGCTGGACAACTGGATCAGCTTCGACCTGGGTCTGGGCATCCGCCGCTACGACGGCACCAGCACACTGTCGGCGGGCGGTGTCACAGTGCAGGACAGAACCGTGGACGTTTACCTGCCCACCGTGTACGCCGATGCAAACTTTGATCTGCCGTTCACCGGCTTGTCGGTGGGTGCCAACCTGACCGCAGGCAGCATGAATGACACCGAGTTTTCGGAAATGAGCGCCCGCATCAGCTACATGTTTGATGGCGTTGCGGATCTGGGCGCAGAACTGGGTTACAAGCAAAAGGATCTGACCCGCATCGATGGGCTGGACCTCGATGGCGATTTTTCGGGCCCCTACCTGACACTGAAAGCCCACTTCTGAAAAAATGGCGCCAATCGGCGCCATTTTTTTTGATCTGAGCCTTCACTCCGGGTAGTGTCCACAAGAGACACCGCCCTGCCGGTTAATTATTTCACCAGGTCTTTGTAAGGGCTCTTCACTTTCAAAGGTACCGCGTTGGCAAAGCCCGGCAGCGCCAGGCTGTCTGGCGTTATGTGCAGTGCAGCCTCATCGATCATTCCCTCGCCAAACTTGTAAATGGTATTGAACCGCCCGCAATCCGCTTCTGCGTGATAACGCGCTGCCGCTTCACGCGTGCCCTCCCGTTTGGTTCGATACGCCTGCAGGGTTTCTGCATCGTAACGGGCGCTGAGCATCTGTTCTACCAGGCGCGGCGACAACACCGTGGCCGTTGCATTGTTGCCGCCAAAGCCTTTCGAATTCAGAAAAGCGATATCCATTCCTTGTTCGCAGGTTTTGTCGGCCACACAAATATCCAGATGCTGACGATGCACATCGTCTGCCAGCTTATCGATGGTTTTGATACCCGGAATGATGCCATATTTGAACACACCCAGGGTCGACACCAACTGATCCGCACTGGCCGGCGCCAGCGAGTGGCCAACAAACGCTTTCACCGCCGTCACCGGCCATTGCTCGATGCCGAACACGCCCGCCAGGCGATCAAAAATCTCACTCTCTGTGACCCTGTTGGCCGGCGTAGACGAGCCATGGGCCTGAACAAACGAGCGCTCGCGCACCAGCTTGGGGCCGAACAGATCGATGGCGCTGGCCACCGCTTTGGCCATGGTGATGTAATTGCCCGGTCCCGGTGCAGAAATGGATTTCTTGAAGCCATCGGCATTCACAAACACATCGGTAGCCGCACCATGAATGTCGGCACCCAATGACACCGCCAGCTCGTCGTCCATGAGAATCACATACTGGGTCGACTCAGCAATCGTGAAACCCGCGTTATCGCCAAACGGCCGACTCGCACGCCGGTAATCGGGTGCGTCAGTCTCGCTTTGCCCATCGAGTTTTCGCAAATTGTCATCACTGGCAAGCGCGCCCATGGCGGCATAGCCGTCAATCACTTCCGGCAGTAGCGGCGCTTCAGCGTTGCCCACCACCGCTACCCGACGACGGCCCGCGGTAATATCGTTTACCGCAGCCTGCAAGTTGTACAAAAAGGTGGCACAGGCACCGACAATGGCACCGGTTTGCCCGACACTGCCCAATACATAAGCGTTAATAAAATCCGCCGGCATAGTATTCAGGCCCAAGGGGCACTGCTTGGCACTCACCCGCCCGCCTTTCAGACGCTGCTGCAGCATGCCGCCAAAGCCATTTTCATCCAGCTGACTCATGGCATTACTGGCATAGACCCCGATTTCATCCGGGTTAACCGCATCCACCACCGTCTGCCAGTCGATGCCGAGCGAATGCACCGCGTCCGACGCGCCTACGATGGCCAACTGCAATGCGCGGGGATGGAAACGGGCGTTGTAATGATCAGCCGGATCGTAGCCCGTCGGTAATTGCCCCGCGGCTTTGACCGGCATTTCCCGACGGGAATCAATTTTGACCTGAAGCGTGTCGCCGATAACCACTTGCACGCGGCCAGGCTCGTCCGCCAGCGGCTTGACCTGCCAACTGGCGGGTAATGGTTCCGGCAAATCGCGCTCGCGGGTGACGAAACGCACCGGCTGCTCGCAGGGCGCCAACTCGACACTCTTGTGCCATTCCACCGCGTCCACATCAAAGTAACTGGGTTCAATTTTCCGGATCAGGCTGCCTGCGAGAATACGGGCCTCGTAGCGCTCGACCAGCGTGGCTTCATCGATGACCGGCTGCCCCTCGGCCTGTAGGTCAATCCATTCGCCGGATGCCGCATCATGGCGCACCAGCTTCATCATAGCCGCCAGTGCCACCAGCGTCTGACGCCGGCTGTCTGGATCAAGACTGTCGATAATGGTCCGACGATAGGCGTGATGGGCACCACTGCGCCCCGCCGCACTGAATCCACCAAAACCCACAATGACTGGCAACCTGACCATGTTTCGCCTCTGCTTACGCCGGGCTTCCCGCCACGGCATGGATAAAACGGTTAATGCAGCCCGACGCTGCCCAATGTGGCCAGTGTACGACTCAGTAAGCAGCCAAAGTCGGCCATAGTGGTCATAAATTAGTTATTTTTAGCCAAATTTCCAGTTTATCCCTTGCCTGTGACCATTTTAAGGACATAGGATGCACGTCGCTTCGGTCAAAATATTTGGCATATCAGCCAAACGCTTGTTTTAATCTGCGGAACACTTGTACACACATGCACCAGATACTGTTTGTTCTGTGCGAGCACATGCTCGCCACCTCAACCACGCTGCCCATTGAAATGCTGAAAGCGGCTGAAAGCGCGGCGCTCAGCCACGACCGCCAGATAAAACGCCTGGCAATCAATACCGTCGCTGCGCACAAGGCACCGGTTGAAACCCGTGCAGGCTTTAGTCTGATGCCGGAGTTCACGCTAGACGATGCGCCCAAGCCGGATATGATTTACATTCCGAGCTTGTGGCGTAATCCTCGGCCGATTATCCGTAAAAACAAAGCCCTGCTCGCATGGCTACGCACGCAGTATGAAAACGGCGTGATCATCAGCGCTGTTGGCACCGGGGTGTGTTTTCTGGCTGAAGCAGGCCTGCTCAACGATAAGGCGGCAACCACCCACTGGTACTATTTTGATCAGTTCCAGCGCGATTACCCACAGGTGCAGCTTAAACGCCAATACTTTATTGCCCAGGCCGGCAACCTCTACTGCGCCGCGAGCGTGAACGCTCTGGCCGATCTGACCGTCCATTTTATTCAGCGTATGTACGGCAAGCCGGTATCACTTCATGTTGAGCGACACTTTTCTCACGAAATCCGCCGCAGCTACGAAACCACCAGTTATTTTGATGGAGGCACCCGCCACCATCCGGATGAAGAAGTCATGCAGGCGCAAATGTGGTTGCAAGACAACTACGGTCGCGAAATCAAACTCAGCCTCGTGGCCGAGCGCTTTGACATGAGCGTGCGTACGTTTAACCGCCGGTTCAAAGCGGCAACCGGACAATCGCCATTGCAATACCTGCAGGAAATACGGATCGAGACCGCCAAGGATCTGTTGAAAACCACCAACCTTTCCATCAGCGAAGTGGCATTCAAAGTGGGCTACCATGACATGGGCCACTTCACGGGATTGTTTAAAAAATTATTGGCCACCACACCGTCGGAGTACCGAACAACCGTGCGCGCCAAATTGTTCAGCGCCGTGTAAATATCGCCACGTCCGCAGCGGGAAAATCCACTTCGGCTCGCCATTGATGCGCGAGCCATTGGAAACTTTGCTCGGAAAAAAATCCGATATGGGTGGGGTCATTTTTATAGTGCCAACGACCAAACGCCTCCTGGTCTTGCACGCGTTTGGTCATTAACGCCATGACCCCGCCTGAGGTCAAACACGACCACAAACCGTTCAAGGTCAGCCCCGGATTACGCAAATGCTCAACCACTTCGGTTGCACAGATAAAATCATAGCGGGACGCAAACACCCGCCCATTGGGCGCGTAAAATTTGTCATAGACCGCGACATCATGCCCCAGCCGCGTCAACCAGCTTGCCAGCATCGGTGCCGGACCGCAGCCAAAGTCGAGCCCTTTCGAACTGGGTTTCAGTTGCTCTGCCAAAGGATCGGCCAACCGACGAAGAAAGGTAAGATAACCCGGGTCCTGCAAGCTATTTTCATGCAGATCGTACTCACGTTTTTCAGCGTCGGCCGACAGCCAAAAACGTTCGGGCACAAACACAAACCGGCAGCGCTCACACTGCCGGTACTCGCGTTTCTTATCCTGTAAGTAAAACACTGTGCGCGCACTGGCGCACAGCGGACAACGATTAGTCAATCAAGCCGCTTCAATTTGCGCGGATTTTGCACCATTAATCGCAATGGTACGGGGCTTCATTGCTTCTGGCAGTTCGCGCAGCAATTCAATGTGTAACAAGCCGTTCTCCATGGTCGCGTTTTGTACACGCACGTGGTCTGCTAATTGAAAGCGACGCTCGAAATTGCGCTCAGCTATGCCTTGGTGCAAAAACTGTTTTTGTTTTTCATCGCTTTTCTTCTGCCCGGTAACGACCAGCTTGTTGTTATCCACGTTAATGGTAATTTCGTTTTCAACGAAGCCCGCAACTGCCATGGAAATGCGATATTGGTCTTCGCCGGTCAGTTCAATATTGTAGGGCGGATAACTCGGTCCCTGATCGGCACGCGATAAAGAGTCGAGCACGTTGGCCAGACGATCGAAGCCGATGGATGAACGGTAAAAAGGAGTAAAGTCGATATTACGCATGGGTTGTATCCTCAATTCAGAGCAATAACGGGTTAATTGGCTGTCGCTAAACACACCCAGGTGTCATTTGGCGAATGGCCGTAAAACGCCCCTGATTCAGGCGGCGTATTGATTAGATAGGGTCCTTGGCAAATCCTTTCAAGGGTGACTTGTCATTTTTTTTCGGGACAACCGGCTGGCCCGGGAGTTCCCCTGAGCCAGATCAAAAAAGTGAAAAATAGTGCTTGTTTTTTTTATCCAGAGTGACAATATGAATGACAGGACGTCCAAAAACATGCCTAGAAACAAGAAGGAGCACTTCTATGAAGTCAGCTGCAACAATTGTTTACAGAGATTTGGAAGCCTCTGATGCTCTCAATGTGACCATCAATAAAAAGATTCAGAAACTGGAGCGCTTGTGCAATCGCGCCAGCGTCCAGCGGGTCGTTATCAACGCTCCCCATCACCACCAGCACAAGGGCAGCCAGTTCTCTGCCAGCCTTGAGCTGATCCAGAACGGTAAGGCAACCAGCCTGAGCCATGCCAACGATAACGTGCATATGGCCGTACGCGATCTGTTCAACGCGGCGGAGCGCGTGGTCAAAGAACAATCCGCCAAGACCCGCGCCAAGCGCCATGTGGGTAAGGACGATCTGCTGGATCAAGACCTGGACATAGCGTCCTGATCAGAAGGGGCTCTGCCCCTTCACTTATCTGCCAACCTGTACTGGAACAGACTTAATACTGAATGCTAAGGTAATGACACCGTGTCATTGCCTGAGCAAAAGTATGAGACCAAAGCCCATGCCCGATGGTGCCCGATTGTTACCCCGTATGCGATCTTACCTCAATACCTGCCGCCTAATGCTGTGCCTGCTGGCAAGCGGCTTTGCGACAACCGGCTGGGCCAGCAGCAGCCAGGATATTCTGGGCCCCAATCCCACCAAAGCCTATGTGGCACATCTGAAAACCTTGTATAAAACAAAGGACGCCAAACTGGCATTGAGCCGTCACATTAATAGCTTGCTCCAGTTTTATGCATACGGCGAAGAGACCCACCACTACCAACTGAAAATCAAAGGGACGGAACTGGTGACTCATCGGCGCAGTGGTGACAGCCGGGAGATCAGCAGCCTGTTCAGCGTTTATGGCCTGAATCCCTATGTCAAATCAGAATGCGGTAAGCAGGCCACCTATTCTCCCGCGTGCTGGATCAAAGGTCCGCACAACGGCGACCCCTGGCTGATTATTAAGCCAAATCAGGAAGGCATTGAAGAAATCCGAAAGGCCGCAACTGCCTTGCTGATTGAAATGCAGAAATAGACCGGGCGCCAACACGGGCCAATCAAGGGAGCAGAGCCCTTAACCGACCCGGGCAAAAATGAGACGGAGAGTCCTCAGGCCGTCGCGCGGCGATTGGGCAATACCATACACTCAGGCTGATAGCCGGGGGCCAGCACTTGCAGGTAGGTCAACTGGTCTTCATCAAGGTAAGTGGCCAAAAACAGCTTGGACAAATCCGGGTACCCGCGTACATCCGGGGCGCTTAATAGCTCACCCTTCTCGCCAAACCCCAGCCACAAACGACCGGCGGCAAAATAAATAAGACGTGATAGTCCGAAGTGACGATGGAAGATTTCGCGCACCGTCAAACCGTAATTTGTATCATTGTAAGACATAGCCCTGCTCCCTGGCGTATAAAAAATATACTGCTGCGATCCTACGATCAGTCCTTTTTACTGCTTCACTCAAAGCGCCCCCTGAGCCCCGTACCCGACACTGAACAGTGCTTGAAATAGTACGGAATGACAATATTAATCCATACGGACTGTAGGGTAAACAACAAAAATGGCGTAAAAAACACCGACACTTATAGCGCGAAGGTACCAACAAGACATGACCAATTAGTCATCTCTCATTCCAGTCACCCACCCTCAAGCCGGAATGCCCCCTTTTGGCACCCTCGACTCTCGCCAGTGGGAATCAGCCCGCCCCCGTTACCCGCTCCATTTCTTCTAAAAAGTCCAGACTGGCCTGATGCCGCAAAGTGCTGCGATGTTCGTTCATTAACGCTTTGATGGCCGACTGATTCAATACCTGCCGATCCACCAACACTCTGCTGCGAAGCTCACCAATAGCCTGCTCTGTGGCACATTTGCTGAATACGAACTGGTTGCTGATGAGATCCATAAAGGGGCCGGATTTACTGGACGGCATGATAAACATCAGCTGAAGTCCGAGTGTTTCAGTCAGGTACTGGATAACCTCTTTCGAACGGTGCTCGTCCATTTTGGAGAAGGCTTCGTCCACCAACACCATGCGAAGATGGTTGCGCCCCTCATTAAACCGGAACGCTGAGGTGATGGCTGCAGAGCGTATAATATAAGCCGGGGTCTCCAGCTGGCCACCGGAGCCGGTACCATATTGGCTCAGCGCAATGGGTTCCTTACCTTCTGGCTCCTTGTATATCTCATACCTGCGATAGTTGCGGTAGTCGGCAATCCGGGCCAATTCCTTCAGGGCCCTTTGCTCGTCGGCGTCCAGTAACATCGCCATCAACTTGTCGCGCACCTGGCGCTGCTTTTTGTCCAGTGGCATGTCGAACAGGGATTCCCCATCGCCGATGCTCGGATTGTCGATAACCGCTTTGAAAAATTGCCGGTATTCATTGAACTCCGGCACCCAGCTGTAGCCAAAATAGAAGCGCTCCCGGTCGGCACCAAAGCGATGGTGCTCCAACTCGCGGTTTAGCTGTTCAAGTGTCGCCTCGCCTTCTTTGACGGACTGGTAAATCGCGTGACACAGGTTGGTCACAAAGGCGTTGTTAAAGCTCTCGCGCATACCGCTGATTTCGCTTTGACGGGTCGCCAAAATATTGTTGCGAAGCCGGTTATAAAGGCCATCAAGGCTTCGCTGCAGCTGACAAATCGCTGAAAAATTTGTATCACTTTCCAGGCTCGCCAGGTCCGGCTCATAGACAATACCGTCGGCGAGATCGGCGGCGAGGTTGTGCTCCTGAACCAGGTTGTCGAGCCGGCGCACTATGCGGCCCAATCCCGAACGGATATCGGTTTGCTGCTCATTCAGCTGCGCCACCTGCCGCGTCTGAGCCCAGTCTTCGGCCTGCTCCAGCGCCGCATCCGCATTGAAGTCCGGCCATAAATTCACCAGCTGTGCCAATCGATCCTCGGCTGCTTCCAGCTGACCCAGCTTTTCGTCCTGCTGCTGGTCGGCTTTCTGGCAGTTCAGCGTCACCAGCCGCTGCTCCGCCTCCACCTGGATACGCTGCTCTTCCAATGCCGCCAGCGCCTGCTTCTGCTCATTAAAACTCGCCTGCAGGGTATTTGCCGTCTGCTCAAGCTCGGCAAAGTCACTGACATCCAGACGCGCCAAACGCGCACTCAATGCCTCGTGCTCACGCTGCTGGGCCAACAGTTGCTGAAGGCTATCTGCATAGCGACTAAGGCCAAGTCCGTCTGTCAGGTCGACCAATTGCTGCAAGGCACCCGCCTGCTCTTGTTGCGCCTGTAATTCACGCGCCAATTGCTGCGTCTCTGCCTGACGGGCCTTCAACGCGCGTTCCCGCGCCTTCAGGCCGAACACCAGATCAGCCTCATCAATGTCACAGCGGAACAATGCGTAGTTGGCCGCTCCAATGGCATCCTGGGTAACACCACGACGCACCTGTTTGAGCGCATCAGCACTGTCAACCCGCAGCACCTGACCATAACTGGCCTGCATATAATGGCGCGCGGTATCGTGGCTGAAGCTCATCACGCCAAGGACGGAGTCGGCTTCAAGTGTCATGCGATCTGCATCCTTGCGGGCTTGTGAACCCTGAATGACCCGAGCCCGGTTGTCCCGCCCAGGCAACTGGCGGATTAACCGAATGGCTTCCGCCTCCCAATCGGGATCGACAATAATGCCGAACCGAGCGCCCCCCACATAACCTTCGATAGCGGCCTGCCATTGCGGATCATCCACCTCCACATGATCACACAAGACCCTCGCGTCGGCCTCTGGCAGTTGCCTGCGCAACGCCTCCAGCGCCACCCGCACATAAGACGGATAGCTGACTTGTTTGGCTTCCAGTTGGGCAACTTCAGCCAGACGCGCCTGCAACTGACGCTCCGTTTGCCTGACTTGCGTCAACTGCTTATCTAATGCCTGCTGTAACGATTGCTGCAGACCACCCTTTGCATGCCAGGCGGCCACCCAATCATTGTGCAACTGCTGCAACCCTTGCGCCGCATCCAGTTGGGATTCGAGTGGACTGATATCGATCCAGTCACGATTGGCCAGCTGGTGAATATCGGCCGGCTCTCCTGAGGCCCTTTCAGCGACACGCGCCGCCAGCGCTTTAAAAGCCGGACGCTCGAAACCTTCCCATGGCACCGTTTTTGACAGCGTCAATAGCTGTGCCGCATTGGCCTGCGCCTGACGGATACCTGCCACGTCCTGCATCAGTGGCGGCATGGCTCGCACCATGGCGGCTTCAATTTGCTGCTGCTCACGCGCCAGCTGTTCGCGATCGCGCAATGCAGGCACCTGTAACTTTTGCAGCTGTATTTCGTTGATTTCCTGCTGCAACACCTCAAGCCGCTCGCGCGCGATATCGGAATCGCGCAGGTTCTGCTCCAGCTGGGTTTTCAGATCGGTCTGGCGCGACTTTTCGGCCAGATACTTCTTTTGTCCAATATCGTAATCACGCCGCGCCACCGCATAGATAAGCTGTTGCAACTCCAGCCAATGCGCGATAAACGTGTCCGCGCTATTGCGCGCCTGCTGCAATCGATCGGCCGCCTCTGCGACTTTGCGGGCATCGGCTTCCATGGCATGAATGCGTTTGAGCATGCTCGACACATCCCTTACCGCATCACCGATGTCCTTCGGCTCCAACACCTCGGTGGCGACAAATTCATCAATCGCTTTAATGGGTTTGTAAGCCATGAAGCGCGAAAATGCCCGCGCGGCATTGATGGCCTCGCGTTCACTCACTGCATCATCGCGCCCGCGCAAAGCGCCATAAAGTCGGCAAAGGTACGCCTTTTTGCGTTCGTATTTCTCTACCCGTGCATCGCCATACTGCTTGCGCAATAACTTCTGTATCTGATCAGTGGGCACCACATAACGGCCCCCGCTATCTTCCTTCAGCAGATCGCCCAAGACCAATGAAACATCGGGTAATAGATAGAAATCGATGCTGTCCATGCGCGCCGTTTTTTGCCGACCGGCCTGTTCCACAAACGCGCTCATCGCCAGCATTGCAGTAAATGCAACGGCATCCTCACCCGGATGAGGCACAAAACAAGCGGCCAGGTAGCCAAAGGCCGATTCGGGCCGCGCATAGGCGCCATCGTCGCATCCCAGCACATAGGACGCGAGCGTTCGCACCTGCTTGCCCCCGCGCCCGCGTTGGGTCGACTCATCCTGACCGGGGTTAAAGTGAAACAGCCCGTCATGCGCCGCAGTCATCACCGTTTGAATGGCATCGGCCGCCGTGGTTTTGCCCGAGCCATTACCACCTGAAAATAAATTGGTGGGACCAAACTCGAATTCACCGTGAGGGATATTGCCCCAGTTAACGTAAATGAATTTTTTCAGGTACATACTTATTCACCCGCCCCGGAGTCTACGCTGGAATTATCCCGCGGTCCGGTGGACTCGAGCGCCGTGTCGTCTGCATCGCCAATCACAATAGATTGGCCTGCATGATCTTCAATTTGTGACAACACATCCGGGCTCACCAGCGTCAGAATCATCGGTCGGATTTGCAGCCAACTATCGCCCTGCAATAAATCCGCTTCCGCACTCATTCGCACCAGTCGCAGCTGACGCATTTGTCGGAATAAGGCTTTGCGCTCCTGCAAGGCATCCGGCAAACTCCGGCCCAACAGATTTTTCAAAGAAAGGCTCAGCGCCTCAAGGCTGAGGTTGGCCAAGCCGCGCTCGTCAACGCGCGCTTCACGCAGCGCTTTCTCATACTCCACGGCCAGTACCATGACTACCGCCACCAGCGCCGGCGGCAACGCCGCACGCAAGCCCTGATTAAATGGCGCATCCTCAGTCTCATCGTCCACACCCGGCAATTGCGAGCCGGGTGGCACCAGACGCACATACTCAAAACGGGGTTCGTGGAAGTAGCGGATGCCGGCAAAAGCCAGATACTCATCCACCAGGGTCTCAATGCGTAAAAACAGGTCGTACAGCTCGGCTTCTACCTGGCTTTCATCGCGGCAGATAATGCCATAATCCAACAGTCGCTGAATCAGTGTCTGGAACTGGTTCAAGCCCAGATCCTTTTCAGCCAGAGCCTGCTCAAGAGATTCTCGCATTGTCATGACGCGCGCTGCCTGTCCACCAATTCAAGTTCAAAATTTTCGCGGCTGTCAAAATAGCCATCACCACAATTGCTGGCCTCAAAAACCTGCAAGCCAGCACTGTCTGACCGCGCCGGATGAATCAGGATTTCAAATCCATTATCCAGCCGTTCGCCGGCCAAACTGACCACATGGGCCAAGGCCAGCAACTGGCGCGCATCCTGCACCGCCAGATGCTTACTGTAAACACGCCCTTGGGTAATCAGCTTATCGCTGACGTAGGCACGTATGTGCTGACTGGAAACATGGAAGGCCTGATCCAGAACCTGGCTGATGAACTGCGCTTTCTGCGCATCGCGATCCAAGCCCGGGGCATTGGCCAGGGTCGCACGGACAGTTCGACGCCGGTTGCGACTGCGCAAGACAAATTGTTCCGACGCGGGCCAGCCCGATCGCACACCGGCCAACACTTGCCCCATCCGCTGCAGTGCCTGCTCCTGATTATCGGGAGACATTTCACGTAAACGGCTACAGGCATCCAGCAAGGGTTCGTCGGCCTGCCGGTGCAAATAACTCAGCTGCCGGATAATAATGTCAGCACGGGCGGTAAAACTGTTGAGCGCACGCCGGAGGGCGGGCAACATAATGTCACACGCGCTTTGCAAGCGCTCTTCAATGGTGTGCACGATGTTTTCCAACAGTGATTGGCCTTCGACCACCCGACCGGGAAGTAATTTGCGCAAGCGCATTTCCATCACTGTTTGCCAGAGCAACTCTGCATGCTCCCCTTCACCGTATTTCCGGCGCCGTCTAACCTGCCTGATCAGAGAGGCTATCTGGTCCCGGTATTTTTCCACGCTGTCGGCAGAAAGTCTCACTTCAAGATCGGGTTTAAACACCGTGTCAATAAAATCAAAAAACTGATCGGCAGCCTGCTCGATCAACTGACGTGACTCCACCTCCCTGACCAACTGCAATCGCCGCTCTTCCAGCTCGGCAATGGTATCGGCAAAATCAGAAATGATGCGTTCTGAATACTCCAACGCATCGAGCAGATCGTACACCTCGCCCTTTTCAGCGAATGCCTGCAGGCTGTTGCGCGTATTCCGGGTGTTCCGGTTGCGCGACCGGTATTCGAGCTTGCCCGATTCGACAAACGGCTGTGCAAAGCCCCGCCCCATCCGGGTAAAACCATAGTGGCTTTGCAGTGTGGCCTCATCGAGACGACGCTCCATCCAGCCATTATCGAGCAAATTATTCAGTATGAAGCCCGCCAGAGCACGCGCGTCTTTAAACCGCCCCTCAGGTGCACCGACTTCTTCATCCAAAAGCGGCGCCCGGGCAATCGCTTCGACAAAGACATCGATAACAAAATCACGCCCGTGACTTTGACCATAGCCGGTGAGATCCGTGTACAGCTTCTGATAAAGCAAGCGGACACACTCAACCACCACTTCCCGGTATTTGCCCACCAAGGGGCGAAAGAAATGGAGGCGGGAATCAGTAAAAAACATGGAAGTTGCGCGTCAGTCTAGGCTTCACTCACTTGAAGACGCAATGCTTGGCGAAATCTGACGCTTCGTTAGCCGTCCAGTCACCCTTTGGTTTTTCTTTCATGGCTTTACACCAGGCATCGCTGCCGACTTCGGGTGAACAGGCGACGAGAAACAAAGACAGTACTGCCAAGCATGGAACGATAATTTTTTTCATTTTAGTCGGTCTCCAGTTCAGGAATGCTTGAGCCATTCAATGGCATCCAAAGCATAGTAAGTAATAATCAGGTCGGCACCGGCGCGCTTGAAAGCCAGCAGGCTCTCCATTACCACCGCGCGCTCATCGATAACGCCCGCCGCCGCTGCGGCTTTGATCATGGCGTATTCTCCGCTGACCTGATACACCGCCAGCGGCAGGCTACTGTTCGCCCGGATAGCGGCCAGGATATCGAGATAGGCAAGCCCGGGTTTGACCATCAACAGATCGGCACCTTCCGCTTCATCCATCATCGACTCCGCCAGGGCCTCGCGACCGTTCGCCGGATTCATCTGGTAACTGGCGCGGGTGCCTTTGAAATTACTGTCAACCGCGTCGCGGAAAGGTCCGTAGAATGCCGATGCAAACTTGGTGGAGTAGGACATCACCGGAATGTGAATGAACCCGGCCTGATCCAAGGCCTCGCGAATCGCGGCAATCATGCCATCCATCATGCCGGAAGGGGCAATCATATCCGCCCCGGCTCTGGCTGCGGTCACCACCTGTTTTTGCAGGTTTTTCAGTGTCCGGTCATTGTCCACATCATCGTCCACCACCACGCCACAATGGCCATGATCGGTGTACTCACAAAAGCAGTTGTCACTAATGACCAACATGTCAGGGCAAGCAGCCTTGGCGGCTGAGATCATCCGCGCGAGCAAGCCATTTTCCCGCCAGGTGTCTGACCCACAGTCATCTTTGTGGGCAGACACCCCAAACAGCAACACAGCCCGCACGCCAGCCTGCCAGGCTGCCTGCACCTGCGCCGCCAACATTGACTCCGGATAACGAACAACCCCCGGCATACTGACCACCGGCACGGGCTCGCTGATTCCCTCTTCGACAAACAAGGGCAGAATCAGGTCTTCCGGCCGCAGGTGTGTTTCCTGGACCAATTGGCGCAGTGTCTCAGTGCGACGCAGACGCCGGAATCGGAACGCTGGTTGAATCATGAGCAATACCCGAAGGTTAAAAGAGGGCCATTATAGTGCAGTTACCCGGTAGTGTCAGAGGTCAAATCTGGCTGTTTTTTGGCCACCTTTCTGGCGCAGCCCCACTTTTGCAAACAACTTGTGTAGTATCCTTATCCTGATTCCGATTCCATTCTTCAATCAGGGAAATCCCCATGATCAGGAAAACCGCCACACTCCCCTGCAGCCTGTTTGCGGCACTCACCCTAAGCATGGCATCTCAGGCCGACGTGCCCGAGAATTTCAAGGATATTCTGGACGACAGCATTGACCTGGAATCGGCTCAATCCGCGACAAAACCCGTCCACTGGGAACTTAAATTACGCAATATCTATTTTAATAAAGACCGGGATGAGACCGGTGCAGGCACCACGATTATCGACCAGTGGGGCCAGGCCGCTGAACTGAATTATTTTAACGGTAGCTTCAGCGAGCATCTGGATGTGGGGGCGTCAATTTACGGGGCCATAAAGCTTCGCGGTGGCGACGATAATCGCAGCACCGACATTTTCGAAAAGCTACCCGACGGCACAATGGATACCGGATACGGAAAAATAGGCCAACTTTTTGCCCGCGTAAAATATAACGACGCCAATTACCTGGCGGCGGGCGCCTCGACACTCGAATATTTAACGCTCGAGTCATCGGGCTCACGCGCAACCCCAAGCAGCTTCCTGCACCAAGCCATACACTTCGGCCAGGGCCACTGGCAAGCCTATGCAATGCACACCGATCGCTGGAGTGCACGTCACGCCGGTGACTACACCCGTTTTACCAACAATGCGGGCGATCAGATTGATAATCTGGTGCTGGTCGGCGCCCGATACTCCAACCAGCAACTCTACCTGAATGCAGAGACTGGCGAATCCAAGGACTACCTCAAGCGCATGCATCTGAGCGGCGGCTACCGCTTTGCGATTGATAACGGCGACCACCTGGAACTGAAGGTAACTTACCTCACGGCGGTCGATGCCGGCCACCTGTACGACTCAACCTTTGGCGAGCGGACAGCCGGTACCGGACTCGACGGAAAAAAAGCCAGCATTTCGATGGAATACCAAAGTGATGACATCGATTTTGGTGTCATGCTCTCGCGCAACGGAGATGATGGCTTCGATCACTACTGGTACAGCGAAGACCACGGCGCCATGGTTCACTGGAACAAACGCCAGATCTCCGAATTTGTAGCTGCCAATGAAAAAGTTTTTCACGCACAGTTTAATCAAAAGATCATCGACTCCCTGCCCGGCCTACAATGGGGATTGAGTTTCACCCATGGCAGTGACGCGCGCGCCAGCCAGGATTTCCAGTCAGACCCGAACAACCCCAACCTTGAAGGCACCGAGTGGGAAGTGGATTTAGCGCTTCGGTATGACTTCAGCGATGCGGGCATGCCCGGGCTGAATCTGACCTTCATTTCTGGTTACTACCGCAACAACATCAACGAATACGACATCTGGAACAATAAAAACCTCCGCTCCAATGCCAACGCCACCGACCACCGCGTTTACCTTGATTACGTGCTGGCCTTCTAGCGGTCAAAAAAAAGGGCCCCGCGGGCCCTTATTACCATTACTCCCGGCGCCAACGGGTGCCGTCTTTGCTATCTTCCAGCACCACGCCCTCGGCCTTCAGCTGATCGCGAATTTCATCACAACGCGCCCAGTTCTTATCGGCCCTGGCCTGATTGCGCTCGGCAATCAATGCCTCAATCTGATCTTCATCAATCGCACCAGCAGCGCCGGCCTTAAACCAATCGTCAGGCGATTTATTCAACAAACCTAACAACCGGGCAGCCGCCAGCACCTGACCTTTCAGTGCCGGCTTATCGGCTGCATTGGCCTTGTTCAGTTGTTTGATCAATGCGTGCAGTTCGCTCAAAGCCAACGGCGTATTCAGGTCATCCTGCAGTGCCTGCATAAACGCGGAATCGGTTATATCAACATCCTCCGCCTGCACATCTTGCAACGGACGCAGTGCCGCATAGAAAGTGTCCAGATTGGTTTTGGACTGTTCCAACAATTCTTTGGAAAAATCCATATCCGACCGGTAATGCGCGCTCAGCAACGCCAAGCGGATGACTTCACCGTCGTAGCTTTCCAACAACTCGCGCACCGTGCGGAAATTGCCCAGTGATTTGGACATCTTTTCGCCATCAATATTCACGAAACCATTGTGCATCCAGTAACGCACAAAAGGCTGACCATCATGGGCACAGCAGCTTTGTGCAATTTCGTTTTCGTGATGCGGGAAAATCAGGTCCTTGCCACCACCGTGGATATCAATGGTGGTGCCCAGATGCTTTTCGATCATGGCAGAACACTCTAAGTGCCAGCCCGGCCGACCGTATCCCCACGGCGATTCCCAACCGGGTTCATCGCCAGTAGACGGTTTCCACAGCACAAAATCACCCGCATATTTCTTATACGGAGCAACTTCTACCCGCGCACCGGCCAGCATGTCGTCGAGCGAACGGTTCGACAGCTTGCCGTAATCCGCCATACTCTGCACCGCAAACAATACGTGACCTTCGGCCGCATAAGCATGCCCTTTTTCAATCAACGCATTGATCATTGCGATCATTTCCTGCAGATGATCGGTTGCAAATGGCGTGATACTGGGCTCTAAATTGTAAAGTGCAGCCATGTCCTTTTTGTATTCATCGGCATAGCGACTGGACACATCCGATATGGTGACCTTTTCGTCAAAGGCAACCTTCATGATCTTATCGTCAATATCGGTGATATTGCGTGCATAAGTCACTTTCGGGTAAAGGCACTGCAGCAGACGGAATAATGTGTCAAATACCACGACCGGTCGGGCGTTACCGATGTGCACCAGGTTGTACACCGTAGGGCCGCACACGTACATCTTGACCCAGCTCGGATCGATAGGCGTAAAAACTTCTTTTTGCCGCGATTGCGACGAGTAAACCTGTAGTGCCATAGGAAGATCTTTAGTCCGTTATACTTTGTTAGCCCAGTTATCTTTCAAACCGATAGTTCGGTTGAACACGGGTTTTTCTGCGCTGCTGTATTTACTGTCCACACAAAAATACCCTTCGCGCTCAAACTGATACGCCTGCTCTGGCTTGGCGTCTGCCAGACTGATTTCTGCATAAGCGCGTTCGATAATAACCAGGGAATCCGGGTTCAGCGCATCCAGAAAATTTTTGTCACCGGCATCGGGGGCCTCATCGTTAAACAGGCGGTCGTACAGGCGCACTTCAATGGGCAGATTCTCAGTGGCAGAGACCCAGTGGATCACTCCGCGTGGGTTCACGCCTTCAGGCGGGTTAGCGCCAACGGTATCCGGCACCAAGGAAGCGCGCAGTTCCACGGTATTCCCGGCCTCATCTTTGATGGCCTCTTCCGCCTTGATGATGTAAGCCCCACGCAAACGCACCCACTCACCCAGCACCAGGCGCTTGAACTTCTTGCGCGACAAGCTGGTGTCTTCAGTGAAATCATCGCGCTCGATAAAAATTTCACGCGTAAATGGCAGCGAACGCTCACCCAGTTCAGGCTTGTTAGGGTGTACAGGCTGGGTCATGTTTTCAACAGCGCCGTTGAAGTTGGTAATCACCACTTTGAGCGGGTTGAGCACACACATGGCCCGCGGCGCCATATCGTTCAGCTCGTCGCGCACCGCAAATTCAAGCATCCCCACGTCCACCGTACTGGCGGCTTTGGTGACACCAATCAGGTCGCAGAACTTGCGCAAGGCACTGGCCGGGTAACCCCGGCGGCGCATACCGGATATGGTGGGCATGCGCGGATCATTCCAGCCATCCACGTGACCTTCATCCACCAGCTGTTTGAGTTTGCGCTTGGAGGTCACCGTGTAATTGAGTTCGAGCCGGGCAAATTCGTATTGCCTGGGTTTATGGGGAACCGGCAGGTTATCGATAAACCACTCGTACAATGGCCGGTGATCGGCAAACTCAAGCGTGCAGATGGAGTGGGTAATGCCCTCAATGGCATCCTCCTGACCGTGAGCAAAATCGTAAGTGGGGTAGATACACCACTTGTCGCCGGTCTGGTGGTGCGCCAGCTTGCGAATACGGTACAAAATCGGGTCGCGCAGGTTGATATTAGGCGCGGCCATATCAATTTTGGCCCGCAATACACAGGCACCTTCGTCGTACTCGCCAGCGCGCATTTTTTCAAACTCGGCCAGATTTTCTTCCACCGAGCGGTCGCGGAAGGGGCTGTCTTTCCCCGGCTCTTTCAGGGTGCCACGGTATTCCCGCGCCTGCTCTGGCGACAATTCGCACACGTACGCCTTGCCCGCCCGGATCAAATGCAGTGCCCACTCGTAGAAGGTATCGAAATAGCTGGAGGCATAGCGGATATCGCCACTCCACTGGAAACCCAGCCAACGAACATCCTCAGCAATGGCATCCACGTATTCCTGGTCTTCCTTACCGGGGTTGGTATCGTCAAAGCGCAGATTGCACTCGCCACCAAATTCCTCTGCCAGGCCAAAATTCAGACAAATGGACTTGGCGTGACCAATATGCAGGTAGCCATTGGGCTCGGGCGGAAAACGGGTAATGACTTTGGTGTGCTTCTTTTCGGCCAGGTCCTGACTGATGATTTGAGCCAGAAAGTGCTGGGGTTTGGCGACTGTAGGTTCAGACATGGTAATTCGATATCCGGTGAATTGGGTGGCCCGCAGGTTTTCGCGGGCAGGCAAACGGCGTATTATAGCGGTCTTACCGTGCGCAGACACCCACCATCCCGCAGTTTTTAAGGATACAGGCAATGATTACCCTACAAACCAACTTCGGTAACATCGACATCGAGCTGGACTTTGACAAGGCCCCCAAAACCGCCGCCAACTTCCAACAATACGTTGAGGAAGGCTTTTACGATGGCGTGATTTTTCACCGCGTGATCGATGGTTTCATGATTCAGGGCGGTGGTTTCACGCCCGATATGCAGCAAAAACAGACCCGCGACCCCATTGAGAACGAAGCTGACAACGGCCTGTCCAATGACGAAGGCACGCTGGCCATGGCCCGCACGATGGATCCCCACTCTGCCAGCGCCCAGTTTTTCATCAATGTGAAGAACAACGGCTTCCTGAACCACACCGGTAAGAACACCCAGGGCTGGGGCTATTGCGTATTCGGCAAGGTGGTCAATGGCATGGACGTGGTCAAGCAAATCAAAGCCGTGAAAACCGGCTCCAGCGCAGGCCATCAGGATGTACCGGTTGAACCCGTGATCATCGAAAAGGCGTTTGTCGCCTGACCCGCATGACAACACTGTTTATCTCAGATCTGCATCTGGATGCGAAACGCCCGGCCATTACCCGGGCGTTTTTGCAGTTTTTGACGGAAGAAGCACAGGCGGCCACCGCCCTGTACATTCTGGGCGACTTATTCGAAGCCTGGATCGGTGACGACGACGACGCGCCCTTGGCGCTCGAGGTGCAGGCCGCGCTCAAGGCATATAGCGACGGGGGCAAACAGCTGTTTTTCATGGCCGGCAACCGGGACTTTCTGATTGGCGACGACTTCTGTGCCAATACCGGTGCCACCCTGCTGACCGATCCCACCCCTATTGACCTGTACGACCGCCCCACCCTGTTGTTGCATGGCGATACACTGTGCACCGACGATGTGGAGTACCAGGCATTTCGCGCACAGGCCCGCAACCCCGCGTGGCAGGCCCCATTACTCGCACAACCCCTGCCTGTCCGCCGACAACTGGCGGAGAAGATTCGCGCAGAAACCCGCTCACTTGCCGCCATGAAAGCCGAAGACATCATGGATGTGAACTCGGCGGAAGTAGACCGGGTGATGCAGGCCAATGGCGTCAGCCTGATGATTCACGGACACACTCACAGACCTGCCCGCCACGCCGTCAGCGCGGGCGAACGCATTGTGCTGGGCGACTGGCACACACACCTGTGGTTCTTGCGCGCCGACGAAACCAGCCTTTCTCTGGAACAAAAGGCCATCGAGCCCCCACGGTAGCCGGATTGCGGCTACTGCCTGAACCCGCGGGAAGTTTTTCAGTCAACTGCTAGGCTTTGGGTAAGCTCCTACCCGTTTCAGAGGCCTCTAGATGGATGCAGCATTGGCAAAACAACTGAGCAAGCGCCGCGTGCTCATCATCGATGACATGGACTCAATACGGAATGTGGAAAGCGCCTGCGTAAAGCAGCTGGGGTTCAACCACGTGGAGGCCGTCAGCAATGGCAAACTGGCACTGGATCACATTCAGAACAACACCGTGGATATCATCATCTGCGACTGGGATATGCCACAGGTCAACGGCCTGGATGTACTGAAGGCGCTACGCGTCATGCCCGGCCACAAAACGACGCCATTCATTATGGTCACCGGCACCCATGACGAGGAGCAGGTGAAACAGGCGGTAGCCGCTGGCGTGACCGACTATCTGGTAAAACCGTTCCAGCCCAACCAATTGGCCTATCGGGTATTGCGCTGCCTCAAAAGCCTGATGTCAAAACCCGACACACCACAATAAAACCGGTCGGCTTCAGGCGGGCACGCCACTATGGAACCGAAACTCCGTGTCAGAGCCTTGAATCAGTGCCGCTTCTGCATCGAGCAACTTGTCCAGCTGGCGCTCAATCACATCCGGTTGTTCAACTTTTGCCGCCAGCGCCAGGTAGTCCTGATAATGCCTGGCCTCGGACTTCAGCAGTGACAAATAGAATTTCTGCAAGGCCTCGTCCAGGTGGGGCGCAAGCGCTTCGAATCGTTCGCACGAACGCGCTTCGATGATCGCACCCACTAACAGGGTGTCAGCTAACTTGGCTGGCTCGTGGGTCCGGACCAGCTGACGCAAACCTGCCGCGTAGCGCGCCGCAGACAACTGCTCATACACCACCTGGCGTTTTTTCATAAACGCCAGCACCTGCTCGAAGTGACGCAATTCCTCGCGCGCCAACCGGGACATTTTGTTCAGGAGCAGAAACGCCGTCTCCGGCACCAGGTTATAAGGGCCCTTGTCCGAATTGTTCATGCCGTATTTCCACATCAGCCCCTGCGCAGTCTGCGCGGCCTTGAGCTCGCAATTGGCATGATCAATCAGCAGAATTTCGGGGTGCGCGAGCGCGGCGTCTATCCAGCCCTGCGGAGTCTCGCAGCGCAGGAACGCACGGATTTCAGGAATGGCGGTCATAATTCAACGGCTTACGGCAAAGCGCGGCATTCTAGCAGCCCTGCGATGCCGGGTCAGCTTTATCCTTGGTCAGCCCCGGAAGGATATAAGCCTCGTAGTAAGCAACCGACAGCGCGTAGTAATCCGCATCGATATCCGCTTTTATCTGCGGCAAAGGAGACCGGGTTAACAGGCGCAAGCCAAAATGCGCCGGCTCCCGAATGGATTTTGAACCCGCACGCAATAAATCAAACACCCAGCACAAGGGCTCCCGGTCCTGTCGGTACCTGACCCGCTGAAGCTCCAATTGGTTTTGCAGTGCGTTCACATCCTCTACCACCACGTAGCGTGCCACCACCTGCGCCATGAAGCCTGCCAGCCGGTTTTCGATGATCCGGCGCTGCGCCTCCGAGTAGGCATTCCAATCAATGACCTCGTGAGAGAAGCGCTTGCAGCCCCGGCAAACTGCATCGCCGATACCGGTGGAACAAATGCCGACACAGGGTGTTTTTACGGGCGTTAACATGGACAACAGAAATGAATTCAGGTGTTTGAACGGGCCCGACACCATACCCAGAGTCGCGCGCAAAATCCACCGCAGCTGCTAAGCTATAGGGCGCGGTGAGTACTGATGAATGCTTCTGAAATATCATTCACAACATGAATAGTCACTATGTAAGTGTTTGATTTCAGAGCGATCGACTTAACATCGACCCGCGAGTCCGGTAGAATTTTGCGCCCGCCGAGCGCTGATTTTTGGGCCCTGCCCCAGCGATCTCATTGCCTCAGAGAGGCCGGCTGCAATCTCTGCACCCAGAGCCATGCAGGCCAAAAATTCCTCCGGTGCGCGAGAACCACGCGCCAGAGGCCACGAAAGCAACCCAGCCAGTGAGCCCCTTCAAATTTGGCTCCTACGCCAGGTGCTTTCACACACAGTGATATACAGAGGACATTCATCGTGCTTGAAGCCTACCGCAAACACGTCGCCGAGCGCGCCGCCGAAGGTGTACCCCCCAAGCCCCTGTCAGCCGAGCAAACTGCCGAGCTGGTGGAGCTGCTGAAAAACCCGCCGGCCGGTGAAGAGGAAACCCTGCTCGACCTGATCACCAACCGCGTGCCACCGGGTGTGGACGAAGCGGCCTACGTGAAAGCAGGCTTCCTGTCCGCGGTTGCCAAAGGTGAAGCCAAATCCCCTCTGATCGATGCGAAAAAGGCCGTTGAGCTGCTGGGCATGATGCTGGGCGGTTACAACATTGAAACGCTGGTTGCCCTGCTGGACGATGCAAACCTTGCCAGCGTTGCCGCAGAACAGCTCAAACACACCTTGTTGATGTTTGATGCCTTCCACGACGTGGAAGAAAAAGCCAAAGCCGGCAACGCCCACGCCAAGGCCGTACTGGAGTCCTGGGCCAATGCCGAGTGGTTCACCAAGCGCAACAAAGTGCCCGAGTCCACCAAAATGGTGGTATTCAAAGTCACCGGCGAAACCAACACCGACGATCTGTCGCCGGCCCCCGATGCCTGGTCGCGCCCCGATATCCCCCTGCACGCCAACGCCATGTATAAAATGGCGCGCGAAGGCCTGACCCCGGACGATCCGGGCAACGTTGGCCCGCTCAAGCAGATCGAAGCGATCAAGGCCAAGGGCCTGCCCGTTGCGTTCGTGGGTGATGTTGTAGGCACCGGTTCCAGCCGTAAGTCGGCCACCAACTCCGTGCTGTGGTTCTTCGGCGACGATATCCCGGGCGTGCCCAACAAGCGTGCCGGTGGTGTATGTATCGGCGGCAAAGTCGCCCCCATCTTCTTCAACACCATGGAAGATGCCGGTGCATTGGTCTTTGAAGCGCCGGTCGACAACATGAACATGGGCGACGTGATCGAAATCCGCCCCTACGATGGCAAGATCCTGAACGAAGCTGGCGATGTGATCTCCGAGTTTGAGTTCAAGTCCGACGTGATTCTGGACGAAGTCCAGGCCGGCGGTCGTATCCCGCTGATCATCGGCCGTGGTCTGACCCAGAAAGCCCGCGAATCCCTGGGCCTGGGCGCCAGCGACCTGTTCCGTCAGCCGGAAGCACCGGTTGACAGCGGTAAGGGCTTCACCCTGGCACAAAAGATGGTAGGTCGCGCCTGTGGCCTGGCCGATGGCAAAGGCATCCGTCCCGGCACCTACTGCGAGCCCAAGATGACCACCGTGGGTTCACAGGACACCACCGGCCCCATGACCCGTGACGAACTGAAAGATCTGGCGTGCCTCGGCTTCTCTGCCGACCTGACCATGCAGTCTTTCTGTCACACCGCGGCTTACCCCAAGCCCGTGGACATCGACACCCAGCATACCCTGCCCGACTTCATCATGAACCGCGGCGGCGTGTCCCTGCGCCCGGGTGACGGCATCATCCACAGCTGGCTGAACCGCATGCTGCTGCCCGATACCGTGGGCACCGGTGGCGACTCGCACACCCGTTTCCCGATTGGTATTTCTTTCCCCGCCGGTTCCGGCCTGGTGGCGTTTGCGGCGGCTACCGGCGTGATGCCGCTGGATATGCCCGAGTCTGTGTTGGTGCGCTTCTCCGGCAAAATGCAGCCAGGCATTACCCTGCGCGATCTGGTGCACGCGATTCCGCTGTACGCCATCAAGGAAGGTTTGCTGACCGTCGATAAGAAAGGCAAGAAAAACATCTTCTCTGGCCGCATTCTGGAAATCGAAGGCCTGTCTGACCTGAAAGTTGAGCAGGCGTTTGAGTTGTCCGATGCCTCGGCCGAGCGTTCCGCTGCCGGCTGTACCATCAAGCTGGATAAAGAACCCATCATTGAATACCTGAACTCCAACATCGTGATGCTGCGCTGGATGATCGAACAGGGCTACGGCGACGTACGCACCCTGGAACGTCGTGCGCGCAAGATGGAAGAGTGGCTGGCCAATCCCGAGCTGATGGAAGCCGATGCCGATGCCGAATACGCCGCGGTGATCGATATCAACCTGGACGACATCAAAGAGCCTATCGTGTGCTGCCCGAACGACCCGGACGACGCCAAGGTGCTGTCTGAAGTGGCCGGCGACAAGATCGACGAAGTGTTCATCGGTTCGTGCATGACCAACATCGGTCACTTCCGCGCCGCCGGTAAACTGCTGGCCGCCACCAAAGGTGAACTGTCTACCCGCCTCTGGATTGCCCCGCCCACCAAAATGGACGAGCACCAGCTGATGGAGGAAGGTTTCTACAACATCTACGGCGCCAAAGGTGCGCGTACTGAAATGCCCGGTTGCTCCCTGTGTATGGGTAACCAGGCCCGCATTGCGCCCAACTCCACCGCGGTTTCCACCTCTACCCGTAACTTCCCCAACCGCCTGGGCACGGGTGCCAATGTGTACCTGGGTTCAGCCGAATTGGCGGCAGTTGCCGCAGTGATGGGCAAACTGCCCACCCCGGCGGAATACCTGGAGTACGCCAAGGAACTGGACAGCATGAGCAGCGAGATCTACCGCTACCTCAACTTCAATGAAATTGAGTCCTTCCAGAAAGCCGCCGACGAAGGCAAACGCATTGCCGCGGTCGAGATCCAGGAAGTGCGCGTGTAAATCGCTTCTACGCGTAATCACAAAAGCCCCAGCATGCTGGGGCTTTTTTTTGCACTGACGCCGGTGCCGGCGACCAGGGGGCCTGCGCATCAAGCCGGATATTTTTCGATCACTAGCAGGCTGTTGTCCTATACTCTTGGCTCAAGGACAAACCTCTCCACTATAGGCGCCGGATGCGACTCGGAAAACTGATCTGGATACTCAGCGCCCTGCTGTGGGCGAACAACAATCACAGCTCTGAGTTGGCACTGACCCCAGCGCAGCATCAATACCTGTCGGACAAAGGTCGCATCGCCTATTGCGTGGATCCGGATTGGCATCCGTTTGAATCCATTGAACAAGGCATGCATATTGGCATGTCGAGAGACTACATTAACCTGTTGGAATCCATGATCGGGACCAGCTTTTTCCTGGTGCCCACCCGATCCTGGAGCCAGACACTGAAATATCTGGCCGAGCGTCGTTGCGATATGATCCCGATGCTGAACCATACCGAAGAACGCGCACAATTTGCCCGCTTTACCGACGTGTACTTCAGGGATCCCAATGTGATGGTCGTCCGGCTCGAACACAAGCACAGTATCAACAACTATGAAGACCTGACGGCGTCTCATAAGGTTGCCGTTATCAAAGGCTATATGCAGGATGAATTTCTGCGCAAGCATTTTCCGCACATCAATACATTGCCCGTGAATTCGGAATTAGATGGCCTGATACAGGTATCACGGGGAAAGGCTGACGCCATCGCCGGGTCACTTCTGGCCATGACCTACCACATTCAAAATCTGGGCTTATCCAATCTTCATATTGCATCAGATCTGCCACAGCGCGACGAACTGCGGATGGCAGTCCACAAGGATGACCCTGAACTGCAACGTATACTCGATACCGCTCTGGCCCATATCGAACATCAACAGCATGCCGAAATCTACCGCCACTGGAATCCTATCAGCATTTCACGAAAAACGGATTACAGCCTGGCCTGGCAGGTCGGCACTTTATTTCTTCTGATATTGGGGGTCATGGTAGAGCGCTACTGGTCGGTTCGCCTGCTCAACCACCGACTGGCCGAATCCAATCAGCAATTGCGCCAGGCGCAATCACAACTCGAAATAAAAAATGAACACCTGACACATCTATCACGCTACGACAGCCTGACCGGCGCCCTGAACCGGCGAGCCATGCGAGAGCTAGCAGAGGATGAATTGCAACGCTGGAAACGCCAGCCGAGCATTATCAGCTTGCTGGTGCTGGATCTGGACAAGTTCAAACTTATCAACGACAACTTCGGACACACGATTGGCGATCAGGTGCTCAAAAACTTTACGCAACGGGTCAATCATTGCCTGCGGGAAACCGACCGATTGGCGCGCTGGGGTGGCGAAGAATTCCTGATTATATGTCATCACCAGCACAAAGATGACGCCACCATTCTGATCGACCGGATAATGACCGCAATCAGAGCCGCACCGGATAATAACCTGCCTGAATACCGCTGCAGTATTGGCTTCGCCTACTATCAGGCCGGCGACAGTTTTGAGCGTTGGTTTGAACGTGCAGATGAAGCGCTGTACCAAGCCAAAAGCGCTGGAGGCGATCAATACTGTGAATCAAGCCAGAACACATAACCCGGAATATTGCATGAACCCATGCCATATCAGACGCATCGGAACAACGAAAAGCACAGGTTTACCGCGATACTGACAACCTGTTTCAAAAAAGCTCCGCGTCGCCCTCATCCATCGACGACTGGTGTATATGTCGCCCCTTGATAGACTGCTCGAACGCCTTTTGCAGCGCTGAAAAGGCCTGAGTGTGCTGTTGAAACCGGGCGGGGTCTCGCTCTTCGTTCAGCAGAGCTTGCAACAAATCCAACTGCCGATGCAGCAGTTGCAAACGCCGGATACTCGATTGGCTTATTTGTGCATGCAAGTCACCCAACTGATTACTTCTCATCAGTTGGTAGAGTGAAGTGCGCGCCGATACCGACAAATCCTCCTTCGCCAGATCAGCAAGGGCACTACCTGACACCTCGCAAGAAGACACGACCAACCCCTGTGCACGCAGCAATTCTTCTATCAACTGTTCACATTCCGCGCGCGCATAAACCAGATGGGACTGCAATAGCTGACGCCACTCATCTGCCTCATCCATGCTGCTAACCACTACGACGCCCGAAACAAAGCTGCACCAAACGTCCGGCCATTTCGCACAATGGCTTCACCTCCTCTACTGCGCCCTGCTCCATCGCTACGCGGGGCATACCCCACACGACACAGGAGTCCTTATCCTGTGCCAGTGTATAGGCCCCGGCTGAACGCATCCGGCCAAGGCCTGCCGCTCCGTCCATACCCATACCGGTCAACAGCACACCGATCGCCCGGTCTTTTACATGTTCGGCGACTGAGTTAAACAGTACGTCCACCGATGGCCGGTGCCGATTGACTTTGGCCGTATCTGACACTTTCAGGCCTATACGACCTGTAGCACACCGGTTAATTTCAAGATGCCAATCTCCCCCCGCCAGGTAGACCGTATTCTGCTGTAATCCAACGATACCTTCGCTGACCGCCATCACCTGGAAAGCCGTAATCACACCTAATCGCCTGGCAAAGTTTTCTGCAAACTTTGGCGGCAGATGCTGCACCAGAACTACCGGCGGCATGCCCATGGGCAAACTGCATAAAATCTCTTTAATCGCCTCTGTACCGCCAGTTGAGGCGCCAATGACAATAACATCAAAAGGGTTCACGGCTGCCGGGTCGGGCTTCACTACCCGGACTTCACTGAACTGATGTTGCTTGGCATTGTGCTCAATTGCGGTGATATTTGCGCGGGCACAGGCCTTGAGCTTCTGTACAATCTCACCGGCCAATCGCTGCAAACCATGCTCCGGGTCACCTACGGGTTTGGTGACATAGTCAACCGCCCCTAACTCCAACGCTTCTAATGTGATGTCTGAGCCGCGCGCGGTGAGCGTTGAGACCATGAGCACAGGCATCGGCCGCAAACGCATCAGGTTTTTGAGAAACGCAATCCCATTCATGCCGGGCATTTCCACATCGAGCGTTATAACCTGCGGATTGTGCAGCTTAATGAGTTCTCGCGCTTGGTAAGCGTCTTCTGCACAGGCAACTACATTCAACACTGGATCAGCGTTTATGATTTCGGTCAACAGTTCACGGACCAGGCGAGAATCGTCTACTACTATGACACTGATCTGTTTCATATCCGGTATGCCCTACTCGAACAATTCAATATCACCGTCCATGGATTGATTAGTGATACCTTCCCGATAAGTACTTTCTCTGCTTTGCACGGTCCGGTTACCCATCTCCGGCAGTCGCTTAATAAACACCTTGCCATTAACCGGGTCAAATAGCACTTTGCGCGCCGACGCGCCGAGCAAATCCTTGGAGACCAGCGTTATTTTCTCATCCCGTAAATAGCGACAGACAAATTCACTATTGACCCTGCCGATATCACTCATCCCGGCAATTAAGTTTGCACCACCAAATACCTTAGCCACCAACTGCTCCCGCCGCGCGCCCGCTTTGAGCATTTCGTTGATCAGATGCTCCATCGCATAATTGCCGTAACGGGTTGCTTCGCTTAACTGGTTGCCCCATCGCACGGCGTCGGGATGATCCCCTGTAACCGCCAGCATAAAATGATTCATCCCCCCCACTCCGGCGCGCGCATCCCATAAGCAGGCGGCGACGCAAGATCCCAGCGTGGTTGCGATTAACTCCTGATGCACCGATACAAAAAACTCGCCGGGCAGTATCTTAGCGGTTACACGATGACGCTGCCGATCCCAATACCGGTTAATGTGTTCAAAACCGGCCCTGACCGGCACACTGATTTCAAGCCTGGCCATGTTATTGACGCCTGAACATGGTTCGCCCCACCGGCACCAGCCCCATCACCCGCCGATCAAGCGATTCGCTGTGCCCCAGACATAGCAGCCCGCCTGAGTGCAGTCTCTGAGCCAAGCGGGAGACCACCTGATACTGGGTTTCGCGATCAAAATAAATCAACACATTACGACAAAAAATGACGTCAAACTGACCTCGCATTGGCCATTCGTTCAACAGATTCAACTGGCGAAAGCGAATCAAAGTAGATATCTCTGGTTTTACTTTGCACAATGCATTGCGTTTATCTTTTAAAAAATACCTGGCTTGTTCGGCCGGCGCGATATCTTTAACCGCCGACATGGGGTAACACCCCTGACTGGCCACATCGAGCACCTCCGTGTCCAGATCGGTCGCCAGTATCAGCTTATCGTCAAGCTCATGATCTGCAAAAACTGATCTCAGGCACATCGCCAGGGAATAGGCTTCCTCCCCCGTAGAGCAGCCAGCGCTCCAGAGCCGGACTCGACCTGAGCCGGCACGTTTGAGCTGGGGCAAATATTCCTGTTTCAAATATTCAAAATGATGATACTCCCGAAAAAATCGGGTCAGGTTAGTGGTAACCGCATTTATAAAAGCCGGTAACTCTTGTTGCGCATTGCGCCGAATATAGTTGCAGTAACCGGCAAAGCTATCAATTTTCAGAATCCTGATTCGACGCATGATGCGGCGGTATAGCATGTGTCTCTTGGCTTCACCCAAAACAATGCCAGAATGCTCATACACTAAACTGCACAGAAAACGAAAATCGGCAGCTGACAGTTCGTACAAACCACCCTCCGACGATGAACTCAGAACTCCTCCCATTCCTCACCGCCTGACGTATGCCGCCCACCGGCAGGCCGCACAGCTGGCCGGGCATCAGGCAATTGGCGCCGCTTCGGGCGGGTCATTGGCATATCATCCTGACTAAAATAGGAAACCAGATCGAGTAAACTTCTTGCTTGCTCCTCCATAGCCCGACTGGAGGCCGATGCTTGCTCTACCAGAGCGGCGTTTTGCTGTGTCATTTCGTCCATTTGAGACACCGCTTGGGACACTTCATTGATCCCTGCTGCCTGCTCTTTGCTGGCGATATTGATTTCGCTGATATAGCTTTCCACAGACATCACAGCGTCCGACAAATCTTTCAACGTATCGCCCGTATTTTTGACCAGACGGGAACCTTCGCCAACGGCCTCTACGCTGTCGCTGATCAGGGATTTGATTTCTTTGGCAGCACTGGCGCTGCGTTGTGCCAGATTGCGGACTTCTGCAGCAACAACTGCGAAGCCTCTACCCTGCTCTCCCGCTCGCGCAGCTTCCACCGCCGCATTGAGCGCCAACAGATTAGTCTGAAAGGCAATTTCGTCGATGACGCCAATAATATCCTCAATTTTTTTGCTGGTACGCTTGATGGCATCCATCGCGTCGATCGCTGAAGCAACGACTTGGGTGCCATCGGAGGCTTTAGTCATCGCTTTGCGAGACAGCTCCGAAGCCTCTGACGTTCGGTTTACATTTTCAGACAGCGTGGAAGCCAGTTGCTCCATGGCGCTGGCCGTTTCTTCCAATGAGGAGGCCTGATTTTCTGTTCGCTGACTGAGATCCAGATTGCCCTGGGCGATTTCTCTGGCGGCGTCCAGCACTGTACGTGAGGCCAGTTTTATCTCCCCGACCAGTTCACTTAACTTTGCATTACTGGCATTAAGACCACCCGCCAAATCAGAGAACCGACCGCCAAAATTACCCTGCACCACTTCACCCAGATTGCCACCGGAAACCGCTTCGGCCACCCGTATGGCCTCATCGATGGGGCGGCTGACAGAGTCCAGCAACTCATTAATGGCACTGAAAATGATCTTATCAAAACCCTGATAACCTTCAGTGTCTATACGTGCAGACAAATCGCCCTCGCTCGCGGACTTGATCAGCCCTTCCAATAAAGTTTCTGTTTCTCTGATATGAGTTGTGTCTTCCCATTGCACTGCATTGCCAAGATGGTTTCCTATATCATCCAGAAGCGGGATGGCTGTCAGCCTGAAGTGCAAGTCCGCTACCTTAATATTGGCCACATACGGTAAATTCGCCGGATTAGACAGAATGGCCTTCTGATGCGCAGGATTCTGATGAAAGGTATCAAAATTGGTACCCACCAATCTATCCACCGAAAAATTGGGAAAGCTCTTGCGCAACTCCGGCTCACGGTTTCTCAGCATGGATTTAACCGCATTATTGGCGTATACAATGTTGCCCTCCAGATCCGCCATCATTAAACAGTTTGTCATGGCGCCAACGGAGCTTCTGAACCGGTAGCTGGCCTGTTCATGCTCTCGGGCATCGGTTACATCACTCCATTCCAGCGTATTACCAACGTAGTTACCTTGCTTGTCTATTATGGCCGTCACGTTGAGTTCGATTGTTAAGGGCCCGATCTGAATATCCGCCTTGTGGGGCAGATTGCTGGGATTGGATAACAGTCGTCGCTGATGCTCCGGGTTTTGATGGAACTGATCGATACAGCCTCCCATCAAATACTCTTCTGTAGCTTCAAATGCAGGCCACACACTGCGCAAACTGCTTTCATGCTTCCTGAACAGTTGCAGCGTGGCGCGATTCATATAGGTGATTTTGAAATCCCGATCTATCATCATGATGGCGGTAAGGGCATTATTGATCGCAGATTGAAAGTGCGACTGCATATGATCAGCTTCCATTTCCAGCTCTCCTGGTAGAATTACCGCCTGAGTTCAGCAACCGAAGGTCAGTTGCCGGGCCAAGCGAATCAAGTAGTCCACGACCGGCATCCAATTCAACCGGCTTCATCGTTATAACAGTACACATCAGCCCGCCTGCACGGATTGCAGGGGTCTGAACATGACATCCGGATCCATCAGTGCATCCATTGCCAACACCAGAACCAATCCATACGGCCCCTCGAACATGGACTCGATAAAACCAACATCGATGGACGCTCCGAAACCGGGGGGCTGTAACTGGCTTCCGGCCGGGATATTGATCATGTCTTGCACGTTATCCACCAACAGTCCAATCCTATGTTGATGACCCGGTAAATTCAGATAGACCACTACGGAGGTTTTCCCCGGTTTTATAGCCGCCAATCCAAAGCGCGCACGCAAATCGATCAGCGGCACGATGATGCCACGCAAATTGACCACACCCAGAACATAAGCCGGTAAGGTTGGCAGGGGTGTCGCCCCCTCCCAGACGCGAATTTCCTCTACCGCTGACGCATTCAATGCATAACGCTCACCCGCCAGATCAAAAATCAGAAAATCCATTAATCTGACTCCAGCGCCAACATTTTCTGGGTATCCAAAAGCGTTAACGTTTTATCTTCCAGGCTTATCAGCCCGGCATATAATTCATACGGGATCTGATTTGCGCCAGGCGTTCCGACCTGTACCGACCCGCTATCCTGTGCGATTACGTCCGTTACTGCATCTACCACAAACCCCAGCGATCGACGCGTGCCCTCAACACACTCGGACAGAATGATAACCACCGTTGTATCCACCACCTTTGCATCACCCACACCAAGCAGCAAACGCAAATCCAGTATAGGGACTATGTCCCCACGCATATTGATCACACCCAAAACATGATCGGATGCGTTCGGCAGACGTGTTGCGTTGGAATAGCGTCTTATCTCAGTCACTGCCCGAATATCAATAGCGTAGTACTCATCCCCCACCAACAATGTCATCAGCTGGTTACCCTGCACCAGCATATCCAAATCGTGCAACAGATCGATTGCCTGCTCATCAGCCGCCAGATCCTGCAACACCAAAGGCGCACCGACTGATTGACTGGCAGTATCAGGCAACGGCATAAAGCCCCCTGCGACCAATACCTTTCTGATACAGCTTGTACAAACCCGGCACATCCAGAATCAAGGCAACCCTCCCGTCACCCAATATCGTCGCACCTGCCAAACCGTCTACCTTGCGGTAATTTTTTGATAGGCTTTTTATCACTACCTGCTGCTGGCCAAGCAGCTCATCAACCAGGAGGGCCAATTTTTGTCCAGCCGCCTCAACCACTACGATGAGGACATTTTCCGATACCAATGCCTGGGGGTTAAATCCGAAAATTGCCTCGAGACTGACGACGGGTATGTTCTCGTCTCGCAAGGTATAAAAACATTGATTAGCAGCCGCCTTGCGCAACCCACTACGTCGCACTTGCACAGATTCCACTATATTGAGCAGTGGCGCCACATACACGTCACCCGCCACACCCAGCAGCTGTCCATCCACTATCGCAAGCGTCAGAGGCAGTTGGATACGGAACCGGGAGCCTTTACCGGGCTCGGACTCCACCGCAATCGAACCGCCTAGCTCATGAATATTGGCGCGAACCACATCCATGCCAACACCGCGCCCACTGACTTCACTCACAGCTTCTGCTGTGGAGAACCCCGGATGGAAAAGTAACTCTATCGCTTCAGCCTGAGTGAGCGTTTGATTCGGCGCGAGCAGGTTTTTTTCTACCGCGCGCGACCTCACTCGGTCCAGTTGAATACCCGCACCATCGTCTTTGACTTCGATAACAATATTCCCGCCCTGATGAAAGGCCCGGAGGCTTATCACGCCCTCCGCTGGCTTATCTGACGCAAGCCTGATTTCGGCTGGTTCAATGCCATGGTCAACCGCATTGCGAATCAGGTGCACCAAGGGATCACCAATGCGCTCCATGACTGTCTTATCCAACTCGGTTTGTTCACCGGTAATATCCAGTCGTATACGCTTGCCCATTTTTGCGGACAAATCGTGCAGCATGCGCGGAAAACGGTTGAATACGAAGCTGATGGGTAACATGCGGATACGCATCACACTTTCCTGCAAATCCCGGGTTTGCTGGGTGAGTTGCTGCAACCCGGAAATCAGGCGCTCAAAACGCTCGTTCTCAAGCTCCCGACTCATGTCATTCAGCATGGATTGGGTAATCACCAACTCGCCCACCAGATTTATCAGATCATCTACCCGGTCAGTACTGACCCTGATTGATGTACTTTGCGAGGCTGTCGGCTCCCCGGATGATATACTGGCGGTTGTTACCTGCACCCCGCTGGCGGTGTCCGGTTTGGTTATAGCGTTGTCACCCTGATGGGTATCTGGGAGAGCGTCATCTGCTACGGCATTATTCTCGGTAGGTGCAGATTCGGTCAGAGTATTCCGTTCGGTTGCCTGACCAGCAACCGGCGCCTGAGTATTAACGGTAACCTGACTCACGGGCTTGATGTCCAGCTCACAACTATCGGATACCCACTCAAACACTTCCTCTATCTGAGCTTCACTCACATCGCCTTCAAGACAAAGTTTCCATGACAGAAAGCACTCATCGGGTTCCAGCTGGCCAAATGCCGGCAGACGCGAACTGTCTGCGCGCACATCCAGCTTGGCTAATGTGGCCAATTCGCGAAATATCCGTGAAGGCTCGTTACCCGTGAGCAGAATATCGGGCTGTGGACAAAAACGAATAAACCATCGCTGATTGCCACCCGCATACCCTCCGCGTTCGCCTGGCGCTGATTTGACCGCCGTGCCATCTGCGCCAGCGCCAGCGCCTGCAAATTCCTTATGCCCGACCGGATCCATGACTGTTTCAGTGACGGTGTCTTTTGGCGCGACAATGGTGGACGGAGACACACCAGCTTCCGCAAGTTGAACCAGACTGTCATGCAGCCCCTGGTATTGTTCGAAGGGTACCGGTTGCTTTTGTTGATGCCCGGCAATCATCCGGCGCAATATGTCGCAACTCTGAAATGCAACCTCAACCACCTCGTCTGACAGATCCCGTTGGTGACTGCGCACCTGGTCCAGTACCGTCTCGAGGTGATGGGTTAACTCAGCGATATCACTAAAACCGAAAGTGCCCCCACCGCCTTTGATAGAATGGGCTGCGCGGAATATGGTATTAATCACACTGTCTGACGCATTGCCATTCTTAACTACGTCAAGCAATGCCTGTTCCATTGCATCCAGCCCCTCCAGACTTTCGTCAAAGAAGATCTGATGAAACTGAGAGAGATCAATTGACATACCTTAATCCAGTACACGCGCCACGGTGGCCAATAATTTTTCGGGATTGAAAGGCTTTACCAGCCATCCCGTTGCACCAGCCGCTCGCCCTTCCTGCTTTTTTTCCACCGAAGACTCAGTGGTTAACACCAGAATGGGCGTATATTTGAACTGCGTTAATTTTCTCAATTCTCGCACCAGCGTAATTCCATCCATGCGGGGCATATTGACATCGGTAATTACCGCATCAAATTGCGCGGCTTGCGCCCGGGCCAGTGCTTCAACGCCATCCTCGGCCTCCACCACCCGATGCCCATCTGCTGCCAAGGTGGCGGCTACCATACCGCGCATGGACACAGAATCATCTACCACCAGAACACATGCCATACTCAATGCCCTTCAAATTCGTGAGCAAGCCCCAGTTGCGAGGCGACATCCAAAAAAGGCTGGGCGGGCGCAGTCCAGGTCACGTTTCCACTGCGGAACTGAACCTCCTTTTTAAACGCCAGCAGCAATTGAATACCGGCCGTATCAATTCGGTTTATCGATGACAAATCCACTGTAAAGCTGCTTGCCCGCGCCAATGCATCTTCGAAAAGTTTATATTTTTCCTGCACCTGACTCACATCCAGGTTTGCGCCCAACGCAATCGTGAACCGTGAATCTGTCATTTTACTTTCCATTCTCGCTTAACCCCGGCGTTCCCACGCAACCCGATTGTCAGAGCGTCCCTGCATAACGCAAATCGCCGGCAATTCATTACTACAGCCCCACCGTCAAGCCGTGCCCTATTTCGGCGACCCTAACGCAGTTCCGGCCCTGTTCTTTCGCGCGATACACTGCAGCATCAGCGCGCCCAAACAGCGTAGCAAAGTCACCCGAGTCCGGCGTTAGTGCAGCCACACCAAAACTGGCGGTTACCTCCAGATCGGCTGGCCTCAGCTCCATGAGCCGATTACGCAATGCATCAGCCTTGCGCTCGGCGTCATTCAGCCCACAGTGGCTCATGAGAATGACAAACTCTTCGCCACCGTAGCGGGCAATCACATCATCCTTCCGGCCAAATTGTTGCAGCATATTGCCAACTTGCACGAGGACCTGATCGCCCACTGCATGGCCGTGCACGTCATTCACTTGCTTGAAATGATCAACATCAAGAATAACCAAGGACAGATCCGTGCTTTTGCGTTTTGACTCTGCTATGCGCTTCTCGACCACCTCCATCAGAAAATGCCGGTTGTACAAACCGGTCAGCTGATCGCGCATTGCCAAACGTTCAAGTTGCTGCTGTTGCATTTTCAATTGGCTGACCAATCGCTGAGTTTTGATCTGGTTGTTCACCCGGGCTAGAAGCTCCTCGGCCAACACAGGTTTGGCCGTGTAATCGGAAACGCCGGCCTTGAACAATTGCAAGCGCCTGGCTTCATCGCCGTAGCCGCTGATTGCAATGATCGGAATATCGCGTTTATTAACATCCTGATGGGAGCGGATCTGACGCACGAGTGTGAGCCCACTGTTTTCACCTGCCAGTACAACATCGGTCAGCACCAGATCGAAATCCGACTGATTGAAGGCCGCCATCGCCTCCTCAGCCGTGGTAAAAAACGTTACATCATGCTCCGCATTTTCAAGAAGCATTTTGGTTGCGACCCCGACACTCCGGGTGTCCTCAACGTACAGAATGCGGCCATGGGCGCGATTGCGCCCCATGATCTGACGGGCGAACTCGTCCACAGAGCGCTCGAACTGGGCAAAATTTTTCTTGTGAAACAGGTCGGTAACGCCGCCCTCAAGACATTCCTTCTGGAGCTCCGGGTCAATTTTGCTGCTGAGCACCAACACCGGTACATGCCTCAGATTGGCAATCTGATGCAAAGACTGGCACAAACGCGCAACGGCCATATCGGGCAAGGCCGCTGAAGCCACCACAAGTTGTGCAGGATGCTGTTCTGCCAGCAACAGCGCGGTGGATGCACTGTCCGCTTCCAGGGTGCTGAATCCATGAACCGCCAAGGTAGATGACAACAGCTTTCGGTAGGTAGCAGAGGGCTCCACAATCAACGCTTGCATCTGAATACACTCTTCACAAATGAAAACAGGCCCACAGGCCTGTATTAGAGTGTAGTTCGCTTTTCCAACGTTGCTGTCAGGCGGGACTTGAACCCATGATCCACTGCAGCAGACGGTGCATCTGCGCGTATATGGAGGCCCGCTCAGGCTTGGCTCCCGCCGCCAGCCCTTCGTATTCCAGGCGCTGGAGGGTGCCCAGAAAGAGCTCTGCGTCCACTTCGGGCGAATCGGAACCCAGACGCTGGCACAGACTGATGAAATCGGTCTTGAATCGCGACCGCAAAGCGCCGGCGGCCAAACGCAGGGACGGATCTAAGTGCATGTCGTAAAACAGGGTCATCTCCAGCACCAATCCGCTCGGCCTTTGGGTCACCTGCTCCATGATGTAATCTGCCGCCCAGTTGGCCAAACGTTCCCTCAGCGCGGCAGCACTTGGGCCAGACTCGGCCGGATGCTCTGCTATGTAGGTGAACACCTCAGACCAGGTTTCCTGCGTTTCGCGCTCAATGCGCTCACGATACAGGTCGAATGCTTCGGAAATCAGCGATTTCAGGTCTTTGAAGTAATAGGTGGTCAAGGACAGATTTACATCGGCTTCAGCAGCCACTGCGCGGTGGGTCACCGCTTTGTGGCCGTGTTCTACAATCAATCGCAATGCCGCCTCCAGAATCAGGCGGCGGGTCTGCTCACCTTTGGCACGGCGTGACTTGGCTTCAGTCATCAGGTTTCTTCCCTCAAAAGAAATAGTTATTGTGCGCCGCTCTTTTTAATGGCGGCTTACCCCTGTGCCGGGGTTATTTTGTGCTGATCAGGGGTTGGCGAAAAACTGCCTGACCCTGTCGGCTTCCCACATAGTGTCCTGATATCCCAGATCAATCAACTCCGAACAGAACTGTGGGGCAAATAGCAGATAGCTGGCCGCCGTTGCACCACCGCCCTTGGCAGTGGCACCGGTGGAACTGAAAAACCATCGCAGGGTTTTGGGCAGGTAACGCACCTTTCGCCCCGCGATTTTATCCAGTTCCTGAGACGGTGAAATAATCAGGCTTTCCACCTGCCGCAGCGGCAAGCCGGCCTCCGCCCGCTTGTCTTCCGGCACCATGGCCAGCAGGCGGTTTACCCGGTCCAGGTGCTCCATATCGGATTCCATGCTATCCACGAATGCGGCATTGAACATATGGCCGAGAATCTGCGCCATGGACGGCGAGTGCTTCACCGGGCGTCGCTTACCCCAATGTTCCGGGTTCCGGTTACCACTCACCCCCACCACAAACACCCGGTCAGCACCCAGGTGCAGCGCCGGGCTGATCGGGGCCAATTGCCGCACCGCGCCGTCGCCAAAGTATTCCCGGTTGATCCTGACGGTGGGGAAAATGGTGGGAATGGCCGATGACGCCAACAGGTGACGGGCATCGAGCTGAGTGGGCGTGCCTATGCGGTGATAACGGCGCCAGCCGCGCAGGTCGGGCCGGCCCTGAAAAAAGCTTACCGACTCACCGGATGAATATCCCATCGCCGTCACACACACCGCGTCCAGATCACCCGCAGCAATGGCGGGGCCAATGTGTTTGAAGGTGATACGGTCGTGAATGAGCTGATGCAGTGGGCTGTTGTCCAAGAGGGCTAACGGCTGGTTTTTACCGGCGCCCTCGTTAAACAAAGACATACCCAGCTTAAGTACACCTTTCATCAGGTCTGACAAAGAGTTTTTATACACCTGATCAACGGTGATATTGCGCCAGATATCCACCAACGCATCGACTGATTCTCGGAAGTGGCCCGGATGGCTGGCAATGGCCAACGCGTTGATGGCGCCAGCCGACGTGCCACAAATAATGGGAAAGGGATTGCGTTGGCTTGCAGGCAGAATCTCGGCGATTGCCTGCAAGACGCCCACTTGGTAGGCCGCACGCGCGCCTCCACCAGACAGCACCAGGGCATTTTTCAGCTTTATTGCGCTCATCCGCCTCCCTATCGGTTCACACGCCAATCAAACAGTTGATCTGGCTGAACTTTAGCACGAGTGTGAAATATTAAGGAGCCTCAAATAAAAACGCCGGCAAATGCCGGCGTTTGGAGTCCTGTGCAGGGATCAGGCAGCGGGCTTCAGCTCGCGCCGCAGAATCTTGCCCACGTTGGATTTGGGCAATTCAGTGCGGAACTCCACGGTGCGGGGCACCTTGTAACCGGTGAGGTTTTCACGGCAGAAGCTGATCACGTCTTTTTCAGTCAGCGATGGGTCAGACGAGACCACGAACAGCTTTACCTGTTCGCCGCTTTTCTCGTCCGGCAAACCAATGGCCGCAGCCTCGACTACCGCAGGATGCTGACACACCACATCTTCGATTTCGTTCGGGTAGACATTGAAGCCACTGACGATAATCATGTCCTTTTTACGGTCTACGATTTTTACGTATCCATCGGGCTGAATCACTGCCATATCGCCCGTTTTCAGCCAGCCATCGTCGTCGAGGATTTTGGCGGTCTCTTCCGGACGCTGCCAGTACCCCTTCATCACCTGCGGACCGCGCACACACAACTCGCCGGGCGAACCTTCCGGCAACGCGTTGCCCTCTTCGTCCACCACTTTGACCTCGGTCTCGGGTACCGGCAGCCCAACCGTGCCCGGTTGGATGGCGTTAGCGGGGTTAAAGGTCACAACCGGTGAGGTCTCGGTCATACCATAACCTTCGGCGACGGCGCAGCCGGTTACATCCTGCCAACGCTTGGCCGCTTCGCTGGTCAGCGCCATACCACCGGAGGAGGTGGTTTTCAGGGTCGAGAAATCCAGCTTGACGAAATTTTCATCCCGGCAGAGTGCATTGAACAAAGTATTCAGCCCCACAAAACCGGTAATAGGCTGCCCCTTCAAGGCCTTCACAAACCCCGGAATATCGCGCGGATTGGGGATCAGCAAGGAATGGCAACCGGACGACAATAAACACATGCAATGCAGGGTAAAAGCGTAAATATGATAGAGCGGCAGCGGCGCCACGTAGTACTCTTTGCCGATATTGATCGAATCGCCGAGCGCATCGCGCACCTGCTGCATATTGGCCGCCAGGTTCGCATGGGTCAGCATCGCTCCCTTGGCCACGCCGGTAGTGCCGCCAGTGTATTGCAATACCGCCACATCGGCGGGTACGTGTGCCGACGGTTCATAACGATTGATGTCTGCAGCGCCAAAGGTATCGCGCAAATTCACCCGATGGGCGAAATTCAGTACCGGGACTTCGCGCTTCACATAGCGCAATACGCTGTTAATCAGGAAACGCTTGAGCGGCGGATGCATGTCCCCCACTTCAGTCACAATCACCTGCTTGACGCCGGTTTTGGCCACCACCTTATCGGCAGTTGCGGCAATGTTGGCGAGCACCACCAAGGCTTTGGCACCGGAATCGTTGAGTTGATGTTCCAGCTCACGGGCGGTGTACAGCGGATTGGTATTGACCACAGTCAGGCCCGCGCGCAACGCACCGAATACCACGACCGGGTACTGCAGTAGATTGGGCAGCTGCACAGCAATACGGTCGCCCGGCTTAAGCTCTGTCTTTTGTTGAAGATAGCAAGCGAATTGCAGGCTCAGATGGTCCAGCTCTGCATAGGTCATGGTGTGGCCCAGGCAGGTAAATGCCGGGTTGGCGGCGAAGGTTTCACAAGCCTTGTTTAACACTTCTACCACGGTGGTATTGGTATCTATCACATCTCCTCCTCATACCCCGGCCGATACACCAGGGTGGGCTGTTATTGTTATAGCTGGCCAGCATTCCTGCAAGCCACAGTTGGGTTGCAGGATCAGTGCTGTGCGTCGGTTGAAAACAGTTCGATGAGCCGCGAAGCCAGCGAAAGACTGCCCTGCACCTTGATATGGCCAAACATAAAGGCCTGCATGCTGCTCAGCTCACCGGCCAGCAGCTGCTCCAGCGTGTGCCATTCAAGGGTAATAATCAGATCAGCGGGATCGACGGCGTCGCCTGCACTCAGATCAAGCGCGCCGCCAGCAACCCGCATGAAGAAATTGCTGCCATCAGGCACCACATACTGGAACAGCGAATCGAGACCGGCTGCCTTTTCAGGCAAAAAACCGGCTTCGAAGCGCTGCTGCAGTTGTGTAAACGTCAGGGACACAAAATACCGCTATCAGAATGCGAAAGCGTCTGCGTCCAGTTCCATCAGGTTATTGGCACCTGATTTGATGGTATCGACCATGGTACGGGTACGCGGTAACAGGCGCTGGAAGTAGAAGCGCGCCGTTTTCACTTTGGCATCGTAGAACGCCTTGTCACCCTCACCAGCAGCCAACTTGGCCTGGGAATTGGCGGCCGCCAACGCCCAGAAGTAGGCCAGAACGGCGTAACCGGAATACATCAGGTAATCCACCGACGCGGCACCCACTTCTTCCGGATTGTTCATTGCCGCCATGCCCACGTGCATGGTCAGGTCGCCCCACTCCTTGTTGATGGCGGCCAACGGCTGAATGAACTCGGCCATGGCTTCGTTGCCTTCATTGGCCTGGCAGAACTTGTGCACGATCTTGGTGAAGCGCTTGAGCGACTCGCCATTGGTCATCAATACCTTGCGGCCCAGCAGATCCAGCGCCTGGATACCGGTGGTGCCTTCGTACAGCATGGAAATACGGCAGTCGCGTACGTTCTGCTCCATGCCCCACTCGGAAATAAAGCCGTGGCCACCAAAGCACTGCAGGCCCAGGTTGGCCGCCTCAAAACCGGTTTCGGTCAGGAAGGCTTTGGCGATCGGAGTCAGGAAGCCCAGCAGCTCATCGGCCGCTTTTTTGGCTTCTTCATCATCGGAGCGATCAATGATGTCCACCTGCTGTGCGGTGAAGTAAATCATCATCCGGCCACCTTCGGCGAAGGCCTTCTGGGTCAACAGCATACGGCGGACGTCGGGATGCACGATGATCGGGTCGGCCGGGCCATCGGGGTTCTTGGGGCCGGACAGCGCGCGCATCTGCAAGCGGTCACGCGCATATTCCAGTGACTTCTGGAAGCCCACTTCCGCGTGTGCCAGGCCCTGCAGCGCAGTACCCAGACGGGCGGTATTCATGAAGGTGAACATGCAGTTCAGGCCTTTGTTGGCCGGGCCAATGAGGTAGCCGCGGGCGCCATCAAAGTTCATCACACAGGTAGAGTTACCGTGGATACCCATTTTGTGTTCGATAGAACCGCACTTCACGCCATTGCGGTCAGCCAGGGTGCCATCGGCGTTGAGGTTGAACTTGGGCACGATAAACAGGGAGATACCCTTGGTACCCGCCGGTGCATCGGGCAGACGAGCCAGAACGATGTGCACGATGTTCTCGGCCATGTCGTGTTCACCGGCAGAGATGAAGATCTTGGTGCCGGTAATGCTGTAGGAGCCGTCGGCATTGGGCTCGGCTTTGGTGCGCAGCATGCCCAGGTCGGTACCGCAGTGAGGCTCGGTCAGACACATGGTGCCAGTCCAGGTCCCTTCGACCAGCTTGGTCAGGTAATGCTCTTTTTGCTCGGGCGTGCCGTGCGCTTCGATGGTGTTCATGGCGCCATGGGACAGGCCGGGGTACATACCCCAGGACCAGTTGGCAGATCCGACCATTTCACTCAGGATGGTACCCAGAGACTGGGGCAGGCCCTGACCGCCGTGTTCCAGGTGATGACACATGGAAGGCCAGCCGGCTTCCACATACTGCTGATAAGCTTCTTTGAAGCCTGTGGGTGTGGTCACGACTCCGTCATCCCACTTACAGCCTTCGCGGTCGCCCACAGCATTCAGGGGTGCCAATACGTTGTCGCAGAACTTGGCACCCTCTTCAATTACCGCGCTAACCACATCGGCGCTGGCTTCTTCGCCACCCGGCAATGACTGGTAGTGTTGGTCATAGCCCAACAGCTCCCACATTACATACTGGATGTCACGCAACGGGGTTTTGTAATCACTCATGTCATTAACCTCTGGTTTTCGATCTGGTTATAGAATTCGGTATTGTTCAAGAATCCGGTATTGCGCCTTCGCTCTCAATAGCGAAACCAACCACAATAAGTGACATTTTTGCGCGATCCGGTCACATCTCACGGGCATGAGCTAAGTGTAGGTGGAATTGGCGCAAATGCCGGTTCAGGACGCCTTTTCGAGCCCTTTGCGGTAGTCACCGGGGGTAATACCGGTCCACTTTTTAAACGCACGGAAGAACGCACTGGTTTCATCAAAACCCAGGCGCTCGGCAATACAGTTGTTGGTGAGCTCGGGGCAGCTCAGGTAGTGGAAAGCGGCTTCCATACGGCATTCGTCTTTCAGCCGCTGATAGGAGGTATCTTCCGCCTGCAATTTCCGTCGCAGGCTGGTCACCGACAGATTGAGGCGCGATGCCACGGCTTCGGCACTCGGCTGGCTGCCACTGACATCCTTCGACAGAATGGCGCGCACCTTGGCTTTCAGGCTCTGTTGGCTGGCATCGCTGATCACCAGGTGATAAGGCGCCGAGCGCACAAAATCCATCAGGGTATCCTGGTTTTGCACCACTGGCGCATCGAGCAGGCTGGCGTCGAACTCAAAGCCGGTGAACGGCTGGTCAAAATGCAGCTGGGTGGGGTAACACTCCGCCATCTCGCGGAATTCTTCCGGGCAGGGGAATGCGAAATACAGCCCTGTCAGCGGGATTTCGCGGCCAATCAACCAGGAATTAAAACGCTGCCAGACCGCGAGGCTGGTGCGGACCTGAATGGGCTTGGCCTCGCGCACCATGCGGTCGAACTCAGCATCGGAAATCTCGGCAATGCCACACATTTCGATGCGGGCCACCCCGGGGGCAGGCTCCGACAGGCGCGAACGCACCAGAAAACCCCGGCAAATCTCGCTGAATTCGCCGGCACGTACGATGGCCTGACGCAAATTGGTGGTCTGGATCACGGTCAGACACAACAAGCGGAACGAGCCCAAACGCACCTTGCCACCACTGAACATGCCGAAGCACTCGTCCTGCATCACCTGCATGACGCGCTGGTATAACCGGCCATAGCGCAAGGCCGAAAACGGCTTGTTGGGCTCCAGGTCAGACTCGGCAATGCCCAGCTCGGCCATCAAGGCCTGACGGTCGCCACCACTCTCCTCCACCGTCTGGAGCAGCGTGCGCGCATAATTGCTGGGAACACTGACGTCTTGTTGGGTCATAGCCGGCTATTCAAACAAACGTTTGCGTATTTTACGCCATAATCCGGCCAATAGATGTATGGTCACCACCGTCAACGCGGCCGCAAACATGATGACAATCAGCGCCAGCAGACTCGCCAGGGCGAAGCGCATGGCCTCCGACAGCGGCAGATCCCAGGCCAGGATAGCCGCTAAAATAAAGGCCAGACAGGCCGCCAGGCTCAGGCCCAACGAACCCTTTTTCTTAAACAATCGACCGATAATCATTCATATCCCAAATAGTAAATAGCCGTGTGAGCTATAGGCCGGTTAGCTTGCCAAGCAGCGTCTCAGCCACCCGATTAACGATTGCCCAGTAAACGGTCCAATCCATAGGCTACGCCATCTTCCCATGACGGGCGAGTCACCCAGCGGGCGCACGCCTTTACCTGCGCCGACGCATTGCCCATGGCAACACCGTGACCGGCGGCCTGCAAAAACGCCTGGTCGGAGCCCCCGTCGCCAAATGCCGCAACCTGCCCTGGTACCAGGCCCAGATGATTCACTAAGCGATGGAACAGGTCGGTTTTATCCACAAATCTGGACACCACACTGGCAAATTGCCATTGCGGCCGACTCGGCAGGTGGGCATAGGCAAAGTGAAACGCGGGAAAATCTGCCTCCAGCGCCGCCAGCCCTTCGGGCTCGCGCTCGAGATTAACCCCCAATAGCAGTTTTTTCGCCGGCTGCCGCGGCCATTGCCCGAACGGCAACAATCGCGGTTGAACGCGCAGGTGGCGGGCATGCTCGGCGGTGATATCAGACGCCGAACAGGTGACATAGTGATCGTCGAAATAACCTTCCAGATAGATCGATTGCGCCCGCGCCTGCCGGGCCAGAGCATGCCACTCGTCGGGCGCCAGGGTGTGGTCGGCAAAGGTACTGCCCTGCCAGACGCAGTGTCCTCCGGTGTAAAACACCGACGGGCCGGTCAGTTGCAGTTCGGCCTGCAGGGCGTCGGCAGCAAAGGGCGGACGGCCACTGGCAAACGCGGTCATCACGCCGCGCTGGTGCAGCGTGGCAATAGCCTTTCGGGTCGCAGGCTGCAGCTGCCCTTCGCGATCCAGCAAGGTGCCGTCGATATCAAAAAACACCAGGCGTATATCATCCGCCAGCGGGGTGCCGGCGGGCAGTGAGTCCAGCGCAATGGCCATAGGTCAGATTTGCAACCCGCCCTCGTGGCTCCACTCGCACCGCACAGAGATGCCCCCGCTGCCGGGGGCGTGATAGCTGCCGTTAGCCTCCCAGGTAAAGGTGTGGGTACCAGACAGTTCGGTTTCCAGGTGAACAGTGGCACTGACCCAGTACATGCGGGACAGCAGGTCTTCAAATTTCGCCAGCCATTGCTCCCACTCGTATTCCACCGCTTTGTAGGAGGCGCCGAAGTGCATTACATCGGTGTGGTAGAGGTTGTGCACGTCGGTCACGGGCAGGGAAAACATATCGCGGCACAAAAATGGCCAATCGTCCGCTTCAGGCAATGACATCATGGCACGGGCATTGACCTTGCGCCGTTGCTGGTCCCCAAGCGAACCGCTCACATCCTTGATGCACCCGTAGACGATGGATTCCTGATCGTTATGCATGACCTGTTTCCTGAAACTATTGCCCGAACTCTACCGCATATCCGGCACTGCCAACAACGACCGGGTTGCGCTTTTGCCAGTCGTCACCAGAACCAGCCACCCGACTCCAGATCTTCCCGGCAGCGGTTCAGCTGCGCCTGATAGGTCGCAGCCCGGGAGGACACTTTTTTGGCCACGTTTTTCAACCATTGTTTGTCACGGTAAGTGCGCCGGTTAAACCCGCCATGCCCCTCGTGATAGGCCAGGTACAGGTGGTAGGTATCGTTGGACTTTATCTTTGAGAGCCGCCCGCTCTGGTAGTTGTACCAGCCGATAAAATCGATGGCATCGGCAAAGTCATCGCGCGACGACCAGCTGTTGCCGCTGTTGTGCTGGTACCATTCCCAGGTTTCATCTTTGGCTTGCGAGTAGCCGTAGGCGCTGCTTTTGCGCGGACCGGGGATTACCCACAGGATTTTGGTACGGGGCGGTTTGGCCTTGGCCACAAAACGGCTTTCCTGATGCATCATGGCCATCATGGTCGGGATGGGCGATTTCCAGCGTTTTTCCGCTTTTTTGGCATCCTCATACCAATCGTCTTTTTCCTCAAAAATATCGCACAGATTGTCGGGGTTACTGGGCGGCGACGTGGCGCAACCCGAGGCCAGTATGACCGCCAACACCAATGCCGTGTGTTTTATCAGCGCCTGCCAACCAATCACGCCCCCGCCTCCCACTGAGTCAATTGATCCAGAAATGCCTGCTCATCCAGCACCGGAATACCCAACCCCTGCGCTTTGGTGAGCTTGGAGCCGGCCCCGGGCCCCGCCACCAGGCAGTGAGTTTTGGCCGACACACTGCCCGCCACCTTGGCGCCAAGCGCCAGCAATTTGTCCTTGGCCTGATCGCGCGTCATCTGCTCCAGCGTGCCAGTCAGCACCCAGGTCTGTCCGGCCAAGGGCAATGCGTCGCGTGCCGCGGGCTCGGTTTCAGCCCATTCAAACCCCACGGCAATGAGTTGCTGGATTTGCTCGCGGTGTTTTTCCGATTCAAAAAATTGCCGGATGCTCGCAGCCGATACCGGGCCAATATCCGGCACCGCCAACAGCGCGTCTTCGGAAGCGGTCATAATGGCCTCGAGCCCACCAAAATGCTGCGCCAGTGTGCGCGCGGTGGTCTCCCCCACTTCACGGATACCCAGCCCGAACAAAAATTTGGCCAGTGTGGTTTTTTTGCTGGCTTCCAGCGCGGCCAGAAGATTCTGCGCCGACTTCTCCCCCATGCGCTCCAGCCCCACCAGCTGTGCTTCGGTCAGAGAAAACAGATCGGCGACAGAGCTGATCAGCCCCTCATCCACCAGCTGCTCCACCAGCTTATCGCCCAACCCATCCACATCCATGGCTTTGCGCGAGGCAAAATGTTTAATGCCTTCTTTGACCTGGGCCGCACACAAAAGCCCGCCCGTACAACGCACGGCTGCCTCACCCTCAACCTGTGCCACCGGGGATTGGCACACAGGGCAGTTTTCCGGGAACTGCACCGGACGGGCATCCGCAGGCCGTTTGCTGGTAATCACCGATACCACCTGCGGAATCACGTCACCGGCGCGGCGCACAATCACCGTATCGCCCACCATCACACCCAGCCGCTCTATTTCATCGCGGTTGTGCAGGGTGGCATTGGACACGGTCACGCCGCCCACGAATACGGGCTGTAGACGCGCTACCGGCGTAATGCTGCCAGTACGACCCACCTGGAATTCAACTTCCAGCAATTGCGTCATTTCTTCCTGGGCGGGGAATTTATGCGCAATTGCCCAGCGTGGTGCGCGCGCCACAAATCCCAGCTGATTTTGCAATTGCCGGCTATTGACCTTGAAAACTATCCCGTCGATGTCATAGGGCAACGCCGCGCGTTTTTCGCCCAGGCGCGCAAAGTAAGCCAGGCAAGCATCGATACCGCTCACCGCAGCCATTTCGCGATTGATCAGAAACCCCCAACGCTGGAGTTGTTGCAATACATCCGTGTGTCGATCGGGAATATTCCCGCCTTCCACCACACCAATGTTGTAACAACAGAACTCCAGTGGCCGCGATGCGGTAATGCGCGCATCGAGCTGACGTAAACTGCCCGCCGCCGCATTGCGCGGGTTCACAAAGACTTTTTCACCGGCCGCACGGGCTTTTTCGTTGAGCGCCTCAAAGCCGGCTTTGGGCATGTAGATTTCGCCGCGCACTTCCAGCAGTGCAGGGAAATCACCGCCCATGAGCTTGAGCGGTACCGAGCCGATGGTGCGCACATTGGCAGTAATGTCCTCCCCTACCGAGCCATCGCCGCGCGTCGCGGCCTGGACCAGCAAACCGTTTTCGTACATCAGGCTGACGGCAATGCCGTCTAGCTTGGGCTCACAGGCAAACTCGATGGGTTCGGCGGACTTCAGCAAGCTTTGCAATCGCTTGTTGAAATCGCGCATATCCTCTTCGTTGAAGGCGTTGTCCAGGCTCAGCATCGGCAACTTGTGTTGCACTTGCGAAAACGCGGCCATCGGTTGCGCCCCGACCCGCTGGCTGGGGGAGTCAGCCGTGATCCAGTCCGGGTGTTCCGCTTCTATCGCCTGCAATTGTTGCATCAACCGATCGTATTCACTGTCCGGCAATTGCGGATCATCCAATACGTAATAACGGTAGCTGTGGTAATTCAGCGCTTGCTTGAGCTCTTCGTAGGTTTGTTTTTGGTCTGACATGAAGTTCCAGCGTTGTCGGTTATTTTATTTTCAGCGCCTGTAAAAAAGCCCGGTATTACCGGGCTTTATCGTCGCGCCTCAAGCCCGCGCCAGTTCCAGCTGGCGCTTGCGCTCGTATTCCGTCACCCGCGCCCGGTTGTGTTCCACCGTTTGTTGCGTGAGGGTCGATTGTTGTTCATCTTTCAGGTCGCCTTCCAGCGCTTCGGCAATCGCACGCGCAGTGGTCACCATGGCATCAAAGGCCGCAATCGCAGAGCCTTCCATGGGCAGCGTCATAAACATGCTGAGGCCGGGGGTTTCCAGCTCGTCAAATTTCTGCAAATCGAATACGCCGGGCTGCACCATATTCACCAGGCTGAACTGAATCGGGCCTTCGCCGTCTTCATCCTGATGATAATGAAAAATCTTGCGAGAGCCGAACCGCAGTCCAGCGCCAAGAATCGCATCTTTCACGGCGGGGCCGGCGAAAACTTCACCTTTGGGCGCCACCACACTGATCACATACACCTCTTCCGGTGCCGCATCGGCCAACTTTGGCTCCCGCCCGTGGGTATCGGCGTGGACCGCATCGGTTTTGCCGGAAAACAGCACCCGGTCGTAGGCATCCTCATCAATACCGTCATCGGCCGCAGGCTCCGGCGACTCGACCGGCACAGCCACGGCCGGATCGGCAGCTGCTGTGTCTTCGACGTCCGGGACCACTGGCGCGCCAATCGTAGGTTCAGTGCGACCATCAGCCTCGTCGTCCACATTCATCAATAGCGGCACATGCTGATCGAGATCCAGCTCTTCCTGGTGCTTGGGCTCGTGCTTGGGATCGACCGGGCGCGGCTTCTTGGGTGCAACTTTGGGCGGCGGCACATCCCGTTTGGAGACTACGCGCGCGCCGCCGTTGGGGAGCTCGCTGCCGTAGGCCGCCAGGTCTTCTTTATTGGTGCCCTTGTGCATGGACAAGGACATACGCATTTCATTGCGTTTGGCCGCGCGCATGCGGCGCAAGCCGTCGAGCAACACGCCAATGATCAGGCAGGCAATAATGACCGTTAGCCATTCACGCATGACGAAGTCCCTTCACCGCGTTGATTGGATATGGATTCATAACCAGTTATACCCGTTAAATTACCGCAATTATCAGGAGGCCGCCAGTTCGGCCGCCTCTTCCACATCAACCGTTACCAGACGCGACACGCCCGGCTCGTGCATGGTAACCCCCATCAACTGGTGCGCCATTTCCATGGCAATTTTGTTGTGGGTAATATAGATGAATTGCACGTGCGCGGACATTTCTTCCACCATGCGTGCGTAGCGCCCGACGTTGGCATCATCGAGCGGCGCATCCACCTCATCCAGCATACAGAAAGGTGCCGGATTCAGGCGGAAAATCGAGAACACCAGCGCAATGGCGGTCAGTGCTTTTTCCCCGCCCGAGAGCAGGTGAATGGTGCTGTTGCGCTTGCCTGGCGGGCGCGCCATGATCGCGATGCCGGTGTCGAGCAAATCCTCGCCCGTGAGTTCCAGATAGGCATGCCCACCACCAAAGACTTTGGGGAACAGCTCCTGCAAGCCGCTGTTCACCAGATCAAAGGTTTCCTTGAAGCGGGTGCGGGTTTCGCGATCAATCCGCCGGATGGCGTCTTCCAGCGTTTGCAGCGCTTCCACCAGATCGTCGTTCTGGGCATCCAGGTAGTGCTTGCGCTCAGACTCGGTTTTGTATTCGTCAATGGCCGCCAGGTTAATGGGGCCCAAGCGGGTTATGCGATTGCCGATCGTTTCCAGTTCGGACACCATCGGCGCCTCTTCGGCGTCTTCCGGCAAGGATTCAAGCAGCTGCTCGAGATCGAACTCTTCCTCTTTCAACTGGTTTTCCAGGCCTTGCTTCTGCACATCCAACGTCTGCGCCGCCAGTCGTTCCTGTTCCAGATTGGAGCGCACTTTCTGTACATCCTGTTCGGCGCGGTTGCGCTGCTGTTCTGCCGCGCGCAAATCCTGCTCGACGGTTTCTACCGCCTTGCGCGCTTCGCCCAGCTCCCGCTCCACTGACACCCGTTTTTCCAACAGGGCTTCCAGTTCGAGCTTGTATTCTTCAATCGGGTCGTGATTGTCGGCCAGTGCCGCTTCCAGCTGTTCGCGTCGCTCCGCCAGGCGCTGACTCTGTTCTTTCAGGCGGCTCATGCCGGACTGGATGGCTTGTAACTGGGTGCGCAGGGATTGCACCCGCATGGCCAGTTCGTGTGAGCGGTCTTTATCGTGGCGGGCTTTCTGGCGGGCCTGATCCAGCTTGGCACGGATGCCGTCGCGCTGGGTCATCAGCTCTTCGCGCCGGCCGGTATCGCGCTCCATCGCATCGATGGCCTCCTCCAGAATCATGCGCGCATCGGCCAGATTTTCCGCTTCCAGCTCCATCTGCTCGCGCGCTTCACCCACTTCTTCGGTGATGCGTTTTTTGCGATCCAGGATCTGTTCGACCCGCACCTGCTTGGCAGTGAGCTGGGATTTGATTTCGCCGTAGCGTTTATTGTGCTCGTCGAGGTTGCGACGCAGCTGCTCGCGGCTTTGTTCCAGTTCTTTCAGTCGCTCGCGCCCCAATGCCAGTTGTTCGGACTGGGTGCTCACTGTGTCGGTCAGCGTGGCAATTTCTGCGCCGATGTCTTCCAGTTCCTGTTTGCGCGCGAGCACGCCCGCCGTGGCATCGGTGTCGCGCACCACGCGCAACCAATTGGCACCGATCCAGATGGCGTCTTTGGTAATGACCGATTCGTGCGCAGCCAACTGCGGGCGCAACGCCAGCGCCTCGGCCAGGGTTTCAACCGCGTACACGGAGCCGATCAGGGCGTCGATGCCGTGCTCTGCATCCACAAAACTGCTGAGCAAGGTGGCTTTGGTGCCATTAACGGCAGACACACTGGCATGGGTATCCACCAGCACCAACTGGCCTTGCGTGAGGCTTTCCAGCACCCCGGCCACCTGATCCAGACCGTCGGCGCAAACCGCCTGCAGGTGGTTGCCCAGTACTGTCTCGATGGCCTTATCCCAACCATCGCGCACGCTCAGCCCCTCAGCCAGGCGTGGTTTGTCGGCCAGTTGATTGGATTCCAACCAACGGGTCACCGCCTTATTCTGCTCGCCGAGCGCGGCTTGCTGTAGCGCTTCCAACGACGCGTGGCGACCGCGCAGGGTTTGCAGGCGGGATTTGTGTTCGTCCAGCTGGTTGGCGAGGTCGTTGTTGCTCTCGCGCAGGTTGTTAATGTCTTCCACCACCTGTTCGGAACGGTCGCGGGCGGATTCGCCTTCCAGTTCCATTTCGGTGAGTTGCTCATTGAGCGATTCGATTTCGTCTTCTACGTCGCCCGCAGTCAACTGGGATTTTTCTTCATCCAGTTTGCGGATGCGCTCAAGCAACCGGGTTTGCACCTGTTCCAGGTGCTGAATGCGCGACTGCTGCACCTCGGCTTTCTGGCGCGGTGCCTGCGCATGCTGGTTGAATTCGTCCCACTCCTGTTGCCAGGCCTGCATTTGCTCTTCGGCTTCGAGCAGCATTTCGCCACTGCTTTCACCGGCGGATTGGATCAGCTCCAGTTCCGGTTCAATTTCCAGCAACTCCGCCTGCCAGCCTTCGGCTTTTTCTGCGTCCAGGCGCATGTGCTCTTCCGCTTCTTTGCAGTCGCGGCGGGTCTGGTCCAGGTCGACAGTGAGCTGGCGCACGCGGTCCTGAGCGTGGGTAATGCTTTGCTCAATGCGGGCAATGTCTGAGCCCACGGAGTAATAGCGGCCCTGCACCTCGTTGAACTTATCGCCCAGCTCGGTGTACTGGGCACGGTATTTTTCAATCAGCGTGTCTTTGTTGACCTGGGCGGCGACGAAGGACTCCACCTCCACTTCCAGCTCGCGGATAGCGCTGCGCTTGACGCTTACCTGTTCGGCCAGAACGCGATAGCGCAAGGCTTGCAGCTGGGCTTTTAATTCGCGCTCTTCTTTTTTGTATTCGGCGTATTTCTCTGCCGCCTGGGCCTGACGTTCCAGACGCGACAATTGCCGGTCGAGCTCATCGCGGATATCCGTTAAACGCTCCAGGTTTTCCATGGTGCGCCGGATACGGTTTTCGGTATCGCGCCGGCGCTCTTTGTATTTGGAAATGCCGGCGGCTTCCTCGATAAAGATCCGCAGGTCTTCCGGGCGCGCTTCAATCAGGCGCGAAATCATGCCCTGCTCGATAATGGCGTAAGAACGCGGGCCCAGACCGGTGCCAAGGAAAATATCGGTAATGTCGCGGCGGCGGCATTTATTGCCGTTCAGGTAGTAAAAATTCTGGCCTTCACGGGTCACTTTACGGCGGATGGAAATCTCGGCATAGGCGGCGTACTCGCCCACCAGCTTGCCTTCGGAGTTATCAAACACCAGCTCGATAGACGCCTGGCCCACGGGCTTGCGACCACCGGAACCGTTGAAAATAACGTCGGTCATGTTTTCACCGCGCAGGTTCTTGGCGCTGGACTCACCCATCACCCACCGCACGGCGTCAATAATATTGGATTTGCCACAACCGTTCGGTCCCACCACCGCACTCAGGTTGGAGGGAAATTGCACTGTGGTTGGGTCAACAAATGATTTGAACCCGGCCAGCTTGATACATTTAAGCCGCATGTAACCGTTTCACTCTACTATAAGTTACTGTTTTTTCTAATATTTATGGGCCAAACATGGCCAAGCGGATGGGGTGATGGCTAGCGCTCCCTGCCGGCTTGAACGGATGCCCAAAGATCGGCCGATTCTACACGGTCAACCACGCCATTTCACCCTACCAACGCCCATATTCAGGGAATCTGGCGATCCACGGTGAGGGTGACGGTGGCATCGCCTTCGGCCAGCGAAACCGGTCCGGAAGACGCTTCCCAGTCACCCGGCTGGGGCGCCGGGCTACCGGATGCCGACACCCGCGCCAGCACTTCCAGCTCGCCGGCACTGGCGAGGGAGACCCCGGCCATCATGGTCATGCTGTCATCCAGCGTGAGGGTCGCAGGCAGGTCGTTGATATTCAGCCGCTGGATTGCCAGTGGCATGCGGGCACCCTGCCAGGCACGGGCGTAGACAAATACCGTCTGGCCCGCGCGCGGCACGCTGTCGGCCAGGGCGACGGACACGCGGATTACCGGCTTCCCGGACGTATCGGGCCTGTCCGGTGCAACCGCCACACCCGCATCCGCTGTCTCACCCAGCATGGATTTAGCGCGGGCAATCCCGCCCTCAAGCGCTTGCCGGGCGGGTGAGCCGGGCATGCTCTGGCCGGCCGCCTGGGTCCATAAATCAATGGCCGATTGGTATTGTTGCTGCTCAAACGCGTCGATACCGGCTAACCCGAGGGCGGTGCCGTTGTTGGGATCCAACTTCAGGGCCCGCTGGGTGATCTTGCGCACTTCGGGAGTGATTTCGTTTTTGGACGCCAGGAACAGCGCCTGGGCCATCTCCGCGACCACATTGGCCGCTTCCGGCTCGCGATTGACCACTTCCAGATAGGCCATGGTGGCGTCGGCAAATTGCCCGACTTCCATGTACATGCGCGCGAGCATAAACCAGTTCTGGGTGTTATCCGGCTGCTTGTCGACGCTGTCGCGCAGCATGGCGATAACCTGGCCGGCATCTTCAGGGCCGTTGACGTTCTGCATCATCTCCCGCAGCACCACTTCCTGGCTGGCGCCTTTTTCCCAGTACCAGGCACCGGCCGCCAAAGGCAGTAGCACCGCAGCGATCAGGAGGATCCACTGTGCATTGTTCTGGTTGGTTACGGGCTGCTGGCTATCCTCACCCTGGGCATCCTCCAGCAGGCTGTCGTCGAGCTCTGCGAGCATTGCCGCATGGGCGTCAGCATCAAGATCTCCGGCCGCCAGCTGAGCATCGAGCTCGGCCTTGCGGTCTTTGTAAATGGCAACGTTAACGGCCTCGCGCTTGAGGTCAGCGCCTTTACCGCCAAACATGAGCGGCCAAAGGATGGCGAGCCCGGCCATGAGCGCCAACAGCAGCGCTCCAATCCAGAAGTAGGTCATTATTTATCCTGTTCGTTCGCGTTCAGCAGTGCCTTGAGGCGGGCTTGTTTTTCGACATCATCAACGGTGGCCCGGGTGTTTTTCCGGCGCGACATGAGAATCGCGACCACAAGCCCCACCAACAGCATGCCAATGGGGGCGAGCCACAATATATAGGTGGATGACTGCATGCGCGGTTCGTAGAGAATGAATTCACCGTAGCGCGCCACCATGAACTCGACGATTTCGTCATCGCTTTTACCTTCCTGCAGCAGACGATGGATTTCGCGGCGTAAATCAGCGGCAATGGGTGAATCAGAACCGGACAGGTTCTGGTTCTGGCACTTGGGGCAGCGCATTTCTTCGATGAACTCGAGGTAGCGCAGGCGCTGCTCTTCACTGTCGAATTGGTACACATCAATCACGGCCAGCGCATGGCCGGTCAGCAGAAGCGTCAGCCCCAGAAGGCTTGCACGGATGAGGTTTAGCAGGGTCGGCACAGCCAGGCTCCACACCAAAGTTGAGACGGCCGGCAGTATACCAACCCGCCCACCAAACGCCCAAGGTATTGATAGTCATAAAAAAGTTCACCCGAGTGTTGACCGGGCCGGATTTATGCGTAGAATACGCGGCTCTTGAACAACGGGTGGTTAGCTCAGTTGGTAGAGCGGCGCCCTTACAAGGCGTAGGTCACAGGTTCGACCCCTGTACCACCCACCATATAAGGCAGTGTTTAACCTAAGTTACTCACGCCAACCCGGTTTAGCGGACCGGTAGTTCAGTTGGTTAGAATGCCGGCCTGTCACGCCGGAGGTCGCGGGTTCGAGTCCCGTCCGGTCCGACTCACAAAATCGCCGGGAGCGATTTTGGGCAACGGCCAGCCGGCCGTTGGGCCGCAGGCCCGAGCACATGGGTGAGGCAAGCGTTTACAAAGCGATGCTTTGTGCGCAGCCGAACGCTATCAATCTATGATTGATAGCCGGCCCCGAAGGGTGCGAGTCATTCCCGTCCGAACCCACCCAACCCTCTAGCGCACCCCTCAAACCAGGCACTTATCTATGTAGTTGGAACGGCGGAGCGGCCATCCGCTTCCCAGCCGCGAATGCACCGACACACACCTCATTTTCCCCCACCAAATAACCGCGAGATCGCGGAACCCCACCCTAACCTCACAAGCCCAACCCCACCCCACGCTTTGCCGCTCAACGATACGTCCTGTACCGATTCGCTCCCAGGCCATCCATGGCCTTTGCAAAGCGTGGACTGGTGTTGGGCAATCACGTTTGGTGCTACCCTTCCGCGACAAAGCCGGAGGGCTTACCAGCGAAGACGCTTAACGCGCCATAATGCTTATCTGACCCCGATTATTAGACCTTGCGCGCGCATTCAGCAAACCAGGTGAGGTTGATGTTAAATGGCTGTTTAATAAAATAAATGGCGGTGATATTGAAATAATTAAGTCAGAACTATTTAATAAAATAGCGAACAGCCCAGATAGTTTGTATCCAATTTTAAAACAGTCAGGCAATGATGATCTGCTAAAAAACTTCGAAGATTCAAAGATCAACGGAACATTAACGATATTTCTAACTGATAATGTTAAACCTGTTATTGATAATATTTTTGAGCAAGGCGCAACACTGGGTGATGTCGTTCAGTACTGAACGGAGGGGTTTAAGATGAATTTATTCGCGGTTTCAGGAAGTCATACATACCCGCAAGTTGTAGGTAGTTGTTTTTATTTAAAGAGTTTTTATTACTACTACAGGGTGGATGGTGGCCAAGAATTGCACCTCACAGAGTTTACAAAGGAAGATATTAGAATATTTAAGCACGATACTGATGACGTAGCAATTTACTACAAAGAGGCTAATTTGCTAGCTACGTTTGTGGGTGACAGGAAATCAGTAGTGCCAAAGCAGGAAGCGGACATATTTATCGATTCTCGTGAAACAAAATCATTTGGCGATTGTTCAGTTAGCGTTGAGTCGCGATTCCCAGATCCTAATGTATATCTTTTTAAGACGGCAAATGAGTTGACTCCTTGCACTTTTGCAACTAGTTGGTTTTTGCTGGCGGTTATCGATTGCTTTTACTTTTTCTACGATTATTCAGTTCATGAAGTTGTTAAGCTGAACAAAGATTTTAATGAGGTGGCTAGAAAGAGCTTTAAATCTACCTGGACGAAGTTTTCACAACTAGATAATCTGCTATTTATATATACTCGTAGTGGAACTCATGGTGATGTCGCGGTTTTTGATTTGGAAAGATTTGATAGCATTGCAGCACTACCGTCCGAGGCAAAGAGCGTAAGTATAGTTGTTCAACCAGAAAGGGTGGATGATTCGGTATTGTTTAGCTGTGGGGACAAAAGCTACTGCTGGGATGGAAATGCGTTACGCGAAACATTTACTGATAAACCTGTTGCGGCCTATGTTGGTAAGTCGAATTTCTATTATATTGCTTTTAAAAATGATCCAAATATCTATGCCTACGATTCTAATTTAGATCGTACAGTTGGCAAAAAAATTTCTGCTTCCGTGGGTTTTATGCCTGCGAGGATCGCGGCTGTTAATGATTTGAATTGTGCTATTTTTAGGCCTGTCGGCTCGAGAGAGATTGGTGGGTTAACGTATTTCGCCACTTGGAAGGATGACGAGCTTTTCAGTGAGCTGGACATCGACTGCCTGCTGGAACCTCTGATTTATTCAGAGGAGAAGATATATGTCGGAGAGTATTTTTTTGTAAAGATCGCGATGCAAGGTTGCGATGAGTATGGCACTTTAGCCCGTCAGATGATGGCTGCAGTTGATGATGCCATGTTTAAATATGCTTTTACCGGCGAGCAGAACATCTATAGCGATAAATTCCTGGGGAAAATTGAGGTTGATGTCGAGAAGTCAGAATTATTGAGCTCTCGCCAACAAAAGGAATTGAAAGATGCCTGCAAAGAAGTATTTCGATTTTATATGTATGCCACAAGTAAGGTTACCGGTAAGGCTTGCAGCCTGAAGATGAATTTCATCTAATTTTCAATGTCGGCTATTTTACCTATGTGGCAACTTCGGATGTAGGCACTGGCCTTTGCCAAAATTAACTGTTTGTTAATATTGCCTATCGAGCGGCTGTCCAGACTATTTTTGGCGTTGTCTCCAAGCACCATAACCGTATCGGTATCGATCTTGGCAATGCGTTTGATGAGGCGCATACCGTGGATAGTAGGGTGTTCAAATACAATGATGTCCCCGGGTATTAATGTGCTCACATCAACCCAGGTGTCAGCAAGCACTATGTCTTCTGCCTGCAAGGCCGGCTGCATAGACGTGGATGGGATGTAATAGAGCTCAAAGCCCAGTAATTTATGTTTAAGGAAATATCCTCCCACTAAGATAATGGGGTCGGAAGCCGTTCTCTGTCAACAGGGCGAACGCGCTCGAAGCGCCGACACCCCAGCCATATACTTCTCAACCCTTTTTTACTACAACCAGCCACCCATGACTCTTGCAAGGCATGGACTGGCGCTAAGCAAACACGTTCAGCACTACCCTTCCGCAACTTGGCAGTATCAACAAACGAAGCGGCAGTCAATTCATAACATATAGCTGATCAAGCAAGTCACGAAAAGCAGCTTGCCTTTCCGCAGGAGTATCACGCATATAACCGCCCTGCTGCAAAACGCGTATCAACTTGTCTGGCGCCGTAATGGAATCACCCACAATTTCTACATGGCCGGCTTTTACCGTGGCTTGCTTGACAATTTCTAGTTGGTCCAGCACAGGGTGCGACTGCTCTGCCAATGAAAATACATAATCATCTTCAATACAGCGTCCTTCAGCATCATGGCGACGGCAGGTTTCGGTTTCATCGGTATTGATCTTCAAGAAACGAACTACGTTTGTATTAAGCGGCGTAGGGTTTTGTATGAAGCGACTGTCGGGTGGAATCTCTGTCCATTTGCTGCCAGTTACCGCTTGGCAAACGGCAGTCGTTATACCGAAACTGGCCAGGTGCAGCCAACGCCAACCACAATGCTTTGAGGATTCAATGCCACCAAAAGGCCCTGAAATGGTAGCTAAAGAAATTTTGGTTTTTTTTGAGAGGGCTTGCGCATCATTGAATTCACTTACGCTTTGACGCGCGACAAGCCCACCCTGGCTGTGCCCTATCACGGTGATTTGATCAGTATCAATTTTCTCACTAAGTTTGGCGAGCGCTTGATTCAGCTGTGCGGCACTGTCACTGATTCGGTCACGGTCGTCGTAATTAAAACAGATCGTTTGCTGCCCGTGAAAAGCAAACACGTCGGCCAGGGCACGGAACCGGCCCGCGGATAAGAAGCAACCATGCACGATAAGCGTGACAGGCTCGCCTTTATTTATGTGTAGCCTGGCGTCATCGACGGAGGTGCAATGGCTCATACCTTCGATTTCAAATACCAGATCGGGCGCAGGCAAATACGGCTTATTTTCTAAAGCGCCCCCCGCTGGCAAAGGCGATCGGTTGACGCATGAGTTCAATGCGACACACAAAGACGCGCACATCAATATTCTGAGCATTCTTACCCCCATAGTCGGCGCCAATTGTAGCGTGAAGTGGTGCACAGGAGAGAGATTTAATTCCATTATTTCAATAGGATGAGCACTGACAAGTCGGTGTAAGGCGTTCTTTTGCCAGCTAAACGCCTTATTCAAACCCACATCGCTAAGTTTAACTTGTGGTCAGATAAAAATTAAAACACCTAAACCAACAAACCCCCTAACAATCTCCAAGGCGCCAGAACACACAAACAAACCACCCATTCACCAACAGCACCAGCCCACGGGAATGAAATACATCATCTAGAAAGCTGTGCAAACCCTCATCTAAGCAATCTTCGCAAACAACCAACCCGACAGCCAAATCGTCGATTTTTTTCTGATCTGCGAACAGACGCCACCCCACCCTCTTGAGTTAATCACAAGACCGGATTAGCTTATGAGCCAGCTGAACTGTGTATTAAGGATAATCACCATGCTGCGTACGGCCCATATTCTTACCACCTACCTACTGCTTTCGACTGGCATTTTAATCTCTGGTTGCTCCGCACAGGAGGAACCCGAAAACGAACAATACCTGCAAACGCAGGAGGAAAACTATTCCGAAGACGATGCCTGGAACCCGGCAGACGACGGCTACCGCCGGGCGCGCATGGCCGTCACCTTCCTGATTGAACAGGAGGGTGTACTGCATGAAGTTGACAACAGCCGGCCAGGCGATCCCGTCACCACCGACATCGACTGGCATTTCCGACTAAGCGCCAAACGCGAACTGGATGTGTGGGTGCTGGCCGATCTCCGGTTCCGTTTTCCTGAGTCCGCCGATATCGAAACCCAACTTGAGTGGCTGAGATCCGAGCCTTATTTTGAAGTTGAACCGGACGCCACCCAAGACGACAGTGCGTATGATGCTGACGATCAACCCATAATCAATGCGGAAGGTACCATCGAGTTTTCATCTGAATTCCGCTACGCGCGCCCGAACGCGGCCGATGCAGTACTCACAGAAAGGGTGGCAAACGCTACGGGCCGGCCAGTCCGGTTGGCGATCAAGCACATGGAACCCTCCATGCTGGGCGAGGGCTACGAGGTCACCCTGCAGATCACAGAAGACTACACCGGTGAGGCGATAAATACCCTCACCTATCGCGATGGCCGCGTAGATTCATTTACCGACGTGTTGGCGCCAGATGAAGACCGCACCATTAAATTTGTGCCGGCACTGAAACAGGGGCCGGTCATGCCCTACCCGATGGAAGGTGAACAGGCGCTTCCCGAGATAGCGGCGAAAAACCGTGAGATCATGAATGAAATGCTGGCGGGTTTGCGCCAGGCCAATTTCGCGGAGAAATTACTCGCAGGCATCATTGCCGGCTTGAAAACCACCGACAGTAAAGACGCATTGATACTGCATTATCGCAATGACGGTGGCGAAGGGATACCGATGTTTTATGCCGGCACCGAATTACTTGCCGCCCCGCTGTCTAAAAATCTCATTGATTTCAAAATTCAGTTTACGTTAGATCAATAATTGTCCACGGGTGCTGCTGATTCAATCAGCAGGCACCCAATAACTGTAAGGCTGCGCCCTTTTGCCCATACCTTGACCTATGCCCCACGCGACAAACACCCGGCTTTTCACCTACGGCACCTTGGCCCCCGGCAGAAAAAATCACCACCTGCTGCAGGCACTGGCTGGCCACTGGCAGACCGGAACCGTCAAAGGCCAGTTGATCGAAGCGGGTTGGGCTTCTGCTGATGGCTACCCCGCTATGCGTCCCGATTCCCAGGGCATTCCAATACACGGATTTCTGCTTCACTCCCTCGAATTACCCGACCTGTGGGCATCGCTGGATGCGTTCGAAGGGAATGACTATCAGCGTATTCCAATTGAGGTGGAATGTGAGAACGGCGATGTGGTGATGGCTTTTATCTACGCGCTGGCGCCTGATAAGTAAAACCTCACACCAAGGACTTACATTTTGTCGGGTGTCGCCGGTAACCCACACCTTTCCCCCCTTTCAATCGGTGTAACAACGCGTAGGATGGTTTTTCGGACAAAGGCCCAAAAACAAAGGACTGCACCATGCCCGGCCCCATGGAAATTCTGCTCGACCCGGTATCGCTCGCCATCATCGGCCTTTATGCCGCGATTATTTTGTGGGAATCGCTGTTCCCTGCCCGCCCCCTACCCCGCATCAAAGGCTGGTACTTGCGCTGCGGTGTATTTTTCTGGATTTATTTTTTTCTGACAGCCTATCTGCCCATGTGGGTCGACCCTTGGTTGAGTCAGTTTCAGCTTCTGGATTTAACCCATTTAGGCACACTGGGCGGTGCCGCCGTTGCACTGCTGGTATTTGAAGCGGGCATTTATTTTTGGCACCGGGCCATCCACAGCAATAACTTTTTGTGGCGGGTGTTTCATCAGTTTCACCACAGTGCAGAGCGCGTGGATGCCTGGGGCACCTTTTACTTCAACCCCACCGATATGATCGGATTCTCACTGGTGGGCAGCATTGCACTCGCCCTGCTGATCGACGTTACCCCACAGGCAGTTACGGTCTTTTTACTGGTGGGAACTTTTCTGCAGCTGTTCCAACATGCCAATATCAAAACGCCCTATTGGCTCGGGTTTGTGATTCAGCGGCCGGAGAGCCACAGCCTGCACCACCAGCGGGGAGTCCATTACCGCAACTTTTCCGACTTACCGGTGTTTGATCTGCTGTTCGGCACCTTTGAAAACGGCCGGGGCTATCAGCAGGAAGCGGGCTTTTACCCTGGTGCATCCAACCGGATTGTGGACATGCTGCTGTGCAAAGACGTGTCGACGCCCCCGAAAACCTCAGCACCTTAAAGCCGCCATTGGGCTGAGTGAGGCATAAAAAAAGCGCCAGGTCGGCGCTTTTTCATTGATTGATGAATCCACTCAGGCTTTCTTCTCAGCCGCCTCAGCGTCCTGCTTGTAGTGACGCCACGCATAGCGTCCCACATACCAGAGCATCGCACAGGTGGCCGCAACAATTACCAAGCCATACGCAACAACGCCATCCATATACATAGTGCACCTCCCGCTGGGGTTCTGTGATTCGTTGGGATCATAGTAGCGCCAGCCGCTTGTGCGTATTTTGATCTCCATCAACAAAAACCGCGGTAGCTGGCACGAGAGTGCCCGCCTTTTCGGTTTATTTATGGCCAAAGTGGCCTTATTCTGAACAGCGATGACAACGTTGTCATCTCCAGTAGGCGTTCAACTGCCTGCTGCCCGAGAGAACTCAATCAAACAAGGAGTCAAACATGGCAATAACAAACATAAGCCACGCTCACTTCCTCACGGCACCGGCACTGGTCATGGCGCTGACCGGCCTGCTTGCCAGCCAACAGGCCACCAGCCACGGCTATGTGGAATACCCCAAGGCCCGGCAGCAATTCTGCGTGGATGACGGCGGCTACTGGTGGCCGGCGGACGGTTCAGGCATCCCTAACGCGGCGTGCCGCGCCGCTTTTCAGGTTTCGGGCGCCACACCGCTGACCCAGCACCACGAGTTTTCTGCAAACGTGGTGGACTACAATAACGCGGCCGCCGTCAGGCAAACGGTCAAGGATGGCAATCTCTGTGGCGCTGGCGACGCCAGTAAAGCGGGAATGAGTCTGGCCCACACGGATTGGCAGCGCACCCAGGTCAGTGGCCAGATCGATCTACTGTTTCACGCATCCACCCCGCACAACCCCAGCTTTTGGGAGGTCTATGTCACCAAACCGGGTTTTAATCCGGCAACACAGACGCTGGCATGGGATCACCTGGAGTTAGTGGCCACTCACGGCAATCTACCCGTGGTGAATATGAACGGGCATAAAATGTACAAGGTACCCGTGAACCTGCCGGCCGGCCGCGACGGCGATGCGATTCTGTTTACCCGTTGGCAGCGGGCTGACGAAGCCGGTGAAGGATTCTACAACTGCTCGGATATCCGCTTCAGCGGCACCACCCCGCCGCCGAGCTGGATCAGTGCCGGTTACTTTGTAAAAAGCACCGATGTGGCACAGCCGGGTGACGAGGTCTGGTTTCGGGTTTTTGATGCCAATGGGCAGGAGCAGGTGTTTGAAACCCTGGCCATCAGCTCAGCCAACAGTGACCAAGGTGTCTGGGCAGAGGCGTTGGCCGGTCGCGTAAATCAGCGTTACAGCGATGTGCAGGTGGGCATGCAGCAAGCCAACGGGCAGATAGTATTCGATAGCCAGAATCGGGTGGCCAATGAAATCTGGTTACAGAACAGCAGCGCCAGCGCTCGCGTGGATATCAAACACAATCAAACGCCAGGCTGTAGCCAAACCGACCCCAACGCGGGCAACTATCCTGCCTGGGAAGCACACCACGTGTACACCGCCGGCAGCGTGGTTGCGCACCAGCAGTTAGTGTGGAAAGCCAAATGGTGGAATTCCGGCAGTGAACCGGCACAAACCAACGACACCTGGGATTTGCTGAGCGACATCCCGCACGTGTGGATCAGTGGTAAAGCCTATCAGGCCGGTGCCGAAGTGGATCATGCCGGCCGGCAATGGCGCGCCAATTGGTGGACGCAATCGGAACCGGGCACCAGCAGCGATTGGACCGAGATCGGGCCGGCCAGCTGCCTCTGATTGTGGGGTAATTAACCTGAACGCTCAGGAGCCGGCCGGCTACTGGGCGTTCAATTGCTCCACGATCGGGCCAAGTGTGGTTTGCCACACCCTGTCGTCCACCACGCCCACGTGTTTGTAGCGAATGGTGCCGGTTTTATCGAGAACGTACGTCTCAGGCGCACCAAATACACCCAGGTCCAGTCCAAGCCGGCCGTCTGCATCGATCACCGACAGCTCGTAAGGGTTGTGCAGTTTCACCAGCCATTCCCGCGCGGCCCGGGGGTCATCTTTGTAATTCAGCCCCACAATGCGCACCCCCTGCTCTGCCAGCTTCACCAGAAACGGGTGCTCAACCCGGCAGGACACGCACCAGGTGGCCCACACATTCAACAGCGTCACCTGGCCCTTGAACAAGGACTCATCCACCGGCGTGCCTTCGTCTTCCAGTGTGGGCAATGAAAAGGCCGGCATGGGCTTATCGATTAAGGCCGACGGCATGGCGTTGGGGTCCAGGCTCAAACCACGCCAGAACAGGAGTGCGAGGCCGGCAAAAATAATTAACGGCAGAAACAGCTTTAACCGTTGCATTCTGGTCAGGCTCCTTGTGTTTGCCCGGGCACTGCTGTGCCGGCTTCACGCCGACTCTGCGCCACGCGCAGGCGGTAGCGTTTATCCCACAGCGTGGCAATGCCCGCCAACGTCATGAATATCGCGCCCAACCATATCCAGCGAACAAAGGGTTTGAAATGCACCCGCATGGCCCAATCACCATCGCCCAGCGGTTCGCCCATGGCCACATACAAATCGCGGAACAAACCGGCATCGATAGCAGCTTCGGTCATCAGGTTGCCGCCACTCAGGTATTTGCGTTTTTGGGGCCGCATTTCGGCGATCAGATCATCGCCTTTGGAGACCAGAATCACCGCCTCGTCGGCCAGGTAGTTCGGGCCGCGCACCTGGCGGATTTCGGTGAGCTCGAAATGGTAACCTTCAATATCCAAAGACTTACCGGCCGACATGCGCACATCGCGTTCTTCCGCATAGAGCGACACGAAAGCCACACCGATCAGCGTGACCGCCATGCCCAAATGGGCCAGATGCATGGCGAAGTAACTGACGGACAATTTTTTCAGTCCCGCCCACAGGGTTGCACTGTGCCGGGTTTTATTGCGCAGATCGCGCGCGGCGGCCAACACCATCCAGCTGGCAATGAATACGGCAATACTGGCTTGCCAGACATAGGGCGTTTCATACAACCAGGGCACCAGGGCGCCCAGCACAACAGCCGCTACGAAGGGCCAGCGCAACCACTGGAACAGTTCTTTTTCCGAGCTGCGTTTGTAATTCGTGAGCGGCCCCACCGCCAACAGAATACACAACACCCCCATCAGCGGGATGAAAAATTTATTGAAGTAAGGCGGGCCCACGGAAATTTTGCCCCAGCCCAGGGCATCGGCTATCAGCGGATACAGCGTGCCCAGCAACACAGTCGCCAGCACCACCACCAGCAATATGTTATTCGCCAGTAAAAACCATTCGCGCGAAATACCTACGAAGCTGGTGGCACTTTTAACCGCCGGCGCCCGCAGTGCATAAAGCGTGAGTGAACCGCCAATCACCACTAACAGGAAGGCGAGAATAAACAACCCGCGTTCGGGATCGGTGGCAAACGCATGCACCGACGTGAGCACGCCGGAACGCACCAGAAAGGTCCCCAGCAAACTGAGCGAGAAAGTGAAAATCGCCAGCAACAGTGTCCAGCTTTTGAACACGCCGCGTTTTTCTGTCACCGCCAGTGAGTGCATTAGCGCAGTGCCGGCAAGCCACGGCATAAAGGACGCATTCTCCACCGGGTCCCAGAACCACCAACCGCCCCAACCGAGTTCGTAATAGGCCCACCAGGAACCCAGTGCGATACCGATGGTGAGAAAGGCCCAGGCCAGATTGGTCCAGGGCCGCGACCAACGCGCCCAGGCGGAATCCAATTTACCGGAAATCAGCGTGGCGATTGCAAACGCAAAACTCACCGAGAAACCCACGTAACCCATGTACAACATGGGCGGGTGGATGATCAGACCAAAGTCCTGCAACAGGGGATTCAGGTCACTACCTTCTGAGGGCACTGAAGGCAACAGCCGATCAAAGGGATTGGAGGTGGTCAGCAAGGTGAAACTGATAAAACCCACCGCCACCATGCCCATTACTGCCAGCACGCGCGCGCGCATTTCGATGGGCATATGATGGGATTTAACGGCAACCGCAAACGTCCAAAGGGTCAGGATCAATACCCACAACAACAGCGAGCCTTCATGCCCACCCCACACGGCGCTGAGCTTGTAATACCAGGGCAGCAGGCTGTTGGAGTTATTGGCCACATACGCCACGGAAAAATCATCGGTGGCAAAGCTGTAGCTCAGACACACGAACGCCAGCGCCACAAACACAAACATGCCGGTGGCCATCGAGGGCGCCGTGGCCATCAGTAACCGCTGCTGATTGAAGCTGCCGATCAACGGCACCGTTGCCAACAGCAACGACAAACCGAATGCGAGGATCAGCGCGAAATGACCTAACTCAGGCACCATAATTCATTACCCCGCAGGCTTTCTGATGTTCAATGCCCTGGGCTTCGGCGTTTTTCTTCATGGTTTCGGCCACTTCCGGTGGCGTGTAGTTCTCGTCGTGTTTGGCCAGCACTTCACGCGCCTCAAAACTGCCGTCACCGTGCAGCTGACCATTCACCACCACCGCTTCACCCTCTGCAAACAAATCCGGCAAAATGCCCTGATAGGTCACAGTCACGTCGGCAATGCCGTCGGAAATCGCGAACGACACTTTCAGACTCTCGGGATCGCGTGCCACGGTACCCGGTACAACACAGCCGCCCGCGCGGATGGTTCTGTCTATGGGCGCTTCGCCGTTGACCAGTTTTTCGGGCGGATAAAACAGGTTGATGTTTTCACGCAGGGAATACACCACCAGGCTGATCGCCAGGCTGGAAAAAATCACCACAAACAACACCATGATCAAACGCTGTTTGCGCACCGGATGCATTGCCATAACTACTCCTGCTCTGCGGCCTGCTGAATTCTTGCTTGCTCTATCCGCGCCAAACGGCGCTGTTCGGCCAGCGCCTGTTTATGACTGCGCAGGGGCCACCAGATTAACAGGCCCCAGGTCACCAGGGTAATGGCGACCACCGACCAGACAAAGGGCCCGTGGTTGCCCATGGCCATGAAGGCCTCGAAGGAATCGAACTGAAATTTCATCCGGCACCTCCCAACGCCTTCACCCACTGGGTCTGTTTTTCACGCTGCACGATTTCTGCCCGGGTAAACAAAATCAACGCCAGCGCGTAGAAACAGTACATGCCCACGATCATCACCAGCAGCGGATAAAACATATCCGGGTGCATGCTGGGTGCTTCGGTAAATTTAATGGTGGCCGGTTGATGCAAGGTGTACCACCAGTCCACCGATTTGTAGATGATCGGAATATTGATCATACCCACCAGACTCAACACCGCACTGGCCTTGGCGGCAGCCTGCTGGTTGGTAAAGGACGCTTGCAAGGCAATCACCCCCACATACAGAAAAAACAACACCAGCATGGAGGTAATGCGCGCATCCCAGACCCAATAGGTGCCCCAGGTGGGCTTGCCCCAGATGGCACCGGAAATCAGCGCAAGAAACGTAAGCGCCGCACCAATGGGCGCTGCCGATTTCATCACCATATCGGCCAGCTTCATTTTCCAGATCAATCCCACGGCACCGGCAATGGCCATGATGTAATAACCAGCCAGTGCCAGAAATGACACAGGTACATGGATATAAATAATGCGAAAACTGTTGCCCTGCTTGTAATCCATGGGCGCAAAACCCAGGCCCCACACCAACCCCGTCAGCATTAACAACGCAGTCACCACTGCCAGATAGGGCAACCAGACGCCGGTTTTTTCATAAAACCAGCGCGGCGATCCCAATCGATGAAACCATTGCCAACCCACGTGTATTCCTCTTGTATTACTGCAATTCAACTGTTTGCTTACAGATTCACTTAACTGTCCGCAGAGATCCGCAGCCCGGCGGCAATGGCGAACGGCGCCAGCGCCACACTCAGGGCCAGAAACGCACCCAGCACCGCCAGTTGCCCGCTGTGGGCAAAGCCTTCAATGGCACGGCTGACCCCGTTAGCACCAAATATCAACACCGGCACGTAAAACGGCATAATGATCAGCGCAATCAACAGACCACCCCGCCGCAAACTGACGGTCAGTGCCGCACCGATCGCGCCAATAAAACTCAGACTGCCGGTTCCGATCAACAACGATAAGACCAACGGCACATAGCCCTCGGCCGGCAACGACAGCATCATGCCCAGCACCGGCGACAGCAGTGTCAGCGGCAGGCCGGTTACCAGCCAGTGCACCATCACCTTTGTCATCACCAGCAGTGGCAGCGGATGCGGGCTGATCAGTAATTGCTCCAGACTGCCGTCATCGCGATCGGTGCGGAATAATCCGTCCAACGAGAGCAACGTGGCCAACAAGGCCACCACCCAGATCATACCCGGCGCCAGCACCGCCAGCAGTTTTGCATCCGGACTGATGCCGATGGGCACCATAGTAATGACCATGACAAAAAAGATCACGGGATTAGCCCATTCGGACGAGGCCCGCACCGATTGCTTCAGCTCGCGGCTGAATTGGCGCCCAAGCGCGGTTCCCAGGCTCTCCGTCATGCGGACCTCCCGGGCTGGTAGTCACCGAGCCGCAGGGTTTTCAGTCCGTCGATCTGACAAGCCTGGTGGGTGGTCATGATCACGCAGCCGCCCGCCGCGGCATGCCCGACAAAGCGTTGCTCCAACGCAGCTACCGCTTTTACGTCGAGCGCAGTAAACGGTTCATCCAGTACCCACAGGGTCTGTTTGGATAAAGACAGTCGGGCCAGTGCGACTTTACGCATCTGGCCCGCCGACAGTCGATAGCAGGGCGCATCTTCAAACCCGAACAAGCCCACCCCGGCCAACGCCTGATCGAGCACAGTGTCGGGCACGCCGGGGCAGTATGCGGCGAGGTTTTCACGCGCGCTCAGGCTGGCTTTGATACCCGGCAAGTGGCCAATGTAGAGTAAATCACTGGCCAGCTCGAAACGCGCCCGCGATACGGGTTCCCCGCGCCAGCGCAACTCGCCACCGAAGCTGCGGCTGATGCCGGTGATTTGCCGCAACAAGGATGTTTTGCCCACCCCGTTGGGACCCTCAATGTGCCAGATTTCACCCTCGTTAAAACGGGCATTCAGGCCTTCAAACAGGCAACGGTTATCGCGCTCGCAACTGAAATTGACAAGGGAGAGCAGCGGTGCTTGCAATGGAGGTCCTTGAAACGCAGCCCGGCTGCGAAATGGTCAATGGGAGCCGGATTATAACCACCGCAGGCCGTACATTCACCCATTAGTGAACAGGCGCTATGCTGTAGGCATGAACAGCAGCCCGATCAATCCACTCCTGCCCCCGGGGGCCCCGTCTGCCGGCACCCCGTCCTGGCCGCTGATCAATGCCGAGGTGATCAGCAGCCAGCCGCTGACGCCGCTGCAAAAAAATTACCTCCATCAATTGCTCACCGGCACGCAACAAAGGACCCTGAGCACCCTGATGAACGCGACGGGAACAGCGACTGTCGCCACCGGACCCGCGACTCAGCCGCCCGCTACAGGCTCAGGCGCCGAACCGCATCTCACACGGTTGCTGATTGCGAGCCAGGCGCGCTGGTTGCTCACCGACAGGCCGCACACGCCCGGCAGTCAACTGCAGCTGCAGGTCACTCCACGGGGGCTGATACCGCAGACTGCAGAACCCCAACCCGCACCAACACCACGGGCTGAAGTGCCTGCGCCGGCAGCCTCGCCACCCGGACCAACACCGGGCACGCCTCAGCAAATACCACCCAAAGCGCTGAACACATTGATCGACCGCCTGCTGGCAAACAAAAGCCAGACAGCACTGAATACGCCACAAACAAAACAGCTGGCAATCAGCCAGCTTCTGCGCGCCGCCATCAGTCTGGCAAAACCCGCAGGGATCAGCGCACAATCCTTAACTCATTCGTCAACCATCAGCCAGAATCCACCACTGGCGCGCGCCCTGGCCCACACGCAGGTTTCCATCCCGGTCAATGCAGCCCAGGTCAAGGCCGCGATTCAGCAAAGCGGTTTGTTTGCAGAAGCCAATCTGCGCCGCGCGCTGGACGCACCGGATACAACGCCCACCGGCGCCGCGCCCTTCGCCGATACCAAGCTCCTGCTCTGGAGCCTGCTGGCGCTGACCAGCAAAGCGCCCGGCAGCGACCTGCTGCAGAAACTGCTGAATCTGCTGCAGTTACCCACGGAGATAACACCCGAACCAAAACAACTTCCACAACTGAAAGCCCAAATCCAGAGCTGGCTGGCCAACATCACCCGTCAGCAATTGCAGCTACTGGGCCAAACCCAAGTGGATGGTGCGGACAATCTACGCCTGCAACTGGAACTCCCGATCAAATCAGACCCGCACACCCTGCCGCTGTTACTGACCATTGAAAAACACTGGCGCCGCCCCGAGGATGACGCCCCGGCAGGCAACCGACGCCGCAAACCCGAACGGATCGCTGAATGGAGCTTCAGTCTGACTATCGACATTCCGCAACAAGGCGCGCTGGATGTTCGATTGCGCTCCGACGGCAAGCAACTGAACTGCACGCTGTGGACCGACCAGCCGACACTGGAATCCCACATCAATCAACGCCTCGGGCAGCTCGCCCGTGCGATGCAGGACGATGGCATTCAGGTCGGCCAGATCCGTTGTCTGGCCGGCCGCATGCCCGCAGGCCCCTCGCACACAAGCAGCCCACTGCTGGATACCCACGCATGACGGACGCCGAACAGGAACTGGTTGCCATCCAACAGGCCGTCGCCCTGCTGTACGACGGCAAAAGCGCACCCCGTCTGGTGGCCAAGGGCGAACACGCATTAGCCCGCGAGATCGTCGAACTCGCGCACACCCACGATATCCCCTTGTGCGACAATGCCGGCCTGGTTGCCTTGTTAATGCAACTGGAGCTGGATGAAGAAATTCCGGAAAATCTGTATCTTGCGGTGGCGCATATACTGGCCTTTGCCTTTGAATTGCGCGGCATAACGCCCGAGGACCTGCGCTGACGCCCAACCGAGCCGACACCATGCTGATTTCTGCTGCCGAACTTCACTTGTCCCTTCAAACGCCGTCGACACGCATCATCGATTGCCGCTTCGACCTGGCCAACCCCACTGCGGGGCGCGAGACTTACCTCAGCGGGCATATTCCGGGCGCACACTATCTGGACCTGAATCAGGATCTATCGGCGCCGGTAACGAAACATGGCGGTCGCCACCCGTTACCGGGCATCCGCGCGTTTGAACACAGGCTGCGCGCCCTGGGGGCGCAAACAGACAGCCAGTTCGTGCTCTACGACAGCAGCCGCGGTGCCTATGCGTGCCGGTTGTGGTGGATGCTGACCCGTGCCGGGATTACCAACGTGCGCCTGTTAGACGGTGGATTCAATGCCTGGCGGAACGGTGATTTTCCCTTTGAACAGGGCGAGCCCCCGACGACAGTCACCGGCAATATCCGACTGGCGGAGTGCTTTGCCGGCATCCAGACCCGCGAGCAACTCCTGAACCAACGGCCCTGCCTTGTGGACTCGCGCGAACCATCGCGCTACCGGGGCGAACAAGAACCTATCGATCCGGTGGCCGGGCACATTCCCGGCGCGCGCAACCTGCCCTGGCAGAGCGCCACCGACGAACAGGGCTTTTTTCTTGCACCCGACGCGCAAGCCGAACGCTGGCGAGCGGCGGGCATCGACCTGAGCGGCGATCCCGCCGTGGTTTACTGCGGCTCCGGTGTTACCGCCTGCGTGAACATTTTCAGTGCGGCGCTGACCGGAGCGGACACCGATCTGTATCCGGGCAGCTGGAGCGATTGGTGCAGTTACCTGACACCGGAAAACCAGTCGGCACTGGTCGCCACAGAGCGCTAAGGCATCAGGCACACACCAGTGCCACCCAAACCGCAGTAGCCCGCCGGGTTTTTCGCCAGGTATTGCTGGTGGTACTCCTCGGCATAGTAGAACGTGGGGGCCGGCGCGATTTCCGTGGTGATCTCGCCCAGTCCCGCTTCCCGCAGCCCGGCCTGAAAACGCTCAAACGTGGCTTGCGCCAACGCGGCTTGGGCGTCGTTCAGCGTGTAGATCACCGACCGGTATTGCGTCCCCAGATCACCACCCTGGCGCATACCTTGGGTAGGATCATGTACTTCCCAGAATACTTTCAGCAAGGCCTCGTAGCTTGTGATTGTGGGGTCGAATACCACCAATACCACTTCGGCATGGCCCGTATCGCCGGAACACACTTCTTCGTAGGTGGGATTAGGGGTATAACCGCCGGCATAGCCCACCGCCGTGGAATAGACTCCAGGCTGCTGCCAGAAACGCCGCTCTGCACCCCAGAAACACCCCAGACCGAAAATGGCCGTTTCCAGGCCTGCGGGAAAAGGCCCGACGATACTCACACCATTGACGAAATGAATACCGGTTATTTCCATCGATTCCGGCCGGCCTTTGAGCGCGTTGGCCGCATCCGGCATTTGCATTTTACCCATGAATTCCTCCACAACAGGCAACCCTTCCGCCTGTTTGCACTTAGATTAGCCCACATCGGGCATGTTACGAAGACGAACCAGCCAGTGCTGACCGCCACTTAAAAAACCGGTGCGCAGATAGAAAAAAACCCCGCTAAGCGGGGTTTTTTTCTGGTGCCTGTATCAGCGCTTGTCGACGGCGACAAAATCGCGCTTGACCGGGCCGGTATAGAGCTGGCGAGGACGACCAATCTTGTACGGATTGGAGATCATTTCGTTCCAGTGTGCAATCCAGCCCACGGTGCGACCAGTGGCGAAAATCACGGTGAACATTTCGGTGGGAATGCCGATGGCCTTCATGATGATACCGGAGTAGAAATCCACATTCGGGTAGAGTTTCTTCTCGATGAAGTATTCATCTTCCAGCGCAATTTTTTCCAGGCGCTTGGCGATGGCCAAGAGCGGATCATTTTCCAGACCCAGCTCAGCCAGCACTTCATCGCAGGTTTCTTTCATCACTTTGGCGCGGGGGTCAAAGTTTTTGTAAACGCGGTGACCGAAGCCCATCAGACGGAACGGATCGCTCTTGTCTTTGGCTTTGGCAATGTACTTGTCGATGTTGTCGACAGAGCCGATTTCTTCCAGCATATCCAGTACGGCTTCGTTGGCACCGCCGTGCGCCGGGCCCCACAAAGTCGCAATACCGGCGGCGATACACGCAAACGGGTTGGCACCCGAAGAGCCCGCCAGACGCACGGTAGAGGTAGACGCATTTTGCTCGTGATCCGCGTGCAGCAGGAAGATTTTATCCATCGCGCGGGCCAGAACCGGGTTCACTTTCGGATCGTCACACGGCGTGCCGAACATCATGTGCAGGAAGTTTTCTGAATAATTCAGGCTGTTGTCCGGGTACATGAACGGCTGACCGATGTGATGCTTGTAGCACATGGCCGCCAGGGTAGGCATTTTAGCAATCAGGCGATGCGCAGAAATCTGGCGATGCTCTGCATCGTTAATGTCGAGAGAGTCGTGGTAGAAAGAAGCCAGAGCACCAACAACACCCACCATAACCGACATGGGGTGCGCATCGTAACGGAAGCCGCGGAAGAAATTGGTCAGAGACTCATGCACCATGGTGTGGTTCATAATGGTGCTGACAAACTTTTCTTTCTGCTCTTTATTAGGCAACTCGCCGTTGAGCAACAGGTAACAGGTTTCCAGGTAATCGGACTTTTCTGCCAACTGTTCGATGGGGTAGCCGCCGTGCAACAGTACGCCATTGGCACCGTCGATATAGGTCAGCTTGGACTCACATGACGCAGTGGACATGAAGCCCGGGTCATACGTGAAGTATCCATTGGCTGTCAGACTGCTGACGTCGATAACGTCAGGGCCGGTTGAACCGGAGTATATGGGCAAATCTATGGGGTCACGCCCCTCTATTGCCAGTTGCGCTTTCTTCTCAGCCATCTTGGGACTCCTATTTCTGCAAGTTGTAATCGTCTCTTCTTCCGGGGCTTGCAAACCCTCTTTTATAGCACTAATGGCCTCGGGCTGACTGGCTCGGGCGGTCCTTAGAGCGCGCACAACTATAAAGTTAAGTTTGTTTTTGTCAAATGAATATCAGGATTATAGGCGCTTGTGAGCCCACTGCCCGCCGCGACTTTAGTCTAGTGCACGCCAGCCGATTGAGCATAAATCAACCAAGCCGGACAGGTTTCAAACGACCAAATGACAAACGCCTCCAGTTGTACGCAAGAAATGTCCGTTTTCCCGAAATTCAAGGACATAAGTACCGCAAGGTGTTTGTATTTTAGTGGGCGCCTCCTTATAATTTCGCGCGTCTTGCAGGGGGGGTAGCTGGTGATTCCGCCATTTGCTACCTATGCTAGAGGAATTTACGCCGTTTATGCGGCGCCTCGAACGGCCCGGATTCCGGGCAACAAGGTGTGACACAAGTGAACAAAAACAGACCTGTTAACCTCGACATCTCCACAATCAAACTTCCTATTACCGCTTATGTTTCTATATTGCACCGCATTTCTGGTGTTGCGCTGTTTGCCGGCGTCGCCATTCTGCTGTGGATGCTAGAAGCCAGCCTGTCTTCCGAAGCCAGCTTTACCGAGCTTAAGGAACACTTCCAGAATCCGCTGTGTAAGCTGATTTTGTGGGCCACTTTGGCCGCGCTGGCGTATCACATGGTTGCGGGCATCCGTCATCTGATCATGGATACGGGTGTAGGTGAAAGTCTTGAAGGCGGCCAGGCCGGTGCCAAGCTGGTTATTGCCATTGCCTTCATCATCATTGCTGCTCTGGGGGTTTGGATATGGTAACTGCCGTAACGAGTTTTGGCCGCAGCGGCCTGTACGACTGGTTGATCCAGCGTGTCAGCGCCATTGTCATGGCTGCATATACCGTCTTTATTACAGGCTTTGTAATGACAACGCCGGATCTGTCCTTTGACGTATGGCGCGCGTTGTTCGACACGCTATGGATGCGCGTATTTACACTGGCGACAATCATTTCTCTCGCCGCGCACGCCTGGATCGGCCTGTGGGCCGTACTGACCGACTACCTGACAGACCGCCTCATGGGTGCCAAGGCCACTGTGCTGCGCCTGTTTGCACAGGTGGTACTGGGAGCGGTCACCCTGACTTACACAGTCTGGGCCATTGAAATTCTCTGGGGGCATTGATTCATGGCTAACATGCGCACTATTTCTTTTGACGGCATCGTAATCGGTGGCGGCGGCGCAGGCATGCGCGCGGCGCTGCAGCTGGCTCAGTCCGGCTATAAAACCGCCGTTATCACCAAAGTATTCCCCACCCGCTCGCACACTGTGTCAGCCCAGGGTGGTATCACCTGTGCCATTGCCTCTGCAGACCCGCAGGACGATTGGCGTTGGCACATGTACGACACCGTCAAAGGCTCCGACTATATCGGTGATCAGGACGCGATCGAATACATGTGTTCCGTGGGCCCCGAAGCCGTGTTCGAACTGGAACACATGGGCCTGCCCTTCTCGCGTACCGAAGAAGGCCGCATCTACCAGCGTCCATTCGGTGGTCAATCCAAAGATTTCGGTAAGGGCGGCCAGGCTGCGCGTACCTGTGCGGCCGCTGACCGAACCGGTCACGCCCTGCTGCACACCCTTTACCAGAACAACGTCAAGAACAACACCGTATTCCTGAACGAGTGGTTCGCGGTCGATATCGTGAAAAACCAGGACGGCGCTGTGGTTGGCGTCATCGCCATCAATATTGAAGACGGTGAAGTGGTGTACGTGAAGTCGCGCGCCACCGTATTTGCCACTGGCGGTGCAGGCCGTATATACGCCTCCACCACCAACGCCCACATCAACACCGGCGACGGTATCGGCATGGCGCTGCGCGCCGGCTTCCCGGTACAGGACATCGAGATGTGGCAGTTCCACCCCACCGGTATTGCCGGTGCCGGTGTACTGGTGACCGAAGGTTGTCGCGGTGAAGGTGGTTACCTGATCAACAAGCACGGCGAGCGCTTCATGGAGCGTTACGCACCCAATGCCAAAGACCTGGCCTCGCGCGACGTCGTGGCCCGCTCCATGGTGCTGGAAATTCTGGCCGGCAACGGCTGCGGCCCGGACGGCGATCACGTGTTCCTGAAGCTCGATCACCTGGGCGAGGAAGTGCTGGAAAGCCGCCTGCCGGGTATCTGTGAGCTGTCGCGTACCTTCGCCCATGCTGACCCGGTGAAAGAACCCGTGCCGGTTGTGCCCACCTGTCACTACATGATGGGCGGTATCCCCACTAACGTGCACGGTCAGGCCCTGACCCACAAAGACGGCACCGATTCGGTGATTGACGGTTTCTACGCCTGTGGTGAAGTTGCCTGCGTATCCGTACACGGTGCCAACCGTCTGGGCGGTAACTCGCTGCTCGACCTGGTGGTATTCGGCCGCGCATCCGGCCTGTTCATTGAAAAAGCCCTGCGTGAAGGTGTCGAACATCGCGAAGCCAGCGAGTCCGATATCGAAGCGGCCATGGCGCGCCTGAACAAAATCAACACCTCGACCGGTGGCGAGTCGGCCCCAGCCCTGCGTAAAGAACTGCAGAGCATCATGCAGAATCACTTTGGTGTATTCCGCAAAGGCGAGTTCATGCAGGATGGCATCAAGAAGCTGGCTGAATTGCGCCCGCGCATTGAAAACGTCACGCTGGCAGACAAGTCCAACGCCTTCAATACCGCCCGTATCGAAGCGCTGGAACTGCAGAACCTGCTGGAAGTTGCGGAAGCCACTGCCATTGTGGCCGAAGAGCGCAAGGAATCCCGCGGTGCTCACGCGCGCGAAGATTTCCAGGAGCGCGACGACCAGAACTGGCTGTGTCACTCCCTTTATTTCCCAACCGACAAGTCGGTGGGCAAGCGTGCGGTTAACTTCACACCGAAAACGGTGGAAGCGTTCGAACCCAAAGCGCGTACTTACTGATTCGGGGAGCTACAGATATGTTGAAAGTTGAAATTTATCGCTACAACCCTGAGTCCGACAAAGCCCCTCATATGCAAACCTATGAGGTGGATACTCAGGGCAAAGACCTGATGGTGCTGGACGTGCTGGAGCTGATCAAAGCCCAGGACCCCAGCCTGGCTTATCGTCGCTCCTGCCGTGAAGGCGTGTGCGGTTCCGATGGCATGAACATCAACGGCAAGAACGGCCTGGCCTGCATCAAGCCTTTGTCCGAGTGTGTTGTAAATAACAAATTGGTTCTGCGCCCGCTGCCCGGCCTGCCGGTGATCCGCGATCTGGTGATCGACATGACCCAGTTCTATGATCAGTACAAAAAGGTCCAGCCCTACTTGCAGAACAGCACCCCTGCGCCCGCCATCGAGCGGCTGCAGACCCCGGAAGACCGCGAAAAGCTGGACGGGCTGTACGAGTGTATTCTGTGCGCCTGTTGCTCTACCAGCTGCCCGTCCTTCTGGTGGAATCCCGACAAGTTCATCGGCCCGGCCGGTTTGTTACAAGCCTACCGCTTTCTGGCGGACAGCCGCGACAACGCCACCGAAGAACGTCTGGCCAAACTGGATGATCCCTTCAGCGTATTCCGCTGCCATGGCATCCAAAACTGTGTGGCGGTTTGCCCGAAGGGTCTGAACCCCACGCGCGCCATTGGCCACATTCGCAATATGTTGTTACAACGGGCGGTATAAGCCCGGGGCGATAAGCCCAGAGTGTAGTAGCGCACTAACCCCCAACCCGTGTTGGGGGTTAGTCATAAGAAAATACAAGCGATACTGCCACCATTCCCGGAACCAAAGAGTACCGGATTGGTCTGAAAAGGTGCGGAACCCAGGCACCAGACCGCAGGATTACCGCCGGCGGCTGGCGCCCTACTGATTTTTCATCTGCGTTCGCGCAGGAACAGGACGGCGTTTCTTCAAAAGAGAACGCCCAGTTAATGACTAGTATTTGCTAGTAAGTAGCAGGGGTATGTCGGGCTCGGCCCGATCTACTGTGAGAGCTTTGGATCGCCATCGCTTTCAACGGGTAACCGCTTGACCGGTGCGCCGGTCCGGGAATGTGTACGCGCAATGTTCGCCATTGGATGCATTCACAGCCCTCACAGCTAGACGATGCCCCATCGACCAGGTGGGTAAAATGCAAGAAAGCATGTTGGAGCTGCTCAGGAAGTCTTCCCATATTTCCGATGGGAACACCGCCTATGTAGAAGATCTGTACGATACCTATTTACACGACCCCAAGGCCGTGTCAGAGGAATGGCGGCGCTATTTCGAGCAGCTGCCCCGCGTGGATGGTGTGCACGTTCAGGACACGCCCCACTCCGTTATTCGCGAACACTTTGAATTGCTGGGTAAAAACCGTGCCCGCCCCATTGCTGCCCCCGGTTCTGGCGGCGCCAACGTGGAGCACGAGCGCAAGCAGGTAAAAGTGGTTCAGCTGATCAGTTCATACCGGTTCCGCGGCCACCAGAAAGCCACACTCGACCCGTTGGGTCTGATGAAACGCGAGCAGGTGCCCGACCTCGACCTGAGCTTCCACGGCCTGACTCCCGCCGACCTGGATACCGTATTCCAGACCGGCAATTTGTTCATGGGCAAAGAAGAAGCGCCCCTGCGCGAAATCATCGATGTGCTGGAAAAGACCTACTGCGGCAATATCGGCCCGGAGATCATGCACATCACCAATTTCGCCGAGAAGCAGTGGCTGCAGCAGCGGCTGGAAAGCTCACGCTCTAATGCCGGCTTCAGCAACGAAATCAAACTCAACATTCTTGAGCGCCTGACCGCCGCCGAGGGCCTTGAGCGCCATCTGGATTCCAAATATCCGGGCACCAAGCGCTTCGGTCTGGAAGGCGGCGAAGCCATGATTCCCATGCTGGACGGCCTGATTAAAAGTGCCGGTGCGCACGGTGCCAAAGAGATCGTATTGGGCATGGCCCACCGCGGCCGCCTGAACACCCTGGTTAACGTGTTCGGCAAGAACCCGTCCGACCTTTTTTCCGAGTTCGAAGGCAAAAAACTGGTCACCACCTCCGGTGACGTGAAATACCACCAGGGCTTTTCCTCCAACATCATGACCCCCGGCGGCGAAATCCATTTGGCGATGGCGTTTAACCCATCGCACCTGGAAATTGTTTCTCCCGTGGTGGAAGGCTCCGTGCGTGCCCGTCAGGATCGCCGTTCCGATCCGACCGGCGATCGCGTGGTACCCATCGTGATTCACGGCGACGCGGCTTTTGCCGGTCAGGGTGTGGTGACAGAAACCTTTCAGATGTCACAAACCCGCGCCTACAAAACTGGCGGTACCATTCACCTGGTGCTGAACAACCAGGTGGGCTTTACCACCAGTTTCCGTGAAGACGCCCGTTCAACCGAATACTGTACCGATGTAGCCAAAATGATCGAGGCCCCGGTATTCCACGTCAACGGTGACGACCCGGATGCGGTCATGTTCGTGACCTTATTGGCCATGGATTATCGCTACGAATTCAAGAAAGACGTGGTAATTGACCTGGTGTGCTACCGCCGCCGTGGTCACAACGAAACCGACGAGCCGTCGGCCACGCAACCCTTGATGTACAAAAAAATCCGTTCGCACAAAACCACGCGCACTATTTATGCCGAGCGCTTGGTGAACGAAAAGGTGTTGACCGCGGAAGAAGCACAGGCCATGGCCGACAACTACCGTGCAGCGCTCGATCGCGGCGAGCACGTGGCTTCCGGCCTGGTGAGCGAGCCGGACAAGAGCATGTTTGTGGACTGGACGCCTTACATCGGCCACGACTGGACCGCCGCAGGCGACACCCGCGTGCCCATGAAAAAACTGCAGCAACTGGCACAGAAAATGTGCGAAGTGCCGAACGGCATCGTGGTGCAGCGTCAGGTATCCAAGATCTACGAAGACCGTATCAAAATGGCGGGTGGCGCCCTGCCCATTAATTGGGGCATGGCAGAAACACTGGCCTACGCCACCATTCTGGACGATGGTTATCGCGTGCGGTTAACCGGTCAGGACGTAGGGCGCGGTACCTTCTCGCACCGCCACGCCGTGATTCACAGCCAGAAAGATGCAGCGCGTTATGTGCCGCTGCAAAATATGAAGGACGATCAACCGCCCTTCGATATTTACGATTCGCTGTTATCCGAAGAAGCGGTACTGGCCTTCGAGTACGGCTACGCCACCACCACGCCCAACGCACTGGTGATCTGGGAAGCCCAGTTTGGTGACTTTGCCAACGGTGCGCAGGTAGTGATCGACCAGTTCATTACCTCGGGTGAACACAAGTGGGGCCGTTTGTGCGGCCTGACCATGCTGTTGCCACACGGCTATGAAGGCCAGGGCCCGGAGCACTCCTCCGCGCGTCTGGAGCGCTTCATGCAGTTGTGCGCCGAGCACAATATCCAGGTCTGCATTCCCACCACACCCGCGCAGGTTTTCCACATGCTGCGCCGCCAGGCCATTCGCCCCATGCGTCGCCCGCTGGTGGTGATGAGCCCCAAATGGATTCTGCGCCACAAGTTGGCCACCTCCACATTGGAAGAACTGGCCAACGGCCACTTCCACAATGTGCTGGCCGACACCACCGTCAACCCCAAAAAGATCAAGCGCGTGGTGCTGTGCTCGGGCAAGGTTTATTACCACCTGCTGGAAGCGCGCATGGAGCGTGGCCAGGACGATGTGGCACTGGTCCGCCTGGAACAGCTCTACCCCTTCCCCGAGGAAGAATTGCTGGCAGCACTCAAGCCCTACAGCAAGCTCACTGACTTCGTTTGGTGTCAGGAAGAGCCCATGAACCAGGGTGCCTGGTACTCCAGCCAGCACCACATGCGCCGCGTAATTTCAGATCTGTCTCCCAAGGCTTACCTGAATTTTGCCGGCCGTGAGGCTTCGGCAGCACCGGCGGCAGGCTACATGTCCCTGCACCTGGAAGAACAAAACAAATTCATCGACGACGCACTGACCGTTAAGTAACGGTCAACCGAATTGGCTAAGGCTAAGGAATACAAACAATGAGCATCGAAATCAAAGCACCCCAGTTCCCTGAATCTGTGCCCGATGGCACCATCGCTACCTGGCACAAAAAAGCCGGCGAAGCTGTAAGTCGCGATGAACTGATTGTTGATATCGAAACCGACAAAGTGGTTCTGGAAGTGGTGGCGCCCGCCGACGGCGTACTGGCTGAAATCCTGAAGGACGAAGGCGAAACCATTCTTTCCAACGAGCTGATTGCCCGTCTGGAAGAAGGTGCTGCGCCCGCAGCCTCCGCACCCGCGGCTGAAGCACCTGCCGCTGCCGCAGCACCCGCCGCCGGCAACGACAAACTGGTTAACCCGTCTGCGCGCAAAATGGCCGACGAAAACAACGTCAGCACCGACGCCGTGGCCGGTTCAGGCAAGGGTGGCCGGGTCACCAAAGGTGACGTAATCGATCACCTGAAAGGTGGCGCACCTGCTCCTGCGGCTGCCGCAGCGCCCGCTAAAGCCGCCGCGGCCAGCACCGGTGGCATCGAACTGCCCGCCGGCGATCGCACCGAGAAGCGTGTGCCCATGTCGCGCATGCGTGCACGCATTGCCGAGCGCCTGCTGGAAGCCAGCCAGTCCACCGCCATGCTCACCACATTCAACGAAGTGGACATGGGCCCGGTGATGGAACTGCGTAAGAAATACAAAGACCAGTTCGAAAAGTCCCACAACGGCACCCGTCTGGGCTTCATGGGCTTTTTCGTGAAGGCCGCGGCCGAAGCCCTGCGTCGCTTCCCCGCCGTTAACGCCTCCATCGACGGCAACGACGTGGTCTACCACGGCTACCAGGACATCGGCGTGGCTGTGTCCACCGACAAGGGTCTGGTAGTGCCCGTGCTGCGCAACTCCGAAAACATGAGCCTGGCAGATGTCGAAAACACCATCCGCGACTTCGGCCTGCGCGCCCGTGACGGCAAGCTGGGTATGGATGATATGATGGGTGGCACCTTCACCATCACTAACGGTGGTGTGTTCGGCTCGCTCATGTCCACGCCTATCCTGAACCCGCCGCAAACCGCGATTCTGGGTATGCACAAGATTCAGGAGCGCCCCATGGCCGTGAACGGCAAGGTGGAAATACGCCCCATGATGTATCTGGCACTGTCATACGATCATCGCCTGATTGATGGTAAAGATGCCGTACAATTCCTGGTTGCCATTAAGGACATGATCGAAGACCCGGCACGCATTCTGCTGGAAATCTGATTTAGCCCTTTAGCCTGATTTCTCGGGGAGCGGTGCTCCCCTAAACTTTTTCAGAATTGAGGACACAACATGTCTGAAAAATTTGATGTTATCGTGATTGGTTCCGGCCCCGCCGGTTACGTGGCCGCAATCCGCGCCGCGCAGCTGGGTCTGAAAACCACCTGTATTGAAAAGTGGAAAAACGCCGACGGTAAGGGCGTGAATGGCGGTACCTGTCTGAACGTGGGCTGTATCCCCTCCAAAGCCCTGCTGGACAGCTCTTACAAGTACCATGAAGCCAAGGAAGATCTGGGCATTCACGGTATCAGCACCAAAGACGTGAAAATTGACGTGCCTTCCATGATCGCCCGCAAGGCCGACATCGTGAAGAAGCTCACCGGCGGTATCGCTGCCCTGTTCCAGGCCAATGGCGTGAAATCCTACTACGGCACCGGCAAGCTGCTGGCCAACCGTGTAGTGGAAGTAACCGGCCACGACGGCAAAGTGGAAACCCTGTCTGCGGACAACGTAATCCTGGCGTCAGGCTCTATTCCCGTGAACATTCCTGTTGCCCCCGTGGACAACGACGTCATTCTGGATTCAACCGGCGCACTGGAAATTGATGCGGTACCCGAGCGCCTGGGTGTGATCGGTGCCGGCGTTATCGGCCTGGAGCTGGGTTCTGTGTGGAACCGGGTTGGCTCCAAAGTGGTGCTGCTGGAAGCCATGCCTAACTTCCTGGCCATGATGGATCAGCAGATTGCCAAAGAAGCCAAAAAGATTCTGGAAAAGCAGGGTCTGGACATCCGCCTGAACTGCCGCGTGACCGGCTCCGAAGTCACAGGCAAAGGCAAGAAAAAGTCCGTTACCGTGACCTACACCGATGCCGATGGCAAAGAGCAGAAAGAAGTGTTCGACAAGCTGATCGTGTGCGTGGGCCGTCGTCCTTTCACCCAGAACCTGCTGGCAGCAGATTCCGGCGTGAACCTGGACGAGCGCGGTTTTATTTACGTAAACGACCTGTGCTCCACGTCTGCCCCTGGCGTCTGGGCCATCGGCGACGTGGTGCGCGGCCCGATGCTGGCACACAAAGGCAGTGAAGAAGGCGTGGTGGTTGCCGAGCGCATCGCCGGCCAGAAGAGCATCGTTAACTACGACATTATCCCGAACGTGATCTATACCCACCCGGAAGTCGCCGCGGTCGGTAAGACGGAAGAACAACTGAAGGCCGAGGGCGAGCCCTACAACGTAGGACTTTTCCCCTTTGCCGCCAGTGGTCGCGCCATGGCTGCTAACGAAACAGCAGGTATGGTGAAGATTCTGGCACACGCGGACACAGACCGCGTGCTGGGTGCGCACATTGTGGGCCCCTCTGCTGCCGACTTGGTGCAGCAGGTTGCCATTGCCATGGAGTTTGGCTCATCTGCCGAGGATATCGGCATGACCATTTTCGGTCACCCGACTCTGTCCGAGGCGGTGAAAGAAGCGGCCCTGGCGGCGAATGGCCACGCCATTCACATTGCCAACCGCAAAAAGCGCAAATAATAACAATACGGCGTAGAGCGCGCGGTGATTGCACCGCGCAAACAGGGGGTCGGCTCCGGCCGACCATCACAGGTACAGCGTATTGTGACGAAGAGGCGAACAGAGTTTTGCTCGCACCAACAAACGCATATCGCATAAAAGTGGAACGACATCATGAATTTGCATGAGTATCAGGCAAAGCAGTTGTTTGCCGAATACGGTCTCCCGGTGTCCAAAGGCGTTGCCGCCGAAACACCGGCTGAAGCCGTTGCAGCCGCTACCGAAATCGGTGGTGACAAGTGGGTAGTCAAGGCCCAGGTTCACGCGGGTGGCCGCGGTAAAGCCGGCGGCGTTAAGCTCGTCAGCTCCAAGCAGGAAATCGAAGATTTCGCCAAGAAGTGGCTGGGCAACAACCTGGTTACCTATCAGACAGACGAAAAGGGTCAGCCCGTTTCACGCATTCTGGTGGAATCCTGTACCGACATCGCGCAGGAACTTTACCTGGGTGCGGTAGTAGACCGCGCCAGCCGTCGCATCGTTTTCATGGCCTCCACCGAAGGCGGCGTTGAAATCGAAAAAGTGGCGGAAGAAACACCCGAAAAAATTCTGAAGGCCACCATCGATCCGCTGGTAGGCGCACAGCCCTACCAGGCGCGCGAGCTGGCGTTCAAACTGGGCCTGAACAACGACCAGGTGAAGCAATTCACCAAGATCTTCCTGGGTCTGGCCAAGATGTTCCAGGACTATGACTTCGCCCTGCTGGAAATCAACCCGCTGGTGATCACCGACCAGGGCAACCTGCACTGCCTGGACGGCAAGATCAACATCGATGGCAACGCCCTGTTCCGTCAGCCCAAGATCAAGGAAATGCACGACCCTTCCCAGGACGACGCCCGTGAAGCACGCGCGGCCAAGTGGGAACTGAACTACGTGGCCCTCGATGGCAACATCGGTTGCATGGTGAACGGTGCCGGTCTGGCCATGGGTACCATGGACATCGTGAAGCTGCACGGCGGCCAGCCTGCCAACTTCCTGGACGTGGGCGGTGGCGCTACCAAAGAGCGCGTGGTTGAAGCGTTCAAGATCATCCTGTCCGACGAAAACGTCGAAGCAGTTCTGATCAACATTTTCGGTGGTATCGTGCGTTGTGACATGATCGCCGAAGGCGTGATTGGTGCAGTGAAAGAAGTGGGCGTAAAAGTACCTGTGGTTGTACGCCTGGAAGGTAACAACGCAGACTTGGGTGCCAAGGTACTGAGCGACAGCGGCCTGAACATCATCGCTGCCACCAGCCTGACCGATGCCGCACAGCAAGTTGTTAAAGCGGCGGGAGGCAAGTAATGAGCGTATTAATCAACAAAAATACCAAGGTTATCTGCCAGGGTTTCACTGGTAGCCAGGGTACTTTCCACTCTGAGCAAGCCATTGCCTATGGCACCCAGATGGTTGGCGGTGTAACGCCCGGCAAAGGCGGTACCACCCACCTGGGCCTGCCCGTATTCAACACCGTGAAAGAAGCGGTTGAAGCCACTGGCGCCGACGCCTCTGTGATCTACGTACCTGCGCCCTTCTGTAAGGATTCCATCCTGGAAGCGGCCAACGCCGGTATCAAACTGATCGTGTGTATCACTGAAGGCATCCCCACTCTGGATATGCTGGAAGCCAAGGTTAAGGTAGACGAGCTGGGCGTGACCCTGATCGGCCCTAACTGCCCCGGCGTGATCACCCCCGGCGAGTGCAAGATCGGCATCATGCCCGGTCACATTCACCTGCCAGGTAAAGTGGGCATCGTGTCGCGCTCCGGCACCCTGACCTACGAAGCCGTGAAGCAGACTACCGATTACGGTTTCGGCCAGTCCACCTGTGTGGGCATCGGCGGTGACCCTATCCCCGGTTCCAACTTCATCGACATCCTCAAGCTGTTCCAGGAAGACCCCGCCACTGAAGCGATCGTGATGATCGGTGAAATCGGCGGTTCAGCGGAAGAAGAAGCGGCCGCCTTCATCAAGGCCAACGTGACCAAGCCCGTTGTTTCCTACATCGCCGGTGTGACCGCACCCGCTGGCAAGCGCATGGGCCACGCTGGCGCCATCATCGCCGGTGGTAAAGGTACCGCCGACGAGAAATTCGCCGCATTGGAAGATGCCGGCGTGAAAACCGTACGCAGCCTGGCTGACATCGGTGCTGCACTGAAAGAAGTTACCGGCTGGTAAGTTTTCAGTGTTGCAGGAAAGGGCCGCCATTGCGGCCCTTTTTTTCGCCTGCCTGTTCTGGCGGTGCAAACAACCACTCAAGGCAACAGGCATACCGCCTTTTTCCCCGGATGGGCGCCCGGGGTTTACCCGCCGCACGGGCATGCCAAACACGCTCGCAGCGCTCATTGCCGGTCCACAAAATTTTTCACGACCGGCGGACGATTAATCCCTAAGTTTTACCGGCAACTGCCGATATCTTGCATATACTTAAACCGTATTGGTGACTTTTTAGTCATCAAAACTTATTAAAAAATGTGTGTTTATTACTAAAGGGGTTGCCATGAACTGGCTTCGATCAAGTATGCAGGCGCGGTTGATGTCCTTGGTGGGCGCGGGTCTGCTGGCTATGTTTCTGGTGGCCGAGTTTGCTGTATCGGCTCTCAATGGCTCAGTACAGGAATATCGGGACCTGCTCAGCAAGCAGCTGACCTACGAACGCAACATCTCTGAAATCAACTACGAATTCAAAATTCAGGTGCAGGAATGGAAGAACGTCCTGCTCAGAGGATTTGACGAAGCCGATCGGGAAAAATACTGGGACAGGTTTAAAACCAAACACCAACTCATCCAGGAAAAAGCCCGGGCACTTGAAACCGCTATGGGTGCCAGCCCCTACAGGGCACAGGTGGAACAATTCCGCGATGCCCACAAAAAAATGTACGACGCCTACAACAAGGGCTTTGAAGATTTTGTGTTCAGCGAGTTCAATCCGGTAGTGGGCGATCAGGCGGTGCGCGGCATTGACCGTGAGCCCGCCAAATTACTCGATGAAACCGCAGCCAGTCTTGCCCAAGCAGTACAAAGTGACTCGCGCAAGGTGGACGAAGCCGCCGACGCGCTCGCGACCACTGCCGCGATGGGCCTGATTGTCGCTGCGGTCGTGATCCTCGCACTGCTCGGGTGGACATTGAAAGGCTCGATCATTTTGCCGATTCACCAAATGGTGAAAGACATTCAACGATTCGGCCGAGGCGATTTCAGCCGTGCGTTGGCCAGTAATCGGCTGGACGAAATTGGTGACCTGACCCGCAACCTGGAGTCCATGCGTGCAGAAATCGTCAACATTATCGCCGCCGTTAAACAAACCGCCTCGGCCTTGAATGAAGCCAGCGGCAACATCAACGAAACCGCATCCGAAATTGCCCAACACACGGGTAAAACCGAGCACTTCACCGACCAGGTTTCCACTGCCATTAACGAGATGAGTTCAACGGTGCAAGAAGTGGCTGGTAATGCCGCCGGTGCTGCAGACGCGGCTCAGGCTGCCGATAACAACGCCAAGTCCGGTCTGGATGTCATGCAACAAACCATTGCGGCCATCAACACCCTGTCAAACGAAGTGGACAAAATTGCCGTTGCCATGGACAAGCTCGAACAGGATACGTCCAGCGTCGGCACCGTGCTGGGTGTGATCAAAGGTATTGCCGAGCAAACCAACCTGCTGGCCCTGAACGCGGCCATTGAAGCGGCGCGCGCCGGCGAACAAGGCCGTGGCTTTGCCGTAGTAGCGGATGAGGTTCGCGGCCTGGCCCAGCGCACGCAGGAATCCACAGCGGAAATTCAACAGATTATTGAAACCGTTCAAAGCGGTGCAGCCACTGCCGTCAGAGCCATGCGCGACGGCCAGGGCAAAACCAGCGCGACCGTGGAGCTGGCCGGTGCCGCAGGCGATTCCATCCGCGCCATTACCGATGCCGTTTCACGCATCCGGGATATGAATACCCAGATTGCCACCGCGGCTGAAGAGCAAAGCTACGCATCAGACGAAATCAGCCGCAATGTAGGCAGCATGGCCGAACTGGCCCAGAATGCGCACTCCAGCGCGCGCCGCTCCACTGAAATCGCCAACGAGCTGGACCACACCGCGCAGGAACTCACCACCTTGGTGGCGCACTTCAAGGTGTAGGTTTACCCGCTTCGTTCATTTCACGCAGCATACGTTCATTCACCTCCCGCCACTGTGGGAGGTTTTTTTGCGTGTCGCTGGTGAGTTTTTTTGCACGCGCTTTGGCCAACCACAAACCATCTCCATTAAAACTGTACACCGGCAACAGGTCTTCCCGCTGAGACGCGGGCAGGATGGTTTTATTGATGTTGTCCAGAATCAGGGGTTCTGCATCCGGCGAGGGGTAGTAAGCCAACACCATATGGGCCTGGTTGTACTCCAACGCCTTAACATAGGTGATGCGTAACTTGTCGAGCGCCAGCTGTGTGTGCAGTAACGTAAAATACTTGCCGATGGAAAAATCTTCACAATCGCCCGCATTAGTGGCCAGGGTTTCAATGGGCGTGGCCCAATAGTCTTCTTTTTGCCAATGCTCCAAATCCGCAACCCAACGCACCTGATTGAAAAAATCGTTGGCATTGGTGAGTTTTTGCTCATCGGTAGAATGATTCTGCAGGCTCGCCTGCATATTCTCTGGCCAACTGGCCACGCGAACCCGGGCCTCGGGGCCCCATTTGCTCTGAACCCATTCCAATACTGACGGGGTGACGCCAAAATTCTGGTCCAAGGCCCACGCGGCACTGGCCATCAGCCCAACGGACGCAACAGCAATTCTGATCAATTCACCCTCCTTAATTCAGGACCTAGTATAGTCCGGTTCGCCAAAGCCCGCGCCAATGGGTAAAATTGCCGCCTTGCACATTTTCAGGAGACAGGCATGAGCATCCAGTGGTATCCCGGTCACATGCATAAAGCGCGCAAGCAAATGCTTGAGCTGTTACCGCGCATTGACGTGTTGGTGGAAATACTGGACGCGCGGGTGCCCCACTCCAGCCAGAACCCGGTGATCGCCGAGGCCTGCACTCATCTGCCGGTGATCAAGCTGTTGAGCAAAGATGACCTGGCCGACCCCGCCATGACCCAGGCCTGGCAGACGCACTTTGAACAACAGGACAATACCCGCACCCTGGCGGTAGACCTGCGCATGCCGGGTAAACTGAAGAGCCTGATTCCGGAGTTGGTGCGCAAGCTGGCGCCAACCAAGGCCGAACAGAACCGAACCATCAACGTATTGGTGGCCGGCATTCCCAACGTAGGCAAATCCACCTTTATCAATACCATGGCCGGCCGGCCGGCGGCCAAAACCGGCAATGAACCGGCCGTGACCAAAGCCCAGCAACAAATTAACCTCGAAGACGGGGTCATCCTGTTTGACAGTCCGGGCATGCTGTGGCCCAAACTCGAGCATAACAACACCGGTTTCCGCTTGGCGGCCACCAGTGCCATCAAGAACACGGTGATCGACTTTGAAGACCTGGGGCTCTACCTGGCAGACTACCTGCTGCCCAACTATCCGGAAGGACTGAAGGAACGCTATGGCCTTAAAAGCCTGCCCAAAGACAGCCTGGGCCTGATTTCTGCGGTTTGCCAACGCCGAGGCGGCATGAAAGCCAATGAAGTGGACTATTACAAAGGCGGTGAAATACTGGTGTCGGATTTCCGCGCTGCCAGACTTGGCCGGATCACACTGGAAACCCCGGAGGTCATCGCGCAGGAATTATTGGAAGTGGAACAGGCCCGCGCGCTGAAAGCGGAGCGTGACGCCGAAAAAGAAGCGAAAAAAGCGCTCAAAAAAGCCGGTAAACGCCACACCTGATGACACCGTTTTTTCCTGAACTGTCTGTTATTGCCCACCTGCTGATTGCATTGGTGTTCATCTGGTCGGGTTTTGTCCGTTCAGGTTTAGGCTTCGGGGGCGCGGTCCTGTCCCTGCCCTTTATCCTGCTGATCGACGACCGTCCCTTGGTGTATCTGCCGATCATCGCTGTGCATCTGTTGGTGTTTTCGAGTCTCAGTATTTGGGGTGATCGCCGTAAACACAAAGATTCCGGGGTGGATACCCGGGTTGACTGGGGCTATCTCAAACGCGCTCTGGGCATCATGCTGGTACCGAAACTGATTGGCGTATTCGGACTGCTGGCGCTGCCCAACCACATCATGACCGGCATTATTTTTGCCATCGTGGTGATCTACTCCATCAGCTACATTGCCAACCGCCCCATCGTCAGCAAGCAGCCCTGGATGGACACTGCACTGTTGATGCTGGGCGGCTATGTGTCGGGCACGTCCCTGATTGGTGCGCCGCTCATCGTGGCGGTATTTGCTGCGCACGTGGCCCAGGCCAGGCTACGCAACACGCTCTTTGCCCTCTGGTTTATTCTGGTGGCCATTAAGATGGCTGCCTTCATCTGGGCCGATGTGGACCTGCAACTCATCCAGCACCTGTGGTTATTGCCCTGCGCCGCCGTCGGCCACTGGCTCGGCCAACGGTTACACAACTACCTGGCGCAAACCGACGCCCGCGTGTTCTATCGCTGGCTGGGCGCCGTGCTACTGCTGGTGAGCAGTGCCGGCCTCACCAGCATTATGCTCGCCTGACCGCTATAGGTACCTGACAGGCATCCAATACCGCGGGCGGCTTCTGAAAAAAGAACGGATGGGCCCGCGCCCGCCGGTCGGCCAGCTTTTGCTCAAAATCCTCGCCCTCGGTCTGCTCCACACTCAGCGCAATGCGCTGCTCCGCCGGCAGTGCGCTACCCACCGCCGCCCAACGGATTTTCGTTTGCGGGTCACCGGCAGCCAGCATGCCATCGCTTTCGGGCTTGGCCCGGAGAATTTGCTGCACCTTGTCCATACCCCATACCACGCGCCCGAACAGGGTCATGATATTGTCGAGATAGCGCGGCGCCTGACCGATAACGATATAGAAATCGGTGGTGGCGGAATCGGGATCATCGGCGCGCGACATCCCCACCGCACCCGGGCAATGCAACAACCAGCTGGTGCGTTGATCCTGTCCCACACCCACGGCAAACCCCCGCCAGAAGCCGGTGATGGGTGCAAACATATCCGGTCGCTGCACCAGCTGAAGCGGATCGCGCGCAGTCAATTTCACATTTGCCTCCAGCCGCAAGGGCAGCATACCCGGACTATTTCCATTCGCCCCGGCCTGTGCCACAAAGCCCTCGATGACGCGGTAAAAACTTTTTCCGTTATAAAACCCCGCACCCGACAATTCGCGGATACGCGCGCTGGTTTTCGGCGCATAACGGTCATTCAGTTCGATAACAACCATGCCGGTATCGAGATAGAGATACCACAAGTTGGCCTGTTCAATCGGGCGAAAACTCTGACCGCTCACTGGCCCCGAAAGAAAAACAACAAATCCTAAACACACGCCCCACATTGTCCATTTCAATTGCGCTGACTCCCGTCTGTTGTTTTAACTCTGTCAAAGTGCAGAGAATTTAACCAACCTATCCTGCCACTTTCCGCTTAGTTTATTCCTCTGGCACACGGCTTCACACAACTGCAACCCGTGTGTCATGTGCCTGGCACAAGCTTGTCACAATTGCTGGCTATTGTGGGCGCTGATTCAAGACCAGCAGCTTATAAGAATATGCAACACACGATCCGTTTCTTGTGGCTTCCAGCCCTGCTTATTTCCGCCTGCAGCGATATGACACCCTCTGATCTGGCAGCCAATCAACCTGTGTATACCGGATTTCCGAGTATCGAGCCGCACCAGATACTGCCGGTGGAAAATGATCGCCTGTACAACCAGGAGGCGCCGATTCCACCCCAGTGTTACACCCGCACCGAAGCATCACACAATCCCTGCTTTGTTTGCCACCAGGTTTACCCGCGGGGTAAATCGGCCGATTACCGTATGAACAAACTAGACGACGGTGCCCTGCAGGGCAACTACCTGTTTTCGGATGTGGGCGTCAACAATCACTGGCAGAATTTGTTTGTCGACCGACGTGATTATGTGGCAGCCATCAGCGATCAAACCATTGATCGCTACGTCAATGAAGACAACTATACGGCCCTGGCACCTCGACTAAAAGCAAACAACTGGCAGGGTTATACACCCGATTTGCAGAACTTTCATTTGGCAGACGGCGCATTTGACCAGGACGGCATAGCACTCGACAACAGCCATTGGGTTGCATTCAATTACAAGCCCTTCCCGTCGACTTTCTGGCCCACCAACGGCTCATTTGGCGATGTGGCTATACGCCTTGACACTCCCTTCCGTGAGCGTCAGGGCCAATACAATATCGATATTTACAGGTTGAATCTCGCCCTAGTGGAAATAACCATCAAAGATCTGCCATCCATTTCTGTGCTTCCGTTTGATGAGTCCCGCTACCAGATTGATATCAACGGCGACGGAAGATTCAATGCAGCAGAAACCCGCTTGCGCGCACAAGAACACTATTTCGGTGATGCCAGCCAGGTGGTCGTCACGCCACAACAATACCCTACCGGCACCGAATTTTTACACAGCGTGCGCTATCTTGGTATTGATCAGGACGATCAGATAGTCGCGCCGCCACGGATGAAAGAATTGCGCCACATGCGCAAAATAAAAACCTTGTCCGATGCCGAACTGGACAACCGGTATCGGCGAGAACGCAAAGAAAAAGTCGACGAAGACCTGCCCTACTTTATCCACCATGGTGATGCCGGTATGGAAAATGGCATGGGCTGGATGATCAGTGCATTCGTCGAAGACGCCAGCGGTGAACTCCGGCCGCAGACGCATGAAGAAAACATGGCATGCATGGGCTGCCACAGTGCCATTGGCAGCACCATCGATCAGACCTTCTCCATTGGGCGCAAGGTCACGGGCCCCGAAGGTTGGGGTTATATCAATTTACAGGGCATGCCGGACGCGCCCACGGTAAGTCATGCCGAACCGGAAATTCTGGCCTATTTCAAACGTGTCGGCGGTGGCGATGAATTCCGTCAGAACACGGAAATGCTGGCGCGCTGGTTTGATGACAAAGGCCAGGTAAAAACCGGGGCCGTTCTCGCCGCAGATGTATATCAGCTGATTACCCCCTCGGCCGAACGCGCCCGCCAGCTCAACAAAGCCTACACCCATATTGTGCGCACCCAGAGCTATCGCTTGGGTCGGGATGCCACTTGGGTACCTGCAAAGAACATTCATCAGGCCATCGATGAAGGCACTCGACCACTCGACCCGAAGCACCAGGCATTGGGTTGGGACCTGCGCCTCGATTGGCAATCATCATCAAATGCAGCACAAGTGGCTGCGGAATAACCCTAAGGGAGACGCAAGTATGTTTGGGATTCAACGCAACCTATTGGCACTGGCAATTGCCACTGCCCTCACCGCATGCGGTGGCGACGACGGCAGCAATGGGATCAATGGCACCAACGGAGCCAATGGTGCTGATGGCGCCGACGGTCAGGACCTGGTGGCGGCACCCAGCCTGATCCGACTGGCAACCCTGCCCATTGGCTCGGAGGTCACCGGCCTGTACAAAACCGATAACGGCGAGCTTTTCTTCAACGTACAACACCCTTCCGATACGCTGGCAGCACCGGAAAACCTGGCTGCGGTCGGCGTGGTTGAGGGCATGGATCTGGATCGCCTCGACAAGCGACTGGCAGATGTGGCTGTACCGGCGGATGGCAGTGCCGAAGCCAACACCACCCAGCTCGCCATTGGCAGCTACAAAGTCCTTGGCCGCGCCGGAGACACCTATCAGGGCGCGTTGCCGTTTGGTCTGGGCAGCATCGTAAACGGTGCCAACACCCAAGCACTGAAACAATCACAGGACCCGGATTTTAACGCCTTTGTCGCCGCTAACGCCGACGGGTCTGAAGGTTACCTGTTCACCAGCTGGGAAGACCGCCCGGGCGCGGTCAGCCGCATGCACGTGAGCCGCGATAGCGAAGGTGAGTGGAGCGTAAGTGACGTGATGAACGTGGACTTTTCTGCCGTAATGGGCACGCTGATCAACTGCTTCGGTACCCTGTCACCATGGAATACCCCGCTGGTGGCAGAAGAGAACTACGAAGCCGAAAACGCGGAGAACTGGAACAACCCGGCCTACACCTCGGGCTACCCCAGCTACACCGACGTGCAGCTGTTGCAAGACTATCTGGGCGGTACCTTTCCCAACCCCTACCGCTACGGCTATATCGTAGAAATAACCCAGCCGACAGCGGCCGCACCGGTACCGGTTAAGCATTTCACATTGGGTCGTATGGCACATGAAAATGCCGTGGTTATGCCCGATCAGAAAACTGTTTACCTGACCGACGATGGCACTGACAAAGGCTTCTACAAGTTCGTTGCCACCAACCCCGGCGATCTGAGCAGTGGCACCCTGTATGCCGCCAAAGTGACACAGGATGCAACTTCAGATACCGCCCGCGCCGGCATGAACCTGAGCTGGATTGAGCTTGGTACCGCCACCAATGCCCAGCTGGAAACCTGGATCGCCAGTTACGACAACATTGATGAAACCGACTATGTGGATGGCGCCACCAGCTACATTACCCAGGCAGAAATCGATGACTGGGCGGCCAATGGCACCGGTGATGACCGCTATGCGTTCCTGGAAACCCTGCGCGCCGCTGAAGCCAAGGGAGCAACGGTGGAATTCCGCAAAATGGAAGGCATTAACATTAACTACCACGGCGCGGCCAGTGGCACCTTGCCGGTGATGTATGTGGCCATGTCTGAAGTCAGAAGCGGTATGACCGATAACGAAGGCGACATTCAACTGACTGAAAATCGCTGTGGCGTGGTGTACCGCATGGGCCTGGATGCCAACTACAACACCACGCGCATGGAACCCGTGGTGGTAGGTGGTCCCTACGACAGCACGGCGGCAACCAATCGCTGTTCAACCGACGGTATCAGCAACCCGGACAACCTGCTGGTACTGGACGATGGCCGGGTACTGATCGGGGAAGATACCAGCAACCATGAAAACAACATGATCTGGGTCTACAACCCCGCCGGCGAATAATTCTGCAAGCGTTCTACTGCAGCATCTTATGGCGGCTCCGGCCGCCTTTTTTGTTTATCGGGTTTATCGGGGTCAGACTCCCCCATACCTGGGTATGGGGGAGTCTGACCCCGATCACGCCAATTGCTGGTGTGCGCCCCGCAAATCTGATAATGTGAATTCTAATTCACTTTATTTAACTGTGCATGGCTTATCAGGAAACCGACTACACCCGCCAGAACAAAGCCGACACCCGCAATGCCCTGCTCAGGGCCGGGCATAAACTGCTGGCGAAAAAGGGCTTCAGCGCCATTTCCATCGCCGGGGTTGCGCAGCAGGCCGGCATGGCCACGGGCAATGTTTACCGCTACTTCAAGAACAAGTCCGCTCTGGTGGTGGCGCTGTTTGAACGCGCCACACAATATGAAATCGAGGCTGTGTTTGATTCGGTCAATGCGCTCGCGCCGGCCGAGATCCAGTTGCGCACGCTGCTCACCGCGTTTGCCCAACGCGCCAATGCCAATCCGGTCTTGTCCTACGCCCTGCTGGCCGAGCCGGTTACACCGGAGCTTGAAGCAGCGCGCCAAACCTACAAAGCCACCTGGGCCGGAAAGTTTCAGCAGGTCATTCAGCAAGGTATTCAGCAGCAGGTGTTTGTCGAGCAACCCGTGCAGGTGGCCGCGGTCGCCATTGTTGCGGTGATGGCCGACAGCCTGATTCTGCCAGACCCTTACGCCCGGCTGACCGAGCAACACATCGAGCACCTGGTTAATTTTTGCCTGCGCGCCTTACTCACGGGAGATCCGCAATGAATTATTTGGCCGATACACACGCGGTAGAGAACCAATCCGGTGCGCTGGAAAATATCTCGCTGCTGGAATCTGACAAGGCGTTATTACAGTTCACGCAACATTTATCGACGCCACAAAAAACCGGGCTCACGGCGTTTGGTGAGCTGGCGGGGTCCGCGCGCTACCTGCAATTGGGTTTTGACGCCAACGCCCACAAACCCCAATTCAAAACCCACAACCGTTTTGGCGAGCGCGTGGATGAAGTCAGTTTTCATCCGGCCTATCACCAGCTCATGCAGTCGGCCATGCAGCACCAATTGCATTGCAGCCCCTGGCAGGCAACAGACACCAACGCCCATCAACACCGGGCGGCCATGTACTACCAACAGACGCAGGTGGAAGCCGGTCACGGCTGCCCGATCACCATGACCTTTGCTGCCCGACCCACGCTGCTCAAACAACCCAACATCACGGCCGACTGGATCAAGGGCACCTCATCAACCCAGTACGATGCAAGCAACCGCCCCTGGTACCAGAAAACCGGTCTCACGCTCGGCATGGCCATGACCGAAAAACAAGGGGGCTCCGATGTGCGCGCCAACACCACCCGGGCCTATCCCGTTGGCCAACCGGGCAGTGGCGAAATGTATGAATTGGTGGGCCACAAGTATTTTGTTTCCGCGCCCATGAGCGACGGTTTTTTGGTGTTAGCCTATGTGGAAGATCGGCTTTCGTGCTTTCTGGTGCCGCGCTGGCGCCCTGACGGCAGCAAAAATCCGCTGCAAATCCAGCAACTGAAAAACAAAATGGGCAATGTATCCAACGCCAGCTCGGAAGCCGAATTGCGCGGCGCACTCGGTTGGCTGATTGGCGATGAAGGCCGGGGTGTGGCCAACATTCTGGAAATGGTCGCGCTCACCCGCTTCGATTGCATGATCGGTTCGGCGGCCGGCCAACGGGCGGCCACGGCGCAAGCCATTCATCACTGCAGTCGCCGCGCCGCCTTTGGCGCGAAACTGATCGATCAACCGCTGATGCAAAAGGTGCTGGCCGATCTGGCGCTGGAAAGCGAAGCCTCGCTCGCGCTTGCGGTGCGTATGGCCCAGTGCCTGGACAATCCCACGCCGGTTAATCAGGCACTGCTGCGCGTGGGCACAGCAGTGGGTAAATACTGGATTTGCAAACGCACACCGGGCCACGCTTACGAAGCCATGGAATGCATTGGCGGCATGGGCGTGATGGAAGACGGCCCCATGGCCAGGCTTTATCGCGAAGCACCCATCAATGCCATCTGGGAAGGCTCCGGCAATGTGCAATGCCTGGACCTGATGCGCATTCTGAAAAAACACCCGGACTGCCTGGAGGCACTCTGGGCCGATTGGTCCCGTTTTCCGGCACTCACCGCGCTGCAAAACCAGCTGCACAAACAATTCCAGAGCAGTGAACGGGAACTACTGACACACGGCCGGCTTTTGATGCAGAAGCTTGCATTGGGCAGCAGCGCCGCCGCACTCATGCACATGCAATCGCCGTTAGCCGATGCGTTTATTCAAAGCCGTTTGGTCGCACCCGAACTCGGCCTGTATGGTTCCCTGCCCGCCAGCGTGGATTGTGGTGCGATTATCCGTCGCGCCGCACCACACCACTGATGGGTTTTACACGGGCTGCCGGCGCCCGACCGGCAGCTTCACCCAACCCTGCCCGATGGCCAGGCCGGTAAGAATCAACACGCAGGCCGCAATTTTTACCGGGCCCAGTTGCTCACCGTAAAACACCACGCTGCCCAGAAAGCCAAACAGTGGCACCAGCAAGGTAAACGGCGCCACCAGCGACATGGGGTAACGACGGTTGAGTCTGTTCCACAGCCAATATCCCAATAAGGTGGTGGGCCAGGCCTGAAACAAAATGGAAAACAGCGCGCGCCCGTTAAACCTGTCTGGCAATTGATAAAACACCTCGGCGCCAAACCAGCCCCAGGCCAGCAGCACCAGCGGCAAAGGCGCGAATGCCATGCCCCAGACGCCAAACGCAAATACCTTGTCGGTATTGGCCTTTTTAACCGTTACCCCCATCAGGCTCCAACACTGGGCGGCAATCATGGCGAGCCCCAGGCCTGCCCAACTGACGGAGCCGTCGGTCAGCAACAGCGTCAGCAGCAAACCGGCCAGCGCCAGCCCGGCACCGGCGATTTTTTGCGCTGTTATCACCTCTCCGAACAGCCACCATCCCAGCGCCAGACCCGAAACAATATTGAGCTGCAATAGCAGGCCTGCCATGCCCGGGGATAATCCCATATCCATCGCCAGCGTCATCATGCCCCAGATGCCCACACCGAAACTCAGGCCATAGGCCACCAGATAACGCCAGGCCACCGCGGGGCGCGGCACAAACAGAATGGCGGGAATAACGGCACAGAAAAACCGCGCCGCCGTCAGCAGCAACGGATTAATCTGGTCCACCCCCAATTGGATGGCAGAAAAGTTAAGCCCCCACAGCGCCATTAACGCCACAACAATCAATAAGTCCCGATTCGACATACACACCTCCAGATAGGTGAGGTGATTGTGACCTGACGGCAAAAAAGATACAGATTCAAATATTGAATATTTTTAGAGTACAATTAATGCGCTTCGAAGGAGAAGGCTATGCAATACAAACGGCTCGCCAACAATCTTCAACGCCAGATTCAGCAGGGTCAGCTCACAGCCGGCGACAAACTGCCAGCCCTGCGCAGCCTCGCCCAACAGCACCAGGTGAGCATGACCACGGCGGTGAACTGCTACCAATGGCTGGAAGCCGGCGGATGGATTCAGGCGGTACCGCAATCCGGCTTCTATGTGAAAGGCGCGCCTCAGACCAGCAATCCGCCCGCCCCCCTGCCCTTTACTGCCGTGGCAGTAAAAGCCAACCGGGCGGTGGAAATCCCGGGCCTGCCCTTGGGGCCTTTGGGGATTTCGAGACTGGCACCAGAACTGTTGCCCACACAGGCTTTGCAGCGCGCCATGAAGCGCGCCCTCCAACGATTGGGTAACGGCTTGCATGACTACCCGCCGCGCGCGGGCGCCGCCGCATTGCGGGAGGCCCTGGCCCAACACCTGCGACACTACCAGCTCTACCCCGAGGCCGATGACCTGCACATCACCCATGGTTGTCTGGATGCCGTACGCCAGGCACTGGAAGTCTGTACCCGACCTGGCGATACCGTGGCCATCAGCTCGCCCTGTTTTAATGGCCTGCTGGAACTGCTCGCGAGCCTGGATCGGCAGGTGCTGGAAATTCCCGGCACCCGGGAAGGCGTGGACCTGATACAACTTGAACAGCACCTGGCCGCCGGAGACGTGCAGGCCTGCCTGCTCTCCAGCAGCCACCTGAATCCGCAGGGGATCTGTCTGTCGGTTAACCAGAAGCAGCAATTAGCTACCATGGCCGCGCGCTACCAGATTCCCATGATCGAAGACGATATTTACCTGGAGCTGGACACCCGGCCAGACGCCGCCATTCCCGCCAAACACTTCGACCGCGACGGCTGGATACTCTGGTGCGGTAGCGTGTCCAAAAGCCTGGGCGCCAGCCTCCGGTTGGGCTGGTGCTGGCCCGGCCGCTTTGCTCCGCAATGGCGCGAACGGCAAAGCCATCAGCACTACGGCGTGAACCTGCACGCCCAGTTGGCCTTAGCTGACCTGATCAACACCGGCGACTACTCGCGTCATCTCAATCGCCTGAAACCCACACTCGCCAGCCAGCTTCGTCAATACCGGCAGGTGATCAGCCAGCACCTGCCCCAGGCCCGCATCAGCGATCCCACTGGCGGCTGCGTACTCTGGGTGCAAGTGCCGGGATTGGATAGCCAATTGCTGGCAGAACGTGCGTATGCGCAGCACATAGACCTGCGGCCAGGCGAGCTGTTCAGCAGCCGCGGGTTTTATCGGGATTGCTTTCGTATCAACGCGGGCTTTCCGTTAGTGGACAATGATGGAAAAGAAACGGATGCAGCGCGACAATTGCGTACAGTGCTGGCATTGGTCTAGCAGTCCAAGAAAAACGGCAATCGCTCAGCGCCCTGCCCTGTGCAGGGTTTGATCAGGCATTTTTTGGATTGGAATTATGTTGGATTGGAGCTTTTTTGGATTGGAATTTTTTTTGGATTAAAACTATGCCCATCGTTAACTGCGTGATATCACCCGATTGTCAGCCTTCAAACGAAAACCTTGTGGAACTGTGGGCGCGGGAGGCGGGTATTGATCCGGAACACATTACCGTCAACCTGATTACACGAAACCAACAATGGGGCAAAACTTACAAAGTTATGGCCAATCTCTGGCTGCCCTCCGTTTGGTCAGATACTCAGGTCTCTGCAATACAACTCGGCCTTGCACGGGCTCTGGCCCGTTTTTACCACCTTCATCCGGACGACATCCACGTTATAACCAGTGTTGTTGAATCTGGCAGGGTGGTTGAGTCCGGTTGCGAGGTGAACTAGGGCCTGTTCACACTATTTTGATTGTCGCTGCTGGAACCCATTTTTGTGTCCAGCAAGACGGCGGGAGCGCCGTGTAGCGAGCTACATAAGCGACCAACAACGATGCTGGGCGCAAAAATGGGTCCAGCCCTTCGGGTTGCGGCTAAAAAAACGCCACTCGTCGTTGCTCGTCGCTAATTTGGAGTAACCAAACTGCACTCCTCGCGCCTAAATTGGCGCTTTTTTAGCCGCAACAGCGGCAACCAAAATAGTGTGAACAGGCCCTAGTAAAAACGGTTAACGGTCCTTTGGTATTTCGTGCTTAAAAAACCAGTTGATAGCCATAGCCCGCCACTACGGCCATGCCGAAAATCACCGCGACAAAGACTGCGATCATTTGCCAACGGAATAAAGACCTGAGCAATACCACCTCGGTAAGACTCGCGCCAGCACTCCCGATGATCAATGCCATCACCGCTCCCATGCTCATACCTTTTGCCACCAGCGCGGCAGACAGTGGAATCACAGTAGCCGCCCGGATATACAAAGGCACGCCCACTACAGCGGCGACGGGTATCGCGAGCGGATTATCTGCCCCGGCATAGCGGGCAATCAGCTCCGTTGGCAGAAAACCGTAGGTGAACGCGCCCAATGCAACGCCCACAAACAGGTAGGGCATCAGGCGGGTAAACTGGCTCCACGATTCCTGCCAGATACGCAACCAACGGCCCGCCAGTGGCGCCACCACAACGGGCGCAACAACACAACAACCGCCTGCATCGATGCTTACACCCGACGGCTGAACCTGGCTACAGCAACCCGTTGAGTCTGCGTTTCCATTGACGACTGCGGGTTCAGCACAGGAAGGTGAGCGCCCAAATACCCCGGGGCGGATATACCGATCAAACCCAAGTGAAGCCAAAAGGTAACCCATGGCGATGGCAACACTTAACGCAAAGGTCGCATAGAAAAGCGTCACCTCAAGGCCAAACGTTACCAGAAACAGCCCCAGAACAATCGGGTTGAGCAGCGGCGAGGTGAGCAAGAACGTGATGACCGGCCCGAAACTGGCGCGCGCCTTCAACAGGCCAGCCAACATCGGGATGGTCGAACAACTGCAAAACGGGGTCAGCCCACCAAGCATCGCAGCCCAAAAATAGCCACGCCCGCCACTAGCCCCCAGTGTGGCTTGCACCCGCTTGGCAGGAATCCACTCCTGAAGCACGCCCACCAAAAAACTGATCACTAAAAACAGCAGTGTGAGCTCAAGACCTAGCCATACAAACAGGGTTGCGGCTTCAGACAGCATTGCCAAAAGTTCAGGGTTCATAAAATAAAATCTATATTTCCAGTATTATGGAAATATGATGAGCAGAAAACGCCCCGCCGTCAATAAATTTCTAGTAATATGGAAATATTAAATAAGCGCCTACCCGCAGGAAACGTCCATGCAACTCGAACTCGCCGCCAAACGATTGGCAGAACTTGGCCACGCCACCCGATTGGAAATATTCCGCCTGCTGGTCAAGGGCGGTCATCAAGGCCTACCGGTTGGCGACATACAAACTGCCCTCAACGTGCCCGGCTCAACCCTGTCACACCACCTGACCCGCTTGGTAACAGTGGGATTAGTGGTTCAACGGCGCGAAGGCCGGACCCTGTATTGCGTACCACAGTATCCGGCTTTGGATGAACTCATTGATTTTTTACAGGACGAATGCTGCGCGAATGAATGTGCGAGAGAGGCTCGGCAGACAGTTGATTAACTCCGCGTTATCAGGCCAGGGTAAAGGTTTGCTTCTGGATCGGGACGCGGGATGGACTCACACTTCCCTGTGCTCGGGCCTTCGGCCACGCGAATCTAAACAGCACCTTGCGCAACACCCACTTGGCGCCCGACTGCAAAGCTAGCGTTATAGCACTCACAGGATGAATTGTGGCACGTATGTACCCCTGATTTTGCTTTAGTTTAACTGTAGCTGCTTCTAGCATACCCTCCTCAAAACAGGAGGCTTATGGATGGAGCAGTTTAAATCACTTGAGGACTTAAGAGACGCATTAAAACGACTCAGCCAATGGTTCGCACGACCCATCGTCGACGGAGAGCACCCTACCCTTCATTTAAACCCAGGCAGCACCCATCGCGAGGTGTTAAATGGCATACAACGCGATGACTACATTTTTTCCAGTTGCGGTAACTGGGTGCAACCCTCTATAGCGCACGGCCTTTCCTTTTCAGCCCACTGGCAGCACCTCAAAGGTATTCAGCGGATGAAAGCCAAGCGAAACCCCGGCAAACCAGTATCTGTATATTGGATTCTTGAGGTTGCGGACATTCCCGAAGGACTTAAATTCGTTCCAGATCCTACGGACAGAAAGAAACAACATTATTTGCTGGCCGTGACCCAAAAGATGCACGTAGCAGAACTTCGCTCAAAACTTGAATGGATTGCAGATAGAATGGCCGTCATCAAGGACGCTCAGGAGGCCTTATGATCGAATTTCGAAATGAGCGGGCGCGACAATTTGTTGCAGAGCAAGCCCAAAATCTCGGTGATACACGCGCACTGCAACTGCTGGAAACTGGCGTTCAATCGCCCGACGATGCCACCCATCTTGCGCGGCTTTATTGGGCCATTGTAGACGCGACCTTGGATCAAGACGTTGAGTACCTGCTTGAGCAAACCTATTCGGCGCTTCACATTCATTGCGGAAACAACGGCTTTGATTCAGCCTGGGAACAGGAGATTCCTCAGTAGCAGATGATTGCCGTTATGAATTTACTGATTTGGACTTAATGTGGACTTTAATCTCAGAAGTCGGAGTCCGGCCAGTTCACGAAAGAATTAATTCTTAGGTGAAGACGGTAGCGCGGAATGATTATCCAGGGCACATCCCTGTGCCCTGCCCTTCGGGCGCCAGTGCGGATCAAAAGGCTCCCGGCCTTTTGTCGGCCTCCGGTCTCACCCCTTCGGTCGCTTTGCGCCGCTACGTTCAAATGACCCGCACATCCCTGTGCTCGGACCTACGGCCCAACGGCTGAAGGTCGCCGTTGCCCTCGCGGCATTAGTGCATCCATGCACATCAACCGGGGGCTTAACTCCATCCCGCTTAGTTCCACCAAATAAAAAACCGTTTTTTATTTGGTGGAGCTAAGCGGGATCGAACCGCTGACCTCAACACTGCCAGTGTTGCGCTCTCCCAGCTGAGCTATAGCCCCAAAACTTGGGTCTGGGCAGTGTGCTTGGGTGTCTGCCTCAGAAGTGGTGCGCATTCTATCACCGGTCTGGGGAGTGTCAAGCTTTTATAAATCAAAAACTTATGTAACCTGCAGCGGCCCCACTGGGGGGCCGCTGGGTGGTCAGTTTCCGAGCAATTCGTAGGCTTTTTCCAGCTTTTTGGCCTGCTTTTTACCGATTTCACCAAACACGCTGTTGAGCGCGTGGCGGATGCGGGCACGGGACATGTCCGGGCCCAGCAGGGTCATGGAGTCCATGACCGAGAATGAAGCCGTGGTACCGGCTATGGCAATGAACAGCGGGGCCAGGAAATCTTTTACCTTGATGTCCATCTGGCCGGCCAGGGTCTTCAGCTCATTGAAAATGGCATCCCGCTCCCAGGTCCGCAGGGCTTCCAGGCGCCAGAGAGCAAACTGCAATACGGCTTTAAGCTGGTCCTCCTCCATTTTCAGGTCGGCAAAGCTGGCCTGGGAGATGGGCAATTGGCCGGCGGCCATGAACGCCATCAACGGGGCAAAGTCAGACAGTTTGTTCATGCGGGTCTGCGCGAAGGGCAACAGCTGCATCAGGCGCTCTTTATTGAAGGCCCAGTGGTGCAGGCGCTCGGCCAGCTGCTCCTCAGACAGGTTCTCCCGGATCCACAGGCCATTGAGCCAATCGAGTTTTTCCACGTCGAAGATGGGGCCACCCAAAGATACCCGCATGATGTCGAAGTTGGCGATCATCTGCTCAAGGGTGAACTTTTCGCTTTCATCTGGCATCGACCAGCCCATACGGCCCAGATAATTCAGCAGGCCTTCGGGCAAATAGCCCATATCCTTGTAGTAGAGGATAGACGTGGGGTTTTTGCGCTTGCTGAGCTTGGATTTATCGGGGTTGCGCAGCAGCGGCAGGTGACACAGCACCGGCATGTCCCACCCGAAATACTCGTACAGCAACTTATGTTTGGGTGCCGAGTTAATCCACTCCTCACCGCGCAACACATGGGTGATACCCATCAGGTGATCATCCACCACGTTTGCCAGATGATAGGTGGGCAAACCGTCGGACTTGAGCAGCACCTGGGCGTCAACCTGGCCCCAATCCAGCTCGATGGTGCCACGCAGCATATCCTCGATGGGGCAAGGGCCTTCGCCCTCGGGCACCACCATGCGGATCACATAGGGCATGCCTGCGGCTTCACGTTTGGCCACCTCATCTGCCGGCAACGCCAACTCTGAGGGTTTGAGTGCGGCAAAGCCGCCCTGCTCCCGGCGCGCGTCGCGCAGGGCATCCAGTTCTTCGGGTGTGCGGTAGCATTTGAACGCATGCCCTTTGGCAAGCAGCTCGTCGCAGTACGTCTGGTAGATTTCGCTGCGATCAGACTGCCGGTAGGGCCCGTGCGGCCCGCCCACGTCCGGACCCTCGTCCCAATCCAGCCCCAGCCAGCGCAGGCTGTCGAGGATGGCCTGCTCGGATTCCCGGGTACTGCGCACCTGATCCGTGTCTTCAATACGCAACAGGAACTGGCCGCCCTGACTCTTGGCGAAACAGTAGTTGAACAAGGCGATGTAGGCCGTGCCCACATGGGGGTCACCAGTGGGCGACGGGGCAATGCGCGTGCGGATGGTCATGGGTAATTTCCGGAACAAAATCAGACAATTATTGGCCTTCAGCGGCCGACTGGCGCGCATTATACGCAATTTGTGACGCTTCTCTAATATGACCAGCAGGTCACAGAAAAAGTACGCATTAATTTGACGCATGGGTCACGGTTAAATAGTATCGGCGACCAAATCTTAACTGACCGTCAACGTCCTTCTGGTCAGCACACAATAAAGGGCCACTCCAGGCCTACTAAATACCTATAAAAAGCCGCTTTTTATTACGCAAATTTTGCGTTTGTCATCTACCCTGTTTACAACATCAACCGAGAGAGAGTGATTATGAAAAAAGCCTTACTCGCAACAGCTGTTGCTAGCATGGCATCGGCCCTGGCGGTTAACGTCAACGCCGCGGATATTCGTTGGAATGGTTTTGCCTCCATCACCGGCGGCATCAGCACCAGCGAAGCCACACGCGATGACGGTCAAGAGTTGCGTCTTTATGGATACGACGACGACTTTAACTTCCGGCCCGAATCCAAGCTGGCTCTGCAAGCGTCCAGCAACCTGGGTAACGGGCTCTCCGTTACAGCGCAGGCCATTGCCCGGGGTGCAGACGACTTCAACGTAGAAATGGAATGGGCCTTCGTGTCCTACGACTTTGGTGACGCGTCGCGCATCAACGTGGGCAAACTGCGTATTCCCTTCTACCAGTACTCAGACTTTCTCGATGTAGGTTATGCCTACCCGTGGATTCGTCCACCAGAGTCTGTGTATGACCTCTTCTTCTCGACGATGGAAGGTGCCAACCTTCAGTTCAACGGGGCCTTGGGCAGCTGGGACTCTGGTTTGCAGCTGGTTTTGGGCCGTACTGCTAACGACCTCACTATTTCGGGTGAGGCATCACAGGCTGACTTGCGCAACTTGTGGGGTGGTGCCTGGACCGTCAACAACGATTGGCTGACCTTGCGAGCAGCTTATTTCCAGGCTGACACCAGCATTACCAATGGCACTTTAGCCGGTCTTGCAGGCAACCTGGTGGCGTCCGGCTGGGCCGACACCGAAGCGGGCTTTTCCGTAGAGGATGACAAAGGCTCTTTCGTTGGCCTGGGCTTCAAGGCAGACAATGGCAGCTGGTTATTTGCAGGTGAAATTACCCAGATCAAAGTAGATGACTCCTTCATCGCTGATCAGGATTCTGCCTACCTGACTTTGGGCAAAACCTTTAATGATCTGATGTTCCACATCACCTACGAGGTTCAGGAAGATACCCGCAAGGATGGTTTAGCATCAGAAATCACCACTACCTGTGCGGCAACACCAACCGATCCGCGCTGCGCAAACCCTGCACTGCCATTCTTGATTGGCGGCGTTGAAGCAGTGGCAAGCTCAGCCGAAGGTGAAAACCAAACCTGGACCGTAGGTATGCGTTACAACTTCCACCCATCAGCCTCTTTCAAAATCGACTACTCACAGCGTATGTTTGATTCTGACGGAAATGTGGGTGTAGACGGCGACGCTGGTGTCCTGCGCTTCTCTATCGACTCAGTGTTTTAAGGGAGGAATTTCATGAAAGCGTTATTCTCTAAGAAACTCGCCTCCCGCCTGCTGGCAATTGCTGCTGTTCTGATGAGCTGTGCAGCATGGTCCGGCGTTGCCGTGGTGGTTCACCCCGGCAACACCAACAGCATGAGCGAAGACGACATTTCGCGCATTTTCCTGGGTAAGAAAAAGGCCTTCCCCGACGGCTCCGACGCCATCCCGGTGGACCAGGCCGATGGCTCCGCTAATCGCAGCGCCTTCGTATCCACGGTACTGAAAAAGAACGATCAGCAGATCAAAGCCTACTGGGCACAGCTGCTATTCACAGGTAAAGGCACACCTCCGAAGGAAGTGGGTTCCAGCGCCGATGTGAAAAAGCTGATTGCACAAAACCCTTCACTGATTGGCTACATCGACACCGCCGATGTGGATTCAAGCGTAAAGGTTGTGTTCCAGTTCTGATGCTGTGACAACGACGCCAAGGGCAGCCACACCGGCTGCCCTTTTTTTGCCTGTCACCTTGATCACTATTGCAAGGGAAGCTCCAGACAAAAACGACTGCCACTGCCGTAGGTTGATTCGACGGTAATGGTGCCCCCCAACATCCCTGCCCACTGTTGCGACAATGCCAGCCCTAAACCGCTGCCTTCTGTTTCCTCGCGCCCTACACCGCGGGTAAAAGGCTCAAACAGCACCGCCACATCCTCTTCAGCAATACCCGGGCCGGTATCGGTCACACTGATGACGACGTAATTCTCCCGCGCTTCCAACCCGACCGTCACGCTGCCCTGCCCGGTAAATTTCAGCGCATTTCCCACCAGATTAACCAGAATCCGGTGCAATAAGCCTGTGTCAGTTTCCAGAGTAACGGGTGCAGCTGTTTTCACCTGTAAAGCCACCCCCTTGCGCACCAAAGAACGGAGATCACCACACACCTGCGCCAATAGCGTACCGAGGTCAACCGTTTCCCGATGAAGCAGCCCCTCACTATCACCGCTTTTGCGAAGTGCTAACAATTGATTCACCAACGCCAGTAAATCCATACCGTTGGTTTTTATCCGGGCAACAGAATCCAGATCCCGGGCGCTGAATGCAGCTCCCTCTTTTCGCTGCATCAACATGCGGGCGAAACCGATGATGGCGTTCAGGGGGGTGCGGAGTTCATGACTCATGGACGTAAAAAACGCCTGCTGGCGCGCCAGTGCTGCGCCAGCGGTTTGTTCTGCAATGACCCGGGCCCGCATTTCTTCTTTGAGGGAACGGATCGTTGCCTTCATGGCCTGTTCCGACGCTTCCACTTGCCCAATCAATCCGGCCAACGCCAACACCACACCAACAAGCTGAACAAACTGCTGTAACGTGTCCTGCCTTTGCTTGAAATACTCGGGTGTGAGGTCGGGAAAGACAAAACCCGAGGCGGACAACCCCCACAGGGTCAACATAATCGCAATATCGACGCCAATCCAAACCTTGGCTAAAGCCATCCCTCCCATCACGCCGGCAATCAAGGGGAGATATAAGAGCCAGGCGGAAGCGACACTGCCCAAGCCACCATTGGAGTAACAGCCAATAACAATGGCGACGCCGACAGCCGCCATACTCAGGTGAGGCGCGACCCGGTGCCAATTCACCGCCAGCAGCCCCCAAAGCGACAACCCGAGCGCAATCGACAGCCCCACAAGACGGACCGGCACCCACTGAACCCAGGCCATAACCCAGAAAATCAGGATCAAACTGATGAGTAGCCATTGGGTATAGCGCAACAGGCGTTGTTGCCTGGCCTGCACTTCGTCAAGCAGGCCCGGATCTAGCGCGCCATAAACCGCCCACTGAAAAAATTTTTGCAATGATCCTCCCAACCAGCGGTTGGCCTGGTGTACGGCAGAAAGTGACCGCACCCAGCGCATCCTCTGAAGCTCTATACTTACCCACATCAGTTTAGCAGGCTGTTAATAAGGCATTACCCGGTCAGGGGCCTGCGTCAGTTTGGCACCAGAGGTTGCACTTGAAAACTGGCGACCGGACCGCCAGAGCGGTATCATGCCCGACCTTACTGGAGACACTCATGCTGTTATTTGTTGACCAACTCACCAATGCCGACTTCAGCTACCTGCACCCTGAGCGCGGGCTGTTGGGCGAGACCTGGCTGGCCAGTATCCAGCTGGAGGGTCAGTTGGACGACCAGAGCATGGTGTGTGATTTCGGCCGCGTCAAAAAGCAGGTTCGCACTTTTCTCGACGACCGGATTGATCATTGCCTGCTGGTTCCCACCCGCTCTCCGAACCTGACCTGGGCGGAACAGGATGGTCAGATCAAACTGGAGTGGCGCTTTGGTGATACCCAGTTGCGTTGCCGCTCACCCAAGTCCGCCATCGCGCTGATTGACGCTGATCAGATAACACCCTCCACGGTTGCACACTGGTGCGAACAACAATTGCGGCACGCGTTTGGTGATGGGGTCGCCAGGTTAACTATGGCGTTTGAAGAGGAAGCTATCAGCGGCGCCTTCTACCACTATTCCCATGGCCTGAAGAAGCATGATGGCAACTGCCAACGTATTGCCCACGGCCACCGTTCACGTATTCAGATCTGGCGTAACGGGGTCAAGGACAGCGGTCTCGAGCAGTACTGGGCGGATCTATGGAAGGATATTTATATCGGCACGCGTGACGACATAATCGGCCAACCGGACCCGCTGATCGATTTCCGCTACCAGGCACAGCAAGGTGATTTTTTTCTGTCCATGCCCGCAAAGCATTGCTACCTGGTGGATTCAGACACCACCGTAGAATGCCTGGCCGAACACATTGCCAGCTCGCTTGCCGAGCAGAACCCGGGCGACAGTATCCGGGTGCAGGCCTATGAAGGTGTCAACAAAGGCGCCATCGTCCAGAAAAAAGCCGGCGCTTAACGCCGGCTTTTTTCTGCATCCCTACCCCAACCGTCTACTCTGTCGGCTTGGCCAACCGATCTACAATCACGGCGCATGCAGCATCACCCGTGATATTCAACGCCGTTCGTATCATGTCGAATATCCGATCCAGCGCGAACAATAACGGAAGACCTTCAATGGGAATACCCGCTGCCAGTAATACCGCCACCACGAGAAATGAAGGCCCTGGCACACCGGCCTGACCAATCGCGCCAAGCGTAGACGTAAAAATGATTGCCAGGTAGGCGGGTAAACCCAGGTCCACATTGAACACCTGAGCAAAAAAGACCGCCACCAGGCCATAGTAAATCGCGTTACCGCTCATATTGATGGTCGCGCCCAACGGCAATACAAATGCGGCCGTTGGCTTGGACACACCCAATTCTTCTTCGACAACCTCCATGGTTACCGGCAGTGTGGCCATGCTTGAAGATGTTGAAAGTGCGACAGCCTGTGGCTTCTTCATTTTGGATAAAAATTCGAGCGCAGACTGACTGGAAAACAGCTTCACCAGTAATGGATACACCACAAAACCGAACACCAAAATGGCAAACACGTAAACCAGGAATAAATTCATCACCAGATTCAGCATGGCAAACCCAAAGGTGCCGACGGCGTCTGCCATCAGGCCAAATACGCCGAGGGGCGCCAACCACATAACGACGTTAATCATCCAGATAAAGGCATTCACAATAGTGTCCATACCCTGCATCAGAGGCTGGCGCTGTGCATCCGGCTGTCGCGATAAAGCGATACCCAAAAACAGACAAAACACCATGATTTGCAGGATATTGGCGTCATTCAGGGATTGAAAAATATTGGTGGGAATCATACCCAGTACCGTTTCAACGGCACCTGGAACCCCACCTTTATCCGCATATTCATTGGAGAACAGGTGACGTGCAGAGGACAAATCCACACCGTGTCCGGGCTGGAACAATTCACCGGCCACCAATGCCAAAGCAACCGCCAACGCCGACGTCCCAAGAAAGAATGCAAAGGTCGCCGCACCCAACTTACCGGCAGCCGAGGAACCACCCAAATTGGCCGCACCTGCAATGATGGCGATGGCAATGAGCGGCACCACCAGCATTTTGATCAGATTAATAAACAGGTCACCCAGCGGTGCAAATACCGCGGCAGACGGCCCCATCATGGCACCCACCAATGTGCCCAACACCATGGCGATAACCACCTGAACACCCACGTTACCGAGGGCAGCTTTAACCTTTACCATGCTTCTATCCCGATTATTCGTTTGTTTTAGGACGAGTGACGGGCATGATAACCCAACTTTGGAAGGAGAAAATGGCCTCACACCAACTCACCAAGGGGTCTGGCCCTTTGGTGCTTCTGACATACAAAAAACCCCCGCCTTTTCAGGCGAGGGTTTTGTGGGAGGTACCGTGCCAAGGGATTGATTCGCCGCTGTGCGCCTCACCCCTTCGGGGCGCCTTCGCTTTGCTACGGCGTCCAGCGGCGGCTAGTCGCCGCCTTGTCGAACCCCCGATACCGGATTAGGGTATACGCCCTTAGCAGGGGCGCGCCTTCGGCCACTCGGCCACCTCTCCAACAGGTGCGGCATAATACCACATCCGTTATAAAATCAAAGAGTTATGTGAATTTTTCTGGATTAGTCTCAATCTGTTCAGAAAACGTTCAACATCATTAAAACCATGCGTCAGAAACAAAAACAGCGGCCAATGCCGCTGTTTTTGCTGTATTCCGAAGCGTGAAAATCAGTCGTTGCTTTCCTGCTTTTCCCGTTGGATACGCTGATAAATCTCTTCCCGGTGAACGGCCACCTCTTTAGGTGCGTTTACACCGATCCGTACCTGGTTACCTTTAACCCCGAGTACGGTCACGGTTACTTCATCGCCCACCATCAGCGTCTCACCAATGCGACGGGTTAAAATCAACATCACGATTCTCCTTAAATCATCCTGTTGTACTAGGGTACCACCGAAGGTCCCGCCAGTCGCGGGTTATCATAACCCAAAAACTGGCCGTTCGGTGCTTTTTATAACAAAACCAACGTTCCAGTACATTCCCTACCCTATTATTAAAGCCCAGAATTGGAAATTTAACAGTACTAGTTGGTTACACCCTTAAACCCTGTTGATAAGACGCCCGCTGTGCGCAAAAGTTCCGTTACTGTTGCTCAACAGGGTCTTTGTCCATACCGAACGCCGTGTGCAGTCCCCGCACCGCCAGCTCCAGATATTTTTCATCAATAATCACAGAGATCTTGATTTCTGAGGTGGTGATCATCTGGATATTGATATTGTCTTCTGCCAGCGCTTTAAACATGGTGGCTGCCACGCCCGCATGAGACCGCATCCCCACGCCAACCAACGACACCTTGGCAACCTTGTCGTCGCATTTTACTTCACGCGCACCGATTTCTGCCGCAACCGCTTCCAGAACGGAGCGGGCTTTATTCATATCGTTCTTGTGAACAGTAAACGTGAGATCCGTTGTATTGTCGGAAGAAACGTTCTGCACAATAACGTCAACTTCAATATTGGCTTCACCCACTGGTGCAAGAATACGCGACGCTACACCCGGCAAATCGGGTACACCTGCCAAAGTCACTTTGGCTTCGTCACGGTTAAAGGCTATGCCTGAAACGATAGGCTGTTCCATGGTATTCAATTCCTCATCGAGGGTAATCAGTGTGCCGGGACCATCCTGAAAACTGTGCAATACGCGCAGCGGGACATTGTATTTACCGGCAAATTCTACGGAGCGGATTTGCAGAACCTTGGAACCAAGGCTTGCCATTTCCAACATTTCTTCAAAAGTAATGCGCTCCAGGCGGCGGGCACTGGGCACGACTCGCGGATCGGTCGTGTAAACACCGTCCACGTCGGTATAAATCTGGCATTCGTCAGCTTTAAGCGCAGCAGCCAATGCAACGCCTGTGGTATCAGAGCCACCGCGGCCAAGTGTAGTGATATTGCCTTGCTCATCCACACCTTGAAAACCCGCAACAACGACTACGCGACCGGCCTTGAGATCGGCCCGGATATTGGCGTCATCAATTTGCTGGATGCGCGCTTTGTTAAAGGAGTTATCGGTGACGATGCGCACCTGCGAGCCAGTATAAGAACAGGCATCATAGCCGCGCTTCTTTAACGCCATACACAAAAGCGCGATGGTGACCTGCTCGCCAGTGGATACCAGTACATCCAGCTCTCTGGGATCTGGTGTTTCCTGAATGCTTTTTGCCAGGTCAATTAATCGGTTGGTTTCACCACTCATGGCCGAAACCACCACCACCATATCGTGGCCTTGATCGCGGAACTTGGCGACCTTTGCAGCCACAGCCTCAATTCGTTCGACAGTACCTACCGAGGTACCGCCATATTTTTGTACCAACAGGCTCATGAATAAGCCTTCCCTTCTCTGAAAAAATGAAAATATCAATGACCACAGCACGGGGCTGCGGCCGGGACGCGCAACTAAAACACAAAATTAAAGCAAAGTTAAGCAGAAAATGCGCAATATATTTATATTGCGCATTTTAATGTCGCAACCTTAGGATAATTGCGACTCAACCCAGGAATACGCTGATTCCAATGCACCTGGGAGCGCACCCACATCGGTACCGCCACCCTGCGCCATATCCGGACGACCACCGCCTTTACCGCCAACCATCTCGGCCGCGTGCCGCATCAGATCGCCGGCTTTTAATCGCGCCGTAAGGTCTTTGGTGACGCTAGCCACCAACGACACCTTACCGTCTTCCGCTGTCGCCAGCAGCACAACGGCTGAACCCAGCTTATTTTTCAGCTGGTCAGCGCTATCGCGCAACGATTTCGGATCTACACCGTCCAGTTTGACAGCCAGCACTTTAACCCCGGCCACATCCCGGGCCTGGCTGACAAGATCACCGCTGGCCATTGAAGCCAGCTTGGCTTTGAGCCCGGCCAGTTCTTTTTCCAACGCTTTATGTGATGCCACCAACTGCTCGGTTTTATCCTGCAATTGTTCCGGGCTGGTCTTCAGCAAAGCCGCCACATTACCCAGGGTTTGAGATTGTTCTTCAACAGAAGCGAGTGCACGGGCTCCAGTCACGGCTTCGATTCGGCGCACACCGGATGCGATGCCCGCTTCAGATACGATGCGGAATAAACCGATATCGCCTGTCCGCTTCACATGAGTACCGCCACACAGCTCAACTGAAAAGCCGTCGCCCATACTCAATACCCGCACTTCATCGCCATACTTTTCGCCGAACAATGCCATTGCACCTTTGGCTTTGGCCTGCTCCATGTCGCATACATCGGTATGAACTTCGGAGTTGTTGCGCACCTGCTCATTAACCATTTGCTCAATGGCGGCAAGCTCCGCCGGCTTGACGGCTTCGTTATGAGAGAAGTCGAAGCGCAATCGCTCGGCCGTTACCAGAGAACCTTTCTGGGTAACATGCTCGCCCAATAATTTGCGCAGGGCCGCATGCAACAAGTGGGTCGCTGAGTGATTTAGGACGGTATCACCGCGCACATTGGCATCCACCTCAGCGCCAAGCGTATCGCCTACTTTAATTACACCATCTTGCAAAATACCGTGATGAATGTGATGTCCTGCCTGCTTGGTGCAATCCTGCACTTCAAAGCGAGCACCCGCAGCAGATAAATAACCTGTATCGCCAGCCTGGCCACCAGACTCGGCATAAAAGGGCGTCACATCCATGACAATCGCACCTTGCTCACCTGCTTGCAGGCTGGCAACCGTGTCGGACCCTTTAAGTATGGCAACGACCTTGCCTTCGCCGGCCAACGCGTCGTAACCCGTGAAGTCAGTGGCGCCGTCCAGCTTCAGACTATTGCTGTAATCCACCTTGAAGCTGCCGGCGGCACGCGCGCGCTCGCGCTGGGCCTGCATCGCCGATTCGTAGGCCGCCATGTCCAGCTTTAAGCCGCGCTCGCGGGCAATATCCGCCGTCAGGTCAACCGGGAATCCGTAGGTGTCGTACAAGCTGAATACAGTCAGGCCGTCGAGGGTATCACCCTTCAATTGCGCCAAAGCCTGATCCAGCACCGCCATGCCCTTATCCAGCGTTTTGGCAAACTGTTCTTCTTCGGCTAACAGAACCTTGGTGATGTGCGCTTGCTGCTCTACCAATTCCGGATAAGCTGCACCCATTTCATCCGCAAGCGCCGCCACTAGGGTATGAAAGAAGGGTTGCTGCTGCCCCAATTTATGGCCGTGACGGATTGCACGACGCATGATTCGGCGCAGCACGTAACCGCGACCTTCATTGGAAGGCACAATCCCATCAACCACCAGGAACGCGCAGGAGCGGATATGATCGGCAATAACCCGCAGTGATTGATTGCTCAGATCCGTAGTGCCGGTCGCTTTGGCAGCGGCTTGCAGCAAATTCTGGAACAGATCAATTTCATAATTGGAATGCACATGTTGCATTACCGCAGAAATCCGCTCCAACCCCATCCCGGTGTCCACACTGGGTTTCGGTAATGGGTGCATCACGCCGTCGGGCGTGCGGTTGAACTGCATGAATACGTTATTCCAGATTTCGATGTAACGATCACCATCTTCATCCGGACTGCCGGGCGGGCCACCGGCTACTTCCGGACCGTGATCATAAAAAATTTCAGAGCAGGGACCGCAGGGCCCTGTGTCGCCCATCGCCCAGAAGTTATCCGAGGCGTACTTGGCGCCCTTGTTATCACCAATACGGATGATGCGTTCGGCCGGCACACCGATTTCTTTGTGCCAAATGTCGTACGCCTCCTGATCCTCGTCGTAAACAGTGACCCACAATTTTTCTTTCGGAATCGCCAGATGCTCGGCACCAGTGAGAAACTCCCATGCGTACCCAATGGTTTCACGCTTGAAATAGTCGCCAAAACTGAAGTTACCCAACATTTCAAAAAATGTATGGTGACGGGCGGTGTAGCCAACGTTTTCCAGGTCGTTGTGTTTACCACCCGCACGCACACAGCGCTGCGAACTGACCGCGCGCGTGTAGGGGCGCTTGTCATCCCCCAGAAAAACATCTTTAAACTGCACCATACCCGCATTGGTAAACAATAACGTTGGATCATTGCCGGGAATGAGTGAACTTGAAGGTACAATGGCGTGCCCCTTCGATTCAAAAAACTTAAGAAAGGCGTCGCGGATTTCTGCGCTTTTCATCTTTACAACTTCCAAACTATTTGAGGGACTTACGTCCGATTACATTCCCAGACCGGATTCGGTGTAGACCTTATTACCCAGAATATGCAGGTGCAGATGAAACACCGTCTGACCCGCTTGTTCGCCGTTGTTGATCACCAGTCTAAATGCATCACCACAGCCTGCTGACCGGGCAATCTCGCCGGCCTTGAGCATCAGATGACCCAGCAAGGCCTGGTCTTCTGGACTGGCATCAACCAGGCGGGCAATGGGCTTGCGCGGAATCACCAACAGATGCACGGGTGCCTGAGGGTTGATATCTTTAATACATACACACAGGTCGTCCTGATAGACAAAATCCGTTGGGATTTCGCCGCGGACAATCTTGCCGAAAATAGTATCGCCCTGCATTTACTTGCCCTCCTCGTGCGCAGCTTTTTCCTCGTCGGAAATCGTGCGAGCCTCCGTCTCCAGCATGACCGGAATGCCATCCCGGATCGGGTATGCCAGCCCACTGGCCCAGCACACCAGCTCATTTTGCTCTTTAAGGTATTCCAGTGGCGCTTTGCTCACCGGACACACCAGGATGCTGAGCAATTTTTGATCAATCATTTCATTCAGCCTGTTTCGCGGGCAAAGGGCCATATAGTACAACGCCCAACCTCGGCTGTCTCGGTTGGGCGGAATTCTGGCGGAAAATTGCGGTATTCGTAGTATTTATTGCTTGGGCATCGGTCCAACCAGGGTTGCCGGATCCACCCGGACATCGAACCAGTTCATACGCCAGTCCAAATGAGGCCCTGTCGCGCGACCAGTGGCCCCCACTTCGGCAATGGGCTGTCCCTGCTCTACCCGTTCACCCTTTTCGACGAGCAGTGCACTCAAATGAATGAAGCTGGAGGTCAGTCCATGCCCATGATCCAGGATCAGGGTGCCGCCAGAAAAAAACATATCCTCATGGGCCAGGCGGACTATGCCACCAGCGGGGGCAACGACTACTGTACCCGTCGGCGCCGCAACATCGACGCCAAAATGTGGGTTTTTAGGTACACCATTGTAGATGCGCTGGCTGCCATACACCCCCGTAACCGGGCCAATCAATGGCCAAATAAAGCCATGTGCAAAATCAGTCAGGTCGCTGTTCACGTCGCGCGCAGCCCATGCCTGTGCAGCCTCCTCACGGATTCGTTTAAGCTGTGCTTCTGGCGGCGTAACGGTTTCACTCGGCACACCGTTGACCCGCTGAATTCGGTATTCGCGCGCCAGTACACGTACATCCTGCAGTCGATTGCTGCCGTCTGGCGCCAACAGACGCAGACGTTGATTGTTTTTTTCGTCGCGCCCGATGCCAAAAACGTAGCGACCGTCCGGACTCACCTTCAATTCGCGATCGCCCAGAAAAACGCGGGTACCCTCACTGACTTTGCCGAGCACAACACTGCCCTGCCGATACTCAGCTTTTTCAGTGGTCTGCGCCGGTACCAGGCTGGCGATCATACTCCCCACCAACGCAAACGAAGCCGCCTGCCAAAATTTCATGGCTTTGCCCCCATCAAGGATTGATGGAGCAGAGTATTCCCGAGCCGGGAGGAAGATTCAAATAAAAAACCCGGCCGAAGCCGGGTTCTGATCAGGTATCAATGGTCAGGTTTCCGCCCGCCAGCAAGTCGTCAAGAATCTGCTGGGTCGACAGCGTACCCGCCGCGGTAATATCCACACCTTGCAGAATAATGACCTGACTGGATTCGAAGGTTGCACCGCCATCCACGTCGATATGGATATAGGTATCCCCGCCTGACTCGGTAAACTGGAGGTACTCTTCCAGGTTGCCCGCGTTCTCGCCAGTAAGCAGATCGGCTAAATGCAGAATGTCGCCGTTAAAACCTACCTGGAAGTCGGTGATAATGTCCGTTGAACCAGCATCGGGCGAATTCCACACAAAGGTGTCGATATGACGACCACCGGTCAGAATGTCATCACCCGCATTGCCAAATAGCGTATCGGTGCCATCATCACCAAACAGGATGTCGTTGCCAGAACCACCGTAAAGTATGTCATTGCCGGCACCCCCCTCAAGACGGTCATTGCCAGACCCGCCATAGAGCGCATCATTGCCTGACTCACCCAGTAAAATATCATTGCCCAGGCCACCATCCAGCAAGTCGTTGCCTGCGCCGCCATTGAGCAAATCATCGTCCGCGCCACCATCCAGGGTATCGTTGCCCAAACCACCCAACAGGTAGTCCATACCGGCCCCACCACTCAGAATGTCGTTCCCGGCACCACCAGACAAAGTGTCGTGGCCGGCATTCCCTGCCAGAATATCGTCGCCGTCCAGCCCGGTAATGGCATCATTCAATGCGCCGCCTGAGATGCTGTCTGCGCCTGCGGAACCGAGAATATTGTTATCGGGTGTAAATACAGCCAGTCGAGCGCTATCAGACTGACCGTCTTTATCGGTAAGAACATAATCTACGAGCACAGGATCCAATAAATCACCTGCTGTAGGTGAAATCGCATATTGCACAGCAAGCAAACCGACATGGGTTGCACGATTTGAATCCAAGTCACCTTGGCCTGCGTTCGTGGGGGCACCTGTGATATCGACGCGCGCTACGTTACCATAACCGCTGAGATCTATATTTGCCGAATCGAACAATTGGTTGTTTATCAAAACCGAACCGTTCTTATCCACCACTGTAATATAGACTGCCTCACCTGGAGCATAGCTGCCAAGAGTTAACACGACGTTTTGCACACCATCCGGCGCAGTGACACTTGAAAAATTGACAGACATCGTCTCACCTTCAGAAATCCGACCTCCGTCTCCGAAGGTCGGACCTCCAGCAACTATGGCACCATTCGTGTCATAACTTATTCCAGCCGGAGAGGTTAGCGTAAAGTCACCTGCCGAAACATTTGCCGCACTTGTCGTATCGATATCGTATTGCTGCGCATTCGCCGCTGCATTGCTGGTATAGCTGAAATAACCATTAGAACGCATTACATAGACAGAAGCGTCATTGCTATCCATAACCGTCGCCTGGTAAATCGGGTTACCGCTCAGGTCAAAATCGTAGCTAAAGGTCCAACTCAGATTGCTGCCGTTATTACCACCTGTCTCGACCAACTCAGGGGCCGGAGCTGGCGTAGGATCATAGGCAAGATTAAATAGCAAAGCATCGCCATCACCACCACTTTGCCCGGTCACGGAGACGGAATACACGCCCTCGTAGGCGGACAGATCAATCGTTCCGTTACCGCCAGAAAAACCGCTTCGGACAAGCGTAGCAATCACATTATTATTCTCACCAAACAACGTAATTGACACACTGTTATCGGCAGTAAAGTCGCGCATTGCTATTTGCAGGTTTTGAACACCATAAGGTAATGCGACTTCGTCAAATGCGATATCAATCCGCTCTCCGTTATTCAAACGATTGTCGCTATCACCGCTATTAACACCAAGGCCGCGAGCATTGCCGGCTGCAGTATAAACCAACGTACCGCTTGGTGTAGTGATCAGAAAATCATGAACCGATCCATTACCGGCTCCCGCTGACGTCAGTGCAACATTGGCGCTAGCACCCGTTGGCTCAGGCTGTGTAACCAATGTCAATTCAAGACCTATGGTCTGGCCTTTATAGGTAAATTGAGTCAGCGCGGCATTATCAACGATCTTGTCTACACCACCCCCCTGTACCGCAAACGGGGTAAAATCAGAGCCTAATGCCGGCCCACCATCAGTACCAAGTCCGGTAATGACATTACCCTCGGTCACATTGCCTTCTACGGCAATCACCAAATCATCACGAGCATCCGGACTATCATCAACGATATTGATTGTCGCGCTTGCGCTTTGAACGTCTCCATCGTTGTCTGATACCGTGTAATCGAACTGCAAGGAATTTCCAGCCAACCCATTCGGTGCACTAAAGGTATAACCACCGTCAGAAAAATCGAATGAAAATGTTCCAAGTCCAAAAGCTAAAACAGCAGGTCCAATTGTAATTTTAGATCCGTCAACGATCAGACCAGACAACGCCGGCGAAGCGGAAACTGAACCTACCCCGCTGTAAGTAAAAGTGTATAACGTCCCGCCAATATCCATACTGACTTCGGATACATAACCGCCATCCGCTCCGAATACTACATTGGAGACAGAACCATTAACGGTAATATTCCCCCCAAATGCCGTTGGCACGGTGCTTAACAATTCCGACTCGAGCAAGCTCAGATCGGGTACATGCAAGGCAGCGTCCACATGTCCGCCACCTTTGCCCAATGAATCAATGTTATGAATATAATTCAGGTCCTCTAAATCACTTGGCAGACTTGAACCTATTCCTACAGCATAAGAGTTAATACCATTGGCATTTACGTACTCAATGAAGCCACTACCAATGGGCGAGGTCCCAGCATTGGGCTCACCATCAGAAATGAAGTAGGAGATATTCTGCACATTGTCCGCCGGATTCTGGGCAGCCAGATCCGCCTGGAATTGAGTGCGGATTTCATCAGTAGCATCCACATAATTGGTGCCACCACCCGCATTCACGGTGGCAAGCCCAGCATTGAAACTGCCCAAATCGGTATAGGTACCAACGACCGCTGCACTGCCAGAGAACTGCACCAGCGTAATTGTCACCTGGCTTGACTGATTAAAGTACTCGCTGGCTAACGCAGTAAGCGCTTGTTTAGCAAGCGCCATCCGGGTTGGCTCACCGGCGCCCGGATTGGTTGATCCAGTCATAGCACCCCATGCCATACTACCGGATGCATCCAGCGTAAGAATCAGATTAAAAATCTGCTCCTCTGACTCCGGAATATTTTCCACCAGATCGTTGGCCGTTGGCACATCGTCGACAATGGTAATGGTGAGCGTATCGGAAAGGTCAACACCGTTGTTGTAGTTATAGACAAACTGCTCGGCCACATCGTTGCCAGTTGAGTCAGCTGTATCCAACGTATAGGTGTAATCTCCAGTTGTCGCATTGACGCTCAGTACGCCCAGAGGAGTATCGACAGTGATAATTCCGCCAACTGCGGTATAACTGACGCTGTTGAACTCAATACTGGTTAACGTTCCGGCTCCGGCGCCATCATTTTCAAACAGATTGCCGGACACTTCCGCGCTTTGGCCCTCGACGGAATTACCATCGGGCAAGCCACTTTCATACACCGTACCAAAATCAGGCTCGGTTGCACCCACATTGATTGACACGGTGCCGGTTGTAGTTAACTCACCATCAAAAACGGTATAAACAAACGCATCACTGGCCTCCACAACACCCGCGGTGAACACCAATGAGGTCAGTTGTGCCATTGTCAACACCTGACCTGCGCTTACAGGTGTAACGCCATCACTTAAAAATACGGTGCCTGTGGAGGTCGCCGGCAAGGATTGAACGACAATCTGCAATTCGCTGACATCTGTATCGGCATCAGTTGGCGCCTGAATTGCCATCGGAACTTGCAGACTGCCCTCAACCGCAAACAGGTCTTTATCTGTCACCTCAGGCGCATCGTTAACAGGCTGAACGGTCAGGGTAAAGGTTTCCGAGTCGCCCAGGTTGGCGTAATCGCTGTCGTAAGCCGTAACGGTTACTTCGCGCTGTGCAGCGGATGGGTTATCGGAGGTGTTGGTATAATTCAACGTACGGAGCACAGTCTGGTATTCAGCAATATCCACACCACCGGAAAAAGTGAGCGTATAGGTTGAACCCGACTGCACGGCAGATACGGTAACACTGGTACCTGCGGTCAAGTAGGTCAATTGATCCTGACCAGGGATGTAACCGGCTATTTCCACCACCACACTGGATAGGGTACTGCTATCCACATCGCTGATCTGTATACCACCGAGCAATGCCTGAGCACCGGCATTCTCCAGATAATCTACATCCACAACGCCAGTGACCTCTGGAGGCTGCACAACTGTTGCCGCCACCTCAACAGTGACCGTGGCGGTTGAGGTTTCACCATCTGCGTCGGTCAGGGTATAGGTAAAGCTGTCTGCTCCGGTAAAACCAGAAGCGGGCGTGTAAGTAAAGGTACCGTCGCCGTTATTAACGACTGTTCCACCATTGGTGCTCGTGCTTTGGAAGCCTGTGATGGAGGCATTATCTACCAACACGTCATTGCTGAGTACATTACCGGTGACGAGAGCTTCGTCAACGCCGGTGATAAATACATCATCGTTGGCCTCCGGCGCGCCGTTATTGGCGCCGATATGACCGGTAGCCTGAACCCCACCGGCAATGGTCTGGCTGCCAGGTGCGAAATTAACCGTTTGATTAAATCCTGTCAGCTGAAGGTAAAACGCTTCGTCTCCTTCGAACTGGTTTGAATCACTGTTTACAATAACCGTGATCGTCGCACTCGTAGCACCGGCCGGAATCGTATAGGTAGTTGGTGCAATGCTCTGATAATCGGACCCACCTGTCGCGGAGCCATCCTGGGTTTTGACAGTGAATGTCAAAGCACTTGTAGGTGCTGTATCCACATTCACGGTGAACGTCATACTCAGCGTACCGGACTGTGGCTCCTGAACAGAGACATCAGAAACCGATATAGTTGGCACCAACTGCATGGCTATAGTAGATACAGCGGTATTACTCCAATCAACACCATCATTGACTGCAATATTGACTATTCGATCGGCACCCGATGCCGAGCCATCATTTGAGTATTGAATCGCTCTGATTGCCGTTTGGTAAGCGGCAAGGCTTGCAGTTCCAGATAAAGTAATTACCCCAGTGGACGGGTTATAGGCACTTGCCGTAATCCCCCCTGGCAAAGCGCCGATAGAAAGAAAATCACCCGCTTCCACGTTTGTAATCTGGATTCTGGCACCGGTTAAGGTCGCATTATCCACATCCGAGATGGATATATCGGTATCTGCGATCCGTGCCGGGTTGCCACCTTCTAAATAGGTTGTTTTGTATCCAGTGCCTGCAGTACCGCTGGAATCATTCGCATCAAGA